>DASTJH010000090.1:0-57364 GCA_035716645.1 Terriglobales bacterium | reverse complement strand
AATTCGCCCCGCAATTTATTCCGACTCGGAAGCGAGGCTTATGCGACGACTCACTCTGGCAGTGCTGTTGTTGTTTATTCCAGTTTTCACCGCGCGTGCTGCGGACGAGCACACATATTTCGGCTATCTGCCGCAATCGGCGCAGACTGAGCAGCAGTGGGAGACGAAATTCCGCGCCATTCCCGATCCGGCACTGCAGCGCGAGTACATGCAGCATTTGAGCGCGCGTCCGCACCATGTGGGCTCGCCCTACGATAAAGAGAACGCCGAGTGGATCCTCAATAAATTCAAGAGCTGGGGACTCGATGCGCATATTGAAACCTTCAACGTGCTCTTCCCCACGCCGAAAGAACGGCTCGTCGAAATGGTCGCGCCCACCCAGTTCCGCGCCAAGCTGGAAGAGCCGACGATCCCGGTCGATCCAACCAGTGGACAAAAGGCTGAGCAGCTCCCGACCTACAACGCATACTCCATCGACGGCGATGTGACTGCCCCGCTGGTTTTCGTGAACTACGGCGTCGTCGAAGACTACAAACGCCTCCAGCGCCTCGGTGTCTCGGTGAAGGGTGCGATCGTGATCGCCAAATATGGGCACTCATGGCGAGGAGTCAAGCCGAAGCTTGCCTACCTGCACGGCGCGATTGGATGCCTAATCTACTCCGATCCCAAGGACGATGGCTACTATCAGGAGCCGACATTCCCTGACGGTCCAATGCGTCCGCTCGAAGGCGTGCAGCGCGGCAGCGTGATGGACTTCATGCAGTATCCCGGCGACCCGCTCACGCCAGGAGTCGGCGCTACGCCGGATGCGAAACGCCTCGCGGTTAAGGATGCGCCCACTATCACCAAAATCCCTGTGATGCCGATCTCTTACGGCGATGCCGAGCCGCTGTTGAAAGCCCTCAGTGGTCCGATGGCGCCGGCCGACTGGCGCGGTGCGCTCGCGCTGCCATATCACGTTGGACCCGGACCGACGAAAGTTCACTTCAAGATTAATTTCAATTGGGACATCAAGCCGGTGTACGACGTTGTGTTCAAAATTCCCGGCGCAATCGAGCCGGACACGTGGATTGTTCGCGGCAATCATCATGATGCCTGGGTGAACGGCGCCGAAGATCCCATTTCGGGACAAGTGGCTTTGCTCGAAGAAGCGCGCTCCTTATCCGAGCTCATGAAGCAGGGCTGGAAGCCGCGGCGCACGATCATCTACTGCGCCTGGGATGGCGAGGAGCCGATGCTCCTCGGCTCTACCGAATGGGCCGAATATCACGGGCCGGAGCTGAAGCAACACGCCGCTATTTACATCAACAGCGACGGCAACGGTCGTGGCTACTTCGGCGCCGGTGGCTCGCATACTCTCGAATCCTTCGTGAACGAAGTCACGAAAGACATTCAGGATCCCGAGAAGCACATTTCCGTGTGGAAGCGCGATCAGGATCGCGAGCTCTCGATGGGCACGCCGGAAGAAAAAAAAGAAGCGCGCTCGCGTCCAGACCTGCGCATTGAGCCGCTCGGTTCCGGCACCGACTTCACCACCTTCCTCGACCACCTCGGGATTGCCTCGCTGAATCTTGAATACGGTGGAGAAGATAAAGAGGGCATCTATCACTCGATCTACGACGACTTCTACTGGTTCACGCATTTCTCGGATACCGATTTCACGTATGGCCGTGCTCTCTCGCAGACGATCGGCAGCATGGTGATGCGCTTTGCCGATGCCGACGTTCTCCCGTATCAGTTCACCGACTTCGCCGACACGATGAAGATGTACGACGATCAGCTCAAGAAAATGCTCAAGGATCAACAGGACGAGGCGACAGAAACGAATCGCGATCTCGACGATGGCGTGTACGCGGCTACGTCGGATCCCAAGCATCCGACCGTTGCACCGGCGCGTGAGGAGGTGCCGCCATACCTGAATTTCGCGCCGCTCGACAATGCCATTGCCACGCTGACGCAAAGCGCTGCGCGGTACCGCAAAGCGTCGGCTCATATCGGTTCCGACGAAGCCAACACGAACTTCGCGGCGCTTAACGAATTGCTCTTGCAAAGTTCGCGCCGCTTGACTCTCGACGAAGGTCTGCCTCGCCGTCCGTGGTACAAGAACATGATCTACGCCCCTGGCTGGTTCACCGGATATGCTCCGAAAACGATGCCGGGGATTCGAGAAGCCATCGAAGAAAAGCGCTACAACGACGCCGATCCCGAGATTGAGAAGGTCGCCAAGGTCCTGCAAGCTGAGACGGAGTTGATCGACCAGGCTTCGGCGGAGTTGGAGAAGAACGGGAAGTAAGCCGGCCAACAGAGCGGCGAAGCCGCAGGGTGGCAGCCCTCCCATTTATGGGAGGGAGCGAGGCTTTCAAGCCTCGCGGAATAGAGAGCGACCCTTCTCGCGCTTCAGCGCTGGTGTTAGGCGCTTGCGCGTCCAAGAATCGTGGTCCCACGGCCGTGGCGTCGTGTTAGTTAGCAATAATCTTCCTCGGAAGCGCGCATGGCGCGTGTGGACCGGCGCTAAAGCGCAATCAAAATCTCGCTAGCTCTCTTTGCGAGGCCCGAGGGCCTCGTACCCTCCCATAAATGGGAGGGCTTCCACCCTGCGGCTTCGCCGCTTGCTCCGCACTAACCATCCTTGGCGCTGTTCTGCTCTTGTTAGGAACTCTGCCCGGGAGTAATCTTTTTTCCTCATAGAAAATCAGGAGGATACCCATGGCAACGGCTCCCAGTCTTAATTCCACCACTCCCAACATGGAGAAGGCGCATGATTTCGCATTCAAAGTAGTCGGCGATATTGCCGCGGCAATGAATGGTCCGCTCGTTTACATCGGTGACAAGTTAGGCCTGTTCAAGGCCATGGCCGATGGCAAACCGGTGACCTCAGAAGAATTGGCGCAAAAGACTGGGCTAACCGAGCGCTATGTCCGCGAATGGATGAAAGCTATGGTCGCCGGCGAGTACCTCGCCTACGATCCCGATACGCGACGGGTCACTCTCGACGCGGAACACGCGATGGTTCTGGCGCAGGAAGCCAGTCCCTTCTTCCTGATGGGCGCGTCGCAGATGATTCCCGACCACTACTCGATCATTCCCAAAATTATGGAAGCATTTCGTCATGGTGGAGGCGTGCCCTACAGCGAGTACACGCACGACACCTTCGAAGGCACCGAGCGGCTGTTCGAGACCGGCTACAAGAACTTTCTGGCCTCAACTTGGATTCCGGCCATGCCGCAAGTTCACCAGAAGCTGCAACGCGGAGCGCGTGTCGCCGACGTCGGCTGCGGACGCGGCAAGGCTCTGCTCGCGCTAGCTAAAGCATTTCCAAATTCGAACTTCGTCGGCTTTGACAATTACGGTCCGAACATCGCGTATGCCAACTCGCTCGCCATGCGCGAAGGCGTCTCCGGTCGCCTGCATTTTGAGGAACGCTCGGCGAACTCACTACCACAGAGCGGCGAGTTTGATTTGATTCTGACCTGCGATTGCCTGCACGACATGGTCTCGCCCGAAGCCTGCGCGCGATCGATCGCCGGAGCGCTCAAACGCGACGGCACCTGGTTCTGCATCGAGCCGAACATGCGTGACAACATCGAGGACAACATCAATCCTCTAGGAAAGCTCTTCTATTCCGTCAGTACGTTGCAGTGTATGACCTGCTCGCTCGCGCATCAAGGCGCCGGGTACGGTGCAGGCATGGGAGAAGGGAACGCCCGCAGGATTACGCAACTAGCCGGCTTCCAGCACTTCAACAAATTGCCGATCAATAACCCGTTCAATCAGTTTTTTGAAATCAGCTTCTGAGGGAAGCTTCTAAGCTGCTCAGCTCCTAAGCTTCTAAGCACCGAGGCGCCGAGCATTGACGGAAAGACAACCGTCCACAACGTCCATGAAGTCCACTGTGTCCACTATGCACGTCAGCCGGGTAATCTGCGGAAGCCCCAGGCGAAATCCCGGGCTTAGCAGCTGAGAAGCTCAGCAGCTAGCTAAAACCAGGACAGGCCAACCCATTCTCCCCCGAGATTCGGGCCGGGCCTGTCCCTCGTTTTCTCCCGCTAAGGAGAGCTTGGCGCCGCTGGTTGGCAGCAATCCCAAGAGGTGCGCCCAAGAATGGCGCTTCCACACCTTGCGCTCCGTTGCGGGCAGGAACAAGGGAAATCTAATAACGGTGCTTCCCAGGTCATTAACTGGCTGAATGCCCGCGCCGTGATCCGCGCATTGACTCGATCGAGACGTGCAAGCAAAGCACCGAAGCTGAGCAACTTAGCCGCTCAGGAGCTCAGTAGCTTGGGAGGAAATTACGCTCGTACGGAAACGCGGAACTCCGGTATATACTTCTCGCATCCGCGCCAGTTTCCTTGTCATACGAGCGCGGCCTCATTCCAAAGTTCGAGTTCATAAGCGGTTCGCTAGCTAACCAATCAGAATCCCGGGAGCGTGCCCGGAGCAAGAGTTCACGCGTCCCCTTGGGGAGGTCCCATGGACCTGTTATTCATTCGTCTCGTCTTCATACTTGTCGTAGGCATCGCCTGTTTCGTGCTTCGTCCGTTCGGTCTGGAGCAATGGGCCGCAGCCGGGGCGGGCGCGGCAATCGGCGTTGCCGTGGTTCTCTTTGAGGCGCGTCTGCGCGTCGTCAGCCTGAAGCGTCTGATCGGCGCGGTGATCGGGAGTATCCTCGGCATCTTCGGCGCCTATCTATTCAGCCTGGTCCTGCACGACACGATTCAGCCCGGAAGCACGCAGCGCTTTCTTCAGCTTTTCGTCATGCTGCTCATGTCGTATGTTGGCCTGATCGTCGGCGCCAATAAGGGCGACCTGCTAAACCTCTCGGCGCTCGGCGGGATCTTCGGCTCGGAAAAGCAGTCCAAGCGGAGCAGCAAGATCCTCGACACGAGCGTGATCATCGACGGCCGCATCGCCGACATCGCCGAAACCGGCTTCCTCGACGGCATCGTGGTAATCCCGCAATTCGTGTTGCGGGAGTTGCAACTGGTCGCCGACTCCGCCGACTCGCTCAAGCGCAATCGTGGACGCCGCGGACTGGACATCCTTCAGCGCATCCAGAAAATGGCCACAATGAACGTGCAGATCGTCGAAGACGATTTTCCCGCGGTCCGCGAGGTCGATCTCAAGCTGATCGAACTCGCCAAGCTGTACGAAGCCAAGATCATCACCAACGACTTCAACCTCAACAAAGTCGCCCAGCTCCAGGGCGTTGAAGTGCTCAACATTAACGAGCTGGCCAACTCCCTCAAGCCGATCGTGCTGCCCGGGGAAGCCATGAAGGTCTTCATCCTGAAAGAAGGCAAGGAGTACAACCAGGGTGTCGCTTATCTCGACGACGGCACGATGGTCGTCGTCGATAACGCGCGCAAGATGATGGGCAAGAATGTGGACATCTCCGTCACGTCAGTTCTCCAGACAACCGCCGGCAAGATGATCTTCGGCAAATTCGACGAGCGAGTCTTCCATGGCCGTCAGGAAGCGGGAGCCGCTTCGCAAGGTGCCTCAGCGCCGCGCATGGAAAACCGTCCCCAGCGCCCGCAGCCGATCGTGCCCCAGAGCGCGGTGGCGGAAACGCCAGAGTAAATCCTAAAAGCCAGGGCTTGTCAGTACCGTTCCCGGTAGGGAATGGGTTGACGGTTTTCGGTTCCGAGAGATGGCCGCCCTCACCCGTTTCTTGAGAGGGCGCTCTCCTTGACAGCTTAGGTATCCAGCAGTATATTGCCTAAGCAGCTTAGGAAAGAGCATGGATCAGAAAGCTGAACTTCTTCCCGGAACGCTGGACCTCTTAATTCTCAAGGCTGTCTCGCTAAGTCCGCTGCACGGCTACGGCGTGTTGCTGCGAATCATGCAAATCTCCGCCGGCGCGTTGGAGGTCGAGCAAGGTGCGCTCTATCCGGCGCTCTATCGCTTAGAAGAGCAGGGATTGCTCAGTTCCGAATGGGGAATCTCCGACAACAATCGCCGTGCGAAGTTTTATCGGTTGACTCGCGCCGGGCAGCGCCGCCTGGAAAAAGAGACCGCAAGCTGGGAACGGCTGGCCGCGGCGATTGCGTTGGTACTGCAAACGAAAGCGGAGGAAATTGTCTAGCTCTGTCATCCTGAGCGAGGGCGAACGCCCGAGTCGAAGGATCCCGATGCAATTACAGCCTTCGGTGCCCTCCAAATTTTCTTTGAATACTTTCGCCTGGAACTTTGGACGGAAGCGCAAGGGCAATCGCCTAAAAAACTCCGGTCGGCATTCCTGGCGATCGAGATCCTCGGGGTCCTTCGACTCGGGCGTGCGCCCTCGCTCAGGATGACAGCAGTAGTGAAGTGCTTTTGAGGTTCGCTATGTCCTCCAAATTCCGCTTCCTCTCCGACCGACTCTTTCATCGCGATCGTCTCGACCTCGAGATGAACGAGGAGATCGAGTTCCATATTGGGCAGCGCGCCTCCGAACTCGAAAAATCAGGTTTATCGAAAGCCGAAGCCCTGCGCTGCGCTCGGCTCGAATTCGGCGGAATCGAAAAGTACAGCGAGCGCTGCCGAGAAACGCGCCGTTTCCATTTGCTGCATGATTTTGTCGCCGACCTGCGCTATGGACTGCGCACGCTGCGCAACGCTCCCGGATTCACCACGGTCGCGGTCCTCACGCTTGCCCTTGGCATCGGCGCGAATAGCGCGATCTTCAGCGTCGTGCATTCAGTCCTGCTCAAACCGCTGCCGGTGCGCGATGCCGAAAGCCTGAGGCTGCTCGACTGGTCGAAAGCACCCGCTTGGGAGTTCCCGAATGCATTGCAGGTCGACATGGACGGGCACCAGAGCAGGGATAGCGCCGGGCGCGAGGTTCTGGAGTCCTTCTCCCTCGCGGCGTTCCGGAAGTTTTCCCAATCCGGTATCTTCTCCAGCTTGTTTGGGTTCAGCTTTCCGCAAAAAGTGAATGTCGGCGGCAGCATGACGTTTGGTCAGCTTGTCTCAGGAAACTTCTTCCGCGATCTCGATGTTCGTCCGGCTACGGGCAGACTGTTCGATGATGATGACGATCGTCCCGAATCGGAACTGGTAGCGGTCATCAGCTGCGAGTTTTGGCGCGGTCACTTCGACTCCGATCCAAACATCATAGGACGAAAGCTGTTGGTGAACGACCATCCGTTAACGATTGTAGGTGTAGTACCGCGAGACTTTTTTGGCGTACAGCCGGGGGTGCCCATCGACGTTTACGCGCCGCTGCGCGCCGAAGGAGAGCTCAACACCATGGGCGAGCCGGCACCTGCACCGGGCCAACCGAGTCTCTACTTGCGGCCCAACACTTTTTGGGTGCAGATGATGGGAAGGATCGCTCCCGGGCAGACCGACGTTCAGGCACAAGCCAAATTGAATGGTCTGTTTCGACAAGAGCTCAGCGCGATGGGAGTTACCAATCAGGACAACGCAAGGTCTCCGCGCATTGATTTGCGCTCTGGCAACCGCGGCCTCGACGAACTAAACGAAGAATTCTCTCGACCGTTGCTGATTCTTGGTTGCGTGGTTGCGCTGGTTTTGTTGATCGCCTGCGGCAACGTCGCCAATCTGCTTCTGATGCGCGGCGCTGCGCGCTCGCGCGAGATGGCTGTGCGGCTCTCGTTGGGTGCAGGGCGAACGCGCATCGTGCGGCAACTGCTGACGGAAAGCCTGCTACTGGCATTAACCGGCGCGGCGCTGGGATTGATTTTTGCTCTGTGGACGAGCCGCTTGCTGGTCAGGCTGCTTTCCCCGCCGCAAACGCGCTTCACGATTGCCGCCCATCTCGACGGCAGCGTCGTCGCCTTCAGCGCGCTGATTGCGGTTGTGACCTCGATCGCGTTTGGCCTGATCCCGGCATTTCGTTCCGGAGGTGTCGAACTCACCTCCGCGTTGAAGACTTCTGGTTCTTCCACGTTGGCGAAGCCGGAATCGCGCTTGAGCAAAGGCTTAGTTGCGGCGCAAGTGGCTTTATCGGTCCTGTTGCTGGTGGGCGCCGGCTTATTTGTGCGTACGCTGGAGAACCTGCGAGGTACCAATTTGGGATTCGACAGTCATAATCTCCTGCTCTTCAGTGTCGATCCCAGTTTGAGCGGCTATCACGGACAACGATTGACCAACCTGCTCGATGAGATCACTGCCCGATTGCAATTAGTTCCCGGCGTGCGCGCCGTCGCCTTCACCCACCACACTCCCGTAAGCGAGGATATGAGCGGCGGAGTGGTGAACAGCGACTTGCCTGGGAAAAGGCAAGATGTCGACAGCATGTACAACGTCGTGGGAGCCGATTATTTTCGGGTTATGGGAATGCGGCTGCTGCAAGGTAGAACCTTTGATGCTCAGGACTCGCCGACTTCAACCAAAGTCGCAGTGATCAATCAGCAGCTCGCCACCAAATTGTTCGGCAGCCAGTCGCCATTGGGACACACAGTACACAAAGATCCGCGTTGGACCATGTACAAAGAGGATTGTCAGATCATTGGCGTGGTCAACGACGCGATCTACGCGGACCTCAAACATTCCGACGCGACGCTGTACACGTTTTATCGCCAGGCGCCCGAGACGTTCATTCGCGAACCAGGCTTTATGATCCGTACGTGGAACAATCCCCATAACGTGGTTGCCGATGTGCGCCGGGCCATCGCGCAGATCGATCCGAACCTTCCCATTTACGGAATCCGCACGGAAACCGAACAGATCGACTTAACCCTGCGCCAGCAATTCCTTTTTGCCGAGCTAACCAGTTTGTTTGGAGTGCTGGCGTTGCTGCTCGCCAGCGTGGGCCTGTACGGGATCATGGCCTACTCGGTTACGCGGCGCACGCGTGAGATCGGTATTCGCGTGGCGCTCGGCGCCGATCGCCGCTCGCTGCGCGCGATGGTGTTGCGCGAGTCGATGCTGCTGGTCGGGTGCGGAGTCGTGATCGGTATTCCGCTGGCCATTGGCTTGAGCCGCTTGATCCACAGTCTGCTGTGGAATGTTCAACCCTTCGATCCACAGACGTTGATCGGTGTCGCGCTCTTGATGGGTGTTCTCGCGATTGCGGCCACCTCCATCCCTGCTCGCCGTGCGACGCGCGTGGATCCACTCGAGGCGCTGCGCTGCGAGTGAAGGCATTTCGCGAGGGCGCGCAGCGGTCCTTCCTCCGCTCAGAAAGTGCTTGACGTGTGAGTAGATGTGCGGTACCAAGGACGGATGCGATCTTCTTCCGCGCTCCCGGTCTTTTGCTGCGCTCCCATTTACGCTCTCACAAAGGCGAACGCACCATTCCTGGTCACCCCTTTCCGTTTCCAGTTGGACTCTTTCTGCTCCGAGAAGCTTGCATTGGCGTCACGTTTCTCATTCACGCAGACACCGGAGATATTCCGGATGAATTCCGGGCAGATACCGACGGCGCTCCGGAATTATTCCGGGGAGATACCGAGCAAGTTTCCGGTATTTGCCGGTATTTTTCTTTGTAAGTTGTTGAACCGTAGGTATCGCACATCAAATTTCGCGACGTTGGGCTGCAATCGGGACTCGCGGGCCGGCACCGCTGCTCGCTACCGGGGCGCCTGCCGGCGGGCGATCATCACTTTGAAAAGCAAGATTGGGTTAACCCAAAGAAAGTTTGGGTTTAACCCAAACCAAACCCAAAGAAGATTTGGGTTAACCCAAAGGAAAGTTGGGTTGCGATTGGGTTATCCCAACGTAAGTCCTTTAGATTTTGGGTTCGACTGAAAAAAAGGATTTTTTGTTTGCGAGGCGCTTCTCCGATGATCGCCTTCAGGCGCGCGTGAGAACGGTTTCACATTCTTTACATCTCGCCGATTGTCTTGTAGGCAACGGACAAGATAGAATCCGCAGCTTCCTTCTGAACAATATCTTTAGTCTGGAGCGCTCATGTTCTGCTGCCGCAAAATCTGGATTACTTTTGCTGTACTGCTTCTTCTTCTCGGGTCACTCTTTGCTTCGTCGAAGAAAACCACAAAGTCGGCGGCTTCGGTGCCGACTCCTGAATCCGTGTTTGGCTTTGCACCGGGCGCCGATTTTCATCTGGCTGACTATGAGCTGATGACGAAATACTTCCAGGCTCTCGCGGCGGCGAGTCCTCGGGTGAAGCTGGAGCAAATCGGCAAAAGCGGCTATGGACGCGAGATGTTTGTCGCGATCATTTCCAGCGAAGAGAACATCAAGAACCTTGATCGCTACAAGTCCATTGTTAAGCAGCTTGCCTCCGGAACCATCGACGAGAAGACCGCGAACGAGCTGTCGCAGCAAGGCAAAGCGATGGTCTGGATCGACGGCGGACTGCACGCGACCGAAGTGGCCGGAGCGCAGCAGTCGCCGCTGATCGCTTATCGCGTTGCTACCGAAGAGAGCGACGAGATGCGGCGCATCCGCAACGATGTGATTCTCGTGCTCTGTCCAGTGATCAATCCGGACGGGCTCGACATCGTCGCGCACTGGTACGCGAAAAACTACAACACGCCGTACGAGACAGCGCCGACGATCGAGCTTTGGAATCGTTACGTCGGCCACGACAACAATCGCGACTGGTACACCTTCAATCAGGCCGAAAGCCGCAATGTCGCCAAGCTGCTGTATACCGAGTACTTTCCGCAGATCGTTTACAACCAGCACCAGACCGCGCCGTATCCGGCGCGCATCATCGTGCCGCCGTATGACGATCCGATGAATCCCAACATTCCGCCGGAGGTAATGCGCGGCGTGAACCTTGTGGGCAGCGCGATGGCCTATCGCTTTGCCGATGAGCACAAATCCGGCGTCGTCTCGCACATGTCCTTCGACACCTGGTGGAACGGCGGCATGCGCACAGCGCCCTACTACCACAACATGATCGGCATCCTGACGGAGACTGCAGGATTCCTTTCCGGCTACGCTTCACCCGGTTATGCCGCTCCTGACTCGCTGCCGAAGGCGTTCCCGAATGGGATTTCGGCACGCGAGCCGAGTACGTTCTATCCGAATCCGTGGCGCGGTGGATGGTGGCGTCTGCGCGATTCGGTGGATTACATGGTCACCGGCGACATGGCGATCCTGGACATCGCGTCTCGTCGCAAAGATCAGTGGCTCTTTGACTTTTGGAAGATGAATCACGATCAGGTGGAGCAAGGCAGCAAAGGCGGACCGTACGCCTATGTGCTGCCGAAAGACCAGCACGATCCCACGGCGATGGGCGACATGTTGTTCTCGCTTCAGACCGGCGGCATCCAGATCGACGAAGCCACGGCCCCGATCACCGTGGGCGACCGCACTTATCCCGCGGGAAGCGTCGTGATTCCGGCAGCGCAGTCATTCCGTCCATTGTTGATCGATCTCATGGAGCCGCAGCACTACCCCGATTTGCGCGTGAGTCCAGGCGGTCCGCCAAAGCGTCCGTACGACATGACCGGGTGGACTCTGCCTCTGCAAATGGGCGTGGAAGTAGCGCGCATCGATCAGCCGACCGAGCTGCCCACAAAGCCGATCACGGTGAGCGAGCCGGAGCATCACTTGAGTCCTGCTGATGGCG
This sequence comes from Terriglobales bacterium, assembly GCA_035716645.1. Taxonomy (GTDB): domain Bacteria; phylum Acidobacteriota; class Terriglobia; order Terriglobales; family Acidobacteriaceae; genus Gp1-AA112. The sequence continues at coordinate 45,873 of DASTJH010000090.1, read as the reverse complement.
AGCGTTTGGGGCGCATCGGCCTGTATGTCTCGTGGGAACCGAGCATGGATGCAGGTTGGACGGAGTGGCTCTTCGACCGTTATGGCATCCACTACGACGTGTTGCATGACGCGGACGTGCGCAAAGGCGAGCTGCGCAGCAAGTACGACGCGATTGTGATTCCCGATCAGTCACCTAACTCCATCCTGCACGGTTGGCAGCCCGGCGCGCCGCCCCGAGGTCCATTCGCCTCGGAGTTTGGTCGGTCGTTAGTGCCGGAGCAACGTCCGGAGTACAGCGGCGGATTAGGACTGGAAGGCGCGCTGGCACTGGAAAAGTTTGTCGAAGACGGCGGACAGCTGGTCGCACTCGGTAGCGCGTCGGACTTCGCCATCCAGGAATTCGGGTTGCCGGTGCGCAACACGCTGGCGGGAACGAGTCCATCGGCGTTTTACGCGCCGGGGTCTCTGCTGCGGATTAACGTCGATCCCAACCTACCGGAAGCGCGCGGCATGGAGCCGAATTCCGTGGCGTTCTTCGTGAACTCCGATGCGTTTCAACTCTGGGATCCGAAGCCGCCTGCGGGACCGTTGCGCTATGAAGCTGAGAACAAACCGAAGCCCGATCCGATGCAGCAGCTAGGCGAGCACGACGGCATTAGGGTGCTGGCCACCTATGCGAAATCGAAGCCGCTGCTGAGTGGATGGCTGCTCGGCGAAGATCACATTACCGGCAAAGTCGCCGCAGCTTCCGTGCCGCTCGGCAAAGGCCGCGTAGTGCTCATCGGCTTCCGCTGCCAGTTCCGCGGGCAATCCGAGAACACGTATCCGCTGCTGTTCAATTCGCTGATGGTGCCGGAACACGAGACACCCAGCGGGGAGAGAGCCGCGATCCTGGGCCACTGAGTGCCATTTGCCAGTGGTAATTGGTATGGTAAAATGCCATTATGAGATCGACTGTGGATAAAGCCGGACGCATCGTGCTGCCGAAACCCTTCCGCGATGAACTGCATCTTGAGCCCGGCGATGCCCTGGAGATCCAAAGCAGCGGGGAAGAGATCACCTTGCGTCCTGTTCGGGGTGAGGCGCAGCTAAGAAAGAAGCATGGCGTGTGGGTGTACCGGACCGGGGAGCCTCTATCCGCCGAAACGGTCGAAAAAACCGCTCGGCAAGTTCGTCGCGAGCGCGACGCACACAATCTTGGCGGTCCTTCGTGAAGACTTTGTTTGACACTTCCGTGCTGCTGCCGGTCTTTCTCGAAGATCATGAGCATCATGAGGCGAGCTTAAAGGTGTTTTTGAAAGCGACTCGCAACGAGGCAGGATGCGCGGCTCATAGTCTGGCGGAACTCTACGCAACGGCTACTCGCTTGCCAGGCAAACACAGGCTTAGTGGCGATCAGGTCCTGCTGTTCCTTGAAAATGTGGTGGAACGGCTGACCCCAATTGCTTTGACCGCATTAGAGTACGTTCAGGCCATTCAGGCATCGGCAACCGAAGGCATCGTGGGTGGCACGATTTATGACGCTCTGCTTGCCCACTGCGCGCTGAAGGCTGGAGCCACCGTGATTTACACCTGGAACGTAAGACATTTCCAGCAGCTAGGTCCCGAAATCGCGAGACGCCTCCGCGTTCCGTAAAGATTTCGACATCCTTCAGCTCGGTAGTTCGAAGCTACGGCGCTGCGGGGCAGTAATGAATCGTAATCATGGGCTGCAGCTTCCCGTGGATTACCGGAATGATGATCATGCGGTCGTAATCTTGTTGGGGAGACGGCGGAATGGTTCCGACTCCGAGGCGCTGCACAATTTCCGGCAGCGTGTCGGCATGTCCAACGACCAGGACGTGCTGGGTTCTGGTTTCTCTTAAATCACGCAGGAGTTCACTAAGATCCTTTTTGGGAATGACCGTTGGTTGGAGATGGAGCTCCTGCGCGAGAGGCGCGGCGGTCTGCTGCGTTCGCTGAATGTCGGTGACGTAAATCTTCTGAATGCCCGCACCGTCAAGAGTTTTCGCCAGGCACTGCGCACGCTTTTCGCCGGTCGAATTGAGCAGCGCGGCATCTCCGCCAGTGTCAGCTCGTTCGGCGTGGCGAACGAGGAAGATCACGCCTTGTTTCTGGGCGAAGGCAGCGGTTGTGAACAGGATCAGTGCACATACTACGGATAATCGATGAGCTTTCATTCTGGTCTCCAGGGTATCTGCTGCTGCGATGACGAGATAGGAGGAGCTGTGGAAAATCAGGCGCCATTTTGGGAACTGTCATCCCTCGCGCCGCCTACGATGCTCTCTGTTTATCGACAGTTCCGATTTTGCGGCGCGGGGGATCTGTTCTTCGTCGAGCGTGGCAAAAGCGGATCCCCAGGCATCAGCTTTTTATGAAGAGTCCAGAGCTGCGCGGCGGCCTGAGGGATGACAACTCATGAGCTCTTGGCCGCTTGGAAAGCGTTAGCTGCATCGCTCGTTGCGTCAGCGGTTCTGCCCGGAGTCGGCTGTGCCGACGACTTCCGCGTCGAGCGACTGCGATGCGGGCTGCGGACGGTATCCATTCCGCGTTCTCACGTGGTACTTCTTGAGGCGCTCGCCGACGAGCTTCACGTGGATCGTGCGCCAGCCGTTATTGGGATTGGTTTTGGGATAGTAGCTCAGCGAATACAGATGTCCAAGATCGTCGCGGATGGAGGCAAAGGCCTGCTTCTCATCTTTCCAGTTCTTCGCGAAGTACGCTTTGCCGCCGGTGTCGGCGGTCATGCGTTCGAAGACTGCGGTCGAGACTGGCTCAAGCCGCGCTTCGCGCGTACTGATCATGTAAATAGGAATGCCGGACGACTGCGCCAGTTCAGCAACGTCCTCAGGAGGCACAATGCTGGCATTGTCCGGTCCGTTGGAAAATACGACGACCACTTTTCTACCTTGCGTCTGCCCTGCGTCTTTCAGAGTGAGCAGCAGCGAGTTGTAGAGCGCGGCTGCATCGCCCGCAACCGTAGTGCGAATGCCGCGGATCACATCGCTGCGATCGGGGGTGAGGGAGGCAGCACGCGAGAGATCGCGGCTATAGGAGTAGAACGCAATTTTATCCGCGGTAGAGAGCGAGCGAACAAAATCGGCGATCGCATCCTGCGCGAAAACGAAGCCGCGATACATGTAGTTGCTGGTGTCAAACAGGATGTACACATTCGCGCCGGCGAAGATCGCGTTCATGCGGCTCACGCCATCTTCAGACGCCGATGCGGAAGTGATCGCGGCATCTTCCGTTTTGCCGGTCGCGGTTTCGTTCACGCGCCGCGCGGGAGCGTCGCCCTCAGCGAACGTGGCGATCTCCTCGGGGATATTGTCTTCGGTGATCGAAAAGTCTTGAGGAGAGAGACCGGTGATGTAGTTGCCTTTGTTGTCGGTGACCGCGACGTTGAGCTGAACGAGATCGACGACCACGTGAAAACGTTGTCCCTGCTGAGCGGCGGCTCTCGGACTGGAGTCCGAGATAAGGAACAACGAAACGATTGCGAGGAAGATGCCCGATTTCTTCATTGCCTGATACCTGAAATGTTCTCTAGTTGTGACATCAGCTGCTTTTCCCTTGCACAGTCACCAGCGCTGAGGTCAAAGTCCCAAAATGGAATTGGAGGTCATACTGCCTCGTTCTTCCAAAATTAGTTCACTTCGTCGGACCGGCCACGTTGCCTCCCTGCTGCCGGTCGCTGTTGCCGTCATTGATCGCCACAGTCGCGATCTTCCCTTGCAGGAACTCTTCGCCGGTCTGTTTCGTAGCGCGCACCAGCGCCGGCCAATCCTCCATCGGATCAGTGCCAAAAATCTTCTCGACCATGCGGCGCGTAAGCTCGGGTACAAGCCGGTTGAGCATCACCGGAGAATAGCCGCGCTCGTCGGCGAGACGCGCCCAATACAGATTGGTCGAATCCCACGATTCGACAAACAGCCGGTTGGCATTGCCCATGAACGACGGAAAAGGCGAAAGATTCAGCAGCTCGCGCGAGTAGCTGTACGTGAGCACCGGATGTGGCACGCCAAAGTCGCGCGACAGCCGATCCCAGCTCACCTGATCGGGAGCGCGCTGAGCGAGCTCTTGCAAATCCTTCTCCGCAGGAACTGGATCCGACGCATCGGGATAGCGCTGGCGAAATTGCGCTGCCAGGTAAAACGTGTCCGCTGGAGCGGTGATCGCAAGCGCGGTCTCGGGTTCGCCGCTGCGCAGCGCGGCTTCGATGCGATCGGCGGTACGCGGCGCCATGCGTTCGGAGAGAATGCTCATCACGCGCTTGCGCAGCTCGTCATTCTTCGCCGATGCATCGATGAGCTGCTCGCCCATTTCCTGGTAAAGCGCGACCGCATGCAACTCGTCGCGGCTGACGTTCCACCAGCGCGGAACCACCGCGCCGGTGAGCAGGCCGGGAACGACCTCTTCCCAAATCAGGGCCTGCACATTTTGCGGGGCGATGAAGTCCTGCTCGGCCGAGGCGAGCACGTACGGCAAATCAGCCAACGAGCCGACCAGACGCGCACCGCCGCCGGCTGGAGATCCGGCGCCAAACAATTGCGGATCCTGCCAGATGCGCACGCCTTGGACAGTCTCTCCGCCGAAGTCGTGCGAGCGAACGAAGAGCGGGTTGTAATGCAGGGTCTCCGCTCCCGGCGGTTCGTAATACGCGTAGTTCAGGCCCGTGAGTGTGTCGCGCAGGAACGGAGCCATTTCGCCGCGGGCTTCCGCCAACTGCACGGCAGATGCGGGCGACTTAACGACCTTAGTCAGGTCGGTGCGCATTTCCATGTCCGTGTGGCGGTTGTTGTAAATGCCCTCGGCCCATTCGGTGCGCTCGCTGTTGCTGAAGATCGGGCGCGGCATCTGGAATTCGCGAAGCTCGCCGGCAAGCTGGACCAATTGATCGCGCTCCGCCTGTTCGGCCGACAGAGTATGCAAGCCATTGCCGAGATCAACCAGAGTGTCCAGTGAAACCAACCGCTGGTTGGCGAGCACCAGCTGCATGCGGCGCGTAAGTTCCTGATGCATACGCTCGCCATCGACGCCGGTCTGGTGCGGTCCGGCGAGCAGATCGAGCAGCGCCTCTTGGGGATCGTTCGATGGCGCGTGGGCGGCTGCGAGCAAGTCCTTGATCCCGCGGTTGCCGACATCGTAGAGCTGCGTGGCCGAGACGATGTGATCGAAGGGATGCTCGATCTGCTCCAGCGATGTGTTGAGGTCGGCACGCTGGATTTCTCCCTGTCGAGCAAAGATCTGCCACAGGCTGACCAGCGATTCAAAGATGCCGAGCGCGTTACCGCGCAGATCGTGGTTGCTGATCCCGTCGAGGCCTTGCGTCGTCTGAAGGAAGCTGGTGATGGCCGCGTCATTCAGAGCAGGGAACTCGGCGAAGAGACGGTATTGATCGCAAAGCTCGGGAAACTTGGCTGCGAGCAAAGAGATCGTCTGCGGGCTCAGCCGATGCTCGGGTGGACGACGTCCATCCAACTCACTCAGGAAGAGGTAGGTTTGTACCGGGCCGATGTCGGTTTCAATTCGGGAAAGCGAGAACATCGCTTCCAGCAGTTGCTCAGGCGTGTTGATGTGACGAGCGCGCCGGCGCACTTCTTTAGCTGCGGGAGAGTCACCGTTGTTCTGGCTCAAAATCCGCTGCCACACGGTCACGTTTCCAGGCACGTAAGGCTGGCCGTTCGCCTCCCACTGCACGCGAGTGAAGAGCAGCAGCAAGCTAGGATCAGGACGAAAGACAGAATGCGTGGCGCTGGGATTATCGCCAGACTTCTTCAGAGCTTCGTACAGATTGCGCAGGCGCGGCGCTTGCGTGAAGTGCTCCTGCTGCGCGGGATCGACACGCGAGAGTGCGTCAAAGTAAGCGGCGAGCCAGCCATTGTCTTTGGCAAACAGCCGCTGGACAAATTCGCCGGGAGAACTCGGATTCGCGCCGACCAGATCGCGCCAGTGGGGTTCCGCATTCGCTCCGCCCGGCACCAGCACGCGTCCGGAGCGGATGCGGAGATACTGTCCGTAGAAGTCGGCGACCGGAGCATAAGGCGTGATCCTGGCGAGTCCGGGAGACTGCCGCAGCGCAACTTGCGTCTGAGCGTCCATGCGCGAAAAGGCCCAATAGAGGCGCGAGAGATCGGGGCCGCGCAGGAGCGCGTCGAGCAGATTCGATCCGTGTCCTTTGGTCAGCCAATCGCGTTCTTCGAACACGATCGGAACGCGAGTGGTCGGATACGGATACTCGAACACGGTTCCTGTTTGCAGCGCTTTTTCCAATGCGGGAAGAGGAAATCCGGAGTCGATGGTGAGGAAAGCTCGTTCCGGATTCGAAGCTTCGAGATAGCTGCCCTTTTGTCCGCAGTCCGGACGCTCGCGGTATCCCAGCACCTCGAGCAGCGGCTTCGCTTCCTGGCAATTAGAAACTCGCATAACGGCGTTGGGACCGCCCAGAATGGAGAGCTCTCTCGCTTGTGTGACGTAACGCACGAGCAAAGTGAGGAACTCGGTCGGCCGCGTTTTGTCCTGATATCCAAGCGAGAAGACGTTGCGTGCGATCAGCGGCACAACTTGTTCCGGAGCGATCTGCTGGCTGATCCCAGCCATGCGCAGGAACGAACGCAGTGGACCGGGGATCGCAATCGTCGAAGTCTGCGGCGACGGGTCGGGTGAGGTTGTTCGCGACGGAGCCGTAGAAGTAGAAGATGATGCTGGATTCTCAGCAGAGCAGGGAAGAGATGCTAAACAAAAAAGAAGCAGAATGGATATTGACGCCAGCAGCGGAATGCGAGATTTCATGGTGGAAGCCTCCGCGAAAATCGAAGCGTCCTCTACATCATCTTGCTTCCTATGCCTTGAGGGACCGACCGCTGGGACCTGAGTGCGCTTCGTCGCCGCAATTTGTGAGTTGTTGGATGCCTATGATTGCGCTCCCGGTCGCCGGCGTTTTCAACAGGCCTCACAAGATAATCCTTCTAGCTGCAGATTCCAAGCCCAATAATGCGCCAGCTTACAAATTTGATCTTGTAGAGATGCAGCTTCTCTTCACGTGGAGCAAGACGCCACTTTGCACGCGCCGGCCGCGTTTCTATTCATGCTTGTTCGGGGGACTCAAGATAATCCGTAGCCAGCTTGGGTCAGAAAATTCGTCCCAACTCCGATCTGCAGTTTCAATGAATGACGAGCACGTACCAACCGGGAGACCACGGTGTCCAGAGACCAGCCGGTTATCTCCGCAATTTGCTGGCAACAAAAGCCGTCGGCGGCAAAGAGCAGCAGCACAATGCGTTCGACATCGGGCATACCGCGGACTAGCGCAGGTATGCCGTTCGCCCGAGGCGAACCCGACGTATTGCTTACGGCGGTCGATGCCATGATCGGAGCCACATGCGATCGTATTTCGAACCAGTTCTGGAGCATGATCTTGAACAGCCAGAGGCGGCAATCCGTACCGCGGCGCAATTGCGCGAATTCCCGCCGTGTCCGCAGGATCGTCTTGCGCACAACCTCACGCGAGAGCGCGCAATCCTGCGTGAATCTGAGGCTCGACTGCACCAGCGAGTTCACGTGCGGCCAGACGGCGGTCTCAAAATTCCAGGGACCGCTCGGATTCACAGCAACAGCCGGGTTCAGCGACATCCCGTGCTCCTCCGCGAAACGCCCCAAGCCGTCCGCCAACATCCTGCTCGAAAGGTGGGGCGAATTGGTCGAAAACAGAGACTAAGGAGTTTCGCGGGACGAATTGTCACAATTCTGTCACCGGGATGTAAATTCTTTCGAACCGTTGATCGCTGAGCCCATTGAGTCCACTTTGTTCCAAAATCGGCTGAGATGTCCTTACAACAGACTCGCTCGGGCGCGATTAGTTACGCTTGTTTCGCGCCGAACCAGCCATTTCCGTTCTGCTAAGGTAAAGGCCATCACCACGACAAACCCCAACACGAATTCGATGGACGTACTGATTTCAGCCGGAGAAGCCTCCGGCGAGAACTATGGGGCAATGCTGATCGCGGCGCTGCGGCAGAGGCTGGGCGGAGATATGCAATTTTTCGGCGTCGGTGGCGCTCGGATGAAGGAGGCGGGTTGCGAGATCGTTGTGGACTCGGCTTCCATCGCGGCCGTTGGCATCACGGAAGTCGCTAAGCATGTCGCGCAGATTTACCGCGAGTTCTTCCGGGTGGTCGGCATTGCCCGGCAGCGGCGTCCGTCGGTCGCAGTCCTGATCGACTTTCCTGATTTCAACCTGCGACTGGCGCAGAAGCTGCACGAAATGCAGGTGCCGGTCGTGTATTTCGTCTCGCCTCAACTATGGGCGTGGAAGCAGCGGCGCATCTGGCGAGTGCGGAAGTTTGTGGACCGCATGTTGGTGATCTTTCCGTTTGAGGAAGACTATTACCGGCAGCGCGGAGTGCAAGCCCAGTTCGTTGGCCATCCGTTAGCTGATCTGGAACTGCCCCAAATCTCGCGCGAAGACTTTGCGCGAAAGTACAACCTCGATACTTCGCGCTTCTGGATCGCACTTCTGCCGGGCAGTCGAAGGAAAGAGGTTCTACTCAATCTGCCGGCTATGCTCGAAACCGCGCGGCAGATGGGGAGCAGCTACCAGTACATGCTGCCGGTGGCGAGTACGCTAGCGTCGTCCTGGATGGCGGAGCAGATCGCCGGCTCCCGGGTGCATCTGGTGGACAGCGCGCGCGAAGCTCTTTTTCACGCGCGAGCGGGAGTCGTTGCCAGCGGAACGGCTACCGTCGAGGCTGCTCTCATCGAGACACCCTTCCTGGTCGTCTATCGCGTGAGTCGGCTGACGTACGCGATCGGACGCCGGCTGGTCAAAGTTCCTCATTACGGCATGGTCAATCTGATCGCCGGAAGGCGAATTGTCCCGGAGCTGATTCAAGAGGACTTCACGCCAGCCAACGTCCTGGCCGAACTCGACAAACTGCTCCCGGACGGGGCGCCGCGGGAAGAGATGATCACAAATCTGCGTCGCGTGCGACAGATGCTTCGACCCGAGCAGAGTCAGGGGACTGCCATCAGTCGGGCGGCGGAGGCCATTATCAAATGCTTGCCCGCGTAAACTATTCCTGCGCCTCAATCGTTTATAAGAGCAGGCTGGCTGCTGCCCAGAAGGGCGGATTTGCGTCCGGAGGGCGCTGGCCGACATTAAAATATAAGAGAGAGTCGCTCCTTGCGCGGATTCGGCCAATGAGGCGTAAGCGTACGCTATTGCATCCAATCAAGAGCGGCTACTCTGGAGTTGCAATGAGTTTGATTGTCCGGACGCGCACTTCGCGCGTCCCTGATTCGTTTCTGCGGCTGCTTCTTTGCGCAGCCTGCCTCTTCGCTGTTGTTCTGCCCGCTATGGCGGCGGAAAAGCCGCGCATCCAGATCAGCGACTACGTAATCGACGCCGAGTTGGCGCCTAAGACCCATCACCTGACCGCCAACGCGAAAGTGAAATTCACTGCGCTCGAAGACATCAGCACCGCGATCTTCGAACTGAACAACGCGATGCGCGTGACACGCGTAACCGACGAAGCGGGCAAGGTGCTGCCGGTCGAGCGCGTCACCCAGGACTACACCGTTCGCGTCACGATGCCCCAAGGCTTGTCCAAAGGGCAGACACAAACTTTGAGCTTCGATTATGAAGGTGTGCTGGCGAGTGGCGACGATAGTCCTGTGCAGGGGTTGAAACTTGCCTATGTTGGGCCGGACACTTCCTATCTGCTCTATCCGTCGCGCTGGTTTCCGATGGTTGGCTATGGAACCAATCGCTTTACAGCGCAGATCAATTTGACTGTTCCGGCTTTCTTTGAAGCCATCGGCAGCGGGGCCAAGCCAGGCGGCGCGCATCCTGCTTCTGCGGGCAACAAAACCTTCAGTTTCGTTTGGGACACACCGAGCTTTCCCGGAACGATCATTGCCGGAACCTTTGTGCCGACCAAAATCGGCAACATGACCATGTACTTTAAGCCGGTCCACAAAGGCCTGGAGCAGGTGTACGAAGAGACAGCCGAAAAGGAGCTAGCGTTTTACAGCACGATCTACGGCCCGCTGCCTTCGGTAAATCTGAGCATTGTCGAATTACCCGACGATACCGTGCCGTCCGCCTGGGCTCCACAGCTCATCGCGATTGCCTCCAAAGCCATTACCCAGAAAGTTAACTATCGCTTGCTGGCCAATAACCTTGCTCATCAGTGGTGGGGGGTCTCCGTCAGTCCGGCCACGCTCGATGATTTCTGGATTACCGAAGGCGCCGCTCGCGACAGCGAGATTCGTTACGTGCAGGACGCTGCGGGTGAAGCCGGCTTCGAAGAAGCGACGAAGGACATGGCGGTCGGCGCGCTTGCCTATAACAACATTCCCCTTTCGGGAGTCGGCAAGCTCGATCCATTTTCGCCGGAGTTTCAATCGCTCGTCACCGATAAAGGCGGCATGATCTTTCACATGCTGCGCTGGGAAATCGGCGATGCTGCGTTCAACCAGACAATGAAAGCGATGGCGCAGCAGTACGCAGGCAAGTCGATCAGCGCCGATCAATTCCAGCAGCTCGCCGAGCAAGATGCCGGACAGAAGCTCGGCGCCTTCTTCACCCAATGGATCGACGGCACCGGCGCACCGGACTTTAAGAACAAATATACGGTTTACCGTTTAGGCAACAACAAGGGTTTCCGTATTGTTGGCCAGGTCGATCAAGATCTCGATCTCTTCAAAATGCCGATTGAAGTGCGCGTCGATACCGATGGAAAGAGTGAGATGAAGCGAATCGAAGTCGTCGGCACGCAGTCTACGTATTCTCTCGATACGTTCGGGAAGCCGCGCCGCATCGTACTCGATCCCAACAACTGGGTCCTGAAGAATTCACCGGAGCTGCAAGTGCGAGTCGCGATTCTTCGCGGCCAGCAGCTTGCCGCGCAAGGCGATCTCACTGAAGCGCTGAAGGAATATCAGAAAGCACTTGACGCGAACCACAACAGCTCCCTCGCTCACTATCGCATCGCCGAGATTTTCTTCCTGCAGAAGAACTATCAATCGGCAGCGAACGCCTATCGCGAAGCGCTCAGCGGCGACGGCGAACCCAAGTGGACGGAAGTCTGGAGCGACATCATGCTGGGCAAGATTTTCGACATCACTGACCAGCGCGATCGCGCGATCGGCGAATATCGCCAAGCGCTGCAAACCAACGACAACACGCAAGGCGCACTTGATGAAGCCCGCCGCTACCTCAACAAACCCTATAAGCGCGAAGCGAGCCCTGCCGATTGAGTCTGCGAATTATTTGCGTTTAGATATGCGGGTTGAGCTGCGTCTTCCCCGGGGCGAGCAGGATCGGTGAAACGAACAGCCTATAGCCGCTTAAGCCTTTGCGCAGTCAAACTGAAAGAGTCACAAACTATGTTTGGAGGATTCATTGCTGAAAAAGTTGCTGTTTCTCTCCTGCTTGTCGCTCATTCCCATTTTCGGATTTTCACAATCGACCGATTTCGCGGTTTCTGCGGGCGGAGTTTTTAGTCCGAATTCATTGGGCCCGGCCGTGGCTTGTCCTAATCCGCCAGCTCCGGGCGGTCCGGTTGGAGAGCCAGTCCTTTGCCCTGTAACTGCGGCTAAGTCCGGATTTGCCTTGGAAGGCGACTTGGCGCATCGCCTTTTCAACGCGCATCTCGCGTCGTTGCATTTCGAATTGCCGGTGGTCGGGATCCCGAAACGTACAGCATCGGGCGAGGGCTTTTCTTCGGTGTACTTCACTCCCGGACTGCGTCTCAGGCTTTCATTGCCATTGATCTCTCCATTTGTTTCGGTAGGCGGCGGATTCGCTCACTTTTCGACCAGCGTGTCCAGTTCCAATCTGAACGCAAGCCGTACAACTGGCGCATTCGATTTTGGAGGAGGAGTGGATGTGAGCACGCCAATCCCGCTCATTGGTTTGCGCGGCGAGGTTCGCGACTTCTACACAGGGGTAACGGGATTCTCAAATACGCAGCACAACGTCTTTGTGGGCGCGGGAATCGTGCTCAAATTCTGAAAATACCTTGACTCGTGAGATGCACCCCACGGCGACGGACTGTATCTTGCCCATCGCACCAGGTCCAAACTTTCTGTTACGCGACGCCGCCGATGCTTGGCAAGGCCGCTGTCTTTCCGCGCGTCACTGCTACCAGCATGAGACCAGCTAGCAACTGCATAGTCGCGACGTCGTGATCGGAAAACGCGCGCTGCTGGCGCGAGAAGACTTCGAGCACGCCGATGACCGTGTTCAGATGGGCGACGGGAGCGGCGATCACCGACTGCGCTCCGAGCTCGCGGCAGCGCAACCGGTCCACTCGCGCGTCGGATTGCGCCGTGTCGCATCGCCAGGCAATGCCGGTTCGCGCGCATAAGCCGGAAATGCCGCGATTAGGTTCGATTTCCATCCCCAAATCGGGAGCGACCGGTCCCGCGTGGGCATGACAGATCAGTTTGCCTTCGCGCGCGAGCGCCAGTGCAGCGCCGTCGGCTAATGTAAGCGTCGAGGCGCGCTCCACCACCCATCGCATGGCCGGTTGGAACTGCGGCAACGACTGTGGCAGGATCTGCGCAACCACTCCGGATACGTTGCGCGATGCCAAGGCGTTCTCCACGCTTTCGTGTTTTTGGGAGACTGAGGTTGGGCCATAGGATTTCGGTTCCAGGATATTGTGGATCGCGTGCTCGATGCGCTCATCCTGAACCAAACGTGCGCCTTCCTGCTTTTGCAGAGAACCGCCGAGGACTTGCGATAACGCCAGTAGCGCGGTGCTGCCGCAAGCAAGACATTTAGAACCGTTGTTATAGCTGATCAGTTCACATTGCACGCAAAAGACGGTGTGATGAAGTTGCAGAAAAGTAACATCCGCGGCCCGAAGGTGTGGCATCCCGAAATGTGCGCTCCTTGCATTTAGACGAAGTGGCTAATGGCCTGAAGATAAACCGCGCACAGCCGCAGAACGAGTAGCAGAGATGGTTCATTGTTGGGAGCGAAGCCTCGAAGCTGCGAAGCCCCGAAGGGGCACGGTTGGGGAGCTGCTCTGAATGTGATGATCAGAATCCGTCGCGAGTTTCTGGAGGGTTGTCGGCTGAGAGCTATGCCTGTTGCACAGTCTTGAAATGCTCTTCGAGCGAGCGAACGTATTCGCGCTCGGCGGCGAGTTCGGACTGCAGTTTTTTGACGAGGCCCTCCAGGCGCGCCACTTCAACTTTCAGTCTTGTTAAGTCCGAAGTGGATGCGGCGACGCTTTTGGCACCGTTGCTGACCGCAGGCGGCGCCGGCGCTGGTGGTGCGACTGCGATGGGAGCGGCTTCCATAACGGGTACAAGCTCTGGGGCAGGCGTTACAACGGTCGGGTTCGCAGTAGCCTTCGGTCGAGCGGCAGATCCGTTTCTCGGTGCAGAGGCGAAGATGCTGCTCAGCGCGGCGGCCGCGTTAGCTGCGGGCACAGCCGCGGCGACCGGCGCTTCGTGTTTGAGAAGATGCTTCACGCGCGTGATCAGATCCTGGGGTTGAAAGGGTTTGCGGATCAGCTCATCCGCTTTCACCGAGAACGCCTTTTCGGCCACCGCACGATTCACCACACCGGACATCAGGATCACCGGTGTGCCTGTTAGCTTGGCGTGTTGTTTGATGTATTGGCAAACTTCGTAGCCGTCTTTGTCCGGCATGATTACATCCGTGATTACGACGTCGGGTTTGCTCTGCTCGATTTGCGGCAGCGCAGTAGCCGCATCGGGATAAGCGACGACTTCGATGTTCTCGCGGCGGAAGGCGATCTTGATCACCTCGCGCATGGTTGCGCTGTCATCGATGAAGATTACTGTTGGCGTGCTTGCCATGTCAGACTTCGTCCTCCAGAACGCTGGCGCTCTCATCGAGTTCGCGCAATGCATCCAGCATGAGTTCCGTGGGGGAGCGTAATACCGTGCGTGTTCCGGCGCTGGCGCCGGGTACAAACTTGTAAACTCCGTTCTCGACGCCATTCGTGCGCTTCACAATGTCGATAACTGCCTCATCGCCAATCAGGTCTCCGCTTTCTGCGTGGGAAATTTCACCATTGTCAAAGAACATGATGCCGTCAAGTTCACCGCAGTTGATGTGCAGGGCACCGGACTGGCGAGAATGGGACAGCATCTGGATGACGCCGGGCAAATCGAGGTGTGACAGATTGCCGCTCAGCACGGTTTCGGCTTTGCCCAGCATCTGCGTCGGCTGGAATCCCTCTTCGTTGCTCTTTAGGAACGTGCGCACATGAGCGGCAATATGCTCGGGACCAAGCTTGCGGTCCACGTAGTCGTCGCAGCCGGCGCGGAACGCGGCCATCAAGACCTGGTCACCGCCGTCGCCCAGAGCAATGATTGGAATGTGAGAAGTCTTGTGATCGCCATGGACAATGCGCGGCAGTTCGAAGGCGTTCATTTCGCGCAGATTTGTCGCACACAGAATCGCGGCCGGTGTATTCCACTCCAGCATCGTGAGCGCGTACGACGACTGCGTGCTGTGGAAAACCTCCAGTCCTTCCTGACGCAAGGCATCGGAGAGTCGCTTGGCGAAGAAAACATTGCTGTCGATGAGCAGAACTTTCGCGGTGGTCGGAGCTGGGGCGGTCATGCGCGCACCTCGCTCACGATTGCGGAAGGAAGATCGAGGACTTCTACGATTTCATCTTTCAGCGAAAGCAAACCGCAAACGTAAGGCGGCAGTGTTCCCGTAATGGGCAACTGCTCTGCCTCGGTCAGTTCACATTCCCCAGTAACGGGAATAGCCATCGCACTGTTTGACTCTTCGGATGACACGATGAGGAAAAACTTTCGCTCAGGAGTTTCGGCGCCGACCAACACCGGGGCGAGGTCGCAGACCGGTACGACCTGCTCCCGTCGCAGCACTACGCCGGTCAGTAGCGGCGTCGTGTGAGGAAACGTTTGCAGCTCGTCCTGCTTAGCCAGTTCTCGTACGGTCGTGGCCGGCAGCGCGAATCGTTTGTCCCCCAATGGGAACAGGACGAAAGCCTGCGCAGCGCCATTCTGGGAAAGAGATGCGCTCATGCCGTCACCTCTGCGAAGGCTTCTTTGCCCGAGGCCGGCGTCATAGCTGAGAGCAGCGCGGCCTCAGCGCGTGTGAGGAAGGCCTCGACACTAACGACTGGAACCACTCTGCCGCGAATGAGCGCAATTCCGCGGTACCACCTCCGCTCTTCACCTGCGAACGCTAGCGGGAGCGCGTGGATCGTTTCGATCTCATGCATCTGCTCGATGCCGTCCACCATCACTGCTGCCGGGACATTGCGCAACAAAAGCAGTCGCGACGAATCGCTCGGTGGGACGTGGAACAGCGCGCAGGTGTCGATCACGAAATAACGGCGGCCCTGGCGTTCTAGGATGTGTTTCACTTTGGCAAAGCGCGGGTCGGCTACCGTGGGTTGGAACTCCTTCAGTCCGGCGAGCGGACGAATTTCATCTACAGCGCCGGCAGCAATCGCGAAGCGATAGCCACTCAACGAGAAAAGAATTGCCGTCTCGCTCTTTTGCAAGTTGACCCTGCGCCGGCGAGTAGAGGAGATTTTCATAATGCCCCTACTCGCGACACGCCGTGAACGTAAAGAATGCGCTTCTCAATTGCTGCAAAGATTTGATCGATGGGAAGCACCAGATCGACTGCTCCGGCGCGAATCGCTTCGGCATTCATGCCGAAGATCACTGAAGTGGATTCGTCCTGAGCGATCACACAGCCACCCGCGTCCTTAACTGCCTGAGCACCGCGAGCGCCATCGCTTCCCATTCCGGTAAGGACTACGCCAGTACACAACGGACCAGCGTAAGCCGCGGCGGTCTCGAGCGTAACGTCGGCGCAAGGACGGTAGCCAAGAATACGCGGACCATCGTCCAGCGTGACGCGCCCAGTCTGTGAGACGCGTAGATGGTGCGAACCCGGGCAGATATAGACCGTGGCAGGCGCGAGAATCTCGCCCGCTTCGGCATCTTTGACTCGAACCGCGCAAGCCTCGCCTAACTGCTGGCTGAACTGCGAGGTGAAGCTGCCTGGCATGTGCTGCACGATGATCACAGCGCCGGGAAAATCCTTAGGAAATGACGGTACAAATTTCATCAGTGTCGCCGGTCCGCCGGTGGAGGCGGCAATGATGATCAGCGGAAACTTGGAATTCGACCGTACCTGCGGCAAAGTGATCGAGCTGCGCGGTTCCGTTTTGGGACCAGGATTTAAACCTGGCTCGGTTCGCGGAGCCGAACTCGCGACTTCATGCGCGACTTTCGTGCGCGAGGCGGTCCGGACGACCCGGACTTTTGCTGCGACGCGCAATTTGCGAACCAACTCGTCGCGCACGCTGCTCATGTCCAGGTCCACGCCGCTGGATGGTTTGGCAACAAAATCGATCGCTCCCAGTTCGAGCGCTTTCAGAGTAATCTCCGCGCCTTCACGCGATTCCGAGCTGACCACCAGAATGGGACGCGGATTGGTGGACATAATTTGCTCAGTCGCCTGCAGGCCGTCCATGTGCGGCATGTTAATGTCCATCGTGATCACGTCCGGTTTCAGGGCTTCCGACTGGGATACGGCTTCGCGTCCATCGCGCGCTTCGCCCGCGACCTCGAAGCCGGGATCGGCCGAAAGGATGCTGTGCAGCACCTTGCGCATGAAGGCCGAGTCATCGGCGATCAGCACTCGAATTTTTCCCGAAACAGACATGAAAAATCAGCTTTCAGCAATCAGCTCTCAACATTCAGCCAAAACCATTTCTAATTTAGCCAGACCATTCTTATTGGACCAGCTGTGACACTGGTCCTGGCGCTCCAATCAGTTCACCCACGGTCGCAATCAACTGCTCGTCTTGTACCGGCTTGGTCAGGAAGCCGGCGGCTCCTTCTTTGATCGCGCGTTCGCGATGCTTTGCGCCGGCGCGAGACGTAACCACAATTACCGGAATGTTTTTGGTCTCAGGACTCTGCCGCAAGTGCATGATCAGTTCGTAGCCATTCGTTCGCGGCATTTCCAAATCAGTAATGACCAGATCGCAATGACCTTGCAATGCCAGCTCCAGCGCTTCGAGTCCGTCGGCCGCGAGGCGCACGCGGTATCCCGCCTTCTCCAGCATTCGCCCAACGAATTTGCGTACGCTGATCGAATCGTCCGCCAGAATGACGACCTTCTCCTGCTGCACGGCTTCGATCGCTGCGTGAGGAATCTCGCCGGCGGCAATGGCCGCCGATCCTGGAGCAAAGATTCGCGCAGCGGCGCTGTTGAAGCTCATCAGCGGCCGATGTTCCGTGGATTCGCCCGCAACCAGCCGGTTCACATCGATCAGGAGAATCAGGCTGCCATCCGGTGCGATGGTCGCGCCAGGAAAGAGTTTCACGTTGCGCAGATATTCGCCGAGGTTCTTGATCACGATTTCGTCTTTGCGGATGACCTCTTCAACGAGAATCCCAACTTGTCGTCCGGCAACGTTGACCAGCACGAGATGGTGAAAACCACTTGTCGGTTGAACGTCGGGAAGTCCAATCTGCACGTCCAGACGAAGAATCTCGGTAACGACGTCGCGAATGCGCGTGAGCAGTTTGCCTCCAACTTCTTCGATCGTGCTTGCGGGAATCCTGCGAATCTCTTCGATGAATGCCAGCGGAATGGCAAAGCTGACGCCCGCACTGCGAATGAACAACGCTTGCGAGATGATCAGCGTCAACGGGACTTTTAGGGTGAAGCGTGTGCCTAGGCCGTGTTGCGTATCCACATCGATCTCGCCATTGAGAGCCGTGAGATTTGCGCGGACTACGTCGAGCCCAACGCCGCGTCCTGCAAGTTCGGTCTTACGCGTCGCGGTTGAGAAACCAGGATGGAACAAAAGCTCTAGCAGATCGCGTTCGCCTAAACGCGCCGCATCTTCGACAGAGTACAGTCCATTTTCAATAGCAGTCTTACGTACGCGCTCATAGTCGATGCCTTTACCGTCATCCTCGACTTCGACGTAAATGTGATTGCCGCGATGGTAGGCGCGAACGGCCACATTGCCGTGGTCGGTTTTGCCTGCGTTGTAACGCTCTTCGTTGCTCTCGAGTCCATGAGCAACGGCGTTGCGCACGAGGTGAATCAGCGGATCGGAGATCTGCTGGATGATGCTGTTGTCTAGTTCCGTTTCGGCGCCAGTCAAAGACAGTTCGACTTGTTTGCCGGATGCTTTTGCAGCATCACGCACCGTTCGCGAGATGCGCGTGTACAAGTTGCCAATCGGCACCATGCGCGCTTGCGTGATTTCATCCTGAAGCCGATGCGCGAGCTTGGTAAATTCATCGATGTCGGAATCGACCCGCCGGACAAAACCGTCGAGCTGCGTGAGCACTTCCGTGACATCAGCCGAGATTTCGGTGAGCGAACGAGAAAGGATGTTGTAGTCGTCGTAGCGGTCCATTTCGAGTTCACTGAACTCAGGATCCGCGATACCGAGCTCGGCTCCGATTGCCTGGCCTGCGGCGCTACCGAATGAATGGCTGAACGTTCCGGTGATGCGGCTGAACTCGTATTTATCCTGAAACTCCTCGATTTTCCCGGCCATGCGTCCCTTGGAAAAATTCAAGACTTCGGCCAGGCGTTCCAGCTCCGCCAAACGGCCCAACATCCGCGTGCGGTTGATCACGAGTTCGCCAACTGCATTCATCATGCTGTCCAGACGATCGAGGGCGATGCGCACAGACTTCGATTGCGGTACTGCCACTGGCTCCTTGCTACGGAGTCCAGCGATAAACTCGGGCTCAGGTTCGGTTTCAGCCACATCGGCGACTGTGACCGGCGCTGGATGGCTTGGTTCCGGAATGGGAACCGAAATAGGCGACGAAGCGGGAGGCTGCGCCGTGACCGTCGTCGGCTGATGCTCTCGGACGTCCGACTCAGCCGCAGCAGCTTCTTTCTCGGGAGGCGTAGTTACCTCGCCGGTATGTTCTTCCGTCCGCAGTGAACTCATCGCCGAAAGGCGCGAAATCAGCGACTTCGCTGTCTTCTGCAATGTTGGTTCATCTGGCCACTGATTGTAGAGAAGCTTTTTGAGGACATCGACGGATTCGAGACACAAATCGATGACCTGTTGATTCGGCTTCAGCTCACCATCCCGGAGGCGTCCCACTAAATCCTCAGCGGAGTGTGCCACTCGGGAGATGCGGTGCCAACCAACCTGTGCAGCCGAGCCTTTTACCGTGTGCATCGCCCGGAAGAGACGATGAATGTTTTCAGGATCGGGCGATTGTTCCAACGCTAAAAGGCAGTCCTGGACGACTTGCAGATGCTCTTCAGCCTCCGGCACAAAAAATTCCAGAATCTCAGCGGGAATGTCGCCATCCGGCTCCAAATCAGGAATCGCCGGTTCGAGAGCAGGTTTTTCCTTAGGAACGGCAACCGAAACGACCGGTGTTTCAACCGGCTCTTGCTGCGCCTTGGCTTCTTCGGCGAGCGGGAGTTCCGGAGTGGGTTTCAAGTGTACAGGCGCAACGTACTCCTCTACCGGAAGCGGAAGCTGCGGCTGCTCAAAAGCGAACGAGTATCGCTGCTTGAATGCCGCAATCTCTTCTTCATTCTCGACGCTGTTCGCGCTGATCACCAACAGGTCGGATTCGAGCACGGCGATGGCTTCGGAGATGAACTCCACGATCGGCGCGGTCGCGTCCGGAGCAATGGCTGCATTCATCGCATATTGAAAGATATGCGCGAGCTTGCTGGACACCTCGCGAAAGAGTGGAAAGCCGTATGATCCGGAGCTACCCTCCAGAGTGTGCGCGGAGATGTACAGCCGCTGCACGTCATCGGGAACCGGATAGGAGTCCTGGAGAATGCCGGAATATTCCCGCAAGAACTGCAGGTGTTCGGAGGCTTCCTGGAGGAAGATCTCGACGAATTCTTGTCCGGGCGTACTCACACACTCTCCTGAAGCGCTACGCGACTCGCAGGGGCCAGCTTGCGATACATCAGCGAGTCGCCAATGACGATCGGCTCCAAATCGACCTTTGCCTTAGCAACTGACTCCGCATGACCGAGGAATAAATACCCCTGCGGCTCGAGAAAATCATGAAATCGGCGAATCAGTTCGGCGCGCAGATCATCGGAAAAATAAATCAGCACGTTCATGCAGAAGATGCAATCGAAGCGTCCCATATAAACCATCTGCGCAAGGTTCATCGGCGCGAAGGTGATCATGTCTTTGAGCTTCGGCTTTACCTGATATTCCGCATTTTCCGTCTTGGCGAAGTAAGCGTCGATCTGCTGCGAACTCAGCGCCTTCAATTCACGGGCCGAATATGTGCCCAGTTCCGCCGTTCGCAGCGCGCTGCGGCTGATGTCAGTAGCCAGAATCTCAATACTCCAGGACGGCGCCAGCTCCAGCGCGTCCAGGGTGGCCATCGCGATCGAATACGGTTCCTCACCGGTGGAACAGCCGGCGCTCCAAATGCGGAGAGTCCGCGGATCCTGCCATCGCTTCTTCACCTGTAAATCCGGCAGCACGCGCTCTTGTAAAGCGCGGAAAACCGCCGGATATCGGAAGAACGATGTTTCCTGTGTGAGCACGCGCTCCAGCAGGTTGTCATATTCCAAATTGGAACTGCGGATCATGCGCAAAAGCTCCGCTCCGCGCGGCACCCGCTTTTCCGCCAGGTATTCGCCAATGCGGCTTGCGAGAAAGCGCCTGCGCGATTCGTCAAACAGAATGCCGGAGCGCTGCTCAATGAAATGCCGAATCTCCGAAAGCTCATGCTCGGTGATCAACGAGAGATTCTGGTGTTCCATGGATTCTTTGCTCTCCGGACCGTCTGCGTCCTCAAACTCCGAAAACCTATCGGCGCGTCAAAGACGCCGTCGCTGCCATCTCCTTCACTTCCACAGGACCAGCGGAACTGACGCGGAACTGAGAGAGCGCTTCGTTCAACTGTTCCGACAGCTTCACCATGTTCTCAACCGTGCGCGCTGTCTGCCGCGCGCCCTGCGAAGTCTGGCGCGTAATGTTGGAGATGATCTGCATCGCGTTGGCCACGCCTTCCGTGCCGCGCACCTGCTGTTTCGAAGCGAGCGAGATTTCCTGGACCAACTCGGCGGATTGGCGTACCACACTGGAAATTGCGTCCAGCGCTTTGCCGGCCTGATCGGCGAGTCGTGCGCCAACTTCTACCTCTTTGGTCCCTTCTTCCATCACGACGACGGCTTCGTTCGTCTCCGCCTGGATCGCTTTGATCAAAGCGGCGATGTCTTTGGTCGCCGTGCGCGAGTGCTCAGCGAGCTTGCGGACTTCGTCGGCGACAACTGCAAACCCGCGTCCGGCTTCGCCAGCTCGCGCTGCTTCAATCGCGGCGTTTAATGCCAGGAGGTTCGTTTGCTCCGTGATGTCATTAATCACGTTGATGATTTCGGAAATCTCGAGTGATCGGTCACCAAGTGACTTGATCTTCTTCGCTGTTGCCTGCACGGAGGAACGAATGCGCTGCATTCCATCCAGCGTGTCGCGCACTGCGCGGTTGCCCTGCTCGGCTGCATCGAGCGCGCGGCGCGCGGCTTCAGCTGAGGCTTCCGCATTGTTCGATACCTGCTTCATTGAAACTGTGAGCTCTTCCACGGCGGAAGAGGTGTTGGTGATCTCCTGATCCTGCTGGACGGCGCCGCTTGCCATATCTTCCGAAGACAAAAGAATTTCGTTAGCGCTCGACGAAACGTCAACCGCGGCTTTACGCACTCGTTCGAGCACCTTGGCAAAGTTGTCGAGCATGTAATTGACGGAGTCGACGACGTTCCCGAGCGCATCGTTGGTGACTCGTCCACGCAGAGTGAGATCGCCGCGAGCGATCTGGCTGACCACCGTCAAAAACTCGGTCACGCTTTTCTGCAGGTTCTCCTGCGCCTCCTGATTGTGGACGGCGCGAGAGACGCGCTCGGAGCTGCGCGCGAAGTTCTCCGCGATTACCGCAAAGTCATCTTCGGAGTCAATTTGCGGGCGCGTGGCGTAATCGCCGGCAGCGAACTTTTGCGAATACTCGACTAGCTCACTCACCGGTTTCGCCACTTTGTTGGAAAGCGATACGAGGAGAGCCACGGTCATGGCCAGGACGAGGAAAGCGGCGATGAAAAAGAGCATCGGAGCTTTGCCCGGAGCGGACATCACGTCTCCCAGTCCCAACCCATTGGCGTGCGCGCCTGCCGAGTATGCGAAATACAGGACTGCGAGCAGCGCGACCGCATTCATCACGCCGAGAGTCCAGATGGCTTGATTCAGCCGTCCCTTCATAACAACCTCCACAAACCGAAACTCATTTCAATTTCTAATTTCGTAATTTCTCAATTCCCAAAGTTCTAAATCACCGGTACGGGAAAGGCTTCCACAAGGCGCTTCAAATCAAGCGCGAGCGCCAGCCGATCTTCATGCCGCAACATGCCGCAACAATGCGGAACCTCTTGCGGCGCATCCGCCAACAGCAACGGTTCCGAGCTGCTAAATGTCCCAAAGACCTCATCCGCAGCGATGCCCAAACGAAGATGCCCATGTCCGTCCGTGCCGGCCATGTAGGCCACAACGACGTGGCGCGGCGGCAGGTCGGGACGCCTCGGTTCCGTGAGAGCAATGTCCACCACAGGCACGATGGATCCGCGCAGGTTGAAAATTCCCATCAAGAATCCCGGCGCTAGCGGGATGCGCGTCACCTTCGGCCACTCGACAACCTCTTCCACCTCCAGCACGGAAAAGCAGAACCGCTCTCGTCCGACGCGAAAGACGCAGTACTGCTGCTCGGGCAACAGATCTTCCTGCGGAGCCGCATCGATCGGCTCTGCCGGCATCGGCTCGAGTTGTTCGTTCTGCATTGCGTCTTTTGTCACGTTAGATAAACCTCTGTACTGTTCCGAGCAATTCGGCGGGAGTAAACGGCTTGATCACGTAATCGTCAGCTCCCTGTTGCTTGGCCCAGAACTTATCGCTCTCCGTGTTTTTGGAGCTGACGATCACGATGGGAATCTTGCCAAACTCTGCGTGTCCTTTTAGTTCGCGACATGCTTGAAATCCATTGCGTTCGGGCATCACCACATCCAGGAGAATCAGGCTCGGGCGTTCTACGGCTATCGTGTGCTCGAGCTGTCGCGCATCCTGAATGGCGACCGGCCAGTAGCCCGCCTGCTGCAAGACCGATTGCATCAACTTCAGTTCCGCCATCGAATCATCGACGATGAGTATCTTCTTCAAAGTGGCGCCTCTAAATACGTGCCGCGTAGGACAATGGGCTGACGTTCGATTCCGAATGCGACGATCGTTCCGCGCACTGCCATTCCAATTCGAGCGAGGTGAAGCGCTGCATCATCTCGTGCATGCGCAGACTCATCGCGTGCAGGATTTGCAACTGTTCTGACATTGTGGGCGTGAACGCCGAACTCTCCAGCAACAGCAGTTCGGCATTGCCCAGCACCGAGGTGAGAGCGTTGTTGAAGTTGTGCCGCATCTCCACCATGTATCGTCCAAGAACGGCATACTTCTCGTTGAGCTTCGCTGAGCGCTCTAGTCTCTCCATGTGGGCCGTCAACTCGGTGCGGCGCAGGACCTCTTGCGCGAGCAATACGACTGTATCGAGCCAGGCATCGTGTCGAGGAATGACGATCAATCGCGGATATTCTCTACGAAGCGCATGCACTGACTCATGCGCCGAAGCAACATACAACGTCGAAGCCGCACCGCGATTGAGTAAATTCAAAATCCGCGGCACGCGAACGGCGGATATATCGCCGGCAATCGCAACGTCGGAAGATGTCTGTACTCCTCGCTGCCAGAGTTCGCTGCCCAAGGCCGTAAACTCCGGGACGTGATGCTCCATCTGCCAGCGCGCGATCACGTCGCGAGCAAAACCGGCCTGATCAGAGACGATCAGGATGCTTTGCCGGTGCGCGGAATTCCCGTTCGCGTTCGTCATGACTTCAACTTCTCCGCGTGCTCGATGACGGCAAGCAACCTCTTGGCGGTGGCCGCAAGGGAAACTGCAGAATCGATGTCGCCGGCATCTTTCGCTTTGGCGACTTGCTCTTGCATCGATGCCGCCTGCATATGGGCTGTGTCGAGTGCCTGAGCCAAAACTCCGCGGTCCGGGTGCGGTGCCTGGGACATGACATGCGCCAGCAGGCAGCGCGCAGCTACCCCGCGCTGGATCGAGAGACAGAACGGATCGCCGCCACGTACAAACGCCTTTACTTCCCAGGACGCCAGAATCTGTTTCTCATTCCCAAAATGGACCGTGCAGACTTTGCTCTTCTGTTTGCTGGCAAAAAGCTGTTCCGAAATGGTATCGATCACCTGCTCGACGCTCTCCGCGGGCATGGAGGCTGATACTGGCTCCGCAGAGTTCACGTTCACCGGCGTCGGAGCCGCGCTCTGCGGGCTGGCACCGTTTGTCACAACGCGATCCTGCTCCGCTTGTTTTTGTGCCCAGTGCGCCGCGACCGCTTTGGCCAGCGTGTTGCGAATGAGTCCAAGCTGCCGGAAGGATTGGCCGGCTCGATACGCTTCCCGGAATGGCTTTTTCCATTGATGACACACAGAGCGGATGGTCGCCATCGGCTCTTCAGCGCTCAGCCCGGCTTCGCGACAGTCGATGGTCTTTATGCCCAGAGTCTCGAGTTCGTGAATCGCCTGGCGAATCGCATGCAAATCCGAATGCATGAGACGGAAGAAGCCCAGGCGCAGGCGAAAATTGAACCGCGTAATCTCAATCAGCGCTTCGGGGAGAAAGTATTCTTCACCTAGCGTCGTTTTAGTTTTGCGGCCTAGCTCGACAAGCCCACTGGCGAGGAGTTCTCCGAGACTACCGCACCGGTCCACGCCTTCCGCGATTTTTTCCAGTTCCTTGCTCCAGGCGAACTGCGCGGTCTGGACGTGCCCAAGCACCGGCTCCAACGCGTCGCGCACTTCAGCAGAGGTGACATCGCCATCGTGCGGATGATGCGGGGCAACGGCCGCGAAATACTGCACCAGCAGGTAGTCAAGCTTGTCGCGCAGGTTTTCATCCTGATGGTTCTGAGGCAAGTGTCGCAGCAGCAACGCGCGCAGAAGGTCTTCCTCGCCGAAACGCATGTTCTGTAATAGTTGGCGCATCTGCGCGACGTGCACCTTTCGATCAACTTCATCAAACCAGTTCTGAATGCGATCGAGAACTTCCCGCTCCGCTCGATCAACTGGATGCTCCAGCTCTTTACAGTGAGGCACTTCGAGTTGGAATTCCCGAATCAGGGCCGAATAAAATGGATACAGCCGGCGTGCGGTTCGCCATTCTGCCGCGATCTCGATTAGCGATACGGTGGCTGTGCTCATGATTGAATAATCCAGTTGGGGATGTGAGTAGTGAACCGCGCCGCTACCCACGTTTCCCGTGTCCCAATTTGGACAGCCAACACGCGAGCTTCTCCTGCGAGTGAGCCGTCACGATTTTCGAGACGGATGCTGTCTCCAAATTCCAGTGGCAGCGCGGAACGAAGGATCACCTCTTTAGCCGTTGCATATTCCATTGACGCATCGATCGGCTCCGCTGAGTCCAACGGCAAGCGCGCAATCCGCACGGTCATCTTTACCCGCGTGCCTCCTGGAAAGAACTGCTGCAAACGATCCAACGCTGCAGTCGACCGCTCGAACTCAGGATGTTCTGAATTCGACGTGACACTTCCGTTCGATTCGGATACAGCAAATCGTCCGATCTCCTGGAGAAGTCTCATACCACTCCCTCTCACGTGGTCGCGGTCCCCGAGCAGGCAGACTGCGACGGAAACTCAAGTGCAAGGAGATGGCCAAACACAAAGGACGCTATTCTGCTGATTTCATTGAGCGTATTCTTGATTTCCCAAATTGAGAGACAGGCTGCTGTCTCACTGTGAAACAGGCGTCTCAGCTGCGGCAGATCCTTCTATTTGTGAGACAGAATTCACCGCTGGAGCGAGGCGTCGATCGCTCCAGCGGAGATCAATTCTGACCGGAAAAGTTCGCGAGGCTCTTGCCGTCAGGGGGGATGTTGTAGCGCTTCAACTTTCGATAAAGCGTCGCTCGGCTGATTCCTAACATTCTCCCGGTCAGCGCTTTGTCGCCCTTCGTTTGCTCAAAGACGCGAAGGATAGTGGCACGTTCGAGTTCTTCCAAGTCGTTCGGAGTCATCGCGGACGGCTCGTCACCCTGTTCAGTGGGCGCCTGAGACAAGCGGCGAATCGCGGGGGGCAAGTCGTGCACGTCGATTATATTTTGGCTGCCAAGAGCCACTGCGCGCTGCACGCAGTTTTCCAGTTCTCGCACATTCCCAGGCCATTCGTATTCCATCAAGTCTTGCATTGCGGGGTGAGTGACCTGGATGCTTTGTTCGGGGACAAACTTGTTTAAGAACCAATGGACCAAAGTGGGAATGTCGGCTCGACGCTCGCGTAGTGGCGGCAAATGCAGCGTGACGACATTCAAGCGGAAGAACAAGTCCTTGCGAAAGGTTCCTTCCCGGTATGCGGCTTCGAGATCACGATTCGTGGCAGCAATCACGCGAACATCCACATTGATGCGATTGTTGCTTCCCACAGGGCGAACTTCCTTCTCCTGCAGAACGCGGAGGAGCTTGGCTTGCATTTCTAGAGGCAGTTCTCCGATTTCATCGAGGAAGATGGTGCCTCCATTGGCACTTTCAAATAGTCCTTCCTTGTTCTTCAACGCTCCAGTGAATGCGCCTTTCTCGTAGCCAAACAGCTCGCTTTCGATCAATGTCGGAACCAGCGAGCCACAATCCACGGCTACGAACGGCTGTTTTCCATATTGGCCCCGAAAATGAATCGCGCGCGCGACTAGTTCTTTTCCCGTTCCACTCTCGCCGGAGATGAGCACTGGAGTGCGTGTGTCTTTGAGCCGCGCTACCATGCGCAGGACATCCTGGATCTTCGCAGATGAGCCGACGATGCCATTCAGGTCCATCTCAGTATTCACGCGTTCCCGCAGGAATATGTTCTCGGTAATGAGCTGGACTTTTTCCTGCATGCGCTGCAAGAGCAAACGAAGTTCCTCGATACGAAACGGCTTGGTGATGTAGTCGTACGCTCCAAGGCGCATAGCCTGTACCGCTGATTCGATGGAACCGTGCCCGGTCATGATCGCGACCTCGACATGTGGGAGCATGCGCTTGGCTTCGCTGAGAAAATCGAGTCCGGACATGTTCGGCATCATGAGATCCGCGAGGATCATGTCCGGAGCTTCGCTGTCGAGCCGCGCCAAAGCGGCCTCGGCACTTTCAGCTTGGGTGCAGCGCAGGCCGAGCGATCCACCCACGGTCATGCAGAGCTTGCGGATCGTCTCCTGATCGTCGACGATCATCAGATGGAAGTTTTCGTTACTCATTTCTTTGGCCTGCCAGCAGGGTCTCCACGCTCTTGAGCAACTGCGCGACGCGGAATGGCTTTTCGATGCAAGGCGCTCCCGTATTTTGGAGAATTGTCATCGTCTCCTGATTAACAGTGTCCCCGGTAATGAAGAGGATTCGATGCGACAGTTCCGGACGATGGTGGCGAATCCAGGCGTGAACGTCCGCGCCGGTAACACCGCCCGGTGTTCGCATATCCGAAATCACTCCCATATAGGTTCCGTGCTCCAACAACTTCAACCCTTCAGCGCCGGAAGCAGCGCCGATAATTTGATAGCCGTTTCGTTCCAGCGCGGCGCGCAGGAATGACATCACGGCGGCCTCGTCTTCTATCACCAGCAGGGGGAGTTTTGGAGCTTTCATGGTTTCTCGAGTTCTCTATCGTGCTGCAGCTGCTTTCGCCAGCGGTTTGCGCGCGCATTGCGTAAATGGCAACCGGATACAGAACGTGGCGCCTTCCGAATCCGGATTGTTGAAGCAAGTGATTTCACCGTTATGCTCGCGGATGATTCCGTAACAGATGCTAAGGCCCAGACCTGTGCCCTTGCCCACTTCCTTCGTCGTATAGAAAGGATCGAAGATGCGCTCGACGTTGGCAATGCCTGTGCCGTTATCGCGGAAAATTACCTCCGCCGAAGATGATGCTTGTTTCGTCGTGATCACGATGCGGCCCCGACGATTGCTGTCGGCAACGGCGTCGCAGGCGTTGTTCAGAATATTCAGAAACACCTGCTGTAGTTGATGTGCGTCGCCGGTAACCTCTGGCAAACCAGAATCGAACTCTTCCACAACGTCGATGCCATGACTGCCTAAGTCGTAGGACCGCAATAAGACAGTTTTGCGGAGGACCTGATTGAGTTGTACACGCTGTTTTTCTGGCGGCGTCTGACGCGCGAAGCTCAAAAGATTCTGCACAATTTCGCGCGTGCGCTGGGACTCCTGAATGATTACCTGCAGGTCGTCCTTTACTTCCTTCGTAAGTTCGGGATTTTCCAGCAGCAGATCGGCAAATCCCATGATCGCGGTAAGTGGGTTGTTCACTTCGTGCGCCACGCCGGATACCAACTGGCCGACAGCCGCCATCTTTTCCGTATGCATCAGCTTCGCTTGCAGCATTGCGATGTCGGTGATGTCGGTCATAACCGCAACAAGACTGTTAACCTCGCCAACGGCGTTTCGCATGGGACTCAGGTTCACTGAAAAGCTCCCGATAGCTTCGTTGCCGCGCGCAAGAGGAATTTCAAGATGGTTGACTGCCTTGCCTTCGAGTACGGAATGCAGCGCTTCGCGCAGCGCTGTCCGATGAGACTTGGGAATGATATTTTCCAGCCGCGATCCGACCAGTTCACCATCAACTCCGGCGGCTACCTGGCAACATCGCCGGTTGGCGTAGCTGATCAACCCGGCTGTGTCCACTACGGCGATAAGGCTCTGCGTGTGATTGAGGATCTGGGTATTGAAATCGTGTTCGCGCAGCAACTGCGACTGCACATGCTTGATCTCGGTGATGTCGAGCAGCACGCCGCGATACTCCACCACTTGCCCAGCATCATCGCGAATGGCAAAGCTGTTTTCCAGCACGTAAATAATTGATCCATCGCGCCGTAAGAGAGCAATCTCGTGATTACGCAGACGGCCAAACTGATGCAATGCCCGCTTCAGCAACTCACGATGCTGCGGATCGACGTATAAATCCCGCGCCTCGACGCCGAGAAGTTCTTCGCGGCTGTCATAACCCAGCATGCGAACCAGTGCCTCGTTGACTTCGATCAGACGCCCATCCGGCGTGGAAAAATAAGCGCCTTCCTGAATGTTGTCAAAAAGCTCGCGATACAGGCGTTCCGCGCGTCGGCTGGCGGTTACATCTTTGAGCACGTGGACAACCTGGTGAGCATCATCCATGCCCCCGCGCAATCGTGACGACGAAACCAGATAAATGCTTCCTGTTTTGGGATCTCGAAACTCCTCGCGGAATTCTTGTCCGATCAAATCCAGACAGAAAGGGCACGCGGGCGTGTTGTTGCCCAGGTCGAACAGGTCGCGCACGGGCAAACCCAAAATCTGTGGCGGCTCGCGATCCACTTTGCTGGAAAGGGAACGATTCAAACGCAGAATCCGTTGATGCTCATCATGCAGCAACATGAAGTCGGAAATGGAGTCGAAGATCTCCGCCCATTCACGGCTCGAGCGCGTAATGCGAGCGAACAGCTGTGAATTCTGCAGCGCGGCGGCCGCATGCGCAGCGATGGCTTGCACCAGCTCGATATCGAACGACGAATGGCGGCGCGAATCGACCAATCCCAAGATAGCGAGCATCTCACCGCCATTACCAGTCAATGGGGCAAGCACGACTTGACGCCAACCCAGCTCGCTTGCCAAATACGCATCGAACTTCTCGCCGGAAACTGCAGTCACGTTTGTAAGACACTGCCGCAGGATTCCGCTCAGCGCATAATTCAAGCGATTGTTGAGATTGTGATCTCCATGCTCGGATTCTGTGCCCTCGGCCACCACAATCTGGCAACGAGAACCGCGAACGAGGGCCATAAAGCCGCAGCGCGCCTCAAGCAATTCCATGCCACGACGAATGAGCTTTTTCGCGAGATCATCCATTTCGACAAAGGACCCCAGCTCCAAAGACAAGGACACCAGCGTTTCCGCGCGCTGCCGGTGCTTCTCAGAATTTTCCAGGACCCGGACAGAATTCAGCGTCAAAGCAGCATAGGCGGCCAACGCCTGCGCTCGCTGTACATCTTCAGGAGAAGTGGGCTGGCCATCTATGCGATCAAGAACTCCCAGAATACCGAGGCATTCGTTGTTGCTCCCAACGAGGGGTACGGCAAGCAGTTGTTCTACATCCATGCCCAGGAGCATGGCGCCATCCAGACCTCTTTCGCGGCGTGGCTGCTCGCACCAGAACGATTCTCGGCTCGCCAGCAGGTTGCGAATAATCGCGGAGTCCAGTTCCACGTTCGCCGGACTGCTGGCCTGGTCACGCCAGGTCCAACGCATCCGGCAGATTCCTTCCTCGACTAAACCCACGAAGCACGCACGATAGCCCAGGAAGCGCGCGGATCGGCTGGCGAGCAGTTCCAAAAAGGAATCGCGTGAGGGCATCGTGCCCGCGTCGGCGCAGATTGCCAGCACCTCCTGCAGTTCTTCGGCCCGTGTTCGGGAGTCGGTTTCGACCTCCGCCTTTCGCAGAGCTAAGGTCCCTATTCCGGCCAGAATCTGAAAGTAAGACTCTTCAGAACTGCCTAGCCGCTGATCGGAGGTCAGCAGCAGTCCAAGCACCGCGCGGCCACCCGTTCCCGGAATGGGCATTCCATAGAAGAACGAGAAATCTTCCAAAAGCGCGCGATCGGGATAAGGCGATAGAGAATAAAGAGCGGCTTGGCCACTGGCTTCGATTTCAGAGCAGATGTGATCCACCGTGCCTTGGGCCAAACTGAGCATCGCCACCAGGGCTCGACTGTAGCTCTCATCTTGCGAAGCAAGATTTGTGACACGGAAGCCCTCATCGAGTTGTGTAACAAAAAGTGCAGGCGCTGGAAAGAACGCTTGGTGGCATTGCTCAACCAAAGCGTGCGCAACGGTGTGTACGTCTCTGGTGTCACTCAGCCGATCGATGACAGAAGGGAGCCAATCCAGGCTCGCGATCGAGAACGGGCGTCCAGCAACCGGGTTATCCAGCTTTGGCAAGGGGTTCGTCACCAGGGAGCAAACTTAGCGAATGGCCAGAGCAGCGCGGGGCCAAGTTTGTCTCAAATCAGAACAGCTCAAAGCTGTGACGGTAGCTTGCTATCTCATTTTGAGTCAAGGTGAAACGCCATCGATGCGCCGCCAAAGGTAACCAGTAACTTTACCTATCCAATCTCACGATGATACGTACGCAGCCGTGAAATCGACGAAGTTGAGACAGTAGCTCTCCCTTTCTGTGCTAGCCCAGTCCTCAGGACAGCGATGAAGCTCAAGTGATTTCTGTGACTTAGGGCAGCTCCCATTACTTCAGTCACTTCGTCTTGTGGCTGGCAGACTCCGTGCACTTCTCTGGCCGAGGTTATCTCTGAAGGAGAGGATCGTGTCCAAATTTTCCCTCAAGTCATTCTGGTGGTTGGGTGTACTGGCCTGCGTTCTCATCTATCAGCCGCTCTCGCATGCTGACGAAGGCGCTCGGAAGATCAAATCGAAAGTAGCCCCGCAATATCCCGAACTGGCGAAAAAGATGAACGTCACTGGAGCGGTAAAGCTCGAAGTAGTAATTGGCACGAACGGGCAAGTGAAGTCGGTGAAGGCGCTGGGCGGACATCCGCTGCTGATCGATGCTGCGGAGAATGCGGTGCGCCAGTGGCGTTTTGAATCCGGACCGGAAGGGACGGAAGTAATCGAAGTCAGGTTCGACAACCCAGGCAATTAGTTTTCTCCGCTCTACTAACAAAAGGCGAAGCTTCAATGACCATCAAGAAAAAGCTGTACTACGGTTTTGGAGGAATGGTTGGATTGGCCCTGCTCCTCTCTCTGGGAAACATCGGCGCGATCATGCGCGAGCATTCCGTCAAGAAGAGCACTCAGCGATCCTTTCAATTGCTGCGCGATACCTCGGCCTTGCAGTTCCAGCTCAGCCAGAATCAAATCCATCTCAACAACTATTTGCTGAGTGGCGATTCCAGCGAAGCCGACAAAGTGCTGAGCGGGATATCCCAGCTGGATGAAGCGATCCACCGCACCGAGCTCACGGCAACTGCGGAAGAACGCGCTCCACTCGAGTCCTTGAACGAAGCGGAGCACCAATGGGACGAACGCTTCGCGCGTCCCTTGATAGAAAAACGCAAGCAGGTGGACGCGGGCAACGCTACCGTTGCCGAGCTGCAGATCTTCTATCTGCAGCAGAACCCCGGCGATTGGATGCACAAGGTCACAGAGCCGGTCGACCAGACGATGAGCGCGACGGAAGCGGTGCTCACGCAACAGCAGGAAGCCGACAAGAGCTCAGGGACGTTCATGCTCGTGCTCTCGATCGTTCTGGGAATCATTGCGGTCGGCGGCGGCATTGCGATCGCCTACCTCACGGCGCAATCCATCATTGAGCCTCTGCTTCATCTGATGCTGGCGGCGCGCGAAATCGGCGATTCCGGCGACCTCGATCAGAAAATCGACATCGAGCGCCGCGACGAAGTTGGTGAACTTAGCAAGAGCTTCGCCAAGATGATCACCTACTTGAAGGAGATGGCATCGGTTTCTGAGGCCATCGCCGGAGGTGACCTTGCGGTTCAGGTGCAGCCGCGCTCACAGCGGGACACTCTGGGCCGCGCATTCTCTGAGATGACCCTTGGATTGCGGGCGCTGGTCAAGAGCGTTCGCGACAGCGCCAATCAGGTCGCCAGCGGCTCGAATCAGGTGGCCAGCGCTTCAGACGAATCCGCCCGAATCAATATCCAGGCTGCATCGGCGATTGACGAAGTCACCAGCACCATGCACGAGATGAGCATCAACGTGCAGAACATGGTGAAGAACACACAAACGCAGGCTTCCAGCGTAAGCGAAACCTCGGCTTCTATCGATCAGATGGTCGCCTCCATCCAGCGCGTCGCCGATACCGCCAAGGTCCTGCTCGATATTTCTCAGCGTTCCCGCGAGGAATCCCAGAACGGCATTCAAACCATGGAAAAGGCGACGGAGGGATTAACAAAGATCAACACCTCGATTTTGATGTCGGCGCAGATTATCGGAGCTTTGGGCGGCCGGGCAGATGATATCGGGAAAATCGTTGAAGTCATCGACGATTTGGCCGAACAAACCAACCTGCTTGCTCTGAATGCTGCGATTGAAGCTGCTCGTGCCGGCGAGCACGGGCTGGGATTTGCTGTTGTTGCCGATGAAGTGCGCAAGCTGGCGGAAAAATCGGCACAATCCACGCGCGAAATTTCTGAGTTGATCGCAAACATTCAGAAGGAAGCCCGCAAGGCAGTCGAGCACATGGAGAAGAGTACGGGCATCGTGAACGACGGCCTGCAGCAGGGCAACGAACTCGGTACGGCGCTCAAGAAGATCTCGAACGTCGTCACCGAGGTCTACAAGTTTGCGCAGGAGATCGGCGCGGCGACTAACGAGCAGTCTCACGGCTCATCGCAAATTGCGAAAGCCACCACTCGCTTGAACGAGATTACGCACGAGATCAACTCGTCGGTCGAAGAACAGGCCTCCGGAGCGCAAGCCGTGGTCCGCGCGATGGAGAAAATGCGCGAGCTGACGCAGCGCTCGACTTCCGGTTCAACGGAGCTGGCCGCGTCAGCCGAGCAGATGTCCAAGATGTCGCGCATGATGCTTGAATCCATGGATCGTTTCGTTCTCGAGTCTCTGAATGGGAATGGTCACGGCAATGGGAGCGGCAACGGGCATGGAAAGCCAGCCCGCAACGAGCATTACGACGCGCTGTCGAAGTACGCAACAACGGTGCAATAGGGTTGCTTTAGGGAAGGGCACGGATTCATCCGTGCCGTACGACGCGAATTCCTCTATTTTCAGCGGCTTCAGCCGCGGCTGAAGCCGCTGAAAAGAGTTAGCGGCTTTCTTTCCGGCACGCATAAATGCGTGCCCTTCCCTGGATCACGCTCCGATAAGGAGAAGCATGGCGAAAGATATCCATTTAGTCGGGTTCCGAATCGGGAAGGAAACCTTCGGTGTTCCCATCGGGTTGGTGCACGAGATCGTTCGTGTGCCCGAGATCACAGCTGTTCCGGAAGCTCCTGATTACATCGAAGGCGTGATCAACCTGCGCGGCAAGATCGTGTCGGTTGTCGATCTGCGCAAGCGCTTTGGTGAAACGAAGATTGAGTCCAGCCGCAAAAACCGCATCCTGGTTGCCGAAATCGAGCAGCGGCTCGTTGGGCTGATCGTCGACGCCGCATCCGAAGTGATTCGTCTTCCGGAGCAGCAGATCGAAGCTCCCCCAGACGTTTTTCAGGAAAATGAAGTGAACTATGTGACCGGAGTCGGCAAGCTGAATGGGCGGCTCGTCATTCTCGTGGAACTAACGAAAATCCTGCAGAAAGGCGAGTTGCGGCGTTTGAGCGAAGTTAGTGCGCCGGCAATGGCCTGAGTTGAAGTAGCTTGGCGGCTTCTGCCTTCGCAGCTTGCATAGCCTTAAAGAGAGCACATGGCAACTTTCACGGTACCTGTCACGATCAGTGATGCAGAATTGAAACTCTTGCAGACGCTCGTGTATCAGGAGTGCGGCATGCACTTCGACGAGCGCCGCGTGCATTTCCTGCAAGACCGTTTACAGCGCCGACTTAAGGCGTGCAATCTCGACACCTTCTACAACTACTACCGGCTGCTCACAAGTCGTGATGGCAAACCCGAACTGCACGCGCTGCTGGAAAATCTTACCGTTAACGAAACCAGCTTCTTTCGGAATAAGCCGCAGTTGGATCTTTTTCAAAAGAAAATACTGGAGGAGGTCCTCCATCGTAAGCAGGGCCGCCGCGATTGGACACTGCGCTGTTGGAGCGCCGGCTGCTCCACAGGACAAGAACCGTACACGATGGCTATGCAAATCTCCGATGCTCTGGCCTATTACTATTTGCGCAATCCGCTGCCGTTCGAAATGCCATCACCGAAGCCGCTGATTCCTCCGCCGTGGAAGGTTGAGATCCTCGCTTCTGACATCAGTTACTCGGCCTTGCGCACTGCCCAGGAAGCTTCCTACTCCGATCTGCAGATGGAACCGGTGGACTACAGCTATCGCCTGCGCTACTTCGATAAGACTGGCGATCGTTACACGTTGAAGAAAGCCGCGAAAGAACTCGTTCATTTTGACTTTCACAATCTCAAAACGGAATTTCTGCCGCAGCGCAACGACGTGATCTTCTGCCGCAATGTGATGATCTATTTTGACGAAGCTGAGCAGAAGCGACTGATTGATAAGTTCTATCGCTGCTTGAATCCCGAAGGTTATCTGTTTGTGGGACACGCCGAGAGTCTGTTCGGACTCACCGACAAGTTCCGCATGGTGCACGAGAACAACGGCACGGCCTATCAACGTATTGAGGCGACGATTTGAGCTTCTTCTCCGAAGACCGGTCCTCCGAGCTCAAAGAACTATTCTTTGAGACGTCTGCGGAATTGTTGCAGGCACTCAACGAACAAGGTCTCAAGCTCGAGCAGCAGCCCACGGACAGTGAGACTGTCCGTGAGGTGCGCCGCACCGTGCATACGCTGAAAGGCGATGCCGCTGCTTGTGGGTTCCAGGAACTCAGCGGTCTGGCTCATGAACTCGAAGACGTACTGACGGTCGAGATCTCTGCCGCGAGTAACGGCAAGCTAGCCGAAATCGTCCTTAGCGCTAACGATGTTTTTACCTCGATGCTCTCAGCGTATCGCGAAGGCCATTCGATTCCTTCGCCGGCTGCGTTGCGCGACAGCATTCGTTTGATCGTCTCTCGCCCCGAACCGCGCCACATTGTTCCTTATAAGCTCACGGGTCATTTCGCGTGGAACGAGTACGAGCAAATGGCCATTAAGCAGGCCAAAGAGGAAGGGCAGCAGGTTTTTCAAATTGCTCTTGCCGTCGATCCTGCATGCCCCATGAAGACGGCCGCGATGCAACTCGTGCGCAATGTGCTGGCGCAGCTCGGACAAGTATTGGCTGTTTTTCCAGATCCATCCACCGCGTCCGATCAGCTTGATGTGATTGAGTTCGCCGTTGCGAGCGCTCAGCCCGCGGATATATTCCAGAAGAAATGCTACATCCCCTCGGTGATTTTGGACGTGCTCGTGGAAGCGGTCGTAGAGACATCCGCTCAAACGAATCAGAGGAGTGCGCAACCCACTCCCGGCGACGAATTGAACGACGTACTCGATTTGGGCGGCGATGAGCATGCCTCGAGCACAGAGTCAGTTGCGACGGAGAAGGAAGTCCTGGGTTCGTCATCTTCGGCGAGCAACAAGCTGCGGGTTGATTCCGAGCGCATCGATTCCGTTTTGAATTTGGTCGGCGAGCTCGTCATCGGCAAATCGATGCTCATGCAATCGGTTGGTGAATTCGACAAACGCTACGCGAAAGATCCGCTGCGCGCGAAGTTTGCCGACGCCATGGCTTTCCAGGCGCGCGTGTTGAACGATCTGCAAAAGTCGGTGATGCGAATTCGCATGGTGCCGGTCGATCAGCTCTTTCGCCGTTTCCCGCGCATTGTGCGCGATGTCGCCAAATCCTGCGGCAAAGAAGTTGTTCTCGAAACTGCCGGCGAAGAGACCGATCTCGATAAAAGCATTCTCGACGTTCTCGCTGAGCCGCTTTCGCACCTGGTCCGCAACTCGGTCGATCACGGCATCGAGACTCCAGAAGAGCGCATCGCTGCCGGTAAAGCGCGGCAGGGAACGATTCGTTTGAACGCTTACCACCAAGGCAATCAGATAGTGATCGAGTGTCGGGACGATGGACGCGGCATCGATCGCTACAAGCTTGTGTCACGTGCAGTCGAAAAAGGAATCGTGAGTTTTGAAGATGCCGAACGGCTGTCAGACTCCGAAGCGTTGCATCTGGTGTTTCATCCTGGTCTCAGCACCGCCGACAGAGTCACCGAAATTTCGGGACGCGGTGTTGGGATGGACGTCGTCCGTGCTGTCGTCGATCGACTGAAAGGCTCAACATTCATCGAATCGAAGCCCGGCGTGGGCACGACATTTTTCCTAAAGATTCCGCTGACGCTGGCAATTATCAAGGCTCTCATGTTCCGTGCGGGCGGACGCCTGTATGCCCTTCCGCTTTCTTCGGTCGTCGAGATTGCGCGCACCACCGAATCGGAAGTACATCGTGTGGAGCAGCACGAAGTGATGCAGTTGCGCAACGAGGTGCTGACGATCATCCGCATGGAGCAACTCGCGATTCGCGGGCCACTAACGCGGCGTAAGAAGATTTTCATTGTGGTCGTCTCGATAGCCGAGCGCAAGTTCGGATTGATCGTGGATCGTCTTGTGGGTGAGGAAGAGTTAGTGATCAAAGCGCTCGACGATCATCTCGTAGCCACAGAATTTGTGAGTGGAGCCTCGATTCTCGGCGACGGCAGTGTTGTACTGATTTTGAATCTTTCGGCAGTGGTAGCCAAGTTAGGAAAAGCGCCTGCGTTCGAGGAGGCGGTGACGGCGTGAGCGGCTCCAAGGTCCGAACCCTGGTTATCGATGATTCGGCGCTGATGCGGAAGCTGATTCCTCGCATTCTGGCGCGCGATGCAGATATTGAAGTGGTGGGCACAGCGATGGACGGCAGCTTTGGTTTGAAAAAAATCGAAGAGCTCAAACCCGACGTGGTCACGCTTGACCTGGAAATGCCGCGCATGGACGGCATGGAGGCCTTGCGCCAGATCATGCGCACGCATCGCGTGCCGGTCGTCGTGGTGAGTGCGCACACCCAGAGCGGAGCTTCCGCCACGTTCAAAGCTCTGGCGCTCGGTGCCTTTGATTTTGTTCCCAAGCCCTTCGACGCCGCGCAGGCACATATGGAGGGAATTGGCGATCAACTGATCGGCAAAGTCAAGCTGGCGGCCAAAACCGGCGTGAGTTCGCGAAAGGATGTCATAGCGGCAGAGAAGCCGAAAGTGCAAAAGCCGGCGCAACGGCAGAAGCGTCCGCCAAACCGAGTGATTGCGATCGGTACCTCGACTGGGGGCCCGAACGCGCTGCAAGATCTGCTCTCGCAGTTGCCGGGCGATTTTCCCGGTTCGCTTGTGATCGTGCAGCACATGCCGGAAGGATTCACCGAAATGTTTGCGAGGCGTCTGAACGAATGCTGCGCCATCGACGTGAAAGAGGCGCAATCCGGTGACATGTTGATCGCCGGACGAGCGCTGATCTGTCCCGGCAATCGTCACATACGCGTGCGGCACATGCCGCTTGGCGACGTGATTGTGCTCACCGATGAGGACAAGGTAAATGGTCATCGTCCCTCGGTGGACGTGCTCTTTCATTCCGTGGCCTCTGAATTCGGATCGAGTGCCATTGGCCTGCTGATGACCGGCATGGGCGAAGACGGAGCCGAGGGTTTGGGAAGAATCAAGGAATACGGCGGATTGACAGTGGTCCAGGACGAACTGTCCTGCGTAGTCTTCGGTATGCCCAAGATAGCGATCGAGCGCGGATACGCCATGCGCGTAGTCTCGCTCGACGCTTTGGCTAATTTGCTGGTGCGCCATTGCTGCGCGTCCGCCAAAGAGTGGGCGCAAGCGATCGCGCAGGTGTAGGGCTCTTATGTGGCAGCAAGGTCGGTATTCGCCGCGGTAGCGGAGGAGATTTCGGTTTTGGTTTAGGGAAGAGCACGGATTTCTTATCCGGCCGATCAAGTTCGCAGTCAGGAGAAGCATCATGGAACAATTTGCGCCTTTGGTTCGAAGCAAAGACAGCAAGCCTGTGCGCTATCTCATCGTCGATGACTCGATCTTCGCGCGGAAGAACATCGCCAAGATGATCGAGTCGTTTGGAGGAGAGGTGGTCGGTGAAGCCGGCGACGGATGTACCGCCATCACCGAGTACGAACGCCTCCATCCCGATTTAGTTCTCATGGACATCACCATGCCGCAGATGGAAGGCATCGAGGCCGCCGAGCGCATCGTACGGCAGCATCCCGAAGCGCGCGTGGTAATGGTCTCGTCTGTGGGCTATCAGGAGAACATCGTCGCCGCCTTACAAAAAGGCGCCCGCCACTTCGTGCAAAAGCCGGTGAAGGCCGATGTTCTCTATGAAGTTGTGCGCTACGTGATGGGCGAGGAAGTGCTCACCCCGGCGGGCACCGCAGCAGGAGCAAAGTAGGTAGCCATGAAGATGGAATTGATTCAACCGTTCATCAACTCCGCCGACGCGGTGCTGAGCGAAGCGCTCGCCTGCGAGACACGCATTGCCGACGTCAACATGGAAGAGGAAACCTACCGGCGCAAAGGCGTCGCCGCGCTGATCGAGATCACCGGCGACATCGAAGGCCGGATCGTCTTCGACATCGATCCGCCGACCGCGACCCAAGTCGCTGCGCACTTGGCCGGAGGAGAAGTCGAAGGTTCCGACGATCTGGTTCGCGAGACAGCGTGTGAACTGGCGAACATGGTAATCGGCAACGCGATTACCAGCCTCAACGATCAAGGCTTCCGCTTTAAGATCTCGCCACCGGAACTTCACACTGCCGACCACGGCCTGAGCGGCAGCGAAGAGACCGAAGCATTGGTGATGTGCTTCGAGACCGACAAAGGCAGTCTTTATATGAACATAGCCATGCATTACAACCGCCGGAGAAAAGAGGAGCGCGCAGCCACCGTCAACGCGTAGCTTTGGATTCTCATCCTCGTTCCCAGCGAGTGGCAACCCATCCAGTGCCGACTGCCCTTGGCCGATCTCGATCCTCCAAACCGGGTTCTGAGATCGGAGTATTGGCTTGCGGCCGAGGCTAAGTTTCCCTGAGAACAGCGAAATTTGCAGGGGAGCGGTTTTCTGAGCTCTGCTTTCAACAATAACGGTGCGGGTTTGCCGTTTTGGCTGAGGGTAACAAGCAGGGAATAAGCAGGGAACTCCTCAAGTTTCAATCTAACCACTGTGTTTTCAGCTGACTACACCGAATCTAGTGCCCGCCGTGTGCGCGCTGAGCGAAACGAGCAGCGAAATAACAGGGAAAAACGCTCTCATCAGGAGAGACTGCTCCCGAGTAGGGTTGTGCTGACCACTATCAATCCACCGGACAGCCCAAAGCTCACCTGATCTAAGATCTCTGAACAATATTCTCAATTCTGAAGGGAACCTCTGCCGGAAAGCCTATGCCTGGTCCCGCAGCAGGGTGATCACGTCGTCTGCGGTAATGATGCCGGTCAGGCGTTGGCTTTCATCGACCACAGCCAGCGTGTACAGGTTGTATTTGTCCATCAGTTCGGCAACTTTGTTTTGGCGATCATTTTCGTGCACGAATATTAGTGGATTGGCGGTGAGTCCGGAGAGGGCGGTTTCTGGCGGGGCCAAGACAATGCGCTGCAGCGGAACCGAGCCGACGAGCTTGCATTCGGCATCGGTCAGGTAAATCGTGGCCACACTCTCTACCCCACCTTCGAAATTGCGCAGCAAATCGATGGCGTCTTTGGCGGTCGTCTCCGGTCTGGTCGAGAGAAACTCGGTCGTCATGCGGCCAGCGGCGGTATTCTCGCCGTGTTCGAGCAGCTCTTCCACTTCCGAGCGCTCGTCGGGCTCCATCTCTTCGAGAATCTCTTCCGAGGTCTCCTGCGGAAGTTGATCGAGCAGATCGGCGGCCGCGTCGGGGTCCATCTCTTCCACGATGTCGGCGGCGCGATCCGAGTCGAGCGACTCGACAATGGAAACCTGCAACCTGGGATCGATCTCCTCCAATGCTTCGGCGGCGACTTCTTCGTCGAGGGTTTCAAAAACAGCTTCGCGTTCCGCGGGATCGAGATCTTCGACGATGTCGGCAATATCCGCAGGATGCAATTGAGAAAGCCGCTCATGTTCGATGCGCAGCTTCACCCGGCGCGCGGGATCAGTCTCAATCAGATCGACGAACTCCCAAGGAATCACCTTCGGCCTGAGCTTCTGGACAAGCGATTCGATGGCATTCGCTGGAGCAATGCCTTTGAGCAGCCGCCGGACTGCTCCACGCATACCAACATCGACTTCCGCGACCTTGATGCTGATTCCGCCATTCGAAGTTTCGGGATGCAGATCGACATCGTTGACGCGTACCACCTTGCGGCCGTGCACGTCGATGATCTGCTGATCGAGCAGGTCGCGTTCCAGCAGAAAAAAATCTTCGAGAGTTACCGCTTCAGGCCACTCGTTCAGCGGCAACGAGGCGCGGAGTTGATTGTCGCCAAGCTGGACCATGCTGGGGACCAGGAAGCGGTCGCCCGAGCGCGTCTTGATTACCAAGCCGGAGATGCGGTTGGGATCTTCCTGCGGACGTATCGCGACTTCTTTCACCTGACCGGCGATTGCGCCATTGGCGTCGAGAACGCGCGTTCCCAGCAGTCGCGACAATGCCAGCGTGGTGACCACGCTGGCAGCATATCGCATGGGGAATCATTTCCCAAGGTCAGTACCCTTCGCGGTAGCGAACGGGTTACACCTATGGTCGCCTGGGGGACAAGCCTCAGACCCATTCCCTACCGGGAATGGTACCGACAATACAAACACCCTTCAACGGCTCGCGGTGTATGTGTCTCCCGCCGGCTGCAAAACCGCCTCCGGATGGCCTTGCTGCACCTTGCTGTGCTTGCGGCTGTAGAGGAAATAAACACAGAGCCCGATGGCCAGCCATGCCAGGAAGACCTCCCAGGTGAGGCCATGCAGCGAAACCATCATGAGAACCGAGACCGCCATTCCCATAATGGGAACAAACGGGACCCAGGGAGCGCGGAACGGGCGATGCAGGTCCGGCTGACGGCGGCGCAGAATCCAGACGCCCGCACAGACGATCGTGAAGGCGAATAGCGTGCCGATGCTCACGAGTTCGTCGAGAGTCGAAATCGGCACGAATGCTGCCAGCAACATCACGCAGATTCCGATCACGATCGTCCCGATCCAAGGTGTACGCAGCTTGGGATGCACTTTGCCGGCCCAGCTCCACAGCAGGCCATCGTGCGCCATGGTAAAGAACACGCGGGTTTGCCCAAGCAGCATGACCAGCATCGTAGAGGTAAGTCCGCCGATCGCGCCGATCTTTACCAGCAAGCTGCCCCATTGCACGCCAGCCTCGTCCACTCCTAAAGCGATCGGATCCGCGACGTTCAGCCGTGTGTACGGCACTAAGCCGGTCAGAACAATAGCCACGGCAATGTAGAGGATGGTGCAAATCACCAGCGAGCCAAGAATGCCGATCGGCATGTCCCGCTGCGCGTTGCGCGCTTCCTGGGCAGCCGTCGAAACCGCATCGAATCCGATGTAGGCAAAGAAGATGATGCCAGCGCCGCGCAGAATGCCACTCCAACCAAATTCGCCAAAGTGTCCCTGGTTAGGAGGAATGAATGGATGCCAGTTCGCCGCTGTAAGGCCCGAGTGGCCGGTGAGATAAATGATCCCAATGCCGAGAAAGACAAGCAACACCGAAACCTTGATCACCACAATGATGGTGTTGAGAGTGGCGGATTCTTGAATACCTTTCACCAGAATCGCGGTCATCATCACAATCCCGAGGAGCGCCAGCAGATCGAAGCCGGACATCGCATGGGGCAGGTTCGCAATCCCAGCCATTCCTTTCAGTGTGCTCTCAGGCACCCAACTACCTTTGGAGAGAACCATGGTCGTGCCCGGCGCGTGCGTGAGTACAGCCGGCAAGTTCAATCCGAAGTCGCCCAGAAGACTGCGCACATACCCGCTCCAGCCGACGGCAACAGTAGCCGCGCCGAATGCATACTCCAGAATGAGAGCCCAGCCGATGATCCACGCAATGATTTCGCCGAGCGTGGCATAAGCGTAGCTATACGAGCTACCGGCAATCGGCATGAGGGACGCGAATTCGGCATAGCAAAGGCCCGCAAACGCGCAACCTATGCCGGCAATGATGAACGAAATCACAATCGCCGGGCCCGCTGCGGTAGCAGCCACCGGGCCGGTCAGGACAAAGATACCCGTGCCGATAATTGCGCCGATGCCGAGTGCCACCAGACTGGTCGGACCAAGCGTCCGTTTGAGGCTGTGCTCGCCGGTGTTTCCCGCTTCTGCCATGATGACAGACAGCGGCTTCTTTGCCATTAAACCAGGCATTTGTTTTGATTCTCCTCGATTGAGAGTATCACTCGACTTCGCTGTGCAACTTCATAGCCGGCGTATTCGCTTTGCGCGACCAGAACAGGTAAACGGGAATCCCGAGCAGCACGATGATCAGTCCAGGCCAAGTGTATTGCGGTTTATAGCGCAATAATACGACATCTATAAACACCGCCAGCAAAATATAAATGGCCGGGAGCACGGGGTATCCGATGGCGCGATATGGACGAGGCGCGTCGGGACGAGTGCGCCTTAATACGAACAGCCCACCGATCGTCAGGATGTAAAAGATGATGACGGTGAACATCGTGAGATCGAGTAGTTGACTGTAGGTCCCTGACAGACATAGCAGGCAAGTCCAAACCGCCTGGATCAGCAGGGAAATGGCAGGAGTCTTGAACTTGGGATGCAGCTTGGCGGTGGAGCGGAAGAAAAGTCCGTCCTTGGCCATTGCGTAGTAGATTCTCGCCCCAGCGAGAATCAGTCCGTTGCTGCAGCCAAACGTAGAAACCAAAATCGCAATCGCCATCGCGACGGCGCCGGCTGAGCCGAAAACCGATTGCATGACCGCCGTTGCGACGCGATCATCGGCCGCATACTGGATGCCGCGAGCCGCGAGCGTGGCGCCGTGCGGATCACCGTGCAATGGCAGCACCATCAGGTATACGAAATTCGCCGCGATGTAGAGCAGGATCACAATGCTGGTGCCCAACGCCAGCGAGAGCGGCAGGTTGCGCTTCGGATTCTCAACCTCGGCGGCGGTGAAAGTTACGTTGTTCCACGCATCGGACGAGAAGAGTGATCCGGTCTGAACGACCGCAATCACCGTGAACAGGCCGACCATCGCGATTGGTCCACCGATGCCGACCTGAACAGCATGCAAATCATGGAACGAGGCATTGCGCCAGAAGTGTCCAAAATTTGCGGCGATCGCCTGATGATTGGCGCCAACCGCAGCGCCGAGCAATACCAGTCCAACGAGCGCGGCGGTCTTGGCGAAGGTGAAGATATTTTGAACGATCGTACCGGTACGAACGCCGAGAACGTTGATGGCCGTCAGGAAAATGACGGTCCCAATGGCGACCAGGTTCTGGAGATTTACGCCGACATCCATGTTGCCGAGAACCATCGGCCCCATGGACCATTTTGGGACATGCCCGATATGCCAGAGCCATTTGTCGGCGGAGATGGCAGGGAAGAGCACACCTAAGAATTTTCCAAACGCCACACCGACCGCCGCGATGGTTCCAGTCTGGATCACCAGGAACATCGCCCATCCGTAGAGAAATCCCCAAAGCGGCCCGAGCGATTCGCGGAGGAAAATGTACTGACCGCCGGCTTTGGGCATCATCGCCGCTAGTTCGCCATAGGTGAGCGCGCCGACGATCGTCATGA
Source organism: Terriglobales bacterium (assembly GCA_035716645.1). GTDB lineage: Bacteria > Acidobacteriota > Terriglobia > Terriglobales > Acidobacteriaceae > Gp1-AA112. The sequence continues at coordinate 1,363 of DASTJH010000090.1, read as the reverse complement.
ATCCCGTCACGACCCAGGCCAGGATCAGCAATGCAGGCGAATTCACCGTGCGGGATATGTCGGCCGAGACGATGAAAATGCCGGACCCGATCATCGAGCCGATGACCAGCGTGGTCGCGCTGGTCAGGTTAATGGCTTTGACGAACTCGGTGGGCGCGGAGGAGGCCGGGACACGGACCTCAGTCTGGGTCTGGGTAGTCACTGCCTGATAGTTTTACCTCAATTCCGCGAGAAATTGGGCAGTTGTTTTGCGGGGGTCATCCAAAAGTTCGCTGATCACAGCTACGGAATCGGCTCCTGCCTCGATCACTGACCGGCAGTTTTGCAGGGTAATGCCGCCAATCGCGACCAGTGGCTTCGTGGTTAGCCGCCGGGCCACGCGCAAGCCTTCCAGCCCGATCACCGGGTCAGGGCTCTCCTTTGACGTTGTTGCGAATACCGGACCGATTGCAATGTAGTCTGCCGAACTCTGGTCAGCGATCTTCACCTGTTCGGGATTGTGCGTGGAAACGCCGAGCACTTTCTTCGGGCCAATGATCCGGCGAGCCGCTTCGGGTGGTAGATCGTCTTGTCCAACATGAATGCCATCGCAACCAGCAGCCACGGCGAGATCGGCACGATCATTCAGAATCAACCTGACTTCCTTCGGCAAAATGCGACGCAGCTCCCGCGCGAGCCGCAGGATCTCGCGAGATGAGGCGTGTTTCTCGCGAAGCTGAATCAAAGTGGCTCCGCCAGCGACCAGTTCAAGCGCAAACATCGAAACGCCGGCGAGGTCCGGAGCAGGGAGCCGCGACGGAACAAGGATGGGATAGAGGATGGGAATGTCATACCTGGAATCCTTCGGAGCGGATCCACTCTTTTGCTGTTGCATGGCAATTGAGCCTCGTGCGATCGGATTAAGAGGGCAGGATAAGATTAGAGGCGGTGAAAAGGCGCCGCCATTTCAGCATTGTCCTTCGGCCTGAGCCGGAAGGTGGTTTCACCACTAGCGTTCCAGATTTACCGGGCTGCGTTACTTACGGACGAACGCGAGCCGAGGCAAAAAGCATGGTGAAGGACGCAATCGGTGTGTACGTCGAGAGCCTGCGAAAGCACAACGAACCCATACCCGATGATGAAGAGACTTCGCGTCGCGACAGTCAATACCGTTCGCCATAGAGGCTGTTACGAAACCCACACTATCGCTGAAGCAGGAATAATGGCAAGATGCGCTGTAGGAGCGTGTCGTTAGCACATGATATGTCCGGTCGAATTAGCACGTGAGATGTCCGCTTTTCAAGCGGCGAGGGTAAGAGAACATGCGAAGCATGTTCTCTTATTCGAGGGCCGCGGTGGAGCGGGCGATGAAAGTACAGGAAGT
>DASTJH010000089.1:0-38086 GCA_035716645.1 Terriglobales bacterium | reverse complement strand
ATGAGCCGTCTGGTCGTAGCTGACGGCCAGTTTTCCGGCCGGCTGCTCGGTGTTGCGCTGCCCTCCGGAAGCGGTAGTCGCCATGTAGCTCCAGCCCGCTGCCTTCAATGCCTGACTGCTGCTGTACTTGAAGTCCAGATGTGTGCTCCCACTCGGGGGCGCTGGTCCTGTGGTTGGGAGAGTGGAGAAACTGAAATCTCCGCTCATCGCTTGGACTCCTGCCGAGTTGTTTGAATCAACGCGGAAGTGGTACGCGGTGCCGGGACTCAGTCCGCTTAACGATACTGAGTGGCTACTTACGAGGGTAGAATTCACAGTTGTGCTGGATCCGTACGATGTGGAGGTGCCGTACTCTACCTGGGAAGTGGCGCCAACGTCGGTGGTCCACGTTATCGTTGCGCTGGTAGTTGTAATCGAGTTGGCATTGACGTTTGAGATTGTTGGAGCTGAGGGCGAAGAAGATCCGGAAAGCTTAAGAAGATAAGCATTCTGCTGGGAGTCATTCACCACAGCAAACACGTCCAGCGCTGGAAAATAACGGAATCGTCCGAAGGTTCCATTTCCCTGCTCCGCCCCAGGTCCTCCGGAAAATGTCATGGTTTTGCACGACTTTGTGTCCGGATTAAGAATGTAAATGGTGTTTCCTCCCGGCCAGCCGACGATTTGGTTGAGGGCGGAATCGTAGGCAAGACCTGGAGAATCGGCGCTGAACAGACCACTGCACCCCGACGACGCTGAGGACCAGTCTTGCAGGGAGTAGTTACTGCCGCTCGCGATGCTAATGGCCTTGAAATCGCCGTTTCCCATAATGACAAAAAGCCGTCTGGTAGGATCGATGACGGCTGTGTCGTGGTAGTCGATTACATACGTGTCAGAACTATTCCCTGTTAAGGCAGTATATGTATTGGTATCGTAGTTATATTGGAAAAAATTATGGATGTCATGGAGAAACACATTTTTCGTTACAGGATCGTAATCGGCAACTACTCCGAAACCAGGAACCGGTTGGTCACCGTGTACTGGAGTCATTTGTTGCCATTTTAGAGTAGATAAATCCAAAGTCCAGGTGTAGCCACTAGCGTTGCCGTTGCTGGAGGCAAGCGACCCGCTGAAAGCGAACATGCGGTTTGCGTGCGCAATATACGCGAGACCATCGTACGTATGGCGCGAATTCGGCGTGCCGTCCCCCAGTACTTCGGCGTCTGAGCTCGGGCTCGCAACTGGGCCCGGATTAGTTAACCTTGTCAGTGTATTTTTGCCGAGATTGAGTGCGTACACCTCATTGCCGTAGTAATCGACATGTCCTCCTCCCCACACGATCAACCGATTGTTTGCCGTGTCAGCGACTCCTCCGCTCCAGGCATATACAACCGCCTTGCAGTTGTCGAAAAATGCATACTGCTGCGTGTTAGCAGGGCATACGCTTTGGAGCTGCGTATTCGAGAGCTGTGTCCACCCAGTTGCCTGTGCCCACGCCGGATGGACGCTCCACAGGAAACTTAAAATTAAACCGAATATCGAGACAACGTTTCTGCAACAGTGTGAGTAGCGGCCATGCGGTAAGCTATGCGGGAGACACTGTCTTGCAGGTAGACGAAACGACGAAGCGCGAATCAAGCTCACTCCAGAGACCCCAAACTTTCATAGGAGTCAACATGCATGACGCACGTTGAAGTGCGCTATGACAATGCTGCTGTTGGGCAGAAGCTATCTTGATGTCTGCAACGGGCCTGCCAAAGGCGGCAGCTACTCTCTCTGGTGTAGAATCTGTCACTTAGACAAATAAGGTAAGTAGAGGCTGATTGCGAGGAGTTCCTGTTTTTTAAACCAGGCCGAGAACTGGTTCTAAATAGCACCTGAGAACTCAATGTTGGTATAAGAGTTCACAGTTTCAGCTACAAACAGAGCAAGACGAGCAGACACTCACCCCACAAGAGCTGAGCCAACATGCGCCGAAAAACGTCCGACGCGACGCAACGTCAAAATCCTCAAGATGCCCTGTCTGTTGACGCCTCAAGCAATGTCCACTTAGGTGAGTAGGTGCAAAGACAGGCTTGCGCCATGACAATAGCACCGTTGCTGGCGTTGAGCAGCTTAGCTGCTGCCAAGCAGTAATCCCGCACGGGTACACGACAGGGATGCACACAAAAGACTGTGCAACGGTAGCACACACGCGCCTGGCAGGAATTGCTTGCCGACACGACTGGGCAGCCTCTAACATTAGGAGGTGGTCAGAATTAAAGGGACTAAGCTCCCGTTCCTAGTTCATACCTTTGCTCTTTTCTCTGTCGGCTGTTTCTCTTTTTCTGCTGCTGCCGTCGCTCTTACCAAGCCGTGCCCGACTGGCGCGCCGGTAGGCACTTTCAAACTGCTGGTCCTCCCGGCGAAGGGTGGATCGCCGATCCCGATCTCTGAGATCAACCGCATCGTGCCCGGTGAGAAACTGCGCTACGAGCCGGTGAAGGTGCCCGAGAGTCTGAAAGAAAAAGCCCGCGTCTCGCTGATCGTTGTTCCCGTCGGGAGTGACGGCACCAAGCAACTTCAGGTCCTCCCGGCGCAGCCGGTTTCGGCTCCGGCGGAGTGGGTGATGACGCAACGCGCATCCGCGATCGGCGTCGTCTTCGGTCCTCATGGCATAGACACGAAGAAAGTCGCGTCGCTCGTCCAAAAGCATCCGGAGATTGTGACCAAGCTTGCGAACTATGCTGAGGAGACCTCGCGAGTCGAGGCACTCGTGCAGACGCTGTCTGACTACGAGGATTCGGCACCCGACAGCAAAGGACTGCAATCGGTGCTCGATGGCTTTCAGTCGCAATACGGCGTGAAGTTGCCCTCGATCGATCCCAAGAGCGCTTCGACGCAGCAGGCGCTCTCGATCGTGAAGGCGCTGGCGCCGACCGTCGCTTCGAACGATCCTCTGCCCTCGCGCGACAACGTGGTCGGCAAAGCCAGTGGGCTCGCCGGCTCTGTCGCCGCCAGCTATTTTGGAGCGCCGGTCGCATTGGCCATCGGCGGCGCACAGCTCGTGGAAGGTCTGCGCACTTCTTTATTTCCACCCACAGATTTCGTCTCCGCTTTCGCACAATCCGAAACCGGCAACAGTACCAACCTTTGCACGGCGAAGCCTCTCAACAAGAAGAGCAAAGCGAAAGTCGATTACGTGTGGATGTCGCGCATCTCCGACAATGCCGTGCCCGAGGTCACGCTCGCCGCTAACACGAACATTCCACTAGGCACTGACTCATCGGTGACCGTGAAGACTGCCACCGAAGCGCAACGGCAAGAGTTGTCCCGAGTGCGTGACTGGCACTTGGTTTCTGGTTCTCGCGAAATTCCCATCCCGGTGAAGATCCAAAATGGAACCGGCGATGACGCGCTCTCCGTCAATTTGCAGCAAGCGAAGCTCACTCCGGGCCAATATCAGCTCGCGGCCAAGTGGGATTGGACGCTTTTCAATGTCGGCGGCAATCTCGATGTACGCGCGCTGGGCAACATAGCCAACGCCAAGGTCACTCCACAATCGCAGGACGCGCTGATCGCCGGCGCCGGTCCAGTCCAGGTTCAGCTCGCCGGAACCGATTTCGAATTCGTGCAGTCGGTTGCTTTGCTGGATCCGTCCAATCCAAAGAACAAGCCGCAGTCCCTTGAATTCACGCTTCCTAAGGGCAAAGCTCAAGGCGAGCAGACCACGATGCAGGCGCAGATCGACACCGCCTCCCTGCATGCCGGCGAGTACAAGCTGGCGATCCAGCAGACAGGCGGCGCAGCTCACGATCTTGCGATCACTGTGCATCCGCCGAATCCGCAACTTGCGCAGACGCCGATGCGCGTCAACGTCGGCGAACCACAGCAGACGATCCAATTGCACGGAACGCACCTGGAACGCATTGAGAAGCTGACCAGTCCCGACGCGAGCTGGACTCTGAGCCCGGTAGGCAAGCAAGTTCACGAGGAGCAGCAGCGCACGGCAACGGTCAAGTTGCAAGCCAATGCAAAAAAGGGTGACACGCTTCCGGTCGACATGTACGTCGCCGGCCTGCATGCGCCGCTCAAGATCAATGACGTGCTCGACGTCGCCGGTCCGCGGCCCAGGATTACCGCTGCGACCAAGTCGTTCGCAGCAGAGTCGGGTGTCGAGCTCCGCAATGGAGAGCTCCCTGCGGGCACAGCTGCAAGCTTTGCGCTGCAGGTGCAGAACGTGGACGGTCGGCCCGAAGTGGGACTGGCCTGCAAAGAAGCGGCCGACACTCGCCACGCTCTGCAGCTCGCGCCGGGCGACAAGAATGGTTCGGCCGCACTGGACTTTGCCGGGACCGGCAATCTGTTTCTTTCGGTCGATCCCGGGAGCATCGGCGACTCCGGATGCGAGTTGGTCGCGCAGATCACCGAGTCGCAGACCGGCACATCCGATCCCTTCGACCTCGGCGAAGTCGTACGCGTTCCGCGCATCGATAAGCTTTCCATCGGCGACGACAAGGTAGACGCATCCACATACGCGGGAAGCATCACCGGCAGCGATCTGCAACTGATCGAAAAAATCGGCTGGAGCGCGAAGGCAGGCGATCCCGTCCAGGGAATTCCTACTCCCATTCCGGGACAGCCGCAGGAACAGACACTCAAGATCGCCGTACCATGGCCGCCACCTGCGCCGCACGCGCCGCTCTATGTCTGGCTGCGTGGAGAAAACGAAGCGCGTGCGACGAATACGCGCTATTGATAGGATCGCATCGTCTTGCGATGCGACGTGCTTTCCGCGTGATTAGCTCTCAATCGAATAGAATCCAAGTGTCTGTGACGAAGCAACATCGGGAGGCGCCACAATGCAAATGGGAATGGTGGGATTGGGCCGCATGGGCGGAAACATGGTGCGGCGGCTCATGCGCGACGGACACGAGATCGTCGTTTCCGACCTCAGCACCGATGCGGTCAACGCGCTCGCGAAAGAAGGAGCAACCGGCAGCGCTTCTCTTGACGACCTGGTCAAGAAACTGAAGAAGCCTCGCGCCATTTGGGTGATGGTGCCCGCCGGCGACCCTACCGAAAAAACCGTGATGGCGCTCGCCGACAAACTCGAAGCCGGCGACACGATCATCGATGGCGGCAATTCCATGTGGAAAGACGACATCCGCCGCGCCAAAATTCTTCGCCAAAAAAATATTCATTATGTGGACGTGGGCACTAGCGGAGGCGTCTGGGGACTCGAGCGCGGTTACTGCATGATGATTGGCGGACCGCAGGAAGCGGTACAGCGTCTCGACCCTATCTTTCGCACGTTAGCGCCGGGCATCGGCGACATCTCCCGCACTCCAGGGTGGGAGAAGCGTCCCGGCAACACCGCTGAACTCGGCTACATTCACGCCGGACCTTCCGGTGCCGGACACTTCGTGAAGATGGTCCATAACGGGATTGAATACGGCATCATGCAAGCCTATGCCGAAGGCCTCGATATTTTTCATAACGCGAATTCCAAAGAAATTCCCGAAGACCAGCGTTTCCAATTGAACCTGCCCGAAATTGCGGAAGTTTGGCGGCGCGGTTCAGTTGTCGCCTCCTGGCTGCTGGACTTGACCTCGATGGCGCTGATCGAAAACCCCGAACTCTCTGAATACAGCGGTTACGTGCAGGACTCCGGGGAAGGCCGCTGGACGATTGAAGCTGCCATCGCGACGGCAGTTCCCGCCGACGTGCTCACGGCTGCGCTCTATACCCGTTTCCGCTCCCGCCAGGAGCACACGTTTGCGGAAAAATGTCTCTCGGCGATGCGACAGAAATTTGGCGGACACATAGAACCCAAAGTCAGAAGTCAGATCGGGCCAAGTCAGAAGTAAAAAGCCACAACCCAGAAGCCAGATCGGCAAAGGCAGAAGTAAAATCGGAGTTTACTGTCGTGCATTTCAGTTCATGAATAATCATCCAGAGGACCTTCGTCAGCGGACCAAGCCCTTTTCTTTGCGCATTCTGAGGCTGTTTCGCTCACTTCCATCGAGTGCGGATGCACAGATCCTTGGAAAACAGCTGCTGCGCTCGGGAACATCGATAGGCGCAAATTATCGAGCCGCTGGCCGTGCCCGATCTAAAGCTGAATTTCTCGCTAAGCTTGGAATTGTTCTTGAGGAGTCCGACGAAACGGTCTTTTGGTTGGAACTGTTGCACGAATCCAGAATGGTCAAACCCGAGCGCCTGGAAGAACTATTGCGAGAAGCGCAGGAGTTAACCGCGATCTTTGCAGCCGCATCGCTCACAGCGAAGAGCAACAAACGGTCCAACTAGATGTATTCATTTCTGATTTGGCTCGATTTGACTTCTGACTTGTGGTTCTTACTTCTGACTTGACCCGATCTGACTTCTGACTTTCTAAAGGCGTGAAGGATCACAGACCCAATGGCGACTGCAACCAGCATCGAACCTTTACACGGCGTAAAGACTACGGGACCGTGCGCGATGGTGATTTTTGGCGCGACCGGCGACCTCACGAAGCGCAAACTGCTGCCTGCGATTTACAACCTAATGCGCGAGGGATTGCTTTCGCGTGAGTTTGCGATTATTGGCGTTGCGAAGGATCAGCTCAGCCATGATCAGTTCCGCAGTCGTGTAACGGAGTCGCTTAAGCAGTTCTCCGACGGGGCCGACCCGCAGATTGTCGAGTGGCTGGTACAACACTCCTATTACGTGAGTGGCGAATTTGGCGATGCGCAGGCTTATCAACGCTTGCGCGCGCAATTGAACGACGTGGATAAGCAACACGGAACCCATGGCAATTATTTCTTCTACTTCGCGATCGCGCCGCAGTTCTTTGCAGAAACCGTAGAGATGCTGGGGCAATCCAACCTTTCCGAGGAAGAGAACGGCTCGTGGCGGCGGGTGATCATCGAAAAGCCATTCGGCCACGATCTCGAATCGGCTCGCGAGCTGAACAAGAAGATCAAAGACGTTCTCTACGAGAGCCAGATCTTCCGCATCGATCACTATCTCGGCAAAGAGACGGTACAGAACATTTTGGTGTTCCGTTTTGGGAACGGCATCTTCGAACCGATCTGGAGCCGCAACTTCATCGATCACGTGCAGATCACGGTGGCGGAGACCGTAGGCGTCGAGGGTCGCGGCGGATACTACGAGACCTCCGGAACGCTGCGGGATATGACGCCGAACCACATCATGCAGCTCATCAGTCTGACTACGATGGAGCCACCGATTTCCTTCAATGCCGATGATGTGCGCGACGAGCAATCGAAGGTCCTGCACGCGATTCGCTCGATGACCGGTGAAGAAGTCATCCAGAACGCCGTGCGCGGACAATACGGCCCGGGCGTCACACCCACCGGCGAGCACATGCCCGGGTATCGGCAGGAGCCGAGCGTCAATCCGCAATCGAAGACCGAGACGTTTATCGCGCTGAAGCTCGCGATCGACAACTGGCGCTGGGCTGGGGTTCCGATTTATTTGCGCACCGGCAAGCGTATGGCGCGCCGGCACACCGAGATCGCGATCCAGTTCAAACGCGCGCCATTCATGCTTTTTCGAGATACAGATGTCGATAAGCTGCCGAGCAATCAACTCGTGATCAGCGTGCAGCCGGAAGAAGGTATCGCGCTGAAGTTCGGCGCTAAAGTTCCCGGACCGCTGGCTAAAGTCGGGCCGGTGAACATGAGTTTCAACTATCAGGATTATTTCGGCGCAGCCGCGCAGACCGGCTACGAAATACTGCTCTACGACTGCATGATCGGCGATGCTACGCTCTTCCAGCGCGCCGACATGGTCGAAGCGGGGTGGAGCGCCATTGATCCTGTGCTCGATGTTTGGAAGGCGCTGCCTCCGCGCGATTTCCCCAACTACGCGGCAGGAACCTGGGGGCCCAAGGAAGCCGACGAGCTGATGGTCCGCGATGGACGCCACTGGAGAAACATTCCGGCATGATCCTCGCCGGGGACATCGGAGGCACGAGCGCGCGGCTCGCTTACTTCGAACGCAAGGACGGACGCCTGCATGTAGTGGCCGAGGAGATCAAGCACAGCCCCAGCTTTCCCAGTTTGGAAGCGGCGGTCCTTGAGTTCACGCGCAAGTACAACTATCTCGTGAAGTGCGCCTGCTTTGGCGTCGCTGGTCCTGTGAATGGAGGCATTGTTCACACCGCCAACCTTCCTTGGATCATCGAGTCCGCCGTGCTCGAGCGCGAACTGGGCATAGCTACTGTTCATCTAATCAACGATCTGGAAGCTAATGCCCACGGATTGTCCGAACTTTCAGCAGAGGACTTCGAGGTGCTCGCCGCCGGCGCGAGGGCGTCGATCGGCAACGCGGCGGTAATCTCTGCCGGCACGGGACTCGGTGAAGCGGGATTGTACTGGGACGGAGTCAACCATCACCCCTTCGCCTGTGAAGGCGGACACGCCGATTTCGCGCCCGCTAATGATCTCCAATGCCAGCTCTGGAGTTATCTGCACAAGAAGTTCGCCGGACACGTGAGCTGGGAACGCGTGCTCTCCGGACCGGGACAACTGAACATCTACGAATTTCTGCGCGACACCGGCAAAGCGACTGAGGAACCCTGGTTGCGAGAGGAGATGCTCGCCGGCGATGCCTCGGCCGTAATTTCCCAAAATGGGATCAGCGGGAAAAGCGAGATTTGCGAGCAGGCCGTGAATGTCTTCGTCGAAATCTACGGCGCAGCAGCCGGGAATCTGGCGCTCAAGCTGCTCGCGACCGGCGGAATCTATCTTGGAGGTGGCATTGCGCCGAAGATCCTGCCCAAACTTAAGGAACTGCGCTTTGTACGCGCATTCTGTGATAAAGGTCGGCTCAGTCCCTTATTGGAACTAATTCCGGTGCGCGTCGTGCTGAATGAGCAGACTGCCCTGCTCGGCGCAGCGCATGTCGCCATGCTAAAAGCGGAGCAGGCCTAGAGATTTGACTGCACGATGAACAAACAAGTGCGTATCTTCGAAGATCTCCAACACGTAGCGGAAGCGGCAGCCGACGAATTTACCGCCCGCGCTCAGCAGGCCATTGCTCGCAATCGACGCTTCACGGTAGCTCTTGCCGGCGGCTCGACGCCCAAAACGATGTACTCGATTCTGGCCCAGCGCAGCGCGAAAAAGCCGGATGAATTGGATTGGAAGCAGATTCAAGTGTTCTTCGGCGACGAGCGCCATGTTCCGCCTACCGATCCAGACAGCAACTTCCGCATGGCGAATGAAACGCTGCTTTCGAAAGTTCCGCTGCCTGCGTCCAACATCCACCGAATCCACTGCGAAGAACCAGATGCCAACGTTGCCGCCGAGCAATATGATCGCGAACTCGTCTCCAGCTTTGCACTCACAGGCGACGAAATGCCCCGCTTCGATCTCATTCTTCTCGGCATGGGTCCTGACGGGCACACCGCTTCCTTGTTTCCCGGGACGGCGGCAGTGCAAGAGCTGAGCAAGCGAGTAGTAGCAAATTGGGTCCCGAAGCTGAAGACCTGGCGAGTAACGTTCACTCGTCCCGTTTTGAACCAAGCCGAATGCGTACTGCTCATGGTCTGCGGCGCAGAAAAAGCGTCGGCGCTGAAACAAGTGATGGGCGATGGATCGCCGGAGGAATTTCCGGTGAAGTACGTGGCGGCGGGCGAGGTGAATTGGTTTGTGGATAAGCAAGCAATTAGCAATTAGCGAAGCAACGGCAAAAGCGTGTCTGCAATTCAGCAACGGTTATCCAACATGAAGGATTTTCGAACATTGCAGGTTTGGCAGAAGGCACATGAGCTCACTATTGCTCTGTACATAGCCTCGCGGGAACTTCCGGCTGACTAGAAGTTCGGTGAAACCAGCCAAATGAAGAGAGCATGCATATCTGTGGAGGCCAACATCGCTGAGGGCTGCGGTCGCGGTAGCGACCAGGATTTTTGCCGTTTTCTGAAAATGGCTATGGGATCGGCAACGGAGCTGGATTGTCATCTACTCGTCGCTCGCGATCTCAGTTGGATAAGTCCGTCAGTTTATGATTCAGTGTCTGCGAAGGTCAGAGAGGTTCAAGTGATGCTCGCAACGTTGATTCGCAAAATAGAATCGGATCTCGCCCACCATCGCTAGCGTCGCCATTTTTGGCTTTGATTTTGGTGCCTTTAATCGCTGCTGGTTGTGAGTGCGTTCAAAATTGCTGGTGCTTTTGCCTTTGCTCTTGCTTTCGCTAATTGCTAATTGCTAGTAGCTAATTGCTGCCCTTCATGCGCAAAGAACACGAACGTTTACAACAAGACAAAGCCCGCCAGGTTTACTGGAAACGCTGGGGGCCGTATCTCAGCGAACGGGCATGGGGTACCGTCCGCGAAGACTACAGCGCGAATGGCGACGCCTGGAACTACTTCACGCACGAGCAGTCTCGGTCGCGGGCTTATCGCTGGAACGAAGATGGGATTGCCGGATTCTGCGATCGGCATCAACTGATTTGCTTCTCTGTTGCCATGTGGAATGGCCGCGATCCGATCCTGAAAGAGCGGCTCTTCGGCCTGACCGGCCCTGAAGGCAACCATGGCGAGGACGTGAAGGAGTGCTACTTCTATCTCGACAACACACCGACGCACTCGTACATGAAGGCGCTGTACAAGTATCCGCAAGCAGAATTTCCTTACCAAAGCCTGCTCGACGAAAATCGCAAACGCACGCGCCTCGATCCTGAATTCGAATTGACCGATACAGGAATTTTTGACGACGGCCGCTACTTCGACGTCTTCGTCGAGTACGCCAAGCCGAGTAGCGAGGACATGCTGATCCGCATTACGGCGTGGAATCGCGGGCCAGAGGTCGCGCGGCTGCATCTGCTGCCCACGATCTGGTTTCGGAATACCTGGTCGTGGTCCGGCTCCAACGGCACAAAAAAACCGATCCTTGAGCGCATGGCCGACGTGAACGGATCGCCGCTGATGCGCGTCTATCACCCGCAGTACAGCGAGCGATGGTTGTACGCACAAAGTTCACCGGAATTGCTGTTCACGGAAAATGACAGCAATTTGCGCCGACTCTTTGGCGTTCCCAATGTGGGCTTCTATCAGAAAGATGGCATCAACGACTTCATTGTTCGCGGGCTCCGGTACCGCATCAATCCCGACCAGACAGGAACCAAGGCCGCCATCTATTACGACATCGAAATTCCTCCGGGCGAAAGCGAAACCATCAAGCTGAAATTCACGCAGAAGCTCGACAGCACCTTCGACCATTTTGGAACTGCCTTCGACGAAACCTTTCAGCAGCGCATCTACGATGCCGACGAGTTCTACCGCGACGTGATTCCGCAATCGCTTTCACCCGATGGACGCAACGTGATGCGTCAGGCCTTCGCCGGTATGTTGTGGTCGAAACAGTTTTACAACTACGACGTGCTCACGTGGCTCGAAGGCGATCCCGCGCAGCCGAAACCGCCACAGGAGCGGCTCGCGGGAAGAAACAATGACTGGCAGCATTTCTATGCCGACGACGTGCTCTCGATGCCGGACAAGTGGGAGTATCCCTGGTTTGCGTCGTGGGACCTCGCGTTTCATTGCATCCCGCTCTCACTCCTCGACTGGGATTTTGCCAAAGACCAGCTGACGCTGCTCTGCCGCGAGTGGTACATGCATCCCAACGGACAGCTTCCGGCCTACGAGTGGAATTTTTCTGACGTGAATCCGCCGGTACATGCCTGGGCCTCGCACCGTGTCTATCAGATCGAGCGGCGCATGACCGGCAAAGGCGACTTTGCCTTTTTGGAACGCATCTTTCACAAGCTGCTGATCAACTTCACCTGGTGGGTGAACCGCAAAGACCTCGCGGGCAACAACATCTTCCAGGGCGGATTTCTCGGACTCGACAACATCGGCGCCTTCGATCGCAGCGAGCCGCTGCCCGGCGGCGCCTACATGGAGCAGTCCGACGGCACAAGCTGGATGGCCGTATACAGTTTGAGTTTGTTGATGATCGCGCTCGAACTAGCGATCGAGGATCCGGTGTACGAAGACACAGCGATCAAATTCTGGGAGCATTTCCTGCTGATTGTCCGAGCGATGAATCGCACGGTCGTCGGCCAGGGAATTTGGGATGAGCAGGACGGCTTCTACTACGACGTACTCCACGTCAGCGATGGCGAGAATATTCCGATGCGAGTTCGATCGGTCGTGGGACTCGTGCCTCTCTTTGCCGTGCAGACGCTTGAGCCCGGTCTTCTGGACAAATTACCGAACTTCACGCGGCGCATTCAGTGGTACATCGACAATCGACCTGAACTCACCGAGCAGATCGCCTGCTTCCACGCGCAAGGTGTGAAAGACCGGCAACTGCTGGCCATCGTCGGCGAATCGCGGCTCAAGCGCATCCTCAAGCTCATGCTCGATGAGAAGGAGTTCCTTTCGCCATACGGCATTCGCAGCGTCTCGCAATGCCACCGCGACCATCCGTTCCGACTGGAGATTGGCGGACGCGAGCACGTAGTGGATTACGAACCAGGAGAATCGACCAGCGGTCTATTCGGCGGAAATTCGAACTGGCGCGGACCGGTGTGGCTGCCGATGAATTTCCTGATCATCGAATCGCTGCAGCGGTATCACCATTACTTTGGCGACAAAGTAAAAGTCGAATGTCCCACCGGCTCCGGCAAGATGATGACGCTGGGACAAGTTGCCGTCGAACTCTCGCACCGGCTGACGCGGCTGTTCACGCGAGATGCAGCAGGCCGCCGTCCCGCGCATGGGCGCAATTCTCTGTTCCAAACTGATCCCTATTGGAAAGACCTCCTGCTCTTCAACGAGTACTTCCACGGAGACAACGGCGCCGGGCTCGGCGCCTCGCATCAGACGGGATGGACGGGACTGATCGCCAAGCTCATGCAGCAAAACGGCGAGGAAGGAAAAGCAAAGAAATGAAATTGTTGTGATAGGCGCTCCTCGACGCTAAGATTCCGCTTGATGGAAATTCAGGACTTTGCCGAAGAATACGCGCAAAAAAACGACGAAGAGTTATTACGTTTAGCGCTCGGTCGGGAGGATTTAACCCCGAAGCAAACCTCGCGCTGGAAAGTGAATTGAGTCGTCGCAACATCCAACACAATCTGCAAAGTTTCAAAATTGAAGAAGAACACCGTAAAGAAGAACAGGACAAAAATCCTGGGACGCTTTTCATATTCAACGGAATAGGTCGTAAATACTTCGGAAGAGCCGAGTATCTTTATGATCCAAAAGATCGTATTGAGCGGTTTAAGACGACGATTTTCGTCGTACTGTTCTGGTTGCCGCTGATACCTACGGGTACATTTCTCGTCGAAAGAAAACGCGCTTTGTTATCTGGCAATATCAAGGTTCTGCAGAGGTTTCCGCTGAATTGGGAGCAGGTGATGAAAGTTTGGATTGTCGCAGGAATAATCGTTTTGGCATTGATCTGGGCGATCAGGTCATTGCCTCGAATTCTCTTGAGGTAGTGAATTCCTCAGTTGAGTTCCGCAGTGCAGACAGGCCCTGCCAATTCCCCACGCAGGCTAGTCTTCGCCTTAACCAATGAATCTCTGCAACCGAATACAATTTCCCGCATCTGTTGTTCAGCAGTTGAACCAGAGACTTCTCGAGGAGCTTTCATGAACCGACGCGCTTTCGCGCCCCTTGTTTTGGCTGTAATTTTCACTGCCGGCACACTCTTTGCTGCCAGCAACGACTGGCAAATTGATCCCAATCACACAACGATTGGATTTACGGTTCGCCACATGGGTATCAGCAATGTCCATGGACGATTTCAGAAAGTCAGCGGCACGGCTGTGATCGATGACAGTGACATTACCAAGTCCAGCGTGAATGCGACGATGGAAGTGGCGTCGGTTGATACCGGCGTAAATATGCGCGACAACGATCTGCGCAGCGCGAACTATTTTGACGCGCAGCAGTATCCAACGATTACTTTCAAATCCACCAGTGTGAGTAAGAGCGACAGTGGCCTGAAAATTACCGGCGATCTAACGATTCATGGCGTCACCAAACAGGTCACCTTGGACGTAGATGGACCGTCGGCTCCGGTGAAGATGGGACCCAACATGCGTCGGGGCCTCTCGGCGACGACCACGATCAACCGGAAAGATTTCGGGGTTGGGGCTAAGACCCCTTCGGCCGCCGTCGGCGAACAGATCAAGATCCAGCTCGACGTCGAAGTCACGCAAAAGGCCGAATAGCGACACGATAAGCAGCGGCGTGCCTGCGCATGCCGCTGCATCTGCTATCGTGTTGTCGCGGCCATGGCGCAACCACCGCAAAACCTGACCATCGCTGCCACGGGCGCGAGCGGCGCGATCTTCACTCGCGAGATCCTTCGGCTGGTGGAACCCGATGACCGCGTTCGAGTCGTCAACTTCGTCGCTTCGGAAAACTCGTTGCGCGTCTTTGCCGAGGAACTCGACATTCGCGGTCGCAACGATCTGCTGCCGCAGTTAGTTGGCGGTAACAGCCAAAAACTTCGCCAGCAAAATAATTCTGATATCGGGGGGAATGTCGCCAGCGGCTCGTACCCGACCGACGCAATGATCGTTCTCCCGTGCAGCATGGGCACGCTCGCCCGGATCGCGAACGGCCTGGCCGGCAACCTGATCGAGCGCGCGGCAGATGTCTGTCTGAAGGAGCGGCGGCCGCTCGTGCTCTGCGTACGCGAAACACCGCTGAATAAAATTCACATCCGCAATATGTATCGTGCAAGCGACGCCGGCGCGACCATCTATCCGCTGATTCCGACTTTCTATAACCGACCCGCCTCGATCGAGGATCTGGCGCGACAGTTCGCCGCACGCGTGCTCGCGCACATCGGCCTGCCGCAGGATTCGGCGTACGTGTGGAAGGGAGAGGGAAGGTAATTACAACTCCAATTTCCGTACTCTGTCATCCTGAGCGAGGCCGAATGCCCGAGTCGAAGGACCCCGCAAATGCAAAGGACAATTGTTGCCCGTTAAGTTTTTTGGGACTCACTGTTCGTCATCCCGAGAGGCATGTGCGTAGAACACCCGTGCGGCATTTCCGGATTCCAGCATCCTTGGGGTCCTTCGACGCGGGCGTTCGCCCTCGCTCAGGATGACAAAGCCACGGTGGCACGTGCCTTGATTTCACCGTTCCGCGCGCAGCAAATCCGCCATTGATTCGCGTTTGCGGATCACCTTTGCCGATCTGCCGTTGACCAGCACCTCGCCTGCGCGCGGTCGCGAGTTGTAGTTCGAGCTTAGCGACATCCCGTAAGCGCCGGCGTCGAGAATGGCCAGCAGGTCGCCTTCCTGGAGATCCGGAAGCTTGCGATCACGGGCAAAGAAATCGCCGGTTTCGCAGACTGGTCCGACTACATCAAAGATACGTTCGCCTGCGTCCCGTTTCAAAACGGGAAGGATCTCGTGATGAGCGCCGTAGAGCGCCGGACGAATCAGATCATTCATCGCAGCATCCGTCACGAGGAAGCGCTTCGTCCCGTTTTGCTTGATGTACAGCACGCGGGCGAGCAGAGCGCCGGCCGGACCAACGATTGTGCGTCCAGGTTCGAGCAGAACATGAACCTTCAATCCCTCAAGACCCTTGCGTACGGCTTCAGCGTACTCACGGCAACGCTCCGCGAAATCGAACTGCTTTTCAGGGGAGTAGGAAATTCCCAATCCACCGCCGGCGTCCACGTACCGAATACGATGTCCGGAGCGCGCTAGTTCGCGGACGAGCTCCGCGACGCGCTGCATGGCCGCGAAGAACGGGTCAACGCTCAGAATTTGCGAGCCGATATGCACGCTGACTCCCGCAACGTCCAGCCATGGACAACTCGCTGCCTGCGCATACAGGTTTACTGCGCTCTGGATCGGCACGCCGAACTTGTGCTCGCGCAGCCCGGTCGAAATGTACGGATGGGTTTCAGCTGAGACATCCGGGTTCACGCGCAATGCCATGCGCGCTTTCTTTTTGAGGCGCGTGGCCTGCTCGGCCAGCACGCGAAGCTCGCTCTCGCTCTCCACGTTAAACAGCAGAACTTCGGAACGAATCGCCAGCTCGATTTCGGCGCGGGTTTTGCCCACGCCGGAAAATACGACACGGCGCGCGGCTTTTCTGTCCACGCGCAGCACACGTTCCAGCTCGCCGCCGGAGACGACATCGAATCCTGACCTCATGCGGGCCAGTAGGCGCAGGATGCTTAAATTGGAGTTCGCCTTCACCGAATAACAGAGCGTGTGCGGCATTGCGCGAAAGGCGCGGTCGAACGTGCGATAGCGTTCCTGAATGTGCCGTGCGGAATAGACGTACAGAGGCGTGCCATACTTCGCCGCTAGTCCTGTGAGCGGAGTCTCGTCACAAGAGAGCGTTTGTGGGGAAGAATTGCGTTGTTGGCGATAAGTGAACGGGCGTTGCGGGGATGTCAAGAGTAGTCCGAATCGTCTCTAAAGGTTTTGAACTACCGATTACGTCGACACACGACAGATGCGCGAAAAAAATCTTTCAATTCACCTTCACTGTCAGAATGGTTTCATCATCGAAGGTGGCTCTATTTCCCTTGTGGGCAGCTACGGCGTCGAAGATTTCCTCCACCAGTTCCTGCGAACTCATGCGCCAATTTCGCGCGATCACCGCATCGAGCCGCCCTCGGCCGAACTGTTCTCCCTGCGGGCTAAGCGCGTCTACTATACCGTCGCTGGTGAACACGAACAGATCGCCGGATTGCGCCTCAACCGAAACTTCGTCGTAATCGGCGTCCTCGAACAGCCCCAGCGGCAACCCGGCGGTGTCGATGGTTTCGATTTTCCCGTTTCGGCAAAAGATCGGACGGGGCACACCCGAATTCGCAACCGTTATCACACGCGCATTGTCGTCCCAGACAGCATAAGCAAGGCTTACGTATTGCGCTTCGATTCTCCGTTCGTTGAGCGACAGATTGATGGCAGAAAGCATTTGCGCGGGCGAAGGCTCGAAGGAAGAAGTCGATCGCAATAGCCCGCTGACCATCGCAGCATACAGAGCTGCCGGAGCGCCTTTGCCGCTCACATCGCCGAGCGCCAACGCGACGCGGCCGCCGCTGTATTCGAGAAACTCGAACATATCGCCGCCGATTGCGAGCGCCGGTTCGAAGCGCGCGCAGAGTTCAGCATTCTTCAATTGCGGACAGACTTGCGGCTGCAAACGCACCTGGATCTCACGAGCCATGGCTAAATCGCGCTCAAGTCGCTGCTCCTCGCGCGCGATGCGCTCGTAGAGGCGCGCGTTTTCGATGGCGATGGCAATTTGTCCGGCCAGCGTGGTGAGCGTGCGCACGTGATCGTCGTTGTAGTAGTTGCGGCGCGTGTTCTCCAGATCGAGCACGCCGATCGCCCGGTCTTTGTAAATGAGCGGCACGCAAAGTTCCGAGCGCGTTTCCGGATTCACCTGGATGTAGCGCGGATCCTTGCTTACGTCGGCCGCGAGCACAGCCGTCTTCTCCTGCGCGGCAAAGCCGATCAGCCCGCGGCCCAGCGGAATGTCGTGCTTGAGCTGGATGTTCTCCTGATAGCGCAGCGAAAAACGATGCACGAGCACGCCGCGATTTTCGTCGAGCAGCAGAATGGAGAACATCTGATATTCGATAACGCGCGTGAGCAGGTCGCCGATTTTCTTCAAAAGCTGATCGACATTGAGGATCGAAGTAAGCTCCCGGCTGATCTCATTGAGCACGGTAAGCGTCTGCGCTTGACGTGCTACGCGCGAGTACAGCCTTGCATTTTCGATTGCCGCCGCGATGCGCGTGGCGACCAGCGTGAGGATGCGGCTGTGTTCTTCGGTGAAGTAATGCCCACGGATCGCTTGGATATCGATGACGCCGATGATTTTTTTCTTCTTCGCGATCAGCGGAACCGCCAGCTCCGAACGCACGAGCGGATGCGCGTTGATGTAGCGAGGCTCCTGGCGCACATCATCGACGCGGACTGCCCGCTGTTGCTCCACAGCCATGCCGGTAACACCCTGGCCTACCTTGATCCGCATCCGTTCGACTTCTGCCGTATGCCCAATTTGGAACCGCATGCGCATCTCCTGCGTGCGTTCGTTCAGCAGCAGGATGGCAAAGATTTCATAGTCGATCACTTGCCGTACCAGCTCGGCGACACGAGCCAGCAGCTTGTCCATTTCCAGCGTGCTGTTCAGCGTATCGGCAACGTCAATCAGAAAACTTTCGATCTTCAGAGACACGGAAGCCGCATCTTCCCGCATTTCGGACGGGGCAGAAGGCACAATCGCCGACTCTGCCTGTGCAGTCTGCACACCAGCGCCGTTGCCGGTTTCGGAAGCGCCGAGATCTCGTCGCACAGGTCGTGTCGTCGGCTTGGTTTTAACCGTATTCATGCTCGATTTCGATCATAACAGTGGGCGGCGTATGAGAGCCGACGGCTGCAGTGAATGGAGAATTTGTCGCGCTGAAAGGAAAATAGCGAGGCTATTATTCGTCGCTTAGCGCATTCGGTGGGATTACACAGACGTCAGGAAGGTTGCGGTAGCGCTCGGCGTAATCGAGACCGTAGCCGACCACGAATTGATTGGGAATCGTAAAGCCGATGTAGTCGCCTTCGATTTTCTTAATGCGTCGCGCGGGTTTGTCGAGCAGAGCAGCGATCCGCAGCGCTTTAGGCTGGTGTGCGCCGAGCACATTGCGCAGATAGCTCAAGGTGAGACCAGTATCGAGGATGTCCTCGACCAGAATGATGTTTTGTCCTTCGACGGAGTGGTCCACGTCTTTGAGCAGGCGCACTTCTCCGCTTTGCTGATGTCCCTTACCGTAGCTGGAGGTTGAGATGAAATCGAAGGTCGCGTCCAGCGTAATGCAGCGTGCCAGATCGGCGAGGAAGATCGTTGCTCCCTTCAGCACCCCGATGAGAACGACTTTTTGCCCGTAGAAATCCCGCGAAATCTGCTCCCCCATCTCCTTTACGCGCTTTGCAATCTGCTCGCGCGTGTAAAGAACTTCCAGACCGGGATAGATGGAGACAGCAGCCATAGGCGTATTGTGCGCGTTCATGCAAAGATCGGCAACAGCGAAATCGGAGAACCCAGGACGCGCACTCTCCGTCAGGAATACTCGTTTCCCTAGTTCGCTCCAGATGGCGCGCTCGCGTGCTCGATGGAAAAACAAACGTCCGCTTTGTCGCCGGAATCATTGCAACTCAAACGCAGTGAGGCTCCCTGCGGCTGATTGGGAAAGCGCAATGTCAAACTTTGAGCAGCGGAGTCGTAGTCTCCTGCCGGCAAGACCTTGCGGTTCAGTTCTATTTTTCTAGGCTGCTGCTTCACGCCGTAGATCGTCATGCTGATTTCGCGAAACCACGGCGTGTAGCTTCCTTGCTGCGGGCCGATCTTAACTTGCAGCGCATCGGCATAGGCTTGGCAGGAATACTCGACGCGCAGATATTTTCCTTTCAAGTAACCGAAGCTCACACCATCATCGAGGTAAAGCGATCCCTGGCAACCGGCATCAGGATACACGCGCAGTTCCAGAGGCCCCTGTGGCGTCTCAGCCGTGTTTTGAACGAGAGGCTCTCGGGGAATGATTGCGCCGCCGCGCACGAAGACCGGCAGCGTATCCAGCGTGGGATGCAGCGTGATTTCGCCCGGCTGAAGTTGCTTCCCCGTCCAGTAGTCGTACCAGAGATTTCCCTGCGGCAACATAGCGCGATAGTCCTGGACGAATTCGTACGGCTCAGGCGCGACGAGCAGATCATGCCCAAAAAGGAACTCGGAGTTGGTGACTTCTCCATCCGTGAACAGCGCCTCCTGATCCGGATATTCGAGGAACAGCGGACGCATCAACGGCAAGCCGTCGCGCGAAGTCTCCTCTACACTCGTGTAGATGTATGGCATCAGCCGGTACCGCTCTTCGATGTAGCGCTTGCGGATCGCCTCTTGCTGCGGTCCGTGCACCCACGGCTCCTGATCCGCCGATCCCTTTTCCGTGTGATCGCGGTCAATGGGATTGAATGCTCCCAGTTCCAGCCACTTCGTCAGCAGATCGGGCTGCGGAGAGCCTTTATATCCGCCTATATCATCGCCCACGAGCGGATAGCCGCTGATGCCGAGATTTTCCAGCATGGGAATGCTGATGCGCATGTGGTTCCACGTGCTCGAATTGTCGCCCGTCCAACTCGCGGCATAGCGAGCGCCGCCAGCGTAGGTTGCGCGCGTGAGCACGAACGGACGGACATTCGGTTCGAGCTTCAATAAGCCGTCGTGTGTTCCCTCAGAGTTGAGCATGCCGAGAATGTTGTGGACCTCGCGCTGCGTAGTCGTGCGCGGCCGCTGACCCGGCTCTTCGATGCGATCGACTGCGTCCTCGCGAATGGTTTTGCTCGGAACGAAGAAAACCGAAGGCTCATTCATGTCATTCCAGAATCCGCTCACGCCGTCGGCAACGAAATCTTTATAGAGGCTGCCCCACCAGTCGCGCACCGCTTTGCGCGTGAAGTCCGGAAAGACGCTGTCGCCTGGCCAGACCTTGCCGACATAATCCGTGCCGTCCGGATTCTTAATGAATGCATCGATAGCTTTGCCGGAATCATAGGGCGCGTATCCCGGTTCTTTCTTGATGTGCAGGTCGGTGATCAATACCGTGCGCACGCCTTCTTTAAGAAAGTCATGCACCATGCTGGAAAAATTCGGGAAGCGCTCGGGATCGACGGTGAAAACGCGGTTTTGCCGTTGGTAGTCGATATCGAGATAGATCACGTCGAGCGGAATCTTCTTCTGTTTGTACGTGTTCACGATCTCGCGCACGCGCGATTCGGGATAGTAGCTGTAGCGCGATTGCTGGAATCCGAGGCTCCATAAAGGCGGCAGCGCCGAGCGGCCAATCATCGCCGTGTAGGTCTCAATCACTCGCTTCGGACGCGGACCATAAATAAAGTAGTAGTCAACATCGCCGCCGGCGGCGCCGAACGAATACTGGTTCGCTGCGGTCTTGCCGAAGTCCCAATGCTGGCGAAAAGTGTTGTCGAAGAGCAATCCGTAACTCACGTCCTTGCGCATCGCCAGCGTGAAGCCGATCGTCTTGTAGAGCGGATCGGTCGATTCCTGCCATCCATACGCGTCGGTGTTCCACATCGTAAACGCTTGATCGCGATGATCGAGCGGGCCTGCTTTATCGCCGAGTCCAAAGTAGTGCTCGTCTTGGGGCATGAACTTTGTGACCGTGAACTCTTCGCCGCGCCACGTAATCGGCTCAGCATCGCGCAGAAGCTCGCGGCCGTCGCGCGAAGAAATCGTAATCGTTGAATTGCGGCGGTTGATAGATATGTGCAGAGCACTCGTATCCAGCGCTATGGCATCGCTCGCCTCTGAAGACTGAACGGCCACGCTCTGGTTCGACGCTGTCGGAAGCACCGCATACGAGAACTTCTCGGGAAAGCTCGACGCGTGAACAGCCCGCACGCGAATCACACCGTCTTCCAACGCAGTAATCCGCAATCGTCCGTTTTCGCTGGCGATCTCCATGCCGCTGGCAATCTTTTGGGTGTTTCGTACGGCGCCAAGCACGACGGAAGTTTCCGCCGAAGAAGTGTCGTTTGCAGATGGCGGAGATTGAGCGAACAGAAAGAAGCTGCAACATTCCAGGACAAGAACAAGGAAGATTCGGCTCATAGAGTGTTGTCGTGAATAGGCAACTTAGGACAGCGACAAGGGAATGTCAATAACATCGAAACGTTCGCTGAAGCGCTGGATAGACGGCCCGGCAAAACTGTCTCGATTGTAAGGACAGAAGTGGTAAAGTAAGGAACTGAAGGAGCACGGGTTTGCAAAAACAAGCCAAGATCACGAGCAAGGGCCAAATTACGATACCTCAGGATATCCGGCGATTACTCGGCGTGCGAGCTGGCGATAGGGTGGTTTTTCGCAGCGGGCCGGAAGGCGTGCGAGTGCTGGCTGTTCGACAAGCTAGCAGATTTGCCAAATATCGAGGCATCGGCAATCCCGGCATCGGCTCCGGGAAAAAAGCGATTGGCGGTTGGTTGCGCGAGTCTCGCGGCAAATGACTTCCATCGACACGAATGTCATCGTTGCGCTCTGGGATCGCGATGCTGCCTTGAGTTCGGCTGCGCAACGCGCCTTGGAGCACGCTGCTTCCGAAGGAACCCTGATAATCAGCGCTCCGGTTTTCGCAGAATTAATCGCCGCGCCGGGACGAACCGAAAGCTTCGTGGATGCCTTCCTTTACGACACGGGAATGATGCTGGATTGGGAGATCAACGAGAAAATCTGGCGCTTGGCGGGCAGAGCATTCCAACGCTATGCCGCGAAACAAAGAAAGCAGAAGCTCTCTGGCCCACGCCGAATACTGGCCGATTTCCTGATCGGCGCACATGCCTTTCAGAACCGCCACAAACTGCTTACTCTCGATCAGCGACTTTACCGCGGCGCATTCCCGGAACTCGCGGTCACAGAGATTTAACTGCATCTGGTTCGTGTCGCCGGCAAGAGCGCGGACAAGGTTCACAGGTGCGGTTCCTGCAAGTACAATCCTTCTTCCCCATTCCTAAGTACTTAATAAGGAGCCTGCGGTGATACGAAAACTCGTGCTGTCTCTGGCTGTGCCCTTTGTCTTCATTTGTTTGGCCGTGGCGCAGGACAACACGCCTCCCGCGCCGGTGCTGACGCCTTCTTCCGACGAACCATTGCCGGCCGCGCAGCAGAAGCAATCCACGACCGCCAAGCCGGGGGCCAGGAAGGAAGCGGACGAAGAGGTTCCGAAATCCAGACGCGCTCGGAGCGAAAAGGCGAGCGGCGCCACGCCAGCGCCTTCGCCTTCCCAAAAAGATACCAAGCCTGCCGATCCGCTGACCTCGGCTTCCACCTACAGCGGACTAGCGCTACGCAACATCGGCCCGGCGATGATCTCCGGCAGGATTGTCGCGCTGGCGGTAAATCCGTCCAAGCGCGCGCAGTACTACGTCGGCGTTGCCTCTAGCGGTGTGTGGAAGACCGACAACGACGGCATCACCTGGACTCCGGTCTTCCAGAACGAAGGTTCCTTCTCCATCGGCGACGTGAAACTCGATCCCAAAGATCCCTCAGTGGTCTGGGTCGGCACAGGCGAAAACAACGCGCAGCGCAGCGTGGATTACGGAGATGGCATTTACAAATCCGAAGATGGCGGCAAGAGCTGGACCAATATGGGACTCAAGCACTGCGAGCACATTGGCCGGATCGCCATTAGTCCCAAGGACAGCAACACTGTCTTCGTCGCCGCCGAAGGCCCGCTGTGGTCGCCGGGAGGCGACCGCGGTGTTTACAAGACCACCGACGGTGGAAAGACGTGGAAGAAGGTCCTGAACATCAGCGAGAACACCGGCTTTGCCGACATTGCCATCGATCCTGACGATCCGGACACAATCTATGCCAGCGCCTACCAGCGTCGCCGCCACGTGTGGACGCTGATCGACGGTGGTCCCGAATCGGGAATCTACCGTTCGACCGACGGCGGCGCCAACTGGACCCGCCTCAAGTCCGGCCTGCCTAGTGTGGACATGGGCCGCATCGGCCTAGCGATCTCGCCAGTCGATCACAACGTGGTCTATGCCACGATCGAAGCGCAGGACGGCAAAGGTGGCATCTTCCGTTCCACCGATCGCGGCGCCACGTGGGAGCGCCGCAATCCGTACGATCAGACTGCGATGTACTACGCGCAGGTCGTCGCCGATCCCAAGAACGTCGATCGCATTTACGTGATGAACGTGCTCATTCGCGTCTCCGACGATGGCGGCAAGACGCTGCACGTGCTCGGCGAAAAATACAAACACGTCGATAACCACGTGATCTGGATCGATCCCAACGACACGAACTACTATCTCGTCGGCTGCGATGGGGGACTCTACGAAAGCTTCGATCGGGGCGCGAACTGGACCTACAAAGCCAACTTACCGCTCGCGCAGTTCTACGATGTCGCTCTCGACAACTCCAAGCCCTTTTACTACGTCTATGGCGGCACGCAGGACAACAGCAGCGTCGGCGGCCCTTCGCGCACGCTGAAGATCAACGGGATCGACAACTCCGACTGGTTTTTCACCCAGGGCGGCGACGGCTTTCGCTCGGTGATCGATCCGGAAGATCCGAACACAGTCTATGCCGAGTACCAATATGGGAACCTCGCGCGCTTCGACCGCCACACCGGCGAGCAGACCGGAATCCAGCCGCAGCCCGGGCCGGACAACGTTCCCTACCGCTGGAATTGGGATTCGCCGATTCTGGTCAGCTCGCACTCGCACACGCGGCTCTACTTCGCCGCGAACAAGCTGTTTCGCAGCGACGATCGCGGAGACACCTGGAAGACGATCAGTCCCGATCTCACGCGCCAGATCGATCGCGACAAGCTGCCGGTCATGGGACGCATCTGGGGACCGGACGCCGTGGCCAAGAACAACTCCACTTCCTTTTATGGGAATATCGTGGCGCTCTCGGAATCCCCGCTCAAAGAAGGTCTCATCTACGTCGGGACCGACGATGGCTTGATCCAGGTCACCAGCGACGGCGGAGCGAACTGGAGTCGCCACGACCAGTTCCCCAGCATTCCGAATCTCACGTACGTGAGCCGCCTGCTCGCCTCACAGCACGACGCGAACCTGGTTTATGCCAGCTTCGATAATCACAAAATGGGCGATTTCAAACCCTATTTGCTCAAAAGCACGGACAGCGGGCGTACGTGGACTTCCATCGCCAGCAACCTGCCCGAGAACGGTCCCGTACTCGCGATCACCGAAGATCCAGTGAATGCGCAGTTGCTGTTTGCCGGCACGGAGTTTGGACTCTTTTTCACGCTCGACGGCGGGGACCACTGGACGCAGCTCAAGGGTGGCCTGCCGACGATCCCCATCCGCGATCTGGCTATCCAGAAGCGCGAAGGCGATCTGGTAGCCGCGTCGTTCGGACGTGGCTTTTACGTCCTCGATGATTTATCCCCGCTGCGCGGCGTAAATGCCAACGTGCTGCAACAACGCGGAGCGCTCTTCCCAGTGCGCGATGCGCTGCTCTACATCGAGCAGCGGCCGATCGGCGGTAAGCACGGTGATTTCGGCTCCGGCTACTACGAAGCCGACAATCCGCCCTACGGCGCGATCGTCACCTACTATCTCAAAGACAAGTTCAAGACCAAAAAGGAACTGCGTCAGGAAGAAGAGCGCAAACAAGAAAAAGCCGCGAACTCAGAGCAGGGCAGTTCGAACAGCAAACAAAATGAGGCGCAAGCCGCAGACAAGTATCCCACCATGGAGGAACTTCGCGCAGAAGCGCAGGAGCGGCCACCCGCCGTTTATCTTGTCATCTCCGACTCCAGCGGCCTGCCGATTCGTCGCGTGAGCGCCGACAACGAAGCAGGTCTGCATCGCGCCGCCTGGGACCTACGTTATCCGCCATCCGAGTTGCACACGCCATCGCCTGAAGAAGCCGAGTTTGCCGACTTCTTCCAGCCTCCCGTTGGCCCATTCGTGCTGCCGGGAGAGTATTCGGTCAGCTTGGAAGCGAGAGTCGATGATCAAGTGCAGCAACTCGCCGGCCCAGTCAAATTCCGCGTGAATGCGCTCGGCGCCGACGCCATGAACGAGCAGGACCGCGCCACGCGCGAGCAGTTCCTGCGCAAGCTCGCCAGCCTAGATCGCGCGCTCACCGGCGCGATCCATACTGGGAATGACGTCGATCATCGGCTGACCGCGATCCATCAGTCTTTACATGACACGCCCGGCAACATGAGCGCCTTGCAGCAGCGCGCGGACGATCTGCAGAAGAGATTACGGGATATCCTGCGCGCGCTGCGCGGCGACGAGGTCATGCGTCGAAGGCAGGAGAACACGCCTGCTGCCATCAATGATCGCGTCAACCAGATCGAAGATGAAGAGCGCTTCTCCACCGTGCTGCCCACGCAAACGCACGTCGACTCCTACAACATCGCCGCGCAACAATTCGGCGACGAACTCGCCAAGCTGCGTCAGCTCGTCAATGTCGATCTGAAGAAATTGGAAGACGATATGGAAAAAGCCGGAGCTCCGTGGACGCCAGGCCATGTGCCGGACTGGAGTCCGCAGTAGCCGCAGAATAGTTTGGCAGCAGGAGCAGGTATGGAGAGCGCCGTCAGCTCTGAACCGAACGTCAGGGAAGCTGTGCCGTTCTTCGGCGTCAGCAACATGGAAGCGTCGCTGAAGTTCTATATCGATGGCCTTGGATTCACGATGAAGCACTGGTGGGTTCCCGATCGCCCGGAAGATCATCCCGACGGTCGCATCCGCTGGTGCTGGCTCACGCTCGGCAAAACCGCGCTCATGCTGCAGGAATTCTGGAAAGAAGGTCATCACGCCAACGTGCCCAAAGAGAAGCTGGGCGCTGGCGTCTCGATCAACTTCCAATGCGCAGATTCGCTGGCGCTCTATCGCGAGTTCAAATCACGCGGCGTCTCCATTCCCAAGAGGCCATTTGTCGGCAACGGATTATGGAACGTGAATGTAACCGATCCGGATGGATATCAGCTCTACTTTGCCAGTCCCACTGACGCCCCGGAAGAGAGCGAGTTGGAAGAATGAAAAGGCCTGTAGAAGCTCAGTCCGCCGCCGTCGCCGGCATCTCAACAACTCAATTGCTGGCCGAAAAATTCGCGCTATTCCCTCTCAATCCACGTTAAGATCATTCGCGACGCCAGCCAATCCGAACGCGAGGAACATTCACATCTATGCCCGCAATCACGGCAAGCACTCCGGCCGGGAATAACACCGCACAAGCGCCGCAGAAGACCAACTATCGCGCCATGGCGATGGTCACGACCATGTTCTTCATGTGGGGCTTCCTCACCGCGCTGAACGACACGATCATCCCACACCTCAAAAGCATCTTCGACCTCAACTATGCCGAGGCGATGCTGATCCAGTTCGTCTTTTTCGGAGCGTATTTCGTCTTCTCGTTCCCCTCGGGCAAATTCATCGACTACTTCGGATACAAAAAGGCGATGGTCACCGGTCTGGCCACGATGGGTGTCGGCGCGATCATGTTCGTACCGGCAGCGATGGTGCCGTCTTTCGGTCTGTTCCTCGCAGCGGAAATCATTTTGGCCGCAGGCATGACGATTCTGCAGACCTCAGCGAATCCCTACGTCGCAATTCTCGGCCCACCGCGAACCGCGTCCAGCCGATTGAATTTGACGCAGGCTTTTAACTCGCTAGGCACCTTCATTGGTCCGCTCATCGGACGCAGCTGGATCATGGCTGCTGTCGCTGCGCCGCTTGCCGTTGAAGTGCTCAGAGGAATGTCGGCCTCGCAGGTGCACGCGTATCGGGTCGCACAGGCTTCATCCGTCAAAGCGCCGTATATCGGTTTCGCCGTGGCACTGTTCGTCCTCGCGATCGCGATGGGATTCTTCAACCTGCCGAAGATCGAGTCGGCCGAAGCTCACGCAGAGGTCCGCGATTCCATCTGGCGCCATCGCCATCTGGTGCTCGGCGCGGTTGCGATCTTTGTCTACGTCGGAGCCGAAGTTGCGATCGGCAGCTTTCTCGCTAACTATTTCAATCTTCCCAATATAGGAAACCTCACGCTCGCCGACGCTACTGGCATGGTCGCCTTTTATTGGGGAGGCGCAATGGTCGGCCGTTTCATCGGCTCGGCTATTCTGCAGAAAGTCGGAACCGGCAAGCTGCTCGCCTTCAACGCCGTTCTCGCCGGCTTGCTTGTGATCGCCTCCATGCTCACCTTCGGCCACGTCGCCATGTGGACGATCCTCATCGTCGGCCTCTTCAACTCGATCATGTTCCCCAGCATCTTTACCCTAGCCATCGACGGCCTCGGCCCGCTAACCGGCGACGGCTCCGGCCTGCTCGTCGCGGCAATCGTAGGCGGCGCCATCATTCCCGAATTGGAAGGCCTGCTCGCCGACCGTATCGGCATCCACCACGCGTTTATCCTGCCGGTGCTTTGCTATATCTATATCGCGTATTACGGACTGAAGGGATCGAAGCGGAGAGAACCTGCCGTGCAAGCCTGAGGTTTCGATGCTGTGAGCACCGGGCGTTCTTTGAGGTTGCAAATAGAAACCTCAAACGGACATGAAAAACGGACTCCCGCTAAAGGACGGATCGAAGGCCGAATTCAGCGTTTGAGGTCGCAACTCGCGATGTCAAAACTCAGGCAGCATCGCCGATAACGACGACTTCGCCTGGCCGAATCTTATTGAGCGCATCGAGACATTGGGGAATGTGGGGAAGAATGTCATCGATATCGTTGGACTTCGCTCGTACCAGCAGAATGGCGATAGTGCGCCCAGTGAGATTCTGTTGATATCGCAGTCCTTTGTCGAGAGTGAGGAAAACATCGAATTTCCCCTCTGCCATCGCTAGCAGATCTCCATTCTGTTTTCCAGCTAGTCCGGCTTCTTGGACAGTGAGGCACTCATGGAAAGGTAAGCTGCGCTTCAAATTTCTGGGCACACATTCGTCGATGAGAATTCTCATCGCAAATTGGCCATTACCAGTCCCTTAGCTTCTTCGAGCGCCGCGATCGCCTGACTTCGGCTGACCGTAGGAAAGTCCTCAAGAAAGGCGCCGAGTGTCTTTCCGTGCTCAAGGTAGTCGAGCAGCGCCTGAAACGGAACCCGGGTGTTACGGAATACCGGCTCTCCGCCAAGGATGTTTTCGTTGCTGATGATGACGCTTTGGCCGTGGTTCATGAGCGGCTCCCCAATTGTGCCCAACTTCCCTTCGATTCTATTCCGTACCCTGACTTGAGGGCGCAATTCCTTCGAACACTCTTGAACCAAAGATCAGTAGAGCTGCCCTACAACAGCTCCCCCTTCGTAATCGCCGCCAGTGTCCGATTGCGGTCGTACTCTGTGCCGATCGAGTTGGCGGCTTTGATGTAGGCTTCGCGGGTGGCGCCTTGCATCGGATACCGCTGGGCGGCTTCGGTTAGGACTCGGGCTTTTTCGTAATCGGTGCCGATCCTGGCGCTTTCGGCGATGATCCTGGCGACGGAATCGCTCGCCAGCTTATGGTGCTGCATCAGCGCGATCAGATCGCGGGAGCGTTCGTAGTCGGTGCTGATGGAATCCACCAGCGTGAGATACGTTCCCACCTGCTTCTCGTCGAAGTTAGGCGAATCGTTCACCGCGAGCAGGATGCGTGACTTTTCGTAGTCGGTGTTGATTTTGGCCGCCGACTTCAGGACTTGCGTCACCGCTGCCGGGCTGAGCTTCTGCTTTTCCATGAGCGCCATCAGCACGCGCGAGTGTTCGTAGTCGGTACCGATGGAATTGGCGAGATCGAGATACGTGCCGATCTCGTTTTCGTTGAACGTGCCCAGGCCAACGAGCGTGGTGAGAATGCGTCCTTTTTCGTAGTCGGTACTGATCGTCTTCGCCGATTCGAGCGCAGCGCCGACGATCTGCGGCGACAGGTTCGGACGCTTGAGCAGCTCGATCAGGACGCGCGAATGCTCGTAATCGGTCTTCAACTTGTTCGCGGCGTTCAGGAAAGCGACGCGCTGGCCTTCATCGTTCAGGTCATAACGTCTTGCGATCGTCAGCAGCACCTGCGCCAGGCTGTAGTCGGTCGAGATTTCACTGCGCGCTTCGTTCAACGCTTCTGTGAGCTGCGGGCCGGAGAGTGTCGCGTTCTCAAACAGTTTCGTGAAATAGATTTGGCGAACATAGTCCGAGGTCAAATTGGGAATCTCGGCGAGCACCGCTTGCGGACCGCCTTTGGCGAGCAGAGCCGGCACGCGCGTGTCGGCGGCAAATCCGGTAGCTCGCTCCATCGCCAGCAAGAAGCCCGAGAACCAGGATCGTGCCGCAGCGTCGAAGGGCTGCGCGTTTCCATTCACGCGGTAGGTATAGTTCAACTGCCCGCTCGCGGTGGGGTCCACCTTCAAATAGCGCACGTTCTCGCCATTGCGATCGGTGACCTCGAAGGACCCCCCGGACGAAATGCTCTCAATCTGCATCGCATCGGGACTGAAGCGCACTTCTCCGGAAGAGCGCGCGTCGATGCTGCATCCCGGACCGGACCACGTAGCCGCCCACAGGCGCGGAGCGCCATCATGGCTGTGGCTGCTGACGTTCTCAACATTGTGGGAATCGAGGCATCCGCCCTGCGAAGGAGACGTGGACTGCGCGCTGTCACTGATCGAGTGCGACGCCACTTCGACCATACGTCCGTGGACGTCGGTTGCCGCTGGCTGCCAGACCTCGGCGCCGGTGTCCTCGGCCGTTCCCGGCGTATAGCTTACCAGCGCGATCTCCGAGCCTTGATCGTCGGAGCGGACCACGGTGACTAATCGCGCGTCGCCATCGACGACTTTGAGTTCGGTTCCGTCGGTAGCAAACTCGTCCGCTCGGCAGACGCCAGGATGGGCAATCGAATCGGGATCAAGTCGGACGTCGACGCGGTCGTTGGCGCCGCCCGCACATTCGATGACCTTGCCGTATTGTTTCATCCGCTCGCGATAGAAGGGCAACACTTTGTCCATCTTGTCGCGCGAGAGGTAAGCTTCCGCCCGCAGACTGCGAACGTGCGCGCCACCGATTAACGAAACTGTTCCGCGTCCATCGCGATGTTCGATCGCCACCGCCTGTGGATAGACGGGCAAATGCAAGCCGGCAGTTTCGTTCCAGGAATTCGAGGTGGCGACAGTCGCGAGCTTAGTACCTTCCGAGCTCGTCGTGCTAGCCGAGGGCGCTGAAGCCACCACTGGAGCGGGACGCTCTTGCAATTGCGCGGCCGCAAGCGGAAGCGCGACGGCAACGACTGCGCCGCTCAGCAGAACCGCGGCCTTCGATGGCAAACGGTTGTGCGCGACCTTCGGATTGAGCAGCGACAGCACGCGTCCTTCTAGCTGCGAGCGCCGCGCCATAGCCAGCGCGGCGGCTGGCTGCGGACGCACGAGCGTCGAGACGATCTCCAGCAGTTCATGCGCGTATTCGGATGCCGGCGTGCCGAAGGCTAGTACTACATCGTCGCAGGCGCGCTCGCGGTCCGCACGCATGAGACGCGACACGATCCACACCAAAGGATTGAACCAATAGATCGCCATAGCCAAAACGCCCAGCAGTTGCGTCCAGGCATCCAGACGCTGAATGTGCGCCAGCTCATGGCAGAGTACCGCCTGGCGTCTCGTCTCAGTCCACTCTTCCGATTGGGGAGAAAGAACGATCCTGGGATCGAACAAGCCGACAGCAATGGGCACGTCCAGTTCCACGCTGGCGAGTACCGTCACCTCGCGCCGAATGCCTAGATCGCGACACAGCCATCGCAGGTGCGAAGCCAGGGGAATCGATTGCACAGGAACCGCGCGCGAAACAAGTGCGTGCAATTGCAAGCGAGAGATCGCAAATCGAACGAAAATCAGTCCGCTTCCCGCGAGCCACAATAAAATCAGGAGGCCAGGCACAGACCAGCGCGTATAGAAGGGCGTTACTGGAGCAGCAAGCGAGGTTGTAATCTGTGTTCCGTTTTGGGAAGCAACAGGCGTAGATGTTGCGGTCGACTCGACTCTCCGCGGACGGGTAAGGCGCGGAGCCTGAGGCTGGGCTGTCATCGCGTCTGCGTGAGCGGGGATGGGAACGGTAGCCGTCGCCAAGACCGATGAAGCGACTTTCGAAATCGTAGGTGTCGAAGACGGCAGCACCGCCAGGTTCAATCCGGGAAGCAGGAAGGCAGCCGGTAGAACCAGCAGCGCGCCGGCCATAGCCGCCGCGTACAGGCAGTGCCGCAGGGACGCCGAAGCTCGCCGCAGCACACGCGCACACGCCAGCGCGAGCAGCAACAGCAGCGACGATTTCGCCAGGATGGTGACTAATCCCGGCGCGAGTCGCGCCAAATCTTGAGTGATCGTGGAAATCATCGCCCCTCCTGTTTGCTCTTCTGGATGGCCTCGACAAGCATCTGGCGTTCTTTTTCCGGAATTCCCGAATCGGGAAGATCCATCAACGCTGCCGCAGCGTCGGCAGCCGACCCGGCAAAGAAGGTCTTAACGAGATGCTGCAACGCGGAGGCGCGCGCCTTGTTGCGATTCCCCGTGGGCAGATAGAGATACTTGAGTCCATCTTGCTCGTGGCGCAGGTAGCCTTTATCTTCCAGGAAACCGAGCATCGCCCGCACCGCCGAGTAGCTGGGCGGATCCGGCAACTCTGCCTGCACCTGCGACACGGAGGCACGCCCGAGCCGAAAAACCACATCCATAATCTGCCGCTCGCGTCGGCCTAACTCCCAGTTTGCATTACGCGTCATCTTTTTAGTCATCCCGTACTGCTAGTTCACTAGCACATGCTAGTCCATTAGCACATGGGCTTGTCAAGCGAAATTTAGCCGTTTATAGGAAATTCTTGCGCCGGCTGCGCATCTCCATTTCGTCCCATTTTTACGTTTTGTGAGCAGCGTTTTTCTGAACGCCGCTCGCGTGTGTTTCAACGTTGTTCGCGGTCTGGCGATACGTGTGCTTGGGGCCTTCTTTAGACGATTGAAAACGCAATTAGTTATGGGCACGAAGCGGACATGTACTTTTGCTCTCTAACGACGGAAAGACGGCGCGCCCAATTTCTACGATGCGACGACATCGCAAAGCAGGAATGGCGTGACGATCCTGCGTGTCAAGCCCTTGCAAATTCAAATCGCGTTCGCGAACAACGTAATCTCATCCGCTACTCAGGGAAAAGGCCTCCAGGACGAGTCGCCGCAGGTCAACGGTCACCCAAAGGCCGCGGACGCGCCAGAGAGCTTCAAAATGCGCGCAACAGGCCTTGTGGTGGAGGG
The DNA here is from genome assembly GCA_035716645.1 of Terriglobales bacterium. Taxonomy (GTDB): domain Bacteria; phylum Acidobacteriota; class Terriglobia; order Terriglobales; family Acidobacteriaceae; genus Gp1-AA112. The sequence goes on along the minus strand of DASTJH010000089.1, from coordinate 5,365 downwards.
TCGGAGTAGCGAAAACAGCCTTCCAGAAAATATTTCAAAAAATATTTTGGGGATTTGGAAAAACAAAATCATCCGCGGCGAGTCAGTACCCGCTGCGATAGCGGCGGGGTAAACGGATTCCGGTATGAAAGAATACATACGGCATGAAAGCTTTCGTAACCGGCGCTACGGGTTTTGTCGGCAGTCATGTTGCCGAGGCTCTTTCCCAAAATGGGGCAGAGCTGCGTTTGCTGGTGAGGAAGAACAGCCGCACAGAGAACATCGATTTTTTGCACGCTGAGCGGGTCGAAGGCGATCTGACGGATTCGGAATCGCTCCGCCGTGCGATCTCCGGCTGCGAGGCGGTCTTTCACGTGGCCGCCGACTACCGGTTGTGGGTACGCGATCCTGAAGCGATGTACCGCGCGAACGTCGAAGGCACGCGGGCGCTGATCGAAGCGGCGCGCGAGGCGGGCGTCCGGCGCGTGGTCTGCACCAGTTCGGTTGCGACAATGGGTTTTCTCTCCGACGGAACGATCGTCGATGAAGAAACGCCGGTCGCCCTCTCGCAGATGATCGGCCATTACAAGCGCTCTAAATACATGGCGGAGCAAATTGCGCTGGAAGCCGGACGCGCCGGCGCTCCGGTCGTGGTCGTGAATCCGACGACGCCGATTGGTGAGCGCGATATCAAGCCAACTCCGACAGGACGAATCATCGTTGATTTCCTAAATCGGAACTTTCCGGCTTACGTGGATACGGGGTTGAATCTCGCGGATGTAAAGGAAGTCGCGCGCGGACATCTGCTGGCCTTCGAGAAAGCGCGTCCCGGTGAGCGCTACATTTTGGGAGGCGAGAACCTCACGTTGAAACAGATCCTGGACAAACTGGCCGAGAGCACTGGGCTGCCTTCGCCCAAGTTGCAAGTGCCGCACGGACTCGCGATGGGATTCGCCGCGTTCGATCAACTCTTCACCGGTGTCGTACGTGGCAAGGAACCAAGGGCGACGATGGAAGCCGTGCGCATGGGCCGCAAGAAAATGTTCGCGTCGTCCGCAAAGGCGGAGCGGGAGCTGGGCTACCGCATGCTTCCCGTCGAAGATGCGCTGCGCCGCGCCTGCGCGTGGTTTGCCGAACATGGATACGTGAAGCATGCGCTGCCCGTCGCTGTAGGAGCGGCGAGCTGATGGCGCGAATCGCGATTGTCGCCGCGATGTTTCGCGAGGTGCACCCGCTGGTGAGAACCTGGCAGCCGATGCGCTATCTGCCTGACCGACGCGTGCAGCTTTACCAAAGCGATCAGGCCGTGGTGGCCTATGCGGGCATGGGACTGAATCAGGCGTCGCTAGCTTGTCATGCGGCACTGGCGTCAGGCGAGATCAGCGCGGTGCTCTCCGTCGGCTGGGCCGGCGGACTAAACCCAGAGGCGAGTCCAGGCAAGGTCGTGCATCCGTCAACCGTGGTGAACGCGGCCACAGGCAAACGCTACGCAAGCGGCGGAACAGACGGCATTCTGGTTTCTGCCGAAGTTGTGGTTGCGCCGGAAGAGAAGCGCCGCCTCGCCGAGATCCACGGCGGCGATTACGTCGATATGGAAGCCGCCGCAGTCGCCGAATGCGCGCATGCAGCCGATTTACCGTTCTACGCGATCAAAGCCATCTCCGACGCACACGATGAGCGCCTTCCCGATTTGAACCGCTTCAACCGTAACGGGCAATTCAAACTCTGGCGCTTTCTCGCCCACGTCGCCATCCGCCCCAAACTCTGGTCAGCAATCGCCGACATGAGCTGGCAATCGCTGAGCGCGCGCGACGCACTGTGCAAAGAATTAGAAAAATGGATCGGCGAACATGCAACTGTGGTAGAGATTCCGAATCGAAGCAATTCCTGACTCGAAGGACATTGCAGGCAGCTCAGTCGGCGTCTAGCCCCCGTCGTTTTGAATCAATCTAGATCCAGCGAGGCTTTAACAGCGGCCTCGATGTTTTTCATTGAGGTGAGTGACAAAGCTCCCAGCGGCGGATAAAGAACTAACGCTTTCTCCATCGTAGTGAGCTGATCGCATTTAACCCACGAGTCATACTTCAGCCCAGCCTCCCCTGCTCTTAATTTGGGACGCAAAGAGAAAGCCTTGTGCTCAGCCGTCGAGATCGGAAGCAGACACACGTCGAGGGAATGTGCATTGAGGCTGTTGCTGGAAAGTATGAGCGCAGGCCTTTGCTTGTCTAGTTGGATGAGGCACACCTCGCCTCGACGTGGAAACCAGCCCGGAGGCTTGAGCCGCGGTTTCCAGGCCATCACCCTCGAGTCCACGTTTTGAGATTGGCCTTTTGAAACGCGCGACGTTCCTTGCGATCGTCGGAAGCAGTCCCGAAAAACTCGGCTGCTTCCTGCGCAAGAGCCACTTTGCGCTCCATTTCGAGAGCGCGGTTCAAAAGCTGGTTAACGCGCTCACTTGCAGAAGCCGAGCCTTTAGACTCTTCGATCCTCGCCAGGAGTTCGGGATCGAGAGAAAAAGAACGGATTTTGCGTGCTGGCGAGCCCACGATCGTTATTATCTTACCTCATAGTGACGATGTCAATAAGCCTGCTAGGGATCATAATAGCGCGCAAATTGCCGGAGATGGGAAGGAGAGGGGCCCACCGTCGTGGAATCATTCCGTCCGCAGCGAGATCATCGGATCCACGCGTGTCGCCCGACGCGCGGGCAAATAGCAGGCCAGGAGCGCGGCGGCTGAGAGCAGGACGATCACGCTGCCGAAGGTGAGCGCGTCGGTCGCGGCTACGCCGAAAAGCTGGCTTTGCAGGAAGCGTGTAAGGCTCAGCGCCAGCGCAAGTCCGATAGCTAAGCCAATCAGCGTAAGCCTCACTCCATCTTTCAACACGAGCTGCAGAATCTCGTGCCGCTGCGCGCCGAGTGCGATGCGGATGCCGAACTCGTGTGTCCGCTGCCGGGTGCTGTAGGCGATCACGCCGTAGATGCCGATCGCCGCGAGCACCAGCGCCAGCGCTCCGAACATGCCGACGAAGACGCCTCCGATTCGCGCGTTGGTGCTGGCGACCAGCACGCGCGTTTTCAGGTCGCCGACATCGTAGAGCGGGAGGTCAGCGTTGAGTTCATGGACTTTTTTCTCGATGGTATCGGCAAAAGCCGCGGGATTGCCGGAAACGCGCGCGAAGATCGTCGCCGAATGCGAGTAGTCTTGCGTGATCGGCAAGTAGACGAAACGATCGTGCGCGCTCTCGAGAGTGTTGTAGTGAACGTCCTTGGCAATGCCAACAACGATGAACGAGGTGCCGCTGGCTTCCAGCTTTTTGCCCAGCGCATCCTGGTGCGGCCAATACTTTGAGGCGAACGCCTGGTTCACCACGGCAACGGGCTGGCTCTTCTCGGTGTCAGTGAATTCAATGCCGCGCCCTTCGACGATCGGGACTTGCATCATCGGAAAGTAGTTTGGCCCCACATCGGCTTCCTCGACTTCCATTGACTCGTGCGCCTGCGGAACATACCCTTGCGGCTTGAAAATGTCGGAACGGTTCACGAAACCGAGCGGCACCCAATCGGCAATCGTTACGGACTGCACGCCGGGAATTGTCTCCAGTTTGTTCAGCAGCTGGCGATAGAACTGCACACCATCGGCGCTGGAATAGCCGGCGGGAAACAGGTCGAAGCTGCCGAGGTACACGTGCTCAGAGTTGAAACCGAGATCAACGTGCTGCGAGCGCTGAAAACCGCGAATGAAAAGTCCGGCGACGATCAGCAGCAGCAGCGACATCGCGATCTGCGTGACCACCAGACCGCGCGCGAGCCGCGCTTTGCGCAGTCCCGCAGTTGTGCTGGCGCCTTCCTGCTTCAGCACCAGAGCGGGACTCAAGCCCGAAGCGCGCATAGCGGGCAGCGTGCCAAAAATAACGGAGGCCAGCGTCGAAATCACGAGCGTGGCAATCAGCACGCGATGGTCAGCCGCGACAACTAGAGAAACCGGAAGATTCGAGGGGGGAACGAAGGTGATAAACATCCGCGCCGTCCAGGTGGTCATCAGGAAAGCCAGAGTTCCTCCCCCTAGCGCCAAGACGAGGCTCTCGATTAGGAATTGCCGAACGAGTCGCCAGCGCCCCGCTCCGATGGCCAGCCGGATCGAGACTTCGCGCTGTCGCGAAACCGAGCGCACCAGCAGGAGATTAGCGACGTTGGCGCAGGCCAGCAGCAGCACGACTCCGGCGATCGCCATCAGGATCGGTAGCAGCACATAAAAATATGCATTCGCGCCAAAAGGCGCTTGCCAAAGTGGGAACACGGTCACATCTTTGCGCCCGCGATGATCGTTGGGATAATCGCGCACGAGTTGCTGCATGATGCCGCCAAGGTCCTGCTGCGTGCTGGCGAGCGTCGCGCCGGGCTTGAGACGCCCCATCATCATCACCCATTGCGATCCGCGGTCATGCAGGCGGTCATAAGGCGAGATGATCTGCTGCTCCATCACGATCGGAATCCAAAGGTCGGCGCTCAAGCCGGTCTGCGTGCCCTGGAACAGAGCGGGAGCGACGCCGATGATCGTGTAAGGATGCTTGTCGATATCGATGCTCCTGCCGACAATACCGGCGTCGCCGCCAAAGCGGTTCTGCCAAAGCCGGTAACTGATCACGACAAACGGAGATCCCTTCTGCGTAGCATCGTCGGAAGCGATGAAGCCTCTTCCCAGAATGGGACGGACGCCGAGCATATCAAAATAATTCCACGAAGCCAGATATCCCCAAATGCGTTCCGGCTTGCCTTTGCCGGTGAGATCCATGTCCTGGAGTTCGAAGGCGGCGAGTGATGAGAAACTGCGATTGCGCCTGCGGAAATCGAGGTAGTCCGGATACGAGAGCGGGTTCGGGTCAGCGGGGTTTGTGCCGAGCATCGGCTCCAACAGCTCACCCGTATTACTCGCTCCGGGAATGGGATTAAGCAGGGTCGAGTTGATCCAACTGAAGATCGTCGTATTGGCGCCGATGCCAAGCGCCAACGTCAGCACGGCAATCGCTGTGAATCCCGGCGACTTGCGCAACGTGCGCAGCGCAAACCGTAAGTCCTGAAGCAATGAACCCATTCCTCTTCCCCGCATGGTAGAGAGATTACCTTGGAAACAAGCAATCGCATACCCAGTGCGTCCGGGCTGCCCGCGAACGAGTACAACCTTAACAACCGAAGAGGTTTAGTTCGCCTGGCGAAGGACTCGCTTCGCCCCACTCGGACCCAGCCTGTGCGCTGATGGGAAGCGGTGTTCGTATTCGGACAGCTCGGGTTCGTTGACAAGCAGAACTCCAGCCATACGAACGAACGGCTTGAGGAAGCCCAGCATCTCGCAATCGGACTAAAGCCATCCAACGGTCCAGCAGCAGT
>DASTJH010000088.1:0-50878 GCA_035716645.1 Terriglobales bacterium | reverse complement strand
GGAATCCCTACCCTATACAGGATCCTGCAGGGGGTAGGGATTCCTCTTCCGCTGCGCGGATTCGGAATGACAATCAGAGACCACGCAGACAACCCTTTAGTAACTTCTGAGTTTCCGAATCACCAGCAGGTACTCTGGAATCGATGTTATAGTCCGAGAAAATTCAGAAACTCAGGTCGACCTTCATGTCATCCTCTCCCTCTTCTGCGGTTCGCCTGGCTCTTGCTTTGGCGACGATCTGCCTTTTCAGTTCAGCTTGCAGCACCTCGACCGCTTCGGCTCAATCCTCGGCGCATGAAGTGACCGCCGCGGCGACCGAACCCAGTTCAACCGCATCGCCGTCCGGCATGGAATCGTACACACCGGACAGAACTGAACCGGTGAACGCGATCGCGCATCATTTTCTTCCCGAGTCGTCGCTGATGCTGGCCAGCCAGCTCGAAACGCAGATTCGCGAGGTCAACCAACTTCCGGCGAAAGAAATTTACGTGAAGAAGGGACAGACGCTGCTGATTCCCACTTTGGAAAAGCAGCCGATCGTCGAAGCTTCCGTGCCGATGGCTAAAGACGACGAAGTTCGCGCGATCTACCTGACGGGCAGCATGGCCGGAAGCGCCAAGGGAATGGCGATCATTGAACACTGGCATCAGGTCGGCGGCAACGCTGTGGTCTTCGACATAAAAGACAGCGATGGTTCGCTGAGCGTTCCGTTTGAGCATCCGCTGGCGCCGCACAATCGCCGCTCGATTCCCAATTTGCCGAAATTTGTCCGCTACCTGCACTCGATGCACATGCACGCGATCGCGCGCATCGCGCTCTTCCGCGACGAGCACATCGCTCGCGATCATTCCGAGTTGGCAGTCAGATCGCGCTCCACAGGTAAGGTGTGGCTCGAAAACGGCAAGCAAGTCTGGACCGACAGTTCCAACCCAACCGTGCAGGATTACAACATCGCGCTGGCGAAGTGGGTGGCGAAATCGGGAGCCGATGAAATCCAGTTCGACTATGTGCGTTTTCCTGCCGAGGGAAATCAGCCGGACGCGAAGTTCTACTTCCAAACCGCGCACCCGACGTGGAAACGCGCAGACGTAATCGCTGACTTCCTCGACCGCGCGTATCAGCAGTTGCATCCTGAGGGCGTGCTGGTTTCGATTGACGTCTTTGGCATCATGGCCTGGCAGCGCAATGTTGATCTCGCGCACACCGGGCAGGATATCTTACAGATGTCCAAGCACTGCGACGTCGTCTCGCCCATGATCTATCCTTCGCACTTCTTCGGCATGGACGGCTACGCGCACCCGGGCGACGCGCCGGAGCACTTCATCGGCGAATCCATGGAGCGATTTGAAAAGATCACGGCCGGGAGCGGAGCGGTGATTCGTCCGTGGCTGCAGGCTTTTGCCTGGAGAACGAAGACGTACTCGCCTGAGTACATCGAAAAGCAAGTGAGCACTTCCCACGATGCGGGCGGAATCGGATTCCTATTCTGGAACGCACGGAACGACTATTCGAAGCCGTACGCGGCGATGCCGTACATGGAAGCGCACGCTGACAAGTATTTCGGTAAGCGTCCGCCGAAGGTAGAGACGGCGTCGGTGGAACGTCCGAAGCTGGGGCAAAAGGCTGCCCAGTCGGCGGCGAAATAATCTAGTCCCGTAGAGACTGCGCTACTTTCAAGAATTGTCATCCTGACGCCCGGTTTTGGCGGAAGGACCTCGCGCGATGTCGAGGACTTAATGGGTGCTTCCGGCTTTCCACGCGGAATCTCTGGTCTCAGGGTCGGGAGACCGCAATGGCAGAGGAAGCATTTGGGAGGAGATTCTTCGCGTCCGTCGCTGCGGACGCTTCAGCATGACAGCCGGCGTTAAACCGCTGAACCAACAGTTCAATAAGTGAGGTCTTGCTCTTCGCCAGCACCAAGCTTCGCGCATTCTCGCGCGAGCCGCATCCTTCGCATACGTCTCAGCTTTTCCTCAATTGCCTTTTCCACCGCCTGACTGCGGGTTGCGAACTTGCGCTCCGTTACAAGCGCGTCCACCTGGACCAGGAGCTTAGGGTCGATCGAGATGGTTATCTTCGCGCTCTCCATAAGTTTTAGTATCGACCATAGACGAAAAATTTGTCTGTGAAGAAGCATGAAGGCACTCACGCTCTCCCATCCCGCCAAGATCGAAGAGAATCCCCTCGTCTTCTCCGATCTGCGCGTTCCCGAACCCAAAGACGACGAAGTCCTGATCGAAGTGAGCGTCTGCGGCATTTGCCGTACGGATTTGCATGTCACGGAGGGCGAGCTTGCTCCCAAATTAGAACATGTGGTCCCCGGACATCAGGTGGTCGGACGCATCGTTCGCTCTGGCTCTTCCGCCAAACGATTTTCGGCAGGCACTTGCGTCGGTGTCCCCTGGCTGCATCGCACCTGCGGACGATGTGAGTACTGCACGCGCGGACGCGAAAACCTCTGTCCCTACGCGCTGTTCACCGGATGGACCGTGAATGGCGGTTATGCGGAGTATCTGACAGCCCCGGAGGAGTTTGTCTATCCCATTCCCGAGGGCTTCAGCGACCAGGAAGCCGCGCCGCTGCTGTGCGCGGGCATTATCGGATTCCGCGCGCTGCGTCTCGCCGACTTGCGCTCGGGCGACACGCTCGCGATTTACGGATTCGGCGCCGCCGGCCACGTTTGCATTCAAGTTGCGCGGCATTGGGGGATGAAGGTGGTCGTCGCCACGCGAGAAGAAAAACATAGACGGCTCGCCGCCCAGCTCGGTGCTGCTTGGGTAGGAGGCGCGTACGATGATCCACCTGAGCCGGTGAACGCCGCGATCATCTTTGCTCCCGCCGGCGAACTAGTCCCAGCGGCGCTCAAAAACCTGAAGCCGGGAGGTTCGCTGGTGCTGGGCGGCATCTACATGAGCCCGATCCCGTCGTTTGAGTACGATCTACTCTATCGCGAGCGGATCATTCGTAGCGTGGCCAACAACACGCGGCAGGATGGAATCGATTTTCTCCGCGTCGCCGCTGAGATTCCGATTCATACTGAAGTCCACACATTCCCGCTGGAACACGCTAACGCAGCGCTGCAAGCGCTAAAGCACGATGGCATTCGCGGCGCCGGTGTTCTGGTGGTTCGTTCTTAGGCTGAAATCGATGATGCAGAAAAAAATCTTCTGGCTGATCTTTATCGTTTTGGGACTGATTGCGGACTTCAGTCTGCCGTTGATTTGGGGCGTGCTCGCCACGATTCCCATTCTGGTCTTCAGTTGGTGGGTCGCGTATCGCAGTGAGTGGTTCTAGCCAGGTGCTTCTTTTCTTGTCATTCCGAGTCCGCGGAGCGGAAGAGGAATCCCTACCCTTGAGCGAATCGTGAGGCAGGGATTCCTCTTCCGCTGCGCGGATTCGGAATGACAGCAAAGACTCTATACTTGAACTCCAATGATTCGCAGCCTCACCCTGGTCCGGCTTGTGCCGCCGGAGAAGTTCGATCAGCTCTCTCGTCTCCTGAGCGCGCTGGGTTTTGAGCCGGGTTCCGGATGGAACGACGAGCACAGGCGCGGCGCTCCATTTCTGGCGCCCCTCGGCAGTCTGGAGTTGGTCGATGGGCGCGCGCCCGCCGAACCGGAGATTCTGATCGAAGTCAGCGATCTGGATACCGCGCAACAAATTGCTAAGAAGCATTTGCGCGACGCAGTGGGTGAAATCGAAGAGACGCACTGGAAGTCTCGCCTTTTTTCTGTTGAGTTAGACAAGAATTTGCGCGTCGGCTTCTGGGCATTTCAGGATCCGTCAAAATCGCAGCCTCACGCTGTGGAAGGCGATCTTCACGGCAGCGGCAAGCGATTCGGGATTGTGGTCGCGCGCTGGAACTCGTTCATCACAGAACGCCTGCTCCAGGGCGCACTCGACTGCCTGCGCCGGAGCGGCGTCAAGTCCTCCGATATTCACATCGCGCGCGTGCCTGGCTCGTTCGAAATTCCGGTGGCCGCACGTTCGCTCGCGCAGAGCGGAACGGTGGACGCGATTATCGCGCTGGGCTGTCTGATTCGCGGCGAGACCTCGCACTACGAACACATCGCGACCGAGGTCACGCGCGGCCTCGGACAATCCGCCCAGGAGACCGGGATTCCTCATGCCTACGGAGTACTGACCTGCGAAAATCTCGAACAGGCGATCGATCGCGCCGGCCTGAAGAGCGGTAACAAGGGATGGGAATCCGCGCAGGCAGCGATCGAGATGGTCTCGCTGCAAGGCAAGCTGAAACGCGGGGCCGGCGATGCCCGCTAAATCCGGCAAGCGGCGCAAAGCACGCGAGCTCGCGCTGCAAATGCTCTTTCAGTCCGATATGGGAAAACAGGATCAGGAGCATGTGTGCAAGACTTTCTGGGTGGAACGCGCGGACATCGAAGAGTCCACGCGCACTTTTTCCAATGACCTCTTCCGTGTGGCGAGCGAGCGCAGCAGTGAGATTGACGCTCTCATCCAAAAGCACGCCGAGCACTGGCGGATGGAGCGGATGTCGGCTGTCGATCGCAATCTGTTACGGCTTGGCGTCGCGGAATTTCTCGGCTTCCCTCAGACACCGCGCGCGATCGTCGTGAACGAGGCTTTGGATATCGCTCACCGGTACTCCACTCCCGAATCGGTCCAATTCGTCAACGGCGTGCTCGACGCCGTCGGCAAGGAACTCGGAGTCAGATAACTTGCGCTATGCCTCCGCGCAGCGACATCACAGGCTTTGTTCTGGCCGGCGGCAAGAGCCGGCGCATGGGAACCGACAAAGCGCAGATTCCCTGGGATGCTGGCACGCTGCTGACTCATGCCGTGGATCGAATGGAGCAGGTTGTGAAGGAAGTCTTCGTAGTCGGTGGTCCAGGAACCGGTTCACAGGAAACGATTCCGGATTCGCAACACGATTCTGGTCCACTGGCTGGTATCGATGCGGCATTGGCTCGCACCAACACGGAGTGGAATCTTTTTCTCGCGCTCGATTTGCCTTTGATTTCTTCCGCTCTCCTGGAGTTGCTGGGTAAAGGCACAGCCACGCAAGCCGGTGTCGTGGTTCCGCGCGTTGTCGGTGCTCTGCAGCCACTGTGCGCGGTTTATCGCCGCACGTTGCGCCCCGTTTGTCGCGAACGGTTGCAAGCCGGCGACCTCTCGATTCTGCGCTTGTTAGCGGGCGTCGAAACCCGCATCATGGAAGAAGACGAGCTCCGAAGTCATGGCTTCACTCCGGAGATGTTCCTGAATGTGAACACGCCGCAGGATCTCGCGCGAGCGCGCCAGATCGCGGTGCACACGGCAAGCGCCGCAGAAAAGTAAATGTCCACTAACGGTAACAATCTGCCAACAAATGGCGTCGAAGCCAAGCCATATATCGAATTCAAGGACGTGTGCAAGGCCTTTGGCGAGCAGGTGGTGCTCGATCACGTAAATTTCGACGTCTTGCCCGGGCAAACGATGTGCATTCTCGGACGCAGCGGCGTCGGCAAATCGGTCTCGCTGCAGATGATCATGGGATTCCTGAAGGCCGACTGCGGCGAGGTGATCGTCGCCGGAGAGGACATCACCAACATGGACGAGGAGGACCTCCAGCGCATTCGGAAGCGTGTCACGATGGTCTTTCAGAATGGCGCGCTATTCGATTCTCTTTCCGTTGGCGAAAATGTAGCTTTCCCATTACGGGAACGGCGAGACTTGAACGAAGAGCAGATTTATCAGGTCGTAGACGGCCTGTTGGACATGGTCGGCGTAAAGGCCATGCGCGATTTGCTGCCCTCCGACTTATCGACCGGAATGAAACGTTCTGTGGCGATCGCGCGTGCGTTAGCAGCGCAGCCGGAGTGCATCCTCTACGATGAGCCGACTACGATGGTCGATCCGCTGATGGCGCAACTGCTCGGAGACCTAATCAAAAAGCTGAAATTCCAGCTCAAACTCACCAGCATTGTCGTGACCCATGACATGCGCCTGGCCAAGAAACTTGCCGACTGCGTCCTCTTCTTGCACGAAGGGACAGCTCGGTTCTTTGGCACCATGAAAGCGATGAGCGAGTCCGACGATCCGGTTCTGCAGCAGTTCCTGGAATTAGACGAATTGGTCTTGCCTGAATGAAGCAACGGCCCTAAGCCGCAATTGGATGAACTGCACTCAGCGGACTTGGTCGATCAAGAGCTTTGTCTCTGCGAAGCGGGCCCGACGACTGCCTGCCGCGTTTGTCTCAAAACGTGATCGAGAGCATGTTTGGGAATACTGGTAACTAAAGGCCGGAGCAGCCATCCCAGCCCTGTAGGAATGTCGCGAGTGAGCGAGATTGCCTCGCACTGCATGTACACTCCGCCATCCTTTGCTTGGAAGCGCCAGTATGTGTACAGACGCCAAAGATAGCCACGGCCTTCCCCGACAGGATACTCAGGTCCGTTCGGATTGCTGGGATCGCGCACCTCGGCGATGCGCGTGCTGTAGGAGTTGGAATAGACGCGATCCTGATCGACCTTGCCCCAGCGAATGTCGTACTCCGTATTCAGGATTACGGTCGTGAATTTCTTCTGATACAGACGCAAAAATATCTTGTAGTCGTTCCCATAATGGGAAATCTCTCTCGCCGCCATCACGTCCGGCTTATAGATCACCGTACGCAGCCTGTAGTCTTTGGCAACCTTCAGAACCTGTTCCATACTGGTGTCGGGAATAAAAGCCAAGCCGACCCAGTGATGAATCATTCCATCAGGTACAGGGATGGTCTTGCCGTTCACAGTCGTTAGTAGACGCGCGATGTAAACGTCGCCCGCGCGCAATTGCTGGTAAGCAGCAAGTCGCGGGTTGGGCGGCAGGCTATCGACATACAAAAAATTGCCGCCCGGCCGAAGTTCTGTCTCCATGCGCGCTTCGCTGGCTGTCACATACGCGTCAAACGCGGCAATCGTGTCGGACTTCAACTCCGCTGCTTGGCAATGTGAACCGAAGAACAGGCAAGCGAAGAACACGCTGATACAGCGAAGCAGTACGAGAAGCAGAGGAGCTTGCCGATGATGAACAGCCACTTCTTAAGGCTACGCCATTTCGAGAACTCAACACTGGACGCGCCGATGCATTGCCCATTTTGGGAATACCTGAATCCTCGACGCGGCCCTCCTCGGGGCTATAATTGCTTGCGAGCAAAAAAAAAGCGCGCCAAACTGCGCCACCCTTTATCCTTCCTATTTGCAGTTTGTTAGTGAGACCTTAGAAGGAGATTTGCCTCCATACTGTGTTTCGCGCCATTGACGAAGCGAATCAAACTGTAGATTCTAAGTAGGAGAGGTGTTCCGATTCGGACCTCGCTGGCAGCCCTATGATCGACAAATCGCAACGAAATCTGACAATATTGCGCGGAGCGAAGACGGCAATGGCTGAACGTCGTATTTTGAATTCCTGGAAAGAAATTGCAAACTATTTGGGAAGAGGTGTTCGCACAGTGCAGCGCTGGGAAGCACAACTGGCTCTTCCTGTGCATCGTCCTTCAGGCAAAGAACACAGCGCGGTGTTGGCATTTTCATCCGAGCTGGACGAATGGTTGAACAGCCGTCCGCTGCGCGATGCCTTCGCCCAGGCGCCGGAGCCGGCGTCCAGTGAAGACTATGTGCTGCAGGTTCAGCGATTGCTCAGCAAGTCAGATACGATTTTGCAGCGCATCGATGCCATCGCCCTTCGCACGGATGAGATCGAGCGCCGTCTCAACGCGATAGCAGCGATATTACCCGAGTCCGTGAAGCCGGCCAGCGATGCGGGAGCAGAAACCCTCGCGCGCCCCATCGGATTGAGTGTCGCTTCTTAAAACTTTATCTAAGGCGTCGAGCTTAGACGCCGCGCTCGCCATCCCTTAACAGTCAGCTCAAATCCCTGATTGGCGCTCGTTTCGTCTTCTCAGAGTTGCTCACTGGTTCCCGCAACGGGTACCATTCCTCATTGCGATAATTTCGCTGTAGCTCCTTCATTCCCGATGTCTTCTATTTCTACGGTACGCCCGGCGCTGAGCCCGGGTTTCTCATCTGCCGGCGAGTTGTGGCAAACAATCCTGAAGCACATCCGTTACACACTGGGACAATCGCGCGTCGATCTCAGCGCGAAATCTATGGTGCGCCCTCTGGCGCTGGCGATTCGCGATCAGCTCATCGACGGCATGCTCGAAACCGAAGAACGCTATCGTGCTACCTCGGCCAAACGTCTCTACTACCTGTCCATGGAATTTCTGATGGGCCGCGCGCTCAGCGATAACCTCTGCAATTTGCAGCTCACCAATTTATGTCGTGAGGCGCTGGCCGATCACGGAGTCGATCTCGAAGAGGTGCTCGAGTCGGAGGTCGATGCGGGACTCGGCAACGGCGGCCTTGGCCGACTGGCCGCATGCTTTCTGGAATCGATGGCGACGCTCGGCATGCCGGGATTCGGCTACGGCATCGACTACGAGTACGGGATGTTCACGCAGGAGATTCAGGACGGCTATCAGCGCGAGAAACCCGACCGCTGGAAGAAGTTCGGAACGCCGCTGCAAATTCCGCGTCCCGATCAGTCGGTCGACGTTCCCATTTACGGAAATTGCGACGTGCACGCGCGCGATGCGAAGTGGACCGATCCGAAGCTAGTGCTCGGGATTCCCAGTGACATGCCCGTCGCCGGCTATGGCGGAAAAACTGTCAATTATCTTCGCCTGTTCGCGGCGCACGCGTCCGAAGAGTTCGACATCCAGATCTTCAATCGCGGCGATTACATTCGCGCGGTCGAACAGAAGATTGCGGGCGAGAACATCTCGCGCGTGCTGTATCCCTCGGACCAAGTGAAATCCGGCAAAGAGCTGCGGCTCTTGCAGGAGTATTTTCTAGTCGCGTGTGCGCTGCGCGACATCCTGCGCGCGTTCCTCGCCGACAACGTCGATTTAGAGCAGATCCCACAAAAAATCGCGATCCAGATGAACGACACGCATCCCGCGCTCGCTGTTCCTGAACTGATGCGGCTGTTGGTCGATGAAAATGGAATGGATTGGAAACGCGCGTGGGAGATCACGCAGGCGACGCTCGCTTACACGAATCACACGCTGCTTCCCGAAGCTTTGGAGAAGTGGCCGCTGCCGCTGCTGGAGCATGTGCTGCCGCGGCACATGAACATCATCTTCAACATCAACCATGATTTTTTGCGCGAGGTGGTACAACTCGACCCGCTCGATTTCGGGCGCCTCCGGCGCATGTCGATCATCGAAGAGGCTGACGAGAAGCAGGTGCGCATGGCCCTGCTGGCAATCGTCGGCAGCCATTCGGTGAATGGGGTTTCCGCGCTGCACAGCGAGTTGGTAAAGAAGACGCTCGTTCCCGACTTCGCCAAGCTATGGCCACAACGCTTCAATAACAAAACCAACGGAGTGGCGCATCGGCGTTGGGTGTTGAAAGCAAATCCCGGATTGTCGCAGGTCTTGTGCCGCACGATCGGTGAAGGCTGGATTACCGATTTCGATCAAATCCGCCGCTTCGAGCCGTGCGCCGAAGATCCCGCCATCCGTGCGGAGTTCCGCGAAATCAAGCGCGAGAACAAACAGCGACTCGCGAATAGGATCGCGCAGACTACTGGCGTACTCGTCGATCCCGAGTCGATGTTCGACGTCCACATCAAGCGCTTTCACGAGTACAAACGCCAGCTACTGAACTTGCTGCGGATCACCTACGACTATCTGCGCATCATCGAAGACGGCGAAACGCTGAGCACACCCGCGACCTACATCTTCGCTGGCAAATCGGCGCCGGCGTACATGGCAGCCACGCAAATTATTAAGCTGATCAACAATGTCGCGCGCATGATCAACAATGACAAGCGCGTGCGCGATCAGATCAAGATTGCCTTTATTCCTGATTACCGCGTCTCGCTCGCCGAGGTCATCATTCCCGCTGCGAATTTAAGCGAGCAGATTTCGACTGCCGGCATGGAAGCTTCCGGCACCGGCAACATGAAGTTGGCGATGAACGGCGCGCTCACGATGGCTACACTCGACGGCGCGAATATCGAGATGCTGGAACGCATCGGCGAGTCCAATATGTACATCTTCGGACTCACGGCGCAGCAGATCGCCGAACGCCAGGCGCGCGGATTCCAGCCGCGCGAAGTCTATGACGCCGATCCGCAGATTCGGCGCGTGATCGACGTCCTCTCCTCCGACCGTTTTTCTTATAACGAGTTCGGCCTCTTCCGCTGGGTCTACGAGACGATGGTCTATCGCGACCGCTACTTCCATCTCGCCGACCTGCGCTCGTACATCGACACGCACGAGCGCGCGCAGCGCGATTTCAGCGACAAAGAAAACTGGTCGCGCCGCGCGATGCTCAATGTTGCCCGCATGGGCTTCTTTTCCAGCGATCGCACGATCGCCGAATATGCCGCGGACGTCTGGAAACTGACTGGCGAACGGCAGACTGCGGCGGTATAGAACCTCAGGCAGCCTCGCGGCTCAGGAGTTCTCCAACCATGCGCTTCAGGCGGAGGGCATTGAAGGCCGCGTACCCAGCTTCGTCGTTGTCGAAATAGACATAAACCCGCTTAAGCTCCGAGTCCCACTCGACGATTCGTTCGGCCCAATCCCGCAAGGCGGATCCACTGTAGCTTCCCTGGTATTTGCCGCCTGGACCGTGCAGACGCACGTAAGTCCAATCCGCGGTTAGCTCGATCGGCGAATGAAAGCCGGCGAGTTCGTAAATGCAGAACCCGGCATTGTGCCGGCGCAGGAGATCATAAACGGAATCCGTCAGCCAGCTCGGCTCGCGGAACTCGAACGCGTAGTGATGATATTTGGGCAATGCGGCGAGAAATTCGGCCAGCCGCTCCACATTTAGTCGCCACTTCGGCGGAAGCTGAAAAAGAATCGGCCCAAGCTTTTCTCCGAGAGCCTCGGCGCGCGGCAGAAAATTTTCGAGAGCATTCTCCGGTTCCTTCAACTTTTTGTTGTGTGTCAAGAAGCGGCTGGCCTTCACCGCAAATTCAAAATTCTTGGGAGTTGCCGCGCGCCAGCCGCGCATAGTTTCGAACTTCGGCAGCATATAGAAGCTGTTGTTGATCTCGACGCTGTCGAAGCGTTCGTCGTAATACGCGAGCATCTGCGTAGCCGGGAGTTTTGCCGGATAGAACTTGCCTACCCAATGCTTGTAGTGCCAGCCAGAGGTGCCGATGCGGATCGCGGCCATTGCTACTCTGAGACGCTGCCATTGCCCTGCGGCGATGCACGCCTTCGTCAGTACCGTTCCCGGTCAGTACCGTCCCCGGTCAGTACCGTCCCCATAGGGGATGGGTGATGTTGATCGCGGGGCGCTCACCCGTTCCCTACCGGGAACGGTACTGACTGGGAACGCCGATTGGGATCTGATCGTCACCCCACCTCCACCAGCCCATATCGCCGCTGCCAATGCGTTTTCAAATGGCTCATCACGGTGGTTCGTTCCATATTGGTAATCGGCGGCTTGTCGCTGTTGACGATCTGTTGTGCTTCGGCTCGGGCTAGCTCCAGCAGCTTGCGGTCGCGGATCAGGTTTGCGACGCGAAAACTTGGTGCGCCTGCCTGGCGCGTGCCGAAGAACTCGCCGGGGCCGCGCAGTTCCAGATCGAGTTCGGCGATCGCGAATCCATCTTGCGTTCCGACCATGGCGTCGAGGCGGCGCTGCCCTTCTTCGGTGATCTTGCCGGCGGTCATCAGCACGCAATAAGACCTGGCTGAACCGCGTCCAATACGTCCGCGCAGCTGATGCAGTTGCGAGAGGCCGAACCGTTCAGCGTGTTCGACCACCATCATCGTCGCGTTCGGCACATCGACGCCGACTTCGATTACCGTGGTCGCTACGAGTACATCGATCTCGCCGCGTTTGAAACGGCCCATGATGATTTCCTTCTCGTCGGCGCTGAGCCGCCCATGCAGCAAACCGACGCGCAGATCGGGAAAGACTTTCTTGCGCAGCTCGTCATACATCGCGGTCGCGGCTTTTAGACCTGCGCCTTTTATTTTCGTTCCTTCAGGTTGGAATTCATGCGGCGCTTCACTGCCTTCGATCACCGGATACACGACGTAAGCTTGTCGTCCTTGCGCGACCTGTTTGCGCAGAAATTGCCAGACCTCGGCAGCGCGCTCATCGGAGACGCAACGCGTAACGATAGGCGTTCTTCCCGGCGGAAGCTCGTCGAGGATGCTCACGTCCAGGTCGCCGTACAGCGTAAGCGCCAGTGTGCGCGGAATCGGGGTGGCGGTCATTACAAGCACGTCGGGTTCGGCGGTCTCGTCGCTGGGTTTGCGCATCAGACGCCAGCGCTGCATCACGCCAAAACGGTGTTGCTCGTCCACGACGATGAGTCCCAATTTGGAAAACTCCACTTTTTCCTCGATCAGCGCATGCGTGCCCACGACCAGGTGCGCGTCCCCGCGCGCGAGGTGCCGGCGCGTGTCGCGCTTGCGCGACTCTTCTAACGAGCCGGTGAGCAGCGCCACGCGATAGCCGTGATCTTCAAGCAGCTTGCGCGCTGAAAGATAATGCTGAGTGGCGAGAATTTCCGTGGGCGCCATCAGCGCCGCCTGATAGCCGTTCTCAATCGCGATTACCGCCGCTTCGAGCGCGACGATCGTCTTTCCCGAACCGACATCGCCTTGCAGAAGACGACGCATCGGGGCTGGCGACTGCATATCCGCGGCAATCTCGGCGAGTACGCGCTTCTGTGCCGCCGTCGGATGAAAAGGCAACAGTTTCTTGATCGCCGCGCGGACGCTGTCGGTCAACTGAAAACTCGTTCCCGTGCGCCGGCGCAGGTTGCGGCGTTTAAGTTCGAGCCCCACTTCGAGAAAGAACAGCTCTTCGAAAATGAGCCGCCGATGTGCGGGCGTGTTGCGCGATTCCAAATCGGCGATGCTCTCTCCGACAACGGGGAAATGCGCTTCAACAAACGCCTGCCTGCGCGGAGCCAGGCCGAGCCGTTGCTGAATCGACGCAGGGATGCCGTCAGGAAGCTCGGGTGCAAGCTCCTGGAGCGCACGGTGGATTGTGCGCCGGAACCAGCGCGAGTTCAGTTTGCCCGCCGCTTCATATACCGGCACAATACGCCCGAACTCCGGCGATTCTTCGATCTTACTTTCGAGCAGATCAACATCCGCGATCTCTTCGGGATCGGTTCCCAAAACTTCGATCTGCGGCTGCATGAGTTGGAGCCGTCCGCGCGACCGGCCAAATCCGGCTTCGACTTTGCCGTACAACGCGAGCACTTGGCCTGGCTTGAAACGATCCTTCAAGTACGCGCCATGAAACCATGTACAAGCGATCGCGGTGCGACCCTGTGCGACGATCAGCTCGAAGATCGGCATGCCGTTTCGTGTGCGATAAAGCGCCGAGCCGCGCACTTCGCCGATCACGCTAGCCATCTGCCCCGGACGAAGATCGGCAATGCTCTGCGGATTCGCGCGATCTTCATAGCGAAAGGGCAAGTAATAAAGAAGATCTTCGACGGTCGCTATCCCTTTTTCGCCAAGAACGGCCGCCACACGCGAGCCAACGCCTTTCACGTATTGGATTGAGGTGTGCAGTTCGAGCATCGAGGCTGTGGGGCGATGGTATCAGAGGCTTTCGGCTATCGGCTTTCGGCGTTCGGCACCTATGCTGTCTGCTGAGGTGCAGGAAGAGCAAAATCTAATCAGAAGATTTTTGAGGACTAAGGAAATGTTTCCTGGCCGAACGCCGAAAGCTGACTGCCGAAAGCTCCTTCCCAAGCAACAATCCTAAGTCTCTGCTTCAGAATTGCCCCCAACCCCGCATGAACACTGGCCAAAGTAGCACTAGGTAAAAATTTTGAAAGTTCATAGGTACTAAATGGTAACGATGCCCGCATCCAACTACTCTGTCGGGCGGCAAACGCCTGGCCAGGGGCGATATGAATTCCAACTGCTACTTAGAGAGCAAGATCTTCCGAGCGCTGCTCGCGTGCGCCTGTTCCGTCGTCATCTTTCTGTTTGCCGGATGCGGTGGGACGGCCGCCCCGGCATCAAACTTTGCTTCTAGCCCGTCGTCTACCGGTTCCACGGGATCCAGTGCTCCCTCCGGGAACTCGGGATCGTCCTCCGGTGGCTCCCAAGGCAGCGGAAGCGGCTCTTCCGGTGGCTCGATGGGAAGCGGCTCAGGCAGCGGATCATCGTCGGGGAGCTCGGGCAGTGGGTCTTCGGGAAGCTCCGGGAGCGGCAGTTCGTCGGGCAGCTCGGGCGGTTCTGGTAGCGGTTCTTCCGGCAGCGGCTCGGGTAGCGGAGATCCGACCCCTGCTCCGGCGCCACAATCGACGGGATTCCTCTATGCCGGGCTGAACGATGATTTTAGCTTCTACACCAACTTCGGCGGGTCCAATTCGGGATCGCCGATGATCGCGGCGTACTCCATTGCTGCCGACGGCACGCTGACTGCTGCTCCGGGATCGCCCTATCAAAGTCCGGCGAACCGGCTTGCGGTCGCGCCGTCCGGAAGTGCACTCTACGCTTCGTCGGGATCGACCTTGAACGTTAACAGCATCCAAGCGGACGGACATCTGAAGACGCTGCAAACGATGTCGCCGCTTCCGTTAAGTCCCTCGCAAGGGATTTACACCTCTCTCGATTTCAATCGGTCCGCAGACACGATCTATGCCACCGAGATCCACGGCGCCGGCGACAACTTCTTCGAATTCCTGAAGATCACGGGCGACAGCTCGCTGACCAGTTCCGGCTCCATGCAGGCCCCTGTCGGCGTGATGCCGCTTTCTTTCACTCCTGATGGCGCGCGTGCCTACGAGCCATACTGCTATCACCTTGACGATGAAATCCTCGGCTATGCCGTGAATGCCGATCACACCCTGACCGCCTTTAACACGAAAGCCGTGATTCCCAGCAGCGTTCAGCAGCCGTCGAATGAATTCCCGTGTCCGGCTGCGCTGGCGATCTCGCCCGACGGCAAGTACGTGGCCGCCGTGCTGAATACGCAAACGACCGCGCCGCAGGGCAGCCTCGCGCTGTACGCTGTGAACTCGGACGGGACGCTCTCGCTGACCTCCGAGTCGCCGTATGCGCGCACCGCGCAGGCGGACGACCTGAAATGGGACGCGAGCGGCACGCACTTGGCGATTGCGGCGCAGGATGGTCTATGGATTTACAACTTTGCCGGCGGAGTGCTCACGCCCATGACGGGCATGCCGCTGGCGGCGACTTCCATCGATCACCTCGCGTTCAACAAGTCGGGCACGCTGCTCTTCGCTACGAGCGCGGCGTCGAAAAGCATTTATGTTTTCGACTTCAACAGCGACATGACGATCACGCCAGCGCCGGGATCGCCGCACAAGCTGGAGCAGGCACCGTATGTGATGGCGGTGGCGGAGAAGTAGCTGCAGAGCCGCGAAGCCCCGAAGCTGCGAAGCAAAATCGGGTAGCCGTCAGCGATACAGAAAATCAATGTTGTCATCCCTCGGGCCGCCGCGACATCTAGGTATCGCGAAGGACCAATGCGGCCCGGGGGATCTGTTTTTGCAGACACTCATCAACAGCAGATCCCCCGCGCCGCAAAACCAATCTCGACTATTTCCGAAACTCTGTCACGGCGGCGCGAGGGATGACAATCCCTCACAACGGAATGCTGACTGCTGAATGCGGCTCTTCTCACTCATGCCGCAGCGCGCTCATCGGATTCACTCTTGCCGCGCGTCTGGCCGGTAGATAGCAAGCCAGTAACGCGACTGCACCGAGGCACAGCGCGGTTAGAACAATGATGGTTGGGTCGGTCGGCTTTACGCCATGCAGTACGCTGGCGAGCAGACGTCCGGCAGCGATCGCCGCGATCAATCCTAGACCGAAACCGATTGCGGCGAGTTTCATACCTCGTTTCAAAACCAGTGCGAGTACATTCTCGCGGCTTGCGCCCAACGACATGCGAATGCCGATCTCGCGCGTGCGCTGCGTCACGAGATACGACAGCACGCCGTAGATGCCGACTGCTGCCAGCAGCAGAGCGAGCCCGGAGAAGAGTCCGACGAGCGTGGCCAGGAACTGCTCTCCAGCAGCGTGCTCGGCGATTACGTCATCCATGCTGCGGACCTGAAAGAGCGGCAAACTGGAATCGAGCTGCCGAACTTGGTCGCGAATCTCAGGAATCACATTCAACGATGGCGATGAGGTGTGTACGACCAGAATGAAACCACCACCTCCGTCCAGTAAGTTGTATTCTTCCGGACTGGCTGGATGAGAGAGTTGGCCTTGCTTCACGTCGCCTACGACTCCGACGACTCGATACCAGGGGCCGTTCTGCGCGCCAAAGGAGAAGAGTTTGTCGAGGGCATCCTGACCTTTCCAGAGCGTACGTGCCATCGCCTGATTGATTACCACGGGACTCACAATGGCATTGGTCACATCTGCGGGAAGCTTGTCGAAGTCCGTAGTCTTTGTCAGTTCTACCAGTCGCTTGTCTGCAGCGATCTGACTTTGCAGGTCCTCTGGCGTGAACAGACGGCCTTCCAGGAGCGGAATTCCCATCGCTTTGAAGTAGTCGCCACTAATGTTGTGGTTTTCGACGAGCGGCCCCGTCATCGGGGTGAACGGCTGGCCGCGCAATGCAACATATCCGTTGCTGCCACCTTCGAGCGGAAGCGAAGTACTAAGTGCCGCGGCATCGACTCCAGATATATGACGAACTCTCTCCAGCAACGCCTGCTGAAAATCAAGCTGTTGCTGAGCAAAGTAGAGGACGCCGGGTTGATCGCCTGGCGCATACTTCGCATCCGGCAATGAAATTTGCGCGGTCCAGACTCCTTCTGTCCTCACACCCACGTTGGTGCTGCGCAGACGCATGAAGTCTTTGAGCAGGAGGCCGGCGGAGATCAGCAGCACGAGTGAGAGTCCCATTTCCGCAACCACAAGAATGTCGCTCACCAGGCGACGACGCTGGCCCGGACTCACCGAACTGCCTGCGCCACCCTTCAGCTCTTCATAGAGACCAGGCCGCGAGACTTGCAGAGCAGGCACGATGCCGAAAACGAGACCTGTGAGCACGGCCAAGCCAAACGTAAATCCGAGCACGGCGAGGTTGATGTCGATCGGATTCTGTTGCGGCAGCCCCAAATGCTTGAGCGCAGAAATGGCGCGCACGCCGGCCCAAGCCAGCGCCAATCCCAAAGTTGCGCCGCCGATGGCGAGGAGCACGCTCTCGGTCAGCAGTTGCCGCACGAGGCGAAGCCGGCCTGCGCCCAAAGCGCCGCGCACGGCCATCTCTTTTTGCCGCGCCACCGCACGCGAAAGCAGCAGATTAGCGACATTCGCGCACGCTATGAGCAATACTAGCGCCACAGCCCAGAGCATGGTCAGCAGCGAACTACGCGATTGCCCAACCTCATCTTCGTGCAGCGGGACCAGCGAAGCGTGAACGTTGCGGTTGGTTTGCGGATACTGCTGCTCTAGCCGCTTCGCGATGATCGTCATCTCAGCCTGGGCTTGCTGTACTGTGACGCCAGGCTTCAGACGTCCGACGACTGTTGCCCAGTGTGTTCCTCTCGGCAGCAGGCTCTTCGTGTCCATGTCTTGGGGGTACCAGAGCTGATCTCCTTGCTCAGGAAACCTAAATCCCGCAGGCATGATGCCGATCACGGTGTACTTCTCGCCGTTCAACTCAACGTCACGATCCACGACCTTCGGATCCGCACCGAAATGGCTCTTCCACAAGCCATAGCTGAGCACAACCACACGATCGTGTCCGGGCTCGTCTTCTCCCGGAGCAAACGTTCTTCCCAAAATGGGATGCGCGCCGAACAGCGTGAAAAAGTTAGCTTCAGCCGGGCGTCCCAGCACATGGTCCGGCTGCCCCTGTCCGCTAAGATTCAGATCGTGGGACCAACCCAGCAACGTCATGTCCTGGAAGCTGTGGTTCTGCGCCTTCCAATCCAGAAAATCGGGGCCGGTGAACGGATAGTTCCCGGGCGCGTCCTCGGTCTCATACACGCGCACGAGCTGTTGAGGATTTTCATACGGCAACGGCCGCAAGAGCACCGCGTCGATCACGCTGAAGATAGCGGTGTTCGCGCCAATACCAAGGGCGAGGGTGAGAACGGCGATGGTCGCGAATCCGGGCGAACGACGCAGGCCGCGAACCCCATAACGAAGATCCTGTAGGAATTGATCCAACATGAAGAGGTGCACCTCAAAAGAAGCTGCGAAGCCCCGAAGCTGCGAGGCTTCGAAGCCCTTGTGGGGAACAGGTACAGCCAGAGTCCGCCCGGTATTTCTGAGGGTACGAAAAGCGAGCTGCTCGTTCCAGCGATGCTGCGAATTAGACGGGACATCTCGGACATGGTTAGTCGAGCAGTTAATTTCTCCTCTCGGGTTTCTGAGGGCGCCGTGCAAGCTTCGGGGCTTCGCGGCTTCGGAGCCGCTTTTCGTGCATTGAACTCCCGTAACCTGCCAAGTAAGCATTTCTTCGCGGATGTCGTGCTACTTTCGATTCCACCGCTATGTACACAGAACTGGAAACTCTTCCGTCGATCGACGAACCATCCATATCCGTCAGCCAACCTGAGCCGCAGGAATTGCGAAAACTGCGAGCAATTCACTGGTGGTATCTGCTGTTTTTTGTCTCGGGGTTCCCGGCGCTCTTGTATCAGATTGTGTGGCAGCGCGCGCTTTTCGCCATTTACGGTGTAAACATTCAATCGGTCACGATCGTCGTGACTGCCTTTATGCTTGGCTTAGGATTCGGCAGCTTGGCGGGAGGAACGCTCTCGAAGAAGCGGAATTTCCCACTCCTGCCGATCTTCGGCATGGTGGAGATCGGCACAGGGCTATTTGGACTGGCGTCTCTCAAGATTTTCCATTGGGCCGCACTATTCAGCGCAGGCGTGCCACCCCTTGAAACCAGCATGATGGCTTTTGCGCTCGTCATCGTTCCCACGATGCTGATGGGCAGCACTCTCCCGCTGCTGGTGGCGCACACGGTCCGCGCCAATTCCAATGTGGGAACATCCGTGAGCTTCCTCTATGCCGTGAATACGCTCGGCTCGGCCGCCGCGTGTTTTTGCGCCGCCATGTTCCTCATGTGGAAGCTGGGCGAGTCCGGCACGGTGGAGCTTGCCGCGGTGCTCAATCTTCTCGTCGGAGCTTCGGTTCTCGTTTGCTATTGGCGAACACAGGAAAGATACGACGATATCGAATCCGATTGGTCGAGTTCTGTCGGACCCACCAAAATGAATGAAGAGCGACTAGCGTTTCCCGTTGCCCTGATTTTGGTAGTCGTTTCCGGATTCATCGCGCTGGCTTATGAAATCTTTTGGTACCGCTTGTTTTCGTACGTGAGCGGCGGTTGGTCGAAGGCATTCGCTTATCTGTTGGGCGCTTATCTGGCAGGCATTGGAGTCGGCTCGTTTTTCAGCGAGCGATTTTGTGAACGCCGCCGTACATCGCGGCAGTTTTTGGCTTTTGTCGCCTATTTTGTTTTGGCCGCCAATGCGGTTGGATTTCTGGTTGCGCCGGCGCTGGCGACGATTGTGCGCCATGCGAGTTTCCTGTGGGTCCTTCCTCTGGTTGGGATTGCCGCCGCTTTTCTCGGCGTTCCTTTTCCTTTGCTTTCGCACGCCTCCATACCGCCTGACTCTCAATCCGGCGCGCGGCTTGGCTATCTCTATATGAGCAACATCATCGGCTCTGCTCTGGGCAGCTACCTAATCGGCTTTGTGCTGATGGATTACTTAAGCACAACGCAGATCGCAATGGTCCTCGCCTTTGCCGGAGTCACGCTGGGAGCAGCCATTCTCTTTGCCGCCGGCTTGCAGGAAAAACAACGAGCTTACGGATTGGCGGCGGTGGCCGTCTGCTTCTTACTCATCTCTGCAGCCTCGCCAAAGCTGTTCTACCAGCTTTACGAAAAGCTTCTCTTCAAGCACTTCTATCAACCTGCCCTTGCTTTTCGATACAGCACCGAGACGCGCAGCGGAATTGTGAACGTATTGCAAAATGACACCGTCTGGGGAAATGGCATGTACGACGGAGGAATTAATACGGGACTCGTGCGCGATGACAACTACGTGATTCGCGCCTACGCGGTCGCCGCGTTTCATCCCAATCCGGAAAAAGTTCTGATGATCGGACTGGGATCCGGCTCCTGGGCTCAGGTGATCGCGAACTTTCCTTCGCTGCAGAAGATGACAATTGTGGAGATCAACCCCGGCTATCTTCCGCTAATCGCGAAAGATCCTCGGGTCCGCAGCCTGCTTACCAATCCTAGGGTTGATATTGAGATCGATGATGGCCGGCGCTGGCTGCTGCGGCACCCGAACGCGCAGTTTGATGTTGTGGTGATGAATACCAGCTTTAACTGGCGCGCTCACATGGCGAACTTGCTCTCCGCCGATTTCTTGAGGATGGTCCGGCCTCACCTCAAAACCGGCGGCCAACTTTACTACAACACTACTGCCGAGCCTCGCGTGTTTGCGACGGGTGTGCGTGTTTATCCTTACGCTCTGCGCGTGGCCAATTTCCTGGTCGTCAGCGACTCGCCGATTGTTCTGGACAAAGAGCGTTGGCGCCAAGTCCTGGCCAACTTTGCGATTGATGGCATTCCTTTATTCAGTCCACAGGATCCAGCGCGAGATGCGCACTTAAACCAGGTCGTTCATTTGTGTGATGTCTTCGGAGAGGACTTTCACGTTTTTGCACTAGAACGCGGAGACACGCTGCGAGCCAGGACTGCTCATGCTCGAACCATCACAGACGATAACATGGGAACCGAGTGGGATCCGGCGATTCACGGCACCGAACTATTCCAGTGATCGCTTGCGCGACTGCGTTCGGAATGCCCCATTCAGCAAGCAGGCCCGGGCACCGCATTATGCGTTAAGAGAGAGGAGTGCCGATCTCCGTTATCATTTCTTGCGTGCATTCCTCTTACATGCAGCGTGCCGTCGAACTCTCGCTCGAGAATGTTAAGTCGGGGCGGGGCGGCCCATTTGCCGCAGTCATTGCGAAAAATGGAGAGATCGTTGCCGAGGGCGTGAACGAAGTCACGTCGCGCAACGATCCCAGCGCTCATGCCGAAGTTAGCGCAATTCGCGAGGCTTGCCGGAAACTGAAAACCTTCCAACTCTCCGGCTGCGAAATTTACACAAGTTGCGAGCCTTGTCCGATGTGCCTGGGGCTCATCTACTGGTCGCGCCTGGATCGCGTGTACTACGCCAACACCGCTGCCGATGCGGCCCGCATAGGGTTCGACGATGCGCTCATCTATCGCGAGCTCGCCAAGCCCACTGAAGAGCGGAATCTCCCGATGCAGCAGCTCATGCGCGCGGAAGCCCAAGCCGCATTCGATGAGTGGGAAAAGAAGCCGGACAAAGTGCGCTATTGAAAACTCATGCAGCCAGCTTTTCGCGGACTTTGTTCGTGACCTTCTCCACCTTATCTCGATTTTTCACGAACAATATTGCTGCGCTGGCAGCCGCGAGGCCGAGCGCGATCCAACGGCGATTCAGATCCAGATCCACTTGCCAGCTTCGCTTGTGCGCGCGTGAATCGAAGTCGCCGTGCGCGCCGAAGTCTCCAGGCAGCGGTTCCCAAAGATTGTTCGGACGGTTCGGGTCGGCGGAGCCATCGTATTGCTGGGCATCGTAGCCGGTTTTGCCGAGATAGATGTCGAGCAGACCGGGAAAGAATTTCTGCGCAACGATTGCTTGCACCGTAGGCCCGCCCACCCAGACTTCGCGGCGGTGATGAGTCGCCGCATAAACGATCGCTTTCGCTCCGACTTCCGGTTCGAAGATTGGGGGCACCGGCTGCGGCTTGCGCGGCAAGCGGCTCTTCACCCAGTCAAACTGTGGCGTGTTCAGCGCCGGCATGTGCACGGCTGTGATGTGGACTTTGCTCTTATTGTGCACTAGTTCGCAACGGATCGAGTCGGTGAATCCGACGATCGCGTGTTTTGCGCCGCAATAGGCGGCCTGAAGAGGAATGCTGCGATACGCCAGCGCTGAGCCAACCTGCACGATCGTGCCGCGATTCCTCGCCTTCATGCGACGCAGCGCGGACATGGTTCCGTACACGTACCCGAGGTAGCTAACTTCAGTGACCCGCTTGAATTCCTCGGCCGTCATTTCGGTAAATGGCGAGAAGACGGACACCATCGCGACGTTCACCCACACGTCGATGGGGCCGAGTTCGCGTTCGGTGCGCTCGGCGGCGGCTTCCACGGCCTGCGCATCGGCTACGTCTGTAGGCAGAACGAGAGCTTTGCCTCCACAGGATTCCACTTCGGCGCGAGCGGCTTCGAGGCTTTCGCGGCTGCGCGCGATCAGTGCGACATTCGCGCCCTTTTTGGCAAAGAGACGAACGGTTGCACGGCCAAGTCCGGCAGCAGCGCCGGTGACGACGACGGTCTTAGGAAAGGACATGGGAACTCCTGAATGAGAGCAGAAAATTGGGAGGTGGAAGACGCCTCTTGTCAGTTAGAAGGGCACGGCAGATGAGTGGATGTCAGCGTGATTGGTGCGCACTGGTCGCAAGAAACAGAAAATGCTCGCCGTCTCGGGATCCGTCTCTACAAGAATGAGGGGTTAGCCGCCGACCGTGGCGGCGGCTTCGGTATAAACCGGAAGTTCCAAAATGAAACGCGTGCCGACCGGCTCGTTTTCTTCCACGCGGATTGAACCGTTGTGCTCCTGCATGATGCGGCTCACGATCGGCAGGCCGAGTCCAGTGCCGCGTTTTTTGGTGGAAAAATACGGAAGAAAGAGACGTTCTTTCATTTCTCCGGTCACGCCGTGTCCGCTGTCAGCGACGACGATCTCTACAGAATCGCGACTGTCGACCAATGCCGTAGAAATATAAATTTCCTTCACCAGTGATTGCTGCATAGCTTCGGCAGCGTTGTCCACGAGATTGGCGATAGCGCGCTTCATGGCCTCGGGATCGGCCAAGACCGCCGGTAGATTCGGGGAGAAGTGCGTCTGGATTTCGATGCCGTCGAGTCGTCCCTGGAACAACTGCAGCGCGCCTTCGATGATCGGGTTAAGTTCACTGGGACGCGGCTGGGCCGTGGGAAACCGCGCGAGAATGGAAAATTCGTCCACCAGAGCACGCACCGTTTCGACTGCTCCGGTGATCGTCTCGGCGCAGCCGTGCATCACTTGCAGCGACGTGTGATCCGGAGGAGCACCTCGCTCCAAGTGGCGTCGGATGCGCTCCGCCGATAGAGCTATAGGCGTGAGCGGATTCTTGATCTCGTGCGCCACGCGCCTCGCAACCTCGCGCCATGCCGCTTGCTTTTGCGCGCGGAGCAGTTCCGTGAAGTCTTCGAAGACGAGAATGTAGCCGAGCCTTTGCCGATCAATGCGCAGCGATGCGACGGTCACGGCGACGTTCAGCGTTTCGCCGCCCGATCGAAGTTCAAACTGGCTTGTGGTCGTGCCCATGCGGTCGGCTTTCCTCATGAGATAGATCATCTGCTGCGCAATTTCTGCCCCGAAAATCTCACGTAGCGGTAATCCTTCCCAAGTCTCGTCCGCTAGCGGCGAGACAGCGGACTCACGGAAGTGCAGCAGCCGCGAAAATGCTGCATTAGCATGCCGAATCTTTCCCCCGGCATCGAGCGACAGCACGCCCGTGGGAATGTTCTCTAGGATGATTTCAGTTTGCCGTCTGCGCTGCTCAATAGACGCATTCGCCTGAGCCAACTCACGCGAGGATCGTTCGATACGCGTGCGGCTATCTTCCAGGTCAGCCGCCATACGATTGAACGAGGCAACTAATTCGCCGAGTTCGTCGGCGGCGCTGGTGGAGACGCGATACGAAAAATGTCCCTGCGAGAGTTCCTGGGTAGCCTCGGCCAGAGCGGCCACCGGCTTGGTGACGAGTTTCGAAATGAAAAGCGAAAGCCACGTCGCAGCGAACAAGACCAAGGCAGTAATCAAGAGTAGGTAGAGCAGATACGTACGACGAACGGCCTTACCGGCGATCGCTAGCTCCTGATAGCTGCGCTCGTTCCGTGCAATCTCGGAAACAGTGGCGGCGAAAGCTCCGGGCAGCGGAATCGCCGCAATCACCTGCGCACCCCGAGGCAGGGCCGCGGAGCCGATTACATAGTCCGTGTTGTTCCAACGCAATCGTCGATCCGCGACGGAGGAGGCGGAAAGCGACTGCTGCACTTGCGGCCATGGAGCCGGCAGATCGAGAGAGGCCACAGCCGTTCCTTGATCCAGCAAAACGGCGAATCCGCCTTGCAGCGTAGGCTGGTGCTCGCGGAGAACCGATTTAGCACGCACTAGATCGTGACCGGCGAGAGAGCGCTGCAGGACTGCGTCGTTCGCTAGTGATTGCGCTTCAGCCTGTGCGTTGGCCTCCGCGAAGCTTGTAAGCAGATTGGCAACGCGATCCGAATCCTCTCGCAAGTTCTGCACCGGCATCGAAAACCAGCGATCGATGGATCGATTGGTCAAGAAGTAAGTAAACAGGAACATGAAGATCGCCGGCGTGAACGACATGAGCAGCGCGCCGACAACCATCTTGGTGCGGAACTGCGAACCGAGCACGCCGCCGCGGCGTTCAGCAAACAGCTTGAGCAGATTGCGCAAAAGAACGAATGTGAGGCCGACAAACAGTAGAAAGACGAGCGCTGAAAGCGCGGTAAGAATCAGAGTCTGTTGCGCGCCGCCCGGGCGGAGGAACGTCAGATTGAAGGCTTGCTGGGAGGCGATCGCCAGGAAAAGCAGAAAGATCGCGATCCCCAGGCCGATGATCAGGCCTCGGCGGCCACTGCTCGCGGTTCGTTTGTCAGATTGAGAAGACACTGGTACTGCAGAAATTATAGGATTAGGCGCAACCTGCCGTAAGTGTTCGCAATTCCTGGCGTTCTGTTCTAAGCCATTAGCGTTTAACGCTGATAGGCAGAATCGTGGTCAGGATGCAATGAAACAAATCGGAGAAAATCGCCATCACGAAACGCAAGCGCGCGAATCCGGTGACTCAGACGAAGCGAATAAACCTTAGCTCCGTTAGGTGCTTGAAGATGATCGATGGCTTCCCACTGGAAGCCGCTGTGCCGATACAGCGTATTCCAATCCATTTCACGTAAGCGACTTAGCGCTGCAATCACTTGCTTTAATTCAGATTGCTCAAGACGAAAGAAAACTTCCTGAAACTCAGGACTATTGAGATCGAGGCGAATTCGTCTAGCCGCGCCGGGCACGCTGTCGTTTTGCTCTCGTCTTTATTGTTTCAGCGGTCAGTTGATCGAGATTGGTTTCCGACGGCGGATTCGCCGCTGCCCAGGAAAGCCCGCGTTCAATACGGCTGCGATCCGGCTCTTTGAGCGTCCAAACCTGGCTCTCAGGTATGATCGCAACGGCGGTGAGCATCATACGTCCATCGGCAAGCCGGTCCAGCCGCAACGTTCTGCCCGCATAACTTTTGCCGAGTGAAATCTGCCCACTGCGGCCCACCGTTTTCAACTCACTCACCGGTTCCGTCTCTTTCAATCCCTTCATGCCAACATATTACTACAAAATCATGCCGCATGAATGCACATTTAATTGCCCAGAAAACGCAGTGCACATTTGAGTGCCGCGGGCCGCAGGACATCCTAGAGACGCAGCAAGGCTGCGCCTCTCTGCAGTGCGGGCAATTACGCGACCAGGTCTTTGACCGGCTTCCACGGTTTTTTCTGTGACTCGGCGACTGCGGAGTAAGTGAGATGGCCGGCGAACGTGTTCACGCCTTGGCTTATACCAGGGTCGGATTTGATCGCTGCCTGCGCGCCTTTGTTCGCGAGCTTCAGCACGTAAGGGAATGTCGCGTTCGTAAGCGCGAGGGTGGACGTATGCGGCACGGCGCCGGGCATGTTGGTTACACAATAGTGGACGACTCCGTCCACGGTGTAGGCAGGGTTGCTGTGCGTGGTCGGCTTGGCGGTCTCGATGCAGCCGCCCTGATCGATCGCCACATCGACGATGACTGCGCCTTTTTTCATGTGGCTGACCATCTCGCGCGTGACTAGTTTGGGAGCGGCGGCTCCAGGAATTAATACGCCGCCTATCACGAGATCGGACTCAGTGCAGGATTTGGAAATGCTGTAAGAGTTGGAAGCCATCGTGCGCAGGCGGCCGTTAAAGATATCGTCGAGCTCGCGCAACCGATTGAGATTGATATCGATGATCGTGGTATCGGCACCCATTCCGAGCGCGATCTTCGCCGCATTGATGCCGACTATGCCTCCGCCGATGATCGTGACCTTCGCGGGAGGCACGCCAGGTACGCCGCCCAGCAGAATGCCGCGTCCGCCCTTTTCGTGTTCAAGATACGTCGCACCCACCTGCACGGACATGCGACCGGCGACTTCCGACATCGGTGTAAGCAGCGGCAAAGTGCCATTTCGGTCGGTCACTGTTTCGTAGGCGATGCCAATAACCTTCTTTTTGAGAAGCTGCTCTGTCAGATCCGGGATCGGCGCGAGATGCAGATACGTGAAGAGAACCAGACCTTCGCGAAAAAAGGGGATCTCCTTCTCGATCGGCTCTTTGACTTTGACGACCATGTCGGCGCGGTTCCACACGTCGGCAGCTGAGCCGACGATTTCGGCGCCCGCATGTTTGTAGTCGTTGTCCGGCATCGAGGACATCTCGCCGGCTTTGGTTTCGACCATCACTTTGTGACCGGCATCGACCAGCGTCTTCACACCCGAGGGCACAATGCCGACTCGAGCTTCGTTGTCTTTGACTTCTTTGGGTACGCCAATGATCATGAAATTCCTCGAAAAATTGAGTAATCGGGTAATTGAGAAATTGGGTAATTGAATATCTCCTTCCGCAGAGGTCTTGGCTGCAATTACTCAATTACCAAATTACTCAATTACGAAATCCCTTTCTATTCACCGGTGTCGATCTGGGCCCGCTGCAAACGGTCTGAGTAATCGACGTAGATGGCCTTCCACTGTGTATAAAAATCTACGGCGCCAATGCCGCCTTCGCGATGTCCATTGCCGGTTGCCTTCGTTCCTCCAAACGGGAGGTGAACTTCCGCGCCGATGGTCGGCGCATTGATGTAAGTGATGCCCGCGTGAATGTCGCGCATCGCTGCAAAGGCTTTATTCACGTCCCGCGTGTACACCGATGAGGACAAGCCATAAGAGACGCCGTTGGAAATCTCAATTGCTTCTTCGAGACTGTCAGTCGGAATCAGCGAGACAACTGGACCGAAGATCTCTTCTTGCGCGATGCGCATTTTGCCGTGCGCGTCGCCGAAGATCGTCGGTTCCCAGAAGTTGCCGTTCGCCAGTTCGCCGGATGTGAGCCGATCGCCACCCGTGAGCAGCTTCGCGCCTTCGCCTTTTCCGATCGCAACATACTTGCCGGTCGTCTCGATCTGCTGCGGGTTGATCTGTGGACCCATATCGTTTTTCTCGTCGATTCCGGGTCCGACTCTCAGAGCCTTGGCACGGCTGACCAGTTTATCCGCAAAATCCTTGTACACGCCCTTCTGCACGATCATGCGACTCGCCGCCGTGCAGCGCTGCCCGGTGGTACCGAAGGCTCCCCACAGTGCGCCATCGATCGCTAGATCGACGTTCGCGTCGTTGAGCACGATGATCGCGTTCTTTCCGCCCATCTCCAGCGAGCAAGGTTTGAACTGGCGAGCAGCCGCCTCGCCGACGATGCGTCCGACCTCACTGGATCCGGTAAACGAAATCGCGCGCACGTCGGGATGATCGAGCAGCGGAGCGCCGGCTTCAGGACCAAAACCGTGAACGATGTTCAGCACACCGGGCGGCAGACCGGCATCCATCAGCGCCTTCGCCAGATTCACCGTCGAGAGCGGAGTATCTTCTGCCGGCTTAATCACGCATGTGTTTCCGCAAACGAGCGCGGGAAAAATCTTCCAGGAGGGAATGGCCATGGGGAAGTTCCACGGTGTGATCATGCCGACCACGCCCAGCGGAACACGTATAGCCATGGCGAATTTGTTCGGTAGTTCGGACGGCACGGTGTGGCCGTCCAAACGGCGTCCTTCTCCGGCCATGTAGAAGGCCGTGTCAATCGCTTCCTGAACATCGCCGCGCGTCTCTTTCAGGATCTTGCCCATTTCCCGCGTCATCTCGCGGGCGTAATCCTCTTTGCGCTGCTGCAAGATTTGGCCGCACCGGAAGAGAATTTCTGCGCGTTTCGGAGCCGGAGTGAGCCGCCAGCGCGCGAAGGCTTTTTTCGCAGCTGCGACGGCAGCGTCCACGTCTTCTTTTGCGGATCGAGGAAAAGTTCCTACAACTTCCTTCTGGTTCGCAGGATTAAGGTTCTCGAAGGTCTGGCCGGAGCGCGACTCGACCCACTCGCCTCCGATTAGGTTCTTATAAAGCTTTCCGGGCATCTAGATGGTGAGTCCTGGTAGAGAGTGCAAAACCAACTATCGTAGCAGATTCGATGAAAGCTATTGGCCCAGCGAAGCATGGTATTTCGCGATTTCGTGATCGGGCGATTTCGTGATTTTCAAATCACGCAATCGCGAAATCACAATCGCAGAATCGCGGTTACTTCCGTCTTACGACCTCGGACTTAAGGTGGAAGCATTGCAAATTTAGTGACTATTAAGGGTTTCGCCCATTTGAACCCTGTTTTCCTTGTGGTACTCTCGCCTTGAATCGGCCTCCTTCGAAATTTTCAGCAACAAGCGTGTCCCCCAAATCCAAACGCGAGAGCTACATCCGGTACGTCACCGTCACGTATCGCAGTGTCCTGCTCAGCATTCTTGCGGTCGTCGGAATCGTGTCCGTCGCCTCCTATTTTGTCTTCCCGCAACAAACAAAAGCGCTCATGGATAAGGGCATTGCATTGCTCGAGAAGAGCGGCATCGGCACCGGCATTGACAATGGCGCCACCAAAGAAGCAGGTCAGCAGCAAGCCCACTTTACAAACCTGGACGGAACCGTTCGGGTCAAGAAGAGCAACAGCGGCGCCTGGGTGAATGCGAGCTACGATCTGCCGCTTGGGAAAGGTGATGTAATCCAAACGGGAGCGGAAGGCATCGCGAAGGTCGTCTTCGCCGATGGCACGAACTATACGATCAAGCAAGATTCGCTGATCGTCGTCGAGGACAACTCGACTAACGACGCGCAGCAGACGCAAGTTGCCGTGCAGGTGACTACGGGTACGGTGGATCTCGCGACGGCCACTTACTCGCAAGGCTCCACCTCGCGAGTGACCGTAGCGGGCGCAACTGCGAGCTTTGCTCCGGAGACGGCAGCGCAGGTCCACAACGACAACGCCGGTAACCAGCACTCGATCTTGGTGAAGCGCGGATCGGGTGACGTGGTCCGCAACGGCGAAGAGATTCGCCTGGGCAGCTATGAGCGTGTGAGTTTCAAGGCCGAAGACGCCAAAATGGCGAAAATCAGAGAGGTGGGTCCTCCAACTCTGATCACGCCCTCCAATATGGCGATCCTCTTTGGAACGAAGGATTCGGGGCAAGTGGACTTCAGCTGGACGCCGATGGACAACACGCATTCTTATCGGGTCCGCGTTTCCAAAAATCCGTACTTCACGCAATTAGTCGAAGACAAGACGGTATTCTCGCCTCAGCTCAAACTGACCGATCTCGGGGAAGGTGCTTACTACTGGACTGTGCAATCCGTGGACGGCCGCGGCAAGGAATCGATCGAGAGCGAGCACAACAAATTTTCGATCATTGCCAAAAACAACGAAGCCGGCCTGGGATTGCAACTCGATCCTCTGGTGCAGCACGGCCATGTGATCGAAGTGCGTGGCAAGACGGACCCATCGGCGCGCGTGATGGTCAATGGCGAAGAAGTTCCGGTCATTGCGAACGACGGGACGTTTCGCTATTACACGCCTCCACTTCCGCAAGGGTCGAACGTGATCACCGTGACGGCGCAGAACACGAAAGGTGCGGTTAGTACCAAAACAGAAAACGTCGTCGTGCAGTAATCAGAACCCGCTGCGGTATCGGCGGGTGCAGTCAATCAGAACCCACTGTCCGCCTGAGGCGGACGGTGGGTGCTTTGTTCAAATAGAGAGAAGAAGCTTCCTTCATGTCGTCAAACGGTTTTCACTCCCAGAACTCGCGCACTCACAATGTGCGCTCGCTGTTCAGCATGTTCTCGAGCGACCTCGCCATCGACTTGGGCACGGCCAACACGCTGGTCTATGCCAAGGGCAAAGGAATCGTCGTGAACGAGCCTTCGATCGTCGCTATCAACAAGAACACGGGCGAGGTCGAAGCGGTGGGCAAAGAAGCCAAAGAGATGCTGGGACGCACGCCCGGCAACATCGTGGCTATCAAGCCGATGAAAGACGGCGTGATCGCCGACTTCAAAGTCACCGAGAAGATGCTGAACTACTTCATTCAGAAGGCGCATAACCGCAAGATGCTGGTACATCCACGCATCGTGATCGGCGTGCCTTCGGAAATTACCCAGGTAGAAAAGCGCGCGGTCATGGATTCCGCCTATCGCGCCAAAGCCAGCGAAGTTCACCTGGTCGAGCAGGCGATGGTCGCCGCGATCGGCGCCGGACTTCCGATCACGGAGCCGAGTGGCAACATGGTCGTCGATATCGGCGGCGGAACGACGGATATCGCCGTCATCTCGCTTTCTGGCATCGTCTATTCGCGTTCGGTGCGCATGGCTGGCAATCAGATGGACGAAGCCATCATGAACTACCTGAAGCGGAAATATAACTTGCTGATCGGCGAGCGCACCGCCGAGCAGATCAAGATCGAGATTGGCTCCGCCTTCCCTTTGGACAAGCCACTCACGATGGAAATCAAGGGACGCAACCTGATCGAGGGTGTTCCCAAAACGGCAACGGTGGATGACAGCGAAATTCGCGAAGCGCTCAGCGAGTGCGTCTCGACAATTATGAACGCGATCCGCGTCGCGCTCGAACGCACGCCGCCCGAACTCAGCGCCGACATCAGCGACCGCGGCATTGTGTTAACAGGCGGCGGCGCCATGCTAAAGAACTTGGACAAGCGCATTCGCGAAGAAACCGGCCTGCCGGTTTCGATCGCCGACGATCCGCTCGCCAGCGTGGTGCTGGGCACCGGCAAGATGCTCAGCGATTTCAAGCTGCTGCGCAAGATATCGATCGAGTAAAACTTCCAACCCCTGTTCACCACAGAGATACGGAGGCACAGAGAAAACCAGAAGCAAGAATTCGTGAAGTCAATGCGAGTTTTGATTTCCTCTGTGACTCTGTGTCTCTGTGGTGAAATCCCAGCTACATGGAAAACTTCTTCACACGCTATCGCAACGTCACACTGCTGATGGTGACGTTGATGGCGCAGATTATCGCGCTGGCGAGCCAGGTGCGCCATGCCACCGCCGAGACGCAGTCCGGCGAATCCATGTCCCTGATTCGTTTCTGGGTTGTGGAAAGCCTCATGCCGGCCGAGAAAGCCCTCAACGCCACCGGTGATGGCATCCGCGATCTCTGGAGAAACTACATCGACCTGCGCGGCGTTCGTTCCCAAAATGAAGCTTTGCAAGAACAGCTCGATCAATTGCGGCTGGAAGAAGTAACCCTCGCCGAGGACGCAAGCCAGGCCCGGCGCCTGCAGGCACTGCTGGCTTTCAAAGAAAAATTCATCTCGCAAACCGTTGCCGCTCAGGTGATCGGCACCGGCGGCAGCGAGCATTCGCACGTCCTGTACATCGACAAAGGCTCGCATGACGGCGTGAAAGAAGACATGGCGGTGATCACTCCCCGCGGAATCGTCGGCAAGATCTCCGACGTTTTCCCCGATGGCCACACCGCCAAGGTATTGGAGATCAACGATGCAACCGCCGGCGCCGGCGTGATGCTTGAGCGTTCTCGTCTCCGCGGCGTCTTGCGGGGAACGGCCAGCGGTATTCCCGAGATCATGCACGTAATGTCGGACGAGAAGATTGAGCCGGGCGAACCCGTCGTCGCCTCCGGCGGTGAT
This sequence comes from Terriglobales bacterium, assembly GCA_035716645.1. Taxonomy (GTDB): domain Bacteria; phylum Acidobacteriota; class Terriglobia; order Terriglobales; family Acidobacteriaceae; genus Gp1-AA112. Next base: position 18,936 of record DASTJH010000088.1, on the reverse strand, counting down.
CGAATCTATCCTCGCGGCCTGCCGATTGGAACGGTCTTCAGCGTGTCTGCCGATGCGGATGGCGGACCGTTCAAGGTTGTCCGTGTGAAGCCCTCGGCCAATCTCGACAAAGTCGAAGAAGTGTTGGTGATCACCAAGATCATCGAAAAAGAACCACCGCAACAACCGGCGGATACTTCGCTGCGGGCCGCCGACATTCTGGCGCAGCGGCTGCCAACGGTCGTTCCCAAACCACCGCAGGAAATTCCTGCGGAACCTCCCTCCACCGCCATGTTGTATGGCGCTAAAGGCAAGAAATCGGTTGCCACGGCAGAGGACGGCGAAGGCGTGCCCAGCGGAATTGACCACGTAACGAAAACGACTTCCGAACGCGCCGCGCCCAGCACAGCGCCTAAAGCCAGTACTGCTCCAAAAATTGAAAATCCGAAGCCGCAGCCGCCTAAGCCCGCTGCACCGGCGGCCAACAGCGAACAAACTCCGCAGGAGAATCCGCAGTAGTGGCTACGATCACATACACTTCGCGCGAGGAGATCGAGGTCCACAAGTTTAGTCTGCTGGCCACGATCGGCATTCCGCTGCTGGCGATCTTCTGCCAGGCATATTTGCCGTCGCACATTTCATTCCTCAAGCTGTTCGACATTCCGCTGCTCGTGACCGTCTTCTTCGCCGTTTCGCGCCGCAATCAGCTTGCCGGTATGTTCACCGGATGTGCGATTGGGTTAGCGCAGGACGCGCTGACTCATCTGCCAATCGGCATTTATGGCATCTCCAAGACAATCGTCGGCTACGCGGCTTCTTCCATAGGCGTCAAGGTCGACGTTGATAATCCAGGTTCGCGCTTTCTGATGATGTTCTTTTTTACTTTTCTGCACGACGGGGTGTACGCCATCGTAAGCCGTCAGCTATTGCACTTGCCCACAGACTGGCGCTTCCTGCACGAGTTAAGCGTAGCGTTGGCGAATTCGATTCTTGCTGTGCTGCTGTTTACGGTGATGGATAGGGCCAAGCAGTGATTATCGTTTTGTCATTCCGAATTCGCGCAGCGAATGAGAAATCCCTACCCCGTACCGGATCGTGAGGGTAGGGATTCCTCGTCCGCCGTAGCGGACTCGGAATGACATACACGAAGCTAAAATAGAGGCAGGTACTCTGCTTCCCGCCTCGGAAGAAGAAGTTTGAAGTAATGTACGATCGCGACGATAAGATTCCCGGCATAAAACTGGCCGCCATTCAGTATGTGATCCTCTTGGTGATCGCGATACTTGTCGTCCGCCTTTGGAATTTGCAGGTTAGCGGCAGCGAGAAATACGAGAGTCTGGCCGAGCAGAATCGCATCCGCAAAGTTCCGATTCTCGCGCCGCGCGGCAAAATTTATGACCGCGAAGGACGGCTCATCGTCGACAACTATCCCTCCGTTTCCGCGCTGCTCATTCGCGAGCAGCTGCCCAAGAACGACGATGCCGACCTGAAGAAGATCGCGGCCGGTCTGCACATGACCGAGGATGAGATTCGTGACCGCATGAAGCGCTTGGGCTCGGCGCAGAATACGCCCTTCCTTCTCAAGGACGACATCACGCCCGACGACCAGGCGTTCATCGAAGCCCATCGTGACGAACTTCCCGAATTGGAAACGATCATGGCTTACCGCCGCCTCTATCCGGAGAACGGATTTCTGGCGCACTTGATCGGTTATGTCGGCGAAGTCAGCGATGCGGACTTGAATACGCCGCAATTCGAGCTCTACCAGCCAGGAGCGATTGTCGGCAAGAGCGGCGTCGAGGAGTTTTACAACGATCTGCTGATCGGCAAAGATGGTTCGCGGCGCGCGATCGTGAACAGCCACGGCAAAGAGGTCGGACGCCTCAGCACCGACCCGGCGGTTCCCGGCAAATCGCTGAAGCTGACCATCGATCTCGATATCCAAAAAGCCGCGGAAGAAACGATGGACGGACGTAATGGCGCTATCGTCGCCATGGATCCCCACACCGGCGAAATTCTCGCGATGGTGAGCCGTCCGACCTTCGATCCCAACATGTTTTCGGTGCGCATCAGCAACAAAGACTGGAACGCACTAATTACCGATCCGGAAAAGCCGCTGCTGAACAAGGCCATCCAGGCGCAGCTCGCGCCAGGATCGACCTTCAAGATCATCATGTCTTTCGCCGGCATACAGGAAGGCATCGCGCAGAACATGGTGGTGCATTGCTCCGGCAGCGCCGTCTTTTACGGACATCGCTTTGGCTGCTGGGTTCCCAGCGGCCACGGCAACGTCGATCTTGCGCAGGCCATTACTCATTCTTGTGACGTGTTCTTCTACACGCTAGCGGAGAAACTCGGGATCGACACTATCGCCAAGTACGCCCACGAAGTGGGACTCGGTCAAAGGACCGGCATCGATCTGCCGCAGGAGGCGAGCGGCACAGTTCCTTCAGAGGAATGGAAGGCCAAGCTCTTCCACCAAAAATGGTTCGCCGGCGAGACGATCTCTGTCGGCATTGGACAAGGCGCGCTTGCGGTAACGCCGATTCAACTTGCCCGCGCCATCGCAGCGATTACGAGTGATGGCCGCATGGTGCGTCCGCATGTGGCTTTTCCCGATAATTTGCCGCCGCAACTTGAACAGGTCGCATTGAATGATCGTCAGGTGGAAAACCTGAACATCAATTCCCAAGGCTGGATCACGATTACCAATGCCATGGCTGAAGTTCTGAATCCGGGTGGTACCGCCCCAAGCGCACATTTAGATGGCATTGACTTCGCCGGCAAAACCGGCAGCGCGCAGGTAATCACCCTGGCTCATCGCAAGGCACTCGGAGCGAAAGGCAACGAATTCAAACAGAACGGTTGGTTCGTTGGTGTAACCCCACGCCGCAATCCCGATCTTGTCGTGGTGGTGTTATTCCAAAGCGGGGAGCACGGCAGGTTAGCTGCACGGCTCGGAGCTCCGATAGTCAAGGCATTCGTCGAGAAGCAGCGGCGGGTGCGTCACGACAACAATTACGCTTCGGTCGATAAGCAGGGACATCCCATCGAGCTTTCGGGTATCTGGACCGACGGCAAAGCAGAAGACGGAGTCTCGGACCGTATTGATGGCGGGACATTCCTGATCGCGACGGATAAAACCGCGGCCAAGCGGGTGAACTCGGAATCCATTCTCGGGCGAATGCCAGCTGTAGTAGCAGCGGGCGCTCCGGTGAGCAGGGCGGTGAATTAGCTGTGACAGTTTATTTGCGAAGACAACAACTTTTAGCGAACGGCCATGATCGTGCTGCTACTGGTGGGAGCCCCCGCATTCATGCGGGGGGAGCTGCGCTTCAGCGCAGCGAGAGAAGGCGTGTTGATAGATGTTGCGCTTTAGCGCCGGCCCCCCGCGCCATCGCTAAAGCGCGATATCTTAAAAGCGCTCGCTTCCGCGACGCTGAAGCGTCGCTCCCCCCGCATGAATGCGGGGGCTCCCACCCGGGCCCTAACCTCCCACCGGCGGTCTCCCTTTAATGCGCCGCTTCATCTCATTCCGGGATTTTGACTGGATCTTGCTGGCGTTCGTCATGCTCATTTGCGCGATCGGCACTTTCGAGATCTACAGCGCAACGCGGCAGACGAAATTTGTCGGCTTTGAAGTCAAGCAGGTGTACTGGATCGTCGCCGGGCTTGTATTGATGTTCCTGATGAGCCTGGTGAACTATCAGGCGCTGCTCGAAAGCGTTCACTGGTTCTACATCGCTTCGATTCTGGCGCTGCTGGCGGTCGCCGTCGTCGGGCAAAAAGTGCTCGGGGCCCGCCGCTGGATCAAGCTTCCTGCCGGCCAGCACTTCCAGCCCTCGGAATGGATCAAGCTCGTTCTGATTCTCGCTCTGGCTAAGTATTTCTCCGACTTGGCCGGCCGCGAAGTCACTTTTCGTGACATCGTCAAATCGTTTCTGATTGCCGGCATCCCCATGCTGCTGGTGTTGAAGCAGCCGGATCTCGGCACTGCGCTCACTTATGTCCCCGTGCTCGTCTGCGCGCTGTTCCTCGGAGGCATCAAGTTCAAGCATGCTGTTGTAATCCTGCTGCTGGGCGGCATCATGATCGTGCCCGTATGGAAGTGGGGACTGAAGCCGTATCAGAAGCAACGGCTAACCAGTTTCAGCGAGCCGGAGGCGGATCCACGCGGGTCGGGCTATCAGATTCAGCAGTCGCTGATCGCGATCGGTTCCGGCGGCTTAACCGGCAAGGGAAGTCTCAAAGGCAGCCAGACACAGGGAGCATTTATCCCAATCCCGTACACCGACTTCATCTTCTCCGCGTTCGCCGAGGAGCATGGGTTTGTAGGTGCTTTGGGAGTCCTGCTGCTATACTTCATCGTATTGATGCGTTTGATTCAAAACGCACAAACCGCCCCCGATAGAGCCGGTACTTTGATTATCATGGGCGTGGTGGCGGTATTGGTCTTTCACATTCTCGTCAATGTAGGCATGGTGGTCGGCTTTATGCCGGTGACCGGCATCCCCTTACCATTGATGAGTTACGGCGGTTCGTCGGTATTGTTTACCTTCCTCGCGCTCGGCATCGTGAATAACGTCCGTATGCGCCGGTTTGTGAACTAGGCGAACGCGAACCGAGCTTCCAGCTACCAGCTTTCAGCCAGTCTGGTGAGGTTCTGCTGGTAGTTGGCAGCTGGCAACTGAAAGCTTCTGGTTGTGAACCGGACAACGTCCGGTGTTAGCGTCCGCAGGACGCCGACGAATTTAACGTGAGCCCTCCACGAATTTGAGGGTGCCGGCGAATCGAGAGCCGGACAGAGTCTGAGAGTTTCCCAAGCTATACCGAAGACAGGTAACGGCCCGGCCCACTCCGAGATCGGATTGGGGCACAGTGGCCACAAGTCTTCGCTCTAGCGAAAGGCCGCGAGCATGATCGCGATAGGTTTAAGACTTCGAAGAATCCTGCATCCTGACGACTTCGAATCTCCATCCTACCCCGTTCCAGAATTTGTCGTTCCCCGTGCGTCGCAGCGCTCCAGCCCGTCCTTGCTGAGGTCGGTTGACCTCATAAGCTCTCTCTATTCGCCGATTCGCAATGGAGCAACATGGCGAAAGAGCTATTTATCTCTTCCACTCCGCACGAAACCAAAGTCGCGGTAGTCGAAGACGAACAACTTGCCGAAATTTATTTTGAGCGTGAAAACGAATACACGCTGGCAGGTTCCATCTACAAAGGCAGAGTCACGCGCGTTCTGCCGGGCATGCAGTCCGCATTCGTGGATATTGGCCTCGAACGCGACGCTTTTCTCTACGTCACCGATTTCCTCGAAGAACAGGAAGATCAGGACGACTTCGATGCTGTTCCTCGGCACGTCGAATCGCAGCCGGTAACGTTCTCTCCGACTTCCAATGAAGCGCCGTCAACGCCGAATGCAGGAACAGCGGAAGGCAATCAGTCCGAAGCTTCCGCTCAACAATCCGAGTCCGGCGAGGAGTCGTTCGATCGTGGTCCGAAACGATGGCGTGGACGTCGTGGACGCCGCCGTGGACGCGGCGGATTTGAGGAGCATGGGTCACAGCAGGCTACGCCTGTGGCTAGCCCTGCACAAGAGAGCGCGCCTGCCGAGGAACCGGTGATTCTTCCCGGCGAGTCGCTGTCGAAATACAAAGAAACGGAAGAAGCTCAGGAAGCAGACCGCGGTGCTCAGCATCAGCAAACGACTGAGGCGCGCGAACAGTCTCCACCCGCTCCCAGCGCCTCGACCGAACAGCGCTCTGTAACGTCGTCTGAGGAGCGCTCGTTTTCGGTCCTGCCCGGCGAGTCCTTGTCAAAGTACCGTGGTCGCGGAGATGGGAACGAGACGTCAGCCGAAACTCGCCCGCCCGCCCCCCCGCGCGAAGAGCGTAAGAGGGATTTCCGCTCCGAGCAACCCACTCGCTACGGCGAGCGACCTCGGTGGGAAGCGCCTTCGGGACCTTCGGTCCAGACGCTTCCGGGCGAGTCGCTGGCGAAGTACCGCAAGCAGAGCCAGGAGCCGGGCTCAGAGTCTGTTGTACGCGCGCATGAATCCGAGGCCCATGCGGAAAAAGATGTGATGCGCAGTGAAGTTTCCGAACACATTGCTGTCGCGTCCGATGTCGAACACGCCGAGCCCGAGCAGGAAATCAGTACCCGCCGCGGTAGCGGCGGAGTGATGGTCGCTCCCAACGTCGATTATGCCGAGCCCGAGCAGAGTGATGCTGAAGAACGCATGGAACATGCTCTACAGCACTCCCGTAGCGAGCAAGCTCAGAACACTGCCGAAAACTCAGAGCCGCCTCAATCGAACATCGACGAACCCGAATCGCAATCCGCTTCGCACGAATTCGGTTCCGGTGTGCTCGAAGAGGAAGTCATCGAAGAAGAAGAACTCGAACCCGAGTCGCTCGGTGAAGACTTCGACGAGGAGCACTACGAAGAGCTCGAAGAACACACGCTCGATCCCTACAACGCTGAGCAGCTTGTCGAAGCCGTGCGGGAAGCGCATGTAATCCAGCGCCTCGGCCTGCGCGAAGGCGAACCTGCGGATTTGGAAGATCATTCTGCCGGCGAAGAAGTTCATCACGAAGTCGAAGCCGCCAATGGCGAAGCGACTCATGAGGAACACGAAGCGGCCAATGAGGAAGCATCTGATTTCGAGGACGTCAGCTTCGAGCAACAGGAAGAGGAGCACGAACACGAAGAAGCAGTCCAAGCCGAGGAGATGAGCGAAGAAAACGGACACGCTGAAGTGCGCGCCCCCGCCAATACCGCTGCCTTCCAGCAGCGAGCCGAACGGACGGACCGTGCCGAGCGTGGGCCGGATCGTTTTCGCCGTGGACGCCGCGGACGTCCTATGCGTGGGCGTCGCAACATCCAGCGCGAATCGCAGCCGACGATCAGCGATCTGCTGAAAGAAGGCCAGGAGATCCTGGTCCAGATCGCGAAAGAGCCGATCGCGAAGAAAGGCGCGCGCATCACCAGTCACATCGCTCTGCCCGGACGCTTCCTCGTGTACATGCCGACGGTCGATCATGTCGGCGTCTCCCGCAAGATCGGATCCGATGAAGAGCGCCAGCGGCTCAAGCGTGTGCTGATCAACGAAAAAGGCAACGCGCACGGTGGATTCATCGTGCGCACCGCCGCAGCCGGCGCCAGCGACGAAGATCTGCGCTCCGATCTGCGCTTCCTGATCAACCTTTGGAACGACATCAAGTCGCGTTCGGAGAACAGCAAAGCTCCGGCGCTCATCTATCACGATCTGAATCTGGTCGAGCGCATCCTGCGCGATCAGGTCACGAGCAACTTCACCAGCATCTGGATGGACACCGAGCAGGAGTACGAGCGCATCGTGCGCTTCCTCGGCCGTTTCCAGCCGGGACTCGTTCGTCGCGCCAAGCTCTACACGAAGGAAACTCCTCTCTTCGAGCAGTTCGGCATACAGGAAGAAATCAACAACGCACTCAAGTCGAAGGTCTGGCTCAAGAGCGGCGGCTACATCGTGATCAACCAGACCGAAGCGCTGGTGGCGATCGACATCAACACCGGCAAGTACGTAGGCAAGACCGGCCGTCTCGAAGACACGATCGTGAAGACGAACATTGACGCGATCAAAGAGATCGTCCGCCAGATTCGCCTGCGCGATCTCGGCGGCATCATCGTGATCGATTTCATCGACATGGATGAGCGCAAAAACCGGCAGCGCGTGATGCAAGCGCTCGAAGAGGCGCTCAAAAGCGATCGCGCGCCATCGAAGGTTCTACAGTTTAACGACTTTGGGCTGGTGGCGATCACGCGCAAACGCGTCAAGCAATCGCTCGAACGAACGCTCTCCAGCGCGTGCACTTATTGCACCGGGACGGGCATGATCAAAAGCGTCCAGACCGTCTGCAACGAAATTTACGTCGAAATGCGCAAGATGGTGAAGCACTTCGAACGTCGCGATGTCCTGTTGCGTGTGAATCCCGAAGTGGTCAAAGCGCTCAAAGGCAACAACGCTCGCTGGCTGCAGGAGATGGAAGAGCTCACCGGCAGAACGATCATCGTGAAGAGTGATCCGGTGCTGCACCAGGAGCAGTTCGATATTAACTAAGGCAGCTATTAGCTTCGAGCTACTAGCTGCTAGCTTTTATACGGGCAGCCCCGACCCACGCGCCCGGCTTTCACGACTCGGTCAGTACCGTTCCCGGTAGGGAACGGGTGCCGCATCCCAGACGGCTGCCATGGCATCACCCGTCCGCTACCGCGAACGGTACTGACCTCCACGGTCTTAGCTCCCTCCGGTGTGTTCCTTTTTGGAACTCCCGATCATCTCTCGAACGGTGTTCACCACCAACTCCGGTTCATCCAGCTGAATCCAATGCCCGCTGCCTGATGCATACACGAGCTTCGCGCGAGGAGAAACCTTCTTCGCATACTCTCTGGGATCGGCAGGATGCTCGTTCTGCGTGCCAACCAGTATGGTGACAGGAATGTTCAGCGCCGGAGCGATCGACATCTCGGCAACGCTCCGCTCCAGGCATTCAAAATGGCGAGCCATGCCTTCGAAGCACTTCGGCTGCTTCCAGTGCATAGCAACCAGAGGCCAGGTTTCTGCGGGCATTTTGCGCACCTGACCGGCGATGCGATCGGTAACCACAGAAGCGCGCCCGCTCCAAAGTTTCGCTGCCAACCGCGGCAAAGCGCGATTGCCGGCCATCAGCAGCGATAGGCAGAGACGTACCACGCCCACTTTCGCCGCCAGGGCTCCACGACGTGACAGCGCGACACCGTGCGCGATCATACGGCGCTGCTCGTCACTGATGGGAGTCCATTCGGCAGGATCCAGAGGATCGACCAACACCAGCCCAATCGTCTCGTCAGGCCAGCAAGCTGCAAAGGCGCGAACCACCAGCGCTCCAAACGAATGGCCGACGAGAAGGTAAGGACCAGTTATGCCCCCTGCTTGCAGTAACACGTGCAATTGCGCGGCGAGCGAAGCCGGAGTGCAGTCTGTCTCGCACAGTTCGCTCCAGCCCAGGCCTACGCGCTCGTAACTGCACACGCGCGCAAATTTCGAAATCTCGCCTTGCACCGCCCGCCAGTTCAGTGAAGACGCAGAAATGCCGGATTCGAGCACGACAGTCGCTTTGCCATGAACATTTCCGGACTCGTACAGATGCAATCTGAATCCGCCGATATCGACCATGCGGCCGGGGGCAGGGAATCGCCGCTGATCGATCCGGAGGCCGACCTGTTGATAAGCCACGCCTGAGAAAACAACAATGAGAAGAAGCGCTGCGATGAAAAAAATGATCAGCAAAGAACCAGTGTATGGCAGGCGAAACAACCAGAAGCGGCCGCTCACGCCTATGTTGGGACGTACAAAGTCAGTACCCGCTGCGGTAGCGACGGGGTACTCCAGTCAGTCCGAAACCGCCAGTTCGCCCGGCACAATGGGACGCGTGCGCGGCAACAGTCCTTTCACCGACAGCGCAGCCATGACCGCAAGCACGATCACAAATCCTGCCAGGCGCGCGACATCATAGTTCCATCCTCGCGGCAAAAATGCCCACAGAATTCCCAAAATGGGTTGCGCCGCCACGCACGCCCAGACGGTTCCGTAGAAGTAGCGGCGTTCGTGCCCTTCGTTCCTGGTCGATCTCTGCACGCGGGGCAAGCGCCCGAATGCGCCAAGAATCCAGAAAATTCCGGCGATGGGATAGTAGCCGGCAGCATAAATCTGCTGCAGCCGCCAATGACCGGTGACGATCGCCACCAGCAATCCGCTAATGTTCAACACGGCGTACGCGACAAGCTCACTCCAGGCGAGCGTGTAGCAAATGCGGCGATAGATCGGATTCGGGCGATCCTCGGTAAAGCGAATAATGTACGGCCGCGGCTCGACCCCCGGCAGCTTGCCGAACAGTCCGGCAATACCGGTTCCAACAACGACCACCGCCAGCCAGATCGCCATGTATCCATGAAAGCCATGCGCGAACAAATCGAAGGTGAACGGTCCCGGAGCGAGGTAGAAAACAGCAATCCAGATCGGCCAATGAGCAAAGCGATAATGGATTTTGTTGCGTTCGCGGATCTTGCGCTCATGCGCATACTCCACGCGAATGGCCATGCTGGAATCGGACATAAGTTTTCGCAAGCCACTAATTTCAAAATTAGAGCGTTTTCCGAGATGCTATAGACCACGTGATCGTGAATCGGGTGCTTTCCAATTCGGAACCTATCGAATCTATAGGATTGTCATCCCTCAGGCCGCCGGCATAGATCGAAAGTTTTGGCAAAAAGCCGAGGCGGCCTGGGGGATCTGCTTCCTTATCGGCCAACCGAACAGCAGATCCCCCGCGCCGCAAAAACGAAATTCTCACCAGGAAAGACATCATCACGCGGCGCGAGGGATGACAAGTCCTTAGACGATCGGTTTACGTTATCCAGAAAAACGCCATAACAGCACATCCGCATTCCTAATGCGGTCATTCCAGTTTAACAATCGCACCTCCGGGTTCCACTGAGCTTGCGTGTCCCAGCGCCGATTGAGCGATCACTCCGCTGCGCGCGATCAACGCGATCGAAGCCGCTAACCACCACAGTGCCTGGACAGCGGCAAAAGCGGTAACTGCGTCCGGCAACGCGAGCCGGAGCTGAAAGGCGATCCCGAGTCCGGCAAACGTCATCGCGAGCGCCACGGCCAAATAGCCAAAAACGCGCGGAAGAACGCGCGAGCCGATCAGCACGAATCCAAGCGGAAAGAAAACTGCGGGAGCCGCGACGATGAAGTAGAGATGCTGTATGGCAAGAATGAGCTTGAGGCTGAGGTCTGTCATTACGGCAGGTTCGGGGAAGAGCGCCGCCATGTAGCAGGTGACCTCCATCAGGCTCACCGTCATCAGAATCCCGGCTCCGAACAGCGTCATCCAGCCGGCAAGCCGGTGCATGGCCCCGGCCAAATGGACCAACGCGAAGGCGAAGAGCACAATGAAAACCGGGCCAACCGCCTGCAGCCACGCTCCCCACAAAATGCCGGCATAGTGCTGTTGTCCGAAGCGGAGCAGTTCCTCTCTTGACGCGTTCGCCGGCGGACCGGTCACAATCGCGAACGACAGCCCCAGCATCAGAACTCCAAGGATTCCGCTTAGTCCGCTCAGGATGTGGAGGGACTTCGCGTGCGATGACGCCGTGATGTAGTTCTGACTGTTCATTTCACTCAGAAGCTCCTTAGCAGCAGTTTCAGGGTTGATGTACACCGGTTTAGGGAAGGGCACGCATTTATGCGTGCCGGCAAGCTTTCCCTTGCCAGTCCTTTACTTCCGCTGCTTCAGCTACGCTGAAGCAGCGGAAGCGAAGACATCGAATGGATTCTCCGTTACCGGCACGGATGAATCCGTGCCCTTCCCTGAAGCGAACTTTGGTCTACAGCAACTCTGAAATTTCTCTACCCGATCTCAAGATATCCCCGCTCACGGAGTGCATGCCCGCGCTCAACGTTCTACCGAGCGGACACACGAATAGCTCAGATTGTGGTGGGGTGCAGGCCGAAAAGATCTTCACAGATGCCTTTGCCGCCCGATGGTGACAAAGCTTGGCAGCGCCGCTCCTGCCAGTTGGACTCGTTCCAAAGCTGTGTATGTGGTACTGCAGCATGGACGAAAAGTCAAGAAAAATATTTACCGCTGCGCGAGCTCATCACGTCCACCTCGTCCACTCAGTGAATGCCTACTCTGCCACATAGCTGATTTCCAGCCTGCGCGCGAATTTGCAGGCCAGGAACAGAATCACTGCGCCCAGCACAAGCGGGCCAAGAGCGGCGGCGAAGGTGCTTACCGGTTCGCTGACGACCGTGAACAATTTCAGGATTCCGTCTTCTGCGGGGATCGCAACCGGACAGAGTTGCTTGAGGTAATACGTGATGCTGAAACGCTGGACCAGCGACGGGAACACCGGGTTGAAGGTTTCCCAACCCAGAACAATAACTGCCGGGATGATCGGATTCTTCAGCAGCAGACTAAGCGCGAGGAAAATCGATCCGTATCCGACGCAGGCAAGAAACGTGACACCGAGGTAAGCGCCAAGCTGTCCCAATCCGGGACCGTTGAAGACGAAGTACTGGCCGGCCGCGCCGTGTGGCCAGTAGATCAGCACGAAGGAGCAGAAGATGCCGGCGCCGAAAATGGCGAAGGCCGTGATCAGTCCGCCGCAGAATTTGCCCAGCAGAAGCACCTCGCGCTTGATTGGCGCGAGAAAGTAATAGTGCAGGCTTTTTTCGATGATCTCCCCGCGAAAGAGCCAGGTGAAGATGCCGAGGCAGCCGAAGAAAATGCCCAGCCGCAGATAGAAAAACTGGAAGATGCCGGCGAGCACGCTGGTGCTGGTTTCGAGCGAGTTATGCGTGCGCCCCGCGCGCATAGCGATCGCGTGTACCCCAGTTAGCACCACCGGCGCGAAGGCGAGCAGGTAGATCCACACTCCGCGGCGAGACAAAAAGTTCTTCTTCACGTCCATGCGGACGATCGTCGCGATCTGCCGCATCCACAGCTCCCAGGGCTGTTCCTCGACGCGTTTCCGGATTTGGGAAAAGCTCGTCATATCGTTTTGTTTTCCGATCCGATCAGATACTGGTAAACCGAATTCACGTCGTCATCGGCCGGAGCGACGGTTTCGAGCGACAGATTGTCGGCGACGACCAGCTTGTTCAGCAACAGGTAAAAACGGTCGGCGTCGCGCGTACGCACGAGCACGCCCTTGCCGTCGTCGTTCACCTTGGCTTCGACCACATGGTCCTGCGCAAAAACGCGCGAAGCGAGCAGATTCGGATCCGAGCAGCGCACCAGGATCTGCATGGGATGCTCTTTGACCTCAGTGCGCACTGCGTGAATCTGGCCCTCGGCGACGACGTATCCGCTGGACATCAGGATCACCTGGTCGGACATCTTGTCCACCTCGTGCAGAATGTGGCTGGAGATGATCACATACAGTCCCTGCTTGCCCAGCGCGGTAAACAATTCGAGCGATTCGGCGCGCGCCATCGGATCGAGCCCGTTGAGCGGTTCGTCCAAAACCAGCACAGTAGGATGATGGCTGATCGCCTGTGCCAGCCGGATGCGCTGCCGCATGCCTTTGCTGTAGCCGGCGACCCGGCGATTCATGGCCTCGGTCATGTTCACGCGCTCGAGCGCTTCGAACGTGAGCCGCGTCGCTTCGCGATCGTCGATCCCGTGGAGGCGCAGCATGTTGTAGACGAAGGAAAAGCCGGTGGCCCCTTTTGGGAATGAATCGAACTGCGTGCAGTAGCCGACGCGACGAAAAAGCTCTTCCGGACGATCGGTCGGGATGCCGAGCACGGAGATGCGTCCTTCCGTCGGACGAATCAATCCGGTCATCAGGTTCATCAGCGTGGTCTTGCCGGAACCGTTCGGCCCGACGAGCCCCGTCACTCCGGTGGGAATCGACAGGTTCACGCGGTTCACGCCGAGAACTTCGCCGTAGAACTTGGAGACGTTCTCGAAGATAATGCGGTCGCTCATCCGCGCACCACCTCGCGCGCTTTGAGCCGGCGATTCAGCAGCAGGAGACAAATCGCACACACGGTTCCCAAGGAGCACCAGGATGCCCACAACGGAAGATCGATCAGGCGCATTTGCATGAGCATCTCGGTCGGCACCCGGAACATGCGAAACCAGATCACCTTCATGGCGTAGAGCACATCGAAGAAATGTCCCCAGGTGGTGTCGAATGTGATGTTGATCGCGGCGGCGAGACCTGGACCTACAAAGAGCAGCGCCAACATTAGCCCACTCGCCGCCACGCGCCACTTCAGCCATGCCGATGCCGCGAGCGCCACCAGGCCGACCAGCACAATCCACATCCACGAGGCGAGCAGGATCGAACCCGCCATCCAGAGGTGACTCCAAAGCCAGCCGTGCCCTGCGAGTCCCGCTTGCAGGAAAAACAAAATCAAAGTCGGCAGCCAGGTGAGCGCGGAGACCAGAACCGCGACTACCGCGAATTTTCCAAGCACGTATTCCGTCCGCGAAATCGGGCGGCTGAGGATCAACGCCAGCGCGTTGTTGGCCAAGTCGCCGGCGACGAGCTGCGGTCCTTGCCAGGTGACGAGCAGAAACGAGAGCCAAGCCTCGATAGCGAGAAAGATCGCAAAAAAGTAGTTGTTGATTTCCAGCGGAGTTGGACCGCGCATTTGCAGCAGCGCCGTGACGCTCGCGCTGTGGCTGATGTAGATCATCGCGAACGCGATCAGGAACGGCACGAAGCAGAGCACGAAAAACGCGGTGAACGGACGCGAGTCGAACATCCCGGAAAATCCGTAGCGCGTGAGCGTGAGCAGCCGCCAGCGCTCGCTGGTGATGCTTCCCGAGTAAGCGCGATAGCTGCGCTTATAAACTGCCATGGCGCGCTCCTACTTCTTCCATCGCTTTGAGGAAAATGTCTTCGAGCGAATCGCGACGATAATTCATGCGGCGAATCTGCACCTCGCGCGCCGCGGCCAGCTTGTACAGCTCGCGCACTTCGATCGCCTCCGGCAGGACGACTTTCATTCGGCCTTTGCCGAAGACCGCGCACTCGCAGCCGAGCTTCTGGATGGCGTCGGCAAACGACGAATCTTCGCCGTGAGTTTCGAGTTCGAGAAATTTTCTGTTCATCCGCCGCTCTTCCTCGATGTTCGTGATCGCGGCGATGTTCCCGTCGCGCAGGATGATGACCTCGTCGCAGCACTCGTCGATGTCGCGCAGCAGGTGCGAAGACATGAGGACGTGCATGTCGCCGGAGTCGCGAATTTCTTTAATGAGCTGGATCATGCGATTGCGCGCCGGCGGATCGAGTCCGTTCGTCGGCTCGTCGAGGAAGACCAATTTGGGACCGTGAGCGATCGCCTGCGCCAGCTTTGCCAACTGCTTCATCCCCAGCGAGTAGGTTCCGACCTTGCGATAGCGGACCTCGCCAAGCCCGACATAGAACAGAGCCTCATGCGCGCGCTCCAGCGCGTGCCCGGCGGGCAATCCGGAAAGCTCGGCCATGTAGCGGACGAAGTGCACGCCGGTCATGTTCGAGATGAACGCGTCGCTCTCCGGCATGTAGCCAATCAACCCGCGCAGTTCGCGGCTGTTTGTGGCGATATCTTTGCCAAAAATTCTGGCCGTTCCCATACTGGGAACATAGAAGCCGAGCAGTGTGTTGAGCAGCGTCGATTTGCCGGAGCCATTCGGACCAAGCAGGCCAATGCACCGTCCGCGCAGCTCGCCTTGGAGCTTCTTCAGAACCGCGCGCGGACCGAAGCGGACTTTGAGGCTGTCGAGTTGGATGACTGGATCCATGAAGCAATCTTTTCACTTTGTCATTCCGAGCGCAGCGAGGAATCCCTACCCTTACGATCATCTACAGGGTAGGGATTCCTCGTCCGCTGCGCGGACTCGGAATGACAAAGCGCCTTTTCTACACTACGGAACTGTTGCCGTTCGAGTTCCTTTCAATTCGTCCAGCACCGCCGAAATCGCAAGCGTCTTGAAGTCGATGCCCAAGGTCTTGCTGTTGCTGGCGATCTCGATCTGGTTCTCGTCGCCATACGCGCAGATGATCGAAGGTTCGGAGTTCGAGACGATCGTCTGCAACGAACGCAACTGCGACGCCGAAATCTGGCTGGCAATCGGCCCGATCACCGGCGCGAGATTCTGGTAAATCAGTCCGGAGACATTCGTGTGCTGATCCGAGGGGAACAGGGCGCGGAACTTTTCCGAATGTGAGATGCTGTGTCCGCTTTCGCGGGTGCGAATCGCCTGCTGCACCATCGCCTGCGTCGGACCGACGATCCAGTAGCCGTCGGCAAAGGTGTAATGAAATTCTATCGGCTCTTTCGGACTCAGCGAGCGAATGGTATAGAACGTTCTTCCGCCGGCCTGATTCTGTTCGAGCGCGAGTCCGGCGTGCCCGTTCTTTTGCGCTTCGCGGGTCGCATCGTCCACCAATCGGCCGAGACTGTATTCCAGCCGGCTGGGATCGTACACCTCGACGACCAACTTCCACGAAGGAGTCGGAAGCAGCGGGCCATCGAGCGCGAGCGCCGCGTCTCCACCCAGCGAAGCGGCAAGGTCGTTGCGGATGTCGAGGTTCAGCTCACTCTGCTCCTGCGCCCACTTGCTCGCCGCCTGCGCATCGCCGGTTTCGAGCATCTGCATCACATCGTCCACCATCGCCGCAGGATTCTTGGAAACAAATGCGCCAACTGCGGAGGCGTCCGGTGAAATGAAGTCCAGCGCCCCAATCGGCGCCGGCGCTGCCAACCAGGAAGCTACGCCCTGTCGCGCGCCGCTGAAACTTAATTCCGCAGTGTTGGACGCGGTGTTACCGAGGTCCTTGCGCTCGGCGATCAGATACCGCACGTTGCTGAAGCCGGTCAGCTCCAGCATGCGATGACCATGCGCGTTCCCGGCCGACTCGACTTGGCTCTGCTCCATTTGGCCGAGATTAACAGCAAGCAGCAACCCAGCGCCGGAGGAGTATTCACTGGCGATGCGCTGACCGAAGTCGCTCTGCGCGAAGCCAGAGGAGTTCGCTCCCTGCGACCAGCGACTGTACGCAGCTCGCAGCAGCGCCGGATTCGGGGAGGCCGCCACGAAATCCGAACCAATCAACACATAAAAGCTATGTCCGCTGTTGTCGGGCGCTGTGCCCAACTCTTCCGGCGAAAGCAGATGAACGTTTCCCGAATCGGGACCAGCCTGCGCGATCTGCTGCGCCAGAAATTCTTTCAGTCCCGGGCGGACGACCTGGGCCACAGCGACAATGCCGCCGGTGTTGCCGGGATCGCCGAGTCCGCTGACGACGATCTCGTTGCCGAGATACTCACTTAGGTTGTGGATGAGCGCAATGGCTTTGTTAAAGTCAGCGGAGCCATTTCCCTTTCCGGGACCGCGCTGCCACCACTCCCGCAGCACGTCGCTTTGTGAGAGCTCCTGCTGGAAGAGCCGATTCGCCTGCGCGAGCGCTTCGCCATAATTCGGCACCGCCGCGTAGAAGACCGTAGAATCCGGCACCACGTTCAGTAGTCGGCTTTCATAGCGCAGGTCCGGCATCTTGATCCGTTGCAATTTCTTCTGCAGCGTTGAGAGTTCGGCAAGCAGCGCAAAGTATTTGTCGCGATTCTCGCTCCACGAGATCTCCTGGCGCACGCCGCTATCTTCCATGCTGGCCGCACTGGTCGACTGATCGCCGGCGTGCAGCACGCTCTCGCCACTCGCCTGGTCCACGTGGACGACGCCTTCAATCACGGAGACGCGCGAGCCCTTGATGCCGGCGTTCACCGCGAAGATCGTTCCCGTAACGGAAACACGCGCATCAGGCGTCTTGACGTAGAGATGCCCGCTGTGCCGCTTGGCGGCTTCGACGATCACAATCCCGCGATCGAGGTGAACGGTTGTATTCCGGCGCGAGAGCGAAACGTACAGCTCGCTGCGTCCATTCATCTCGACCATCGAGCCATCGCGCAGACGCAGCATCGCCCGCGATCCTGCGGCCGTGCGCACCATCTCGCCTTCGCCAAACTGCTCGCCGACATTGGCGCGATGCTCGCCGCTCGCGTCCACGCGATACAGAGTTCCATCAATGGAAGCCAGCGAGGCGCGCGGGCCAGAAGGAGCCAAAATCCCGCTCGTGCCGATCCAAAGCCCGACCGCCGCAGCGACAACCACCGTCGCTGCGAGGGCGTACTGTCCTAAATTCCAATGCCTCGGACGCAGCACCGAATCGGCGTGCCACGGCAACACGGAGTCTTTGCTGCGATTCTGTTCCGCCTGCACGCGGCAGGTGGCGCACTCGCGCAGATGATCTTCGACCAGCAGCACGCGCGCGGCGCTCAGCCGCTTCGCGTGGTACTCGGGGAGCAGACGCAGCACGTCGGCACAGCCTTCGATGCGGTCGATCGCCGCCGAGGCAGCCTGCGCGCCCACGGCCTGCGTGATGTGCTGCCACGCGTTGTCCATCGCCTTCTGCGCAGTTGGCGCGTCCGGCTGATCGTCGCGCAGCGCGGCAATCGCGCGATCGAGAATTTTGTTGAAGTCCTTAGCATTGCGATTCATCGGGTGCCTTCCATATAAGCGCGGAAGTCGTTCTTCAGGAGAGAGCGTGTGCGGTGGAGGGTGACGGCCACAGTAGCGCGCGTGGTCTTGAGCATTTTGGCGATCTCGCGATTGTCGCGTCCTTCGATGTAGCGCAGGACGAACATCTCGGCCGATCGCGTTCCCAATTTGGTCATCGCCTGGCGCAGCCAGCGCCGCAACTCGATCGGGCTGTACTCGCCTTCGTCGCGCGACGACAGCTCCTGCGGATGCGTGATCTCGGCGTCATCGAGAGCCATGTGCTGGGCATCGCGCCGCATGCGGATCACATCCAGCGCGGCGTTCACCGCCGCGCGATGCAGATAGCTGCCCAAGTTCTGGATGTCGTTGCCAAGATCCATCTCCCGCCGCGCAAGTTTGAGGAAGACGCTCTGCACCACGTCCTCCGCATCGCTGGCACTGCCGGTCACACGGTACGCCGCGCGAAACACGCGTTCCTTATGCTCCAAGAACGCGCGCTCGAGCGACACCGGTTCCAGCCCGCCTGCTGCCCGGCTGCCCATCAACCCTCGATCGATTGCCGCTGACAATACAGCCTCCACAGTGCCCCTCTCCTGTACTTCCGCTTGCTCTGGAGACGGTGGATAGGGACAGATATTAGCAATTCACTTGGGGAAGGTTACGTTGGTTTGTTCCCGGTCAGTACCGTTCCCGGTAGGGAACGGGTGAGGGATGCCCACCCGGACGGCATCACCCATTCGCTACCGAGGCCGTTTCGAAACTCCTTCCGCGCCACAGCCGGAAAGGCGAGGCGAAGCTGAGCGACGGTGGAGGGCAGAATCATAATCCGGGACTGTGATCCTGCGGTTCTTATGCGGCGAGCATCTCCATC
>DASTJH010000087.1:0-85917 GCA_035716645.1 Terriglobales bacterium | reverse complement strand
GAGTCCGCGCGCGACCGCGGTCGCGCGCTGGCTCTCAAACGTAATTCCTTAAACCGCAAAATGGAAAGGATGTGTCGGAACAGATTGGAAAGCATGTCTCGGCACTAGACACGGTGTTCGCGAGGGTGGGATTCGATAGTGTGCATTTCCGAACGTCCCCACCCTTGCGAAAAACGCGCAAGAGTGGGGCACCCGCGCACGTCCCCACCCTTGCGAAAACCGCAAGAGTGGGGCGCCCGTTTTTCCTCTGTGTCACTCCAGCTCAGCCGTAATCACGAAGTCAGCGGAATCGGGTTGCCATTCGATGCTGAGGATGTTCGGTTTGCAGCAGACCTGGCAATCTTCTATGTACTGTTGCCTGCGTCCGGCGCTGCGATCGACGGAAGTTGCGTTCCACTCGCCGCAGCCTGCGCATTGGAATCCGTTCTCCACTGGTTCGCGACGAACTACAACCTGACGAGTTCTTCACCAAGTTGCTGATTCACGAGCCGCGAGACGAGCACCTTGAGGCGTTCTCCGGTTTTCTCGAGAACGAAATCGCTCTGTTGCGGGGACCAGTCCAGCTTGAAACTGGTCGCTAGGGCAGAAATCCAGATTTGCCGGACTGGCGCATTAGGCGTGATCACAAATTTAGCCGGAGGATCGTCGAACGCGATCGTCAACACGCCATTCTGTTCTTCCGTCTCCATGGCCGCGTGATCTTCGGCGGCAATCAGGCTTTTCTTCAAGCTCTCCATGGCAGCTTCGGCTTTACGGCGAAAATCGAGTTCCTCAAGCATGGTGAAAATTATAAAGAGAGTCGATTCTCGAAATCTCTCTGCTCATCCCAATCGGTGTTTGCGATGAGAACAGCGTGAGATGGTCGCGCTCATTTCATCGCGAAATCACCAAATCGCCAAATCCGGAAATAACCTCACCACACCTGATCTCCGGTCTCAATCATCTGCTCTTCTGCCATGACCGGCAGCTCCATCCAGCCTTGTGCTGGGAGTGAGTCGAGCGGGAGCTGATCGCGAAACAGGCTGAAGCGTAACAGAAGATTATCGGCTACTTTGGCCGTGAGAGCGGATAGCGGGATCCGCGCGCGCAGCAGACGGTGGAAGGACGCTGAAATCTCGATCTCCTCGTTCGTGCCATTGTCGGGAGCGCCGGCGCGAGCCAGGATCGCACTCGTAAGCTGACCACCGGAGAGGCGAAAGCGCGCGACAAACGCATGGCGCGGCTCATTTGCGCTTTCCGGCAGCACTTCGATTTTGGCGACGATGGCGTGTTCGTCCGGGAGTTCGGCGCTCAAATCCAATCGCAAGAACAGATCGCTGCGATTCACCCCGGCATAAGCGCGTTCCAACAAAAACTTCTTGCCGTGCATGGACGACGTGCGGCGATCGGCGGCAAAACTCGCCGCCCCCAGCCAGTCGAAGTAGCCCATTGTCGGCGAATCGATGCGCGGACGAATGTACGCCGTCTGTGGAACCGTTCGATTTTGTGCCAGCAGTTCGGTCGAGATCGGATGCTGCAAATAATCCGGTGGATTAGCGCCGAGCACGCGATACACATTCGCCAGATGACTGCGGTACAACTCGTCGAAATCGCGATCGTTAGCCGAGTGGTGTTCCGGACCATACCACCAGTTCCAGTCGCTGCCCTCGGCTACCAACAGCTCCTCGTACGCAGTGAGCTGGCTTTCTGGAGCTGCGTTATGCGCGTGACGCGAGTAGAAATCGCGTGCTTCGGCGAGGTAATCCCAAGACAGATTGTCCTCAGGCGCGCCGATCCAGACGTTCAAGTTGGCATTGATCCAGGAGCCGGGGACGAGATTGGTGAGGCGTCCCGCATCGCTCGCGCGAGCGATTGTCTCTGAAATCGTAAGCGGCTCAATTTGTGAATCGGATTGAAGAGCGTCGTACAGCCGGCGCAGAAACTCGCGTCCCGAATTGGGAAAGTGCTCCCAGGCATTTTCCCCGTCGAGGATTACCGAGACCACTGCGTCGCGTCCGCCGGCAAGCACGGGTTCGGCTGACGCTTTCACCGATTTGACGAAGTGTTCAGCCGCCTCTCTGGCCGGCATTCCTGAATAGACAAAGCCGATTAGATCGGAAAGATTGTGATCGCGAAACAGAAGTGAGACCGCTCCGTCGCCCTCTCCGCGATAGATGCGATACAACCGCTGCGCCGAGTCGGCGGCAAGCTTGCCCGTGCCGTCGCGCTCGAAAAAGCTCTGGGTCGAACGTCCGAGCACGCCTTCGTCGGTCGCCAGCCACTTGAGGCCGAGTTGCCGGGCTAATCCCACAACTTCGTTGGAGACGCTGCCTTCGGAGGGCCACATGCCGGTGGGCAACTGCCCAAACGTGCGCTCGTGGAAGTCTATCGCGCGGCGCATCTGTTCGAGCGCGTCATCCGACTGCAGGAATCGCCGTCGCGGCAGCGGCAGCCCCGGGCTGCTCGCGCGGCCGTCGTTCGTGTCACACAGCAAAGGCAGAATGGGATGATAGAACGGCGTCGTCGAAAGCTCGACAGCGCCTCGATCCTGCGCGGATCGGTAAGCGGGGATCACGGCTGCGAGAATCTTCTTTTCGGTTTCGAGAGTGAGGTGCTGGTCCTCGCGCGAAAATCCGCGTCCCTTTTTGATCAGTTCTGCGATGGATGGATCGTCTAAGAAAAATTCGTCGAGCCAGGCAAGCTGCGACAAGACTTGGAGATCGGTAAAGTCCGAATCATCGAAGCTGACCACTGCGGCTTCCGGATTTGGGAACGCCAGCCGCTTTTGCAGAAGCTCCTCGTAGCGAGGATACCGTCCGATCTGGTGCGTGCGATTCGCCTGAAAAAAGTATTTGAGAATGAATATCCGTTCGTCGCGATGAAGATCGGGAGCAGGCTTGGTCGCCAACTCGCGCCATGGGTCCTTTGCTGACCCGGAAACATAGTCTTCGATCTGCCGCAGCAGCGAAGGCACCAGATTAAAGTTCTGATGAACCTGTGGGAATTCTTCGAGCAGCTTCACCATGCCGTAATAGTCCTTCAGCGCGTGCATCCGCACCCAGGGCAGGCGGTACTCTCCCGTGACCAGGTCTTTATAAAACGGCTGATGCATGTGCCACAGGAAGATGAGATGAATCGCAGGCATGAAAATTTAAGTTTAAATAATTTGCGGCGCGAGTTCGTGATGTGGGCGTCGTAAAACCGGACATGCCCTGAGCCTGCCGAAGGGGCCCTCGCCCGAATTTTGATTTTGCGCGGCGCACCGAAGGTCAACACGCGGCGCGAGCGCCCGGTTCCACGTTGGTCACTCACCCATCGTGCTACTCCAAACGGAGAAGTGTTCCCAGCCCTGGGCTTCTAACGTTTTCCGTTTCCCACCAATTTCCAGCTTCATCGTTTTGCCGCGAATAATTTCACCGATATGCGTGATTTTGACTCCGGCGATCTTTCGCGGGACTCGCCGACTTGCGGGAGCCGTGAAGAGCAGTTCGTAATCTTCGCCTCCGTGGAGCGCGAGATCGAGATTGTGGAAGTCCCTCGCGAGCGGGTGAATGGGAATGGCTGCCGCAGAGAGCACCGCGCCTACTGCACTTTCCGCACAGATGTGAGAAAGGTCGGTCGAGAGGCCATCACTCAGATCGATGGCTGCCGAGGCGATCCCTTTGCGCCGCAGCCAGTCGCCAATCGCGATTCGAGGCTCTTGTTTTATGCGGGTCGTTGGCCTCAGTCCATGGCGCAGCTGTCCGAGGATAGCTGCCGCCGCACCCAACTCGCCGGTGACATAAATCCGGTTTCCAGGACGAGCGCCGGAACGCTGCAGCGCAGTATCTCGCGGAACTGACCCGACAACGACAATATCCGCCAGAATTCCGGCGGGCGAGGCTGAGGTATCGCCTCCGGCAAGATGGACATGGTATTTGCGGGCGAGTTGCAGCAAACCGCGGATAAAACTGTCAAACCAGGCTTGCGGCAGATCCGAAGGAAGACCGATCGAAAGGAACGCAGCGATTGGCCTGCCACCCATCGCCGCAATGTCGCTTAAGCCGCGCAGCAGGCAGCGATGTCCAATGTCCTCCGGCCGCTGCCAGTCTCGGCGAAAATGCACTCCTTCAAGGCTCAGGTCAGTGGTCACTAACGCCTCATGGCCAGCAGGAACCCGCATTATGGCACAATCGTCTCCAATGCCCAGCACCGCCGCTGAGTGCTTACCGGCGGAACGGCGCAGGCGGGTCAGGAATGCTGCTTCGGGCAAGGGCATGGGAGAAAGCACTCGGCATTCAGCATTCAGCAAAACCCGTTTCGAGATTCGCGAAGCCCGAGGCGGTCTCTTTTTGTCGTCTGAGCAGACCGCGTCCGTCCAAACGGGAGAATCCACTGCCAAAGGCCAGTCCGGCTGAATGCTGAATGCTGAGTGCTGAGTGCTTGTTTCCAGCAACTTACACCAGCCATGTCCTTTCGTCACCATTTCTACCGTTGACACGTGAGAAGCTGGTTTGTTAACTTTCCCTAGCTTTTTGAAATACTTCTGGCCGCAAGCCCGAAGGTCATTTTTCGCACGCTGAGTTCAGCCAAGAACACCGAGCGCGCTGGACGCTATAAGCTCTCGCGAGATGACCGTCAGGGGTGCAGGATCCAAACCTGGACCTCACCTTTGATTGTACGTGGAAGGGCAGCTCTAACAATCCGCCGATTCAGGAGTGCAATGCGGAAACGTTATTACATTATGTTTGTCGGACGAGACGCCGATGGCGAACTCGTCAAAATGCCGATCCCGCTGCACTACCTGTACATCTTTGTTACGGGGGCGCTGATCGGCATGCTCACGATTACCGGCATGGCCGGATCCTATACCCGCATGCTGGTCAAGGTAGCGCGGTTCAACCAGCTCCGCACCGATAAAGAAGCGGTAACCCGCAATTATCACAAGCTCGAACAAGCGGACCATGAGAAGGACGTTCAGGTCGCCTCGCTGGGATCGCTGGCCAGCGAAGTCTCCGCACTTTACGGACTCAAGAATGAGCCGGGCCTCCTTCCAGCCACCTCGCCGGCCTTTGACGACGAAAATGTTTCGCGCAATCTGAACCAGCTAACCGTGCTGAAGAGCAGCGCCATGAATGGAATCGCGGCCAGCGCAATCCCAGCGAGTTATGACCATTTTGGAACGCTGAGCACGGCGGACTGGGTCCGCATCGCCGCCGCTCCTTCGCTCTGGCCGGTGGAAGGCATGGTGAGCAGTTCGTTTGGCGAGCGCATCGATCCGTTTAACGGCGAAGGTGCTTTCCATACCGGCATCGACATTTCTGCCCCGTTCGGTACACCCATCATCGCGCCCGCCGATGGTGTGGTGGACTCAACCAGCTACATCAACGGATACGGCCGGGCCATCATTCTCGACCACGGCCATGGAATCACCACTCTGTATGGACATCTTTCCGGCTTCGCCGTTGCCGATGGAGAATCGGTGCACCGCGGCGACGTGATCGGCTTCGTCGGCTCCAGCGGACGCAGCACCGGTTCGCATCTGCATTATGAAGTCCGCATCCACAACACGCCAGTGAATCCGCACAAGTATCTGCGCACCACTTGGGTGCGCGGCGCGTCTGGATTGTTGACCGGAATGTAAGCACGCCATGAAACGTGGATGGGGCGCGCGCACTTGCCCGCGATTTTCCTGTCCCGGAGCAATCCTCTGTATCGATGGCGCATGAATTAGTGGCGCCGCCGTCGACGTTTCGCCTGGGGCTTCTTCGGCGCGGCGGGCGGCTGGGGTGCCACGGTCTCTGCCGGTGGTGCGAACATCTTCTCGATTAGTCCGCGTGGGATGGACATTGTCAACTCCACGCGATCTTTTTTCTCCTGCACCTTCAAAGAATTTAGGGCCGATTCCATTTCGGAATCGGCGTTTGCCGGGCGCGTTTGTTCTTCTGTCGTCTTGTACAACGAAAGCAGATTCTGTAGCTGGTCGGCTCGATCCTTGAGCAACTCGGGTTTCAAAAAAGAATCGGCTTCGAGTTGGACGTTGCCGTTGTAGCGAGCCGAGGCTACAACTACGCCTCCGCCGAATAGTTGCCGAATGAACGGCAACGGATTGAACGTGCCGCCGCCAACAATCGCAGTCGCAGGGGCGACTTGCGTGATCAGCCAGGCGATGCTCGTGAATGGCACGTGCCGGTAGTACTTGCTCAATAAAGTGGGACCATTGGTAGCAAAGGCCGATTGCCCAAAGGCATCGAGGATGTGATCAATCTGCGCGGGATCTCCCGTGTTGGAGACGGCGATCATGTCCAAACTGAGCACAGCCACGCGGATCGTGCGGTCCTCGTAAGGAATCAGGAAGATTTCGTGGTTCCGATAGCTTTCCGTCAATCGCGCTGTGTTGGCGAGGAACTGGTTGACCTTGTCGGAATCGAAGTGGCCGAGCATCACCTCGGAGTAACGGGTCTCGTGCTGCGAATCGGCGGGCGCGTGGATGGCGAAGGCAATCTCGTCCAGATCGCGTTCAAACTGGAATCCGGTCTGCTCGACGAAACGGCGGTATTCCGGCGCCCACGCCACAGGTTCTTTGCTGAAATCGACGAACTTGCGTACCGGCTTCCAATTCACGTAGAGGATGCCGTCGCATTCCGGCAGAAGGCGAGCCACTTCCGGCGCCGAGCGAGCGCGCTCGTATATAGCGGCAGCAATCAGCCCGAGCGCCACCAGCACGGTGATCAGAATCGCAAGATGACGACGGCGCACGCGTCTCATGAATGGTTCCCAGCATTCTATTCTGTTTTCTGCGAATATCTAAGAAGGCGGTCACTTCTGCCTGAAGATGTCGCTGTGCTGGCTCATGTCGAAGACGTTCTCAGTTCCCGTCCTGGCGTTCCTCCTGTTTTCGAGCTTTTCACTTTGCGCTCAGGACAGCCCTCAGCACGCTCCCATTCCCGTTGCCCGCTCGAAAAGCGCCGCCAACTCCCTTACCGTAGTTGTCACCGACGAGAATAGCGTGGCCGTACCCGATTGCGCGCTGGTTCTTCGCGACAATCACGGTTTTGTGCTAACCGTGCATACGGACGCTGCCGGCCGTGGAAAATTTCCCAATTTGAATCCTCAAGATGCGTATTCGCTGCACGCAGAAAAGAGCAACTTCTATCAGATCAATCAGGCCGCGATTCGCGTGGACGGCCCTCAGAGTCTTGAACTCACTCTGCCGCATATTCAGGAGCTGAAAGAGACAGTCAACGTCACCGCGTCAACTGAGGGCATCGATCCTGCGCAGACTGCCAATACACAAACGCTGGGCACGCCGGAGATCGTGAATATTCCCTATCCGACATCGCGCGATATCCGCAACATCCTGCCTTACCTGCCGCAGGTTGTGCAGGACTTTACTGGACAGGTCCATGTCGCAGGAGCCGCGACGTACGAGACCAGGAACATCCTCGATGGCTTCGATATCACGTCGCCAGTGAGCGGCACGTTGTCAATGCGTCTCAGCGCCGACGCTGTGCGTTCAGTCGGCGTGCAAAGCAGCCGCGTCTCAACTGAGTTCGGAAAATTCACGGGAGGCATAATCGATTTCAATACCGGCATGGGCGATGATCATTTTCGTTTTGACGCGACCAACTTTATCCCATCCTGGGAATTGCGCAAAGGGTTGAACTTCGACAAATGGGTGCCGCGCGCGACGGTATCCGGCCCGATCGTCAAGGACAAAGCCTGGTTCTTCGACTCCGCTGACGCCGAGTACGACACTAACATCTTCAGAGATCTGCCTAAGGGCTCAGACCGAGATCCGCTGCTGCGCGGCAGCAATCTCGCCAAAGTACAGATCAATTTACGTCCGACAGACATTCTCAGTTTTGGATTACTCAACAACGTGCAGGATGAGGACAATCAAGGATTGTCGCTGTTAACTCCGGTTTCCACGACAGTGAAACGCGATTTCAATTCCTATCTTGCCGACGTGAAAGAGCTGCACTACTTCTCCGGAGGCGCGCTGCTGGAGCTGGGATTCGCGGAAAACGGATTTCGCGACAACTATCGTCCTCAAGGCACGGCGCCATTCGTAATCACACCCAATGGCGATACGGGTAATTACTTCGAGGAATTCAACGGTACCTCTCGCCGGAGTGAAGAAATCGCGAACCTCTATTTGAAATCATTCAGCGCCGCCGGCGCACACGAGATCAAAATAGGAACGCAGATCGATCAGATCGCTTTCACCCAGCGATATGAAGACACGCCGTTCTCGTTGCTGCGTCCCGACGGCACCCTCTTTCGCCGCAGCGTACTGCCGCCACTCACGCAGTTCGCGCGTAACGATTTTGAGACTGGGGCCTACATCGAAGATCGGTGGTCGCCCTTCGAAAGGCTGCTCGTTCAGCCTGGCGTGCGCTTCGATTGGGACGAGATCATACGCCGTCCTTTCTTCTCTCCACGCATTGCCGCTACGTATGCGCTGAGCGGACGGACGAAGCTCTCCGGCGGCATCGGCGTGTACTACGATCGCACGCACCTCGACTACATTGCGCGCGCCATGACCGGCCCCCGTTTGGATTACTACTACGACGCGACCGGGACTACGCTAACGGGACCCGCGCTCGAAACTACATTCTTCTCCAACGACAGCACGCTGGAAGAGCCTCGATTTATCAACTGGAGTCTGGGTGTGGACCAAGAGCTGCCGAAGCAGATCTACGCTTCTGTTGACTTCCTCGAAAAGAGCGGAACTGACGGCGTTATCTTTCAGAACACGCAGCCGGCATCGATCCTTTCCGGGAATTACATTTTGAGTAACACTCGCCGCGATCACTATCATGCAATCCAATTCACGGCGCGCAAGCACTTTTCCCACGACTACAACCTCTTCGGCTCGTTTACGCATTCGTACGCCCACTCGAATGCTGTAGTCGATTACACACTCGACAATCCCATCTTCAGCCTACAAGCCGGAGGTCCACTTCCCTGGGACTCGCCCAACCGATTCATCACCTGGGGATGGACGCCCGTGCCCTGGACGAATCGCTTCGACTTTGTGTACACCGTCGACTACCGCACAGGGTTTCCCTGGAGTGCGGTGAATGACAATCAGCAAATTGTCGGCTTGCCCGACTCGCACCACTTTCCAGCATTCTTCGAATTTAATCCCGGACTGGAATGGCGCTTCACCTTTCGCGGTTACGCGCTCGCGTTGCGCGGAGTTTTCGAAAACGCCACCGACCGCAAGAATCCGCTGTTCGTGAACAATAACGTGGACTCGACCACGTTCGGAACATTCAGCAGCTTCGAAGGCCGTGCTGTAACAGCAAGGATCCGATTCCTCGGTCGAAAGTAATCTTCCTGCTAAACTCGCCTGTCAAGGTTCGAATGCCAACCGTAGCGATCGTCACTAAGCCGAACAAACCGGAGATCACGGAAATTATTTCCGGGGTAATCGAGTGGCTGGAGAAGCATGGCTACGACGTTGTGCTCGATCCCGCGTCGGCGGCCTACACGCACGGACATCGCGAAGTCGAACGGGAACAGCTTTACAAATACAAGCCGGAGTTCGTAGTTGTGCTCGGCGGCGACGGCACTCTGTTAGCCGCCGCACGCGCGGTCGCGCACGCCGGTATTCCCCTGCTTGCAGTAAATCTTGGCTCTCTGGGTTTTCTGACTGAAGTCACGCTAAGCGAGCTTGATCGCCATTTGACCAGCATTACGGAACATCATTGCAAGATCGACGAGCGGACAATGCTCACTTGCCGCTTATCTCGTCATGGTAAACGCGTCTGCGAACACGAAGCGCTCAATGACGTGGTGATCAAAGCCAGCGCTGCCCGGTTGGCAGACTTCCTGCTTTGCATCGATGGTCACCGGGTCGCCGATTACAAAGCGGATGCTCTGATTGTCGCCACACCCACAGGATCTACCGCCTACTCTCTCGCTGCCGGAGGCCCAATCCTGGCTCCGAGCGTGAATGCGTTCGTGATCACGCCCGTCTCGCCGCACGCGCTCACGCACCGCCCCTTAGTGGTAGAGGACAGCTCCCAACTTTCGATTACCGTAGGCCCCGGCGAAGATAGCGCCTTCTTAGCTATGGACGGCCAAGTCAACGTTCCACTGGAAGATGGAGACCTTGTCGAATGCGTCCTGGCCAAGGACCGAGTGAAGCTCATACGCGCGGAGAACGGCTACCGCTTTTTCGACATCCTGCGCAATAAGCTGCATTGGGGAGAGCGGTGAACGGAATTGTGTGAAAACGCTGCCTGCAGCAGCGGACTACGTCTGTACTTGGCTGTGCGTCTGAACCGACTTCCAGCCAAACTGCTCGGCCGCCATTTCGACGATCCGTTTGCCGATCATCAGCGACGCGGTCGCGGCCGGAGAAGGCACGTTGAGCACGTGTAACGCGCGGCCATGCGGCACAAAAGAGAAATCGTCGACCAGAGAGCCGTCGGGGCTGAGCGCCTGCGCGCGCACGCCGGAGCCGGCAGGCTCGAGATCCCGCGACTGAATCTCCGGGACAAGCTGTTGCAGCCCACCGACGAAGGCGCTCTTGAAAGCGGACCGCCACATCTCATCCAGCCCCTTGCGCCAATATCGGCGCGACATGTTCCAGAAGCCCGAGAAGCGGAGGGATTCCAGGCAATCGCGAAGGCTGAAATCGGTTTTACGATAACCTTCACGGCGGAACGCCAGCACCGCATTCGGCCCTGCTTCGACGCCGCCGGTAACACGGCGCGTAAAATGCACTCCCAAAAAGGGAAACCGGCTGTCGGGAACCGGATAAATGAGCGCCCGCACGAGCGATCGTCGTTCGGGAATGATCTCGTAGTATTCGCCTCGGAAAGCGACGACTTGCACTGGCTGGCGCGCGCCAGTCATGGCGGCGATCCGGTCGGAGTAGAGCCCGGCACAGTTGATCAGGTTGGCCGTGCGAAATTCACCGGCTGAAGTTTCGACGACGAGGCCGGAGTTTTCTTCTCGAATGCCGGTCACCTCGGCGCCGGTGCGCACCTCGCCTCCGCGGCTGACCAGGATCTCGGCATATTTCCTCGCCACCGCGGCATAGTCGGCGATTCCCGTTGTGGGAACATGCAGAGCCGCCACTCCGGAGGCATGCGGCTCGATCTCGCGCAGCTCTTCCTTCGAAATCAGGCGCGCATTGGGAACGCCGTTCACGCCGGCGCGCTGATGCAGCTGCTGCAATTGCGGCATCTGTTCGTCGGAAGTGGCAACAATCACCTTCCCACAGACTTCATAGGGGAGATCGTGCCGGCGGCAGAAGTCCACCATCGCGGCCGCGCCGGCAACGCAAAACTTTGCCTTAAGCGACCCGGGACGGTAGTAGATGCCGGAGTGAATTACGCCGCTGTTGTGCCCAGTTTGGTGAGCCGCGACCCGCGATTCTTTTTCGAGAACAACGATCCGCAGGTCAGGAAAGGCAGCGCTCGCCGACATCGCGGTCGAGAGACCCACGATGCCGGCGCCGATGACGATGAGATCAGCTTGATCCGACATGAAGGGGGCAGGTTACTGGGAACAGGTTATAGAGAGAAGATTCCTGTTCTCTGTAACCCATCCCTTGTCTCCTAAAAGGGAACGATCTTCTTCAATCCCTTTTTCTTTTTCTTTTTGCTCGACGAGCTTCCGCTGTCGTCGTTCTTTGCAGAAGCTGAGTCCGTCGAATCTTTCTTGGACACGGAATCCGTCGAGCCGTTCTGCTGGATTTCGTTCACCTGCGGAGGAGGTGGTGGCGCGGCCTCGGCGGCGGGCGCAGGGGCAGTGCTGCCGGTTGCAGGCGTGGAAGCCGAAGCTGGCGCAGTCGCTGGAGCGGCCGTGGCGGCGTTGGAATTTGTCGGTGCGGCGTTCGGCGTGAGTTCGCCGATGCCCGTGTCATTGCCGGATGAGCCGCTGCTCGCCGGGTTATCGGTTGCAGCTGGAGCGCTCGCCGCGCTGGCCGCCGGACTTGCTGCGGTGTTCGCAGGCGCTGCTGTAGCTGCGCTGTCGCTAGGCGGGTTATCGGAACGGGGTACCGGCTGGCTGGCCGGAATCGGGCCATTCACCTTCTCGATACTGACGGACCCGCTGCCTTTGTCTCCGATTCCCAAAATGGTGTTGTTGGCGGCTTTGATCAGCTGTGGCGCGCTGGTCTGCTGCGGATCGACCAGCGTCGGTTCCCCAACTTTGGGGGCGAGCTTCACGTCCTCAGGCCCGCGCTTGAAGGTCGCCATCATTTTGTTCATGAAAGTCACATCGCCGCGACTCGCTTCTTCAGCTTTGTCTTCGGCAACCGCTTCTTTGGTCGGCACGGGAACAGGACGATGCAGTTCTCTGAGCTGAGCGCGGGCTTGGTCGGCTTTGTCGCTCAGCGGATAGCGCTCGATGAGTTGGTCGTAAGTCTGTGCCGCGCTGGCCTGGAAGTTGTCCACGAGCTTGGCCCGGCGCTCTTCGGGCAGGCGGGTGGCGCCCTTGATCAAATCCGCCTGATGCTCATAGGAGCTGCCCAGCAACATCAACGCGTCATCGGATTTGCTGTATAGCGGATAGGTATCGACCAGCGTCTTCAGGCGCGCTACCGCGGCCGGATACGACTCGCGCAAGTAGTAGAAGTACCCAATGCGGAACTGCCGCTCGGCGAGTACTTCCTGCACTTCCCGCAAACGCTGCTTGGCGAGTGGAACCAGCTTACTGTCGGGATATTGCAGGATCAGTTGCCGATATTCGTCTTCCGCGCGCATCGCGTGCGTGAAATCGCGGTCCGGCTTTTCCATTTCCTTGTAATGCATGTTGGCGATCTTCAATTGGGCTTCCGCATCTTCGGGCAGATTGGGGAAGAAAGTAATGAAGTCCTTGTATTCGACTTCTGCCTGCTGATATGCCGCCGTTGTGCCTTCTGCGTACCAGGAATCGCCGACCGCCAACTTGGCGCGCGCGATGTACTCCGAATCCGGATAAGTGTTGATCAGCGTCTGCAGCGAAATGCGCGCGACATCGTACTTGCCGTGCTTCATCGCGTCCATGGCACGGTCGAAGAGCACCTTGTCCGGCTGTTTGGAATTCAGGTTCGCAAGCGGATTCGCGACTTTGTTGTGATGGCACCCGGCCACCATCATGGCCAGACTCAAAGCAAAAGCAAAATAAAGAGTACGTTTCATGAAAACCAGCTTCGGAGCTTCGAAGCCGCGAAGCTTCGAAGCTGAAAATTCTCTACGAAAGTGTGTTGCGCTTCGCGGCTGCGTGGCTTCGCAGCTTCGAAGCTGTTTAAACGGTCAGCACGCGCTCACTGTCCCGCTTCGGGACGGCTTCCTGGGCTGCCTTCAATAAAGTCCTCGCATTGCCGGTCACATCGTGCCCGTCGAAAACCGCGCTCCCGGCGACCAGCAGTTCGGCTCCGGCTCGGACTACATCGCCTACGGTTTCTACCGAAATGCCGCCATCGACTTCGATCCGGAACTTCAGCCCGCGCTCTTTGCGCAGACGCGCCAGTTGCGCGATCTTGTGGACCGCCCCTCGAATAAATTTCTGCCCGCCGAATCCGGGATTAACTGACATTACAAGCACCAGGTTCACCATGTCGAGCACTTCGGAGAGCGTCTCGACCGGCGTGGCGGGATTGATGACGACTCCCGGCTGGCAGCCATGGTCGCGAATCAGATTCAGCGTCCGGTTCAGGTGCACGCAGGCTTCTTGGTGGATTGATATCCAGTTCGCGCCTGCTGCGGCGAACTCCGGAATGAACAGATCGGGATTCTCAATCATCAGATGAACATCAAAGGTCGCGTCGGTCACCGGACGCAGCCAGCGAACCACCGGAGGACCGATCGTCAGGTTCGGCACAAAGTGGCCGTCCATCACGTCGAGGTGCACGATCGTGGCGCCGCCGCGCAGCGCGGCCAGGACGTTGTCCGCCAGATGGGCGAAATCCGCGGAGAGAATCGACGGTGCAAGCTCGATCAGAATAAGAACTTCCGGTGCAGTCAGAGGACCTGCCTCATTTTAGCAAGAGATGCCCGCCCAACCTGCGGAATTGTGCCGTCTAATGCAGAGGGATCGGCAGATATGTCCGGGGCCCCATAGCAGCAGATTCCCTGAGAACAGCGAATTTCTCTGGGAATTCTCTGTCATGAATCGCGAAAACCCGCCAAGGATGCGGGTCCGAGCAAAACCCTGAGGGAACGATCAGGGAATGAACAGGGAATTTCTAATTTTCTGCGTAACTGGCTGTGTTTTCAGACTAGTAGCTGGAATCTAGCGGCTACAAGCTGGTGCGCTGAGGCAACTAAGCAGGGAATTATCAGGGAAATGCCGGCCGCATAGGAGAGTGGTCTTCCGGGAGGAATTGCAACACGGTCTCATCGAATTTGTAGAATGCGACATAAGGATTGTCTCTGGAAAAAACTGTGAACGCCTCGCATGAAGAAAAAAAGATGAGCGACGTTCTGGCCGAACGGCGTTCCACTCCGCGATTTGGCCCGGAACCGGTTCGTCACGAAGACCTGGAAAAAATCATTCGTGCCGGGCTCGAATCACCCAGCGGATATAACCTCCAGCCCTGGCGCTTTGTGGTGGTTCGCGATCCGGAGCAGCGGAAGAAGCTTCGGGCCGCAGTACACGATCAGCCCAAAGTAGAGCAGGCGCCCGTAGTGATCGTCGCCTTGGGTGATCTCGAAGGCTGGCGCGAGGGTGATGTGGACGAGATGATCCGCATTGGCGCCGAGCATGGCTATGCGCATCCTTCCAAATCGGGAAGCACGCGTCAGTTGATTCATGACTACCTGAGCACCCACGAAAATTTGCCGATGTGGCTGAACCGCCAGGTCATGATCGCGCTCACAACAATGATGCTGATGGCGGAAGTACTGGGCTACGACACCGCGCTGATGGAAGGGTTCGAAGAGCCGAAAGTTAAAGAAGTGGTCGGCGCGCCGGAACGGATGATTGTCGTTTGCCTGCTCGCCATCGGCGTTCGTACGGGAGATGACAAACGCTTCGGCGGGAGATTTCCTGAGAGCCGAGTTCTATTTGGGGAAAGGTTCGGGCGTCCCTTCCCGCTCGATGAAAAACCAAGAGCGAACATGGAGGTCACAGAGAATATGGAGAGCACAGAGGAAATCAGAAGTCAGGTCGAGCCAAGTCAGAAGTAAACGCTTTCTCTTGCCACGCTGCAGCCGGTCGATCTGTCGTAACTTCTAATTTGTGAATTCCTACTTCCGACTTCCTCTTGATCTCCGTATTCTCTGTGACCTCCATGTTCGCTCTTGGTTTTTCATCGCTCAGGAGTCGCGCTGTGCACGGAATTGGATGATCCTGCGCCGATCCCGTTTCGACGGTCTACCTGCCGGAGCCGGCATGTAGTTCTTCAGTGCGCGCCGCTCTTCCGCTGCTTTCAGGCGCGCTTCGCGGCTGGCGTCGCTCTCGCGATAGAGAGTTTGGGCGACAGCTGCGGGTCCGCGCACTTCGCTGAGAACCAGGATTTCAATTTCAAAATCGCCGCTATCCGTATGCACCCGCAGCCAGTCGCCTGCGCGCAGATCGCGGGCCGGTTTGGCCGGCTGGTGATTGCATTCGATCCTGCCCAGTTCGCAGGCGCGCGTGGCGAGACTACGCGTCTTGAAAAACCGTGCGGCCCAAAGCCATTTGTCGAGGCGCATGTTCAGCTTCCAGCTGCTAGCTACTAGCTGCTAGCTGTTCGTTCTAGCTTCTGACTTTTTGTAGCATTTCCGCAAGCGCTCGCACGTCCGTGTTGCTCGCCCGTTCTGTGCACGAGCTAGCAGCTAGTAGCTAGCAGCTAGTAGCATCTGTTCAGTGCCGGCAGCCTATTCGAGACTTCGACTTTGGTTTGGGATTGCTGCGCTTTTGCTGATCGGCGTGGTGGCCGGATTCTACGGATACGCTCGCTATCGCGTGGCGCGGGCCGCACGGGAACTGCCGGCCAAGCTGGGCATTGATATCCAGCAGAACACGCAGGGCTTTACCTACTCGCAGTCTGTGGGCGGACGAACGATTTATTCCATCTCTGCTGCCAATGCCGTCCGTTACAAAGCCGGCAGCAAGGCCGAATTGCATAACGTAAAAATCGTTTCTTATGGCCGCGATGCCGACCGCCTCGATCGGATTACGGGAGACGATTTCGAGTACAACGCAGCTACCGGAGACATCTCAGCGAAAGGCCAAGTCTCCATTGATCTGCAGGCGACGGAACCGGGAACATCGGGAACCGGAGGCACGCCCAAGCAGATCGGCAGCCCGCTGCACCTCGACACGAGCGGCCTCACGTTCAATCAAAAGACCGGCATCGCGCAAACCGCGAACCTGATCATGTTTCGCCTGCCCGAAGGCAGCGGATCGGCGGTCGGCGCAACGTATTCTTCCAAGAGCAACACGCTCGATCTGCACTCGGACATTCGTCTCGTGACCAGCGGCCCCAAGCCAGTCACGATGTACGCGCGCAGCGCTTTCTTCGCCGAAGCATCGCATGAGATCACGCTCGCAGGATTTACGGCGCACGCGCCGGATCGCCACCTCGATGCGGAGCACGTGCTCGTGCATTTGCGTCCGGATAATACCGTGCACCAAGCTGAGGCGAACGGCGGCCTTGTCGCTCAGGTCACGGGGAACCGTCCGGCAGAGATTCACGCCGCTAATGCAGCCTTTCAATTTTCCGAAGCCAATCAGCTTCATGCGGCCAAATTCCAGGGCGGAGTCGCCTGGACGACCGGCGGCCCCTCGGCTTCGCAGGGTCGGGCTGAGAACATTGCTCTGCTGATGGGAAGCGATAACAAGATTCGCTCCGCGGAGCTGCGCGGCAATGTCGATATCCGCGAACTGGCACGCACGAATACCGGCAGCGCGAGCGAGTTCCAGGGCGCTGGGCTCGATCTATCGGTGCGCGAAGGCAGATTTTTGGATAATGCGCGCAGCGTCGGTCCAGGCCAAATCGTCCTGACCGGGAACTCCCCGCCGAATTCCCAAACTGGGACAACCACGATTACCGCTGGAGCCTTGCAAGCTAAATTTGCACGCGACAACCACATCGCGTCACTGAACGGAAGCGCGCCGGTGAGGATCGTTTCATCATCACCGGGAAAACCGGAGCGCACCAGCGACAGCCGCGAACTCTCAGTCGCGTTCACGTCAGGTCCGCAGCAAGCTCTAGAACAGGCGGTGCAGACCGGCGACGTAAATATTCGTGAAGGCCAGCGAACTGTCAGCGCACAAAAAGCCACTTACAAACAGTCCGACGACACGACTGTCCTGACTGCGAATGTGAGCTTTGCCGATCCCGTTTTGGGACTGGCACTGACCTGCGACTCGCTTTCGCTGAATCGCAGGACCGGGGAAACTGTTGCCACCGGAAACGTGAAGACTTCCTACGTGGAGCAGAAGTCGCAAGCTTCTGGTGTGCTGCTGGCCGAGGCAGCACCAATACACGTGACCGCCGCCAACATGGCGGCGAATTCGACGGAGAATGTCGCCCGCTATTCCGGAGGCGCTCGCCTATGGCAGGGTGCCAACATCATTCAGGCGGAGACGATTGCCTTTGATCGCAAACAAGGCACGCTGGATGCCGAAAGTGGACGAGGGCGCCGGGTTTCAACGGTTTTTTCCCAGTCTGGGCAGACCAAGAAAGCTCCCGTTGAGGTCACGGCCGACCGGCTGCATTATGCCGATGGACAGAGCAAGGCGGTCTTTCAGGGAGGGATCCTGCTTCGGGACGCTCAATCGACTCTTAAAGCCGACCGGGCGGTCGTGGTTCTCGCTGCTGGATCGGGCAAGGCGGATGGATTGCCCGCTCCCGACTCCTCGCGGAAAGCCAGCTCCGGCAGCACAAACGAAGCGCAGAACAGGCTTCCGAGCGCGGTACAAAGCATTGACGCGACAGGGGATATCGTTATCCAGCAGGGATCGCGAAAAGCCACGGGAGAGCACCTGGTTTACACCGCCAACGAGGGCAAATTCGTGCTGACCGGCACGCCGGGCAATCCGCCTAGCATTTTTGATGCCGAACATGGCAAGATTACCGGAGTTTCGTTGACTTTCTATACTCGCGATGATACGGTGCTCGTGGGTAGTAGCAATTCAAGCTCCATAAGCCAGACGGGGCTGAAGAAATGAACCAACAGACGCTCTCCACCGACGATATTGGCAAGTCTTATCGGGGACGGCGAGTCGTCAATGGGGTCACTCTCCACATCAATCAAGGCGAAGTGGTGGGCCTGCTGGGGCCTAACGGAGCCGGCAAGACGACCACGTTTTACGCGATTGTCGGCCTGATTTCGCCGGATTCCGGTCGAATTCTGGTGGACGGGGTCGAGATCACCGATGTCCCCATGTATCTGCGGGCGAGGACGTACGGCATCAGCTACCTGCCGCAGGAGCCCTCGGTTTTCCGCAAGCTGACGGTCGAGGAAAACATCATGGCCATCCTTGAGGCGCAGCCGCTCTCGTGGGAGAACCGGCGCAGCCGCATGGAGACCTTGATCGAGCAGCTTGGCCTGGGGCACATTCGCAAGACTCGCGGATATGCGCTTTCGGGGGGCGAACGGCGGCGCGTGGAGATTGCACGATGCTTGTGCATCCGTCCAACGTTCATTTTGCTGGACGAACCCTTTTCGGGAATCGATCCGATCGCGGTGCTGGATCTGCAGAAGATTATTTTTGATTTGAAGGCGAGCGGAATCGGCGTGCTGATCACCGACCATAATGTTCGGGAAACGCTGTCGGTGACAGACCGTGCCTTCATCATCAATCAGGGAAGAATCTTCCGCTCGGGAACGCCGGAACAACTCGGCAACGATCCGGAAGTGAAGCGCGTGTATTTGGGCGAGAGTTTTTCGCTGGTGTAGTTGTCACCTGCGGCGCGTCAGAGTCAGTACCGTTCGCGGTAGCGAACGGGTGATGTCATGAGTCGGAGCACCCGCTCCCTACCGGGAACGGTACTGACCTGGATGATCAAAGTATTTACATGGTCCTTCTTCAGAACAAGCTGAACCTGAGAGTTTCGCAGCGGCAGATCCTCACTCCTGGACTTGTCCAGATGGTGAGCGTGCTCGCGCTGAACAAGCTTGAGCTGAAGGAGATGATCAACGCCGAGATCGTCGAGAATCCGGTTCTGGAAGAGCTGGAAACTTCGATTCCCATCATCGACGAGATCGCCGGCAAAGAAGCCGATCGCGAGCGCGCTGACTCGCCCCAAGCCGCGGCGGCGGAGCCGGAGAAAAAAGATCCCTTCGAAGAGATCGATTTCGGCACGTACTTCAAAGATTATTTAGATCCCGGCTACCGCAGTCCGCACGATTCAGAGAGTTCCGAGCGTCCGTCGTTCGAGAACTTTCTTTCCAAACCGGGAACGCTCACGGACCACTTGATGTGGCAACTTGGCGCAGTGCAGGTAAGCACCGGTGTACGCGCTGCCGCCGAGCTGGTGATCGGCAATCTCAATGACGACGGATATCTAGTCGCTTCCGATGACGAACTCATGTCGGTGGCTCGCGGAGAGAGCGTCGCGCTGGAAGCAGTCGCCGCCTCGCCGTCAGATGAACCGAGCCCCGCCGAGCCGCCGGCGCTGTCTGGAGTTTCTGAGCAACATGAACCTGCGGACGTCTTCGTCGGCAGCATGGTCGGGGATCATGGGATGCAATCAGCAGTCAGCGTGGCTGTGGCGCCGGCGAGTGTAGCCGTCGCTCCAGAAGATCATTCGACTGTTGCCCAGGCTACATTCTCGCTGGACGAATTGCACGAAGCCATTACGCTCTTGCAGCAGATGGATCCGATCGGTGTAGCCGCGCATGACCTGCGCGAATGTCTGCAGCTGCAATTGCGCAATCTCGAATCTCAGACAGTCGCAGTTCGTGAATCCGTCGCGCAGAAGAATTCTCTGGCACAGATTCAATGCGCCATGGCGGTCGTGGACACGCAACTACGCAACGTTCAGAACCGCAACTACAAGGACATCGCCAAGGCTGTCGGTCGCCCGCTGGATCAGGTGATGGCCGCGCTTGATTTCCTGAAGACCCTCGATCCCAAGCCCGGTCAGCGCTACAACCAATCTGAACCTAAGCTGATCGAGCCAGACGTGGCTTTCGTGAAGCAGGGCGATGAATACGTCGTCATGATGAACGAAGACGACATTCCCGTTCTGCGCCTGAATCCCGGTTATAAAAAATTGCTCAATCGCGATGCCGCCGAAAAAGATGTTCGCAATTACGTAAAAGAGCGGTATAAGTCTGCTATCCAATTGATGAAAAATATCGAGCAGCGCAAGCAGACGATTCTGCGCACGTGCTATGCGATTATCGGGAGGCAGCGCGAGTTCCTCGATTACGGCATCGACCGGCTCAAGCCGATGATGATCAAAGAAGTGGCGGAAGAGATCGGCGTTCACCCTTCGACGGTGAGCCGTGCTGTGGCGAGCAAGTACGTTCATACCCCGCAAGGCGTCTTCGAGCTGCGCTATTTCTTCAGCGAAAGTGTGAACGGGCCGGAAGGCGGCGGAACGTCGCTGATGATCCTGAAGCGCCGCGTAAAAAAGCTGATCGAAGAAGAAGATGCAAGGCGTCCGTTAACCGACGAGCAAATCACGCGCATCTTACAGTCGCAAGGCATTAACGTGACCAGGCGCACAGTAGCGAAGTACCGGGAAGACATGAAAATTCCCAGCACGCACCAAAGAAGGTTGAAAGATTGAGTAACAAGCACTAAGTCCACAACGTCCACCAAGTCCACAGCGTCCACGTGGCTTGCGGAAAGGAACATCACCGGAACACCAACACACTACAAACCAGCAACAACGCATGAAGCCTTGCGCTCCACACCTATCCACGTAGTCAGGAGGGGTTCATGAACGTCGAGTACACCGGAAGGCAGTACGAAATCACTCCCGCAGTGCGCAAGCAGGTGGAACACGGCTTGGGCAAACTGGAAAAGCTCTTCGGCAGCACCTTCGAATCGCACGTCATCCTCACCCTGGAAAAGCATCGGCACATCGCCGAGATCACCATCAAAATTCGCAATCATCCCATTGTGGGACTCGCCGAGGCGGCCGAGATGTCTGCCGCAGTCGGCGAAGCGCTCGATAAGATCGATCGCCAGGCCATCAAGTACAAGAGCCGCTGGCGGACGAAGAAGCGCCATTCGCGCAAGACGGAATGGCAGTCTGCCTCTCCATCAGAATCCCGGCATGTCGCGGTCGGAGCCAACCCCGCAACCGCGGTTCCGGTAGTCGTGCATTCGTTTCCGGCAATTGCCCGCTTTGCCGAAGCGCATTGGGCCAAGTCAGAAGACGCAGTCTCTGTGCGCCCAATGACCGTCGAAGAGGCAGTGAAAGAAGCCGAGTTTCGCGATCGCGATGTGTTCGTCTTCCGCGATCCAGAAGGACGCGTGAAGGTTTTGCACCGGAAGAAGAATGGCAAAATGGAGTTGATCGAGGCGCCGTAACCGGCAGACGATTTAGCCCTTGGTTTTGCGGAGTTTGGGGGTTTTGCGTGGTTGTTTGCTGCGGCCGGCTTGATTCTTGGTGACGCGCAGTTTCCATGCGGTTTGCAGCGCCCCCATCAGGACATCTCCGCTCACATTGTTGAGAACAACGTGCGTGCAGCCCATTTTCCCCCATCCGCCTGCGATGGGCACAAACACTTCCGGAAGATCGGCGACGAAGCCGGCCTGCTGCTCAGGCGTAAGCATGAGATTGCCATAGCCGCGATCCTGCGCGGCAAGCGTCGCGAAGATTCTGCCGCCGACGCGAAAATCAGCGGCTCCCATATGCGAACCTTCCTCTGCGTCTGGGAGGCTTAGCGCTAACCTTCGAAAGTCGTTCGCGTTCATTGGGCGAGGTTCCTTTTGAGTGCAGTGAGGCCGGAAAGGCGCCCGCCGTCCGCCTTAGGCGGACAGCGGGTACTGATCAGCCTTCCTTTCGCGTTTCCAGCATTCGATTCAGATCGCTATAGGGAATGCCGCCTTCAAAGGCTCGATAAGTGCCGGTCGCCTTCAATTCCTGTGCCATTCGCTGAATCAGTCCAAGCGTTGCCCGCATCAGTCCAGATCCCAGCGAGACGCGAGCTACTCCCATCTGTTCCAGATCGGGAATCGGCGGGAATCCTGGTCCGGCAAGAATGTTGATCGGATGCCGCAGCTCCTGGACGAATTTCGCGATGATCGCGGGATCGCGTAATCCGGGAACGAACAGGCAATCGGCTCCGGCATCGCGAAACGCGGCGAGCCGTTCCAGCGCAGCCTTCATGCGGGTCTCCGGCGCACCAATTTCGAGCAGATAGACATCGGTTCGCGCATTCAAGACGATCGGCACACCCGCTCTCGTCGCTGCTTCGCGAACCGCGGCGATCTTCTCCAGCTGCAGCGCAAGCGGAAATAATTTGGCTTCCTCGCGATGGTCCGCGTCTTCGAGGTTCATGCCCACCGCGCCGGCCGCAATCACCGCGCGCGCCGTTTCGGCTGCATCTTCGGGATGGTGGCCGTATCCGGACTCCACGTCGGCAGTTACAGGAACGCCAACTGCGGCGGCAATACGCGCGACGACTTCGAGCATTTCCTCGCGCGAGATGCGCTCGCAATCGGGATAGCCGAGGCTGAATGCGATGCCTGCGCTGGTTGTAGCCAGCGCACCAAAGCCGGCTTCCTCGAAGACGCGCGCACTTGCTACATCCCACACGTTCGGCAAAAGCAGGAGGCGAGGTCCACGATGCATCGCTCGGAACGTCTCGGCTTTAGCTCTCTGTTCTTCCTCTGTTCCCACTTTGGCGCTTTCCTGCAGCAATGACGGCGTGTTTGGGTGGAGCAGGCCGTTTAGGCCTGCGGGTCAAATCGCACTTTGTTTTATTCCTACAACTCTCGCTTGGTTAAACACTGCTTCAAGACTTAAAACCAAGTCTTAGAATAGCAATCCATGCAGGCCTGAACGGCCTGCTCCCCCTGCTCGGCAATCTCCTTCCAAAACTCTTTTCGCAACCAAATCACGAAATCAAGAATGACGAAATCACCCAAAATGCCTAGATTCCCACTTCCATTCTCGCGCGCGGGTCGAGGTAGTCGCGCAGCGCGTCGCCGATGAAGTTGAATGAGAGCACGGCGAACATCACGGCGGCAGCAGGAAAGATCACGAGATGCGGCGCGTCGAAAAGATGGGAACGGCCGTCATTGAGCATCGATCCCCAGCTAGCCGTCGGCGGCGGCACACCGAGTCCGAGAAAGCTCATGGTGGCTTCCGCGAGCACGGCGCCAGCCATGCCGATCGCGGCCTGCACAATCACTGGCTGAATGATGTTAGGCAGAATGTGCCGAGTCATCACTCGCCAATCGCTCGCGCCCAGCGCCTTCGCCGCCTCGACAAACTCGCGCTCACGCACAGCGAGCACCTGCGCGCGTACGAGACGCGCGTATCCAACCCACCCGCCAATCGCCAGCGCCAGGATCAAGTTGAAAATGCCTGGCCCGAGGAAGGCTACAAAAGCAATAGCCAACAGAATCCCCGGGAACGAGAGAAATGCGTTCATCACGATCACATTGAAGAAACGATCAACGCCGCCTCCGTAATATCCGGCAATCGAGCCAAAGACCAGTCCAAGGAAGAGCGCCGCCGCGACGACGCTCGTTCCGACGAGCATCGAGATGCGCGCGCCATAGATGACTCGTGAGAGGATGTCACGTCCGAGCTCGTCAGTCCCAAACCAGTGCGCCGAACTGGGCGGCTGAAGCCGAGCCGCCAAATGAATCTGCGCGGGATCCTGTGGAGCAATCCACGGCGCAAACAGCGCGAGCACGACAAACAGGCAGATCAATGCCATGCCAAACGCCGCCAGCGGATTGTGCAGCATGGTTCGCACTTGGCGAGAACTATAACACCGCGAATTCTAGATGGAAGGACTGGCGAAGTCCCCTTTGGGGGCATACATTGTTGGGCAGGCACCCCGTAAAAAGATTTCGCAAGCTTTCTGATCTGGGACGTTCTAGAAGAATGCGTTGGTAATCCTTCCGCAAGAGAGGAGTTCACCATGAGCCTCTTTCTCCCCGTCCTGCTGCTGGGCCTGGCAGGCCCGGCTCAGGCAGTCTCTGCTCCGCCCGATGCGGCTGCGACTCAGCCGGCAGTTTCGTCCTACGGCAGCCGGGACGAGAACGAACAGGATGCTCCGGGGCTGCGCGACAATCTTCACCATTTCGATTCCATGGCGATGCCGATTCCCGGAAACGGAAATACGTGCTTTTTCATCCGCAGCTACTACTTTGAGCGACGCGACGACCTCGCCCCTGAATTCCGCGGCATGACCACCTGCGATCCCGGCCATCACCCAGCGCAGAAGCGCGTTGGACACGAGCGCGGCAGGCTGGTTCCGGTGTCTGACGGGAATTCGTCCCAAACACCGAAGTGACTGGGGATGAACACGGAGGTCAAGAAGGGACCGGAGAAGGCATAATTTCGGGTCGTTTCGGGTGACATGCTTGGTTCTCGCCTTCGATTTTGGCCGTGTCCTCCGAATCTTTCTGATAAAACTCGGGTTTTGATCTTTCGTAATCTAGGCGTTTTACCGTAACCGACGATAAAATTTCAGCATCTTAGGTAATTGAAGGGCCAATCCCATGCGCGATTCCAAAGACAGCAAACAAGTTAGCGAACTGAGCTACCACGGACCCCTGATCGGGATGCGTTCCACTCGTCCGGCCTCCGCTCCTGCGCCAACTAGCCCGGCCAAGAAGAGCGCGGCTCCGGCGGCTACCTATTCGCGCAAAATCGCCGGCTAGTCCCGACGCTCGAATTCACCAAATTTTAGGTAGAAGGGCAAGGGCTCTCGCTCACGCTGACGCAGCAAGTTGCAATCGGTAACACCTGCCATTGCGCACAGAG
This sequence comes from Terriglobales bacterium, assembly GCA_035716645.1. Lineage (GTDB taxonomy): Bacteria > Acidobacteriota > Terriglobia > Terriglobales > Acidobacteriaceae > Gp1-AA112. The sequence continues at coordinate 61,115 of DASTJH010000087.1, read as the reverse complement.
GCTCTTGTCCCATTTTGGGAAACAACAATCGGGACCTGCTCTCCGTCTTTCTCCCGAATCTCCCGGATCAGAAGCGGCCCATCTGTTTGGATCTCGGCCTTAAGCACATTCTCAGGACTTACTTCGTAGGCCAAGTGAATCTTCGTGCCGCGATAAGTCACATTGCGCACGCCGTAGTTCCGGCCAACAATCATGAACCGCTGCGGCAGGTTGGGACAAAGCCAAACTGTGAGCGGCTTATCCGCTTCGCGAAAGCCGATCAGGCTGCGCAAGATATGCACGGGCAGTACCGCGCCCCAGCCGTAGCCCTCGCCTCCCCCGGCGCCATGCGGTGTCCACATTTCACAGCTCACGCCCGGCAGGCCGACGCGCGCTTCGCCTTCGCGCGGCACAATCCAACTGCCGTTCGTCTTCGCAACGGTTCGGCGATCCATGCTGGGGTAAATGCGCTCGGCGATCATGTCGATGGTCTGGGAGAGAAGCTCGTATTCATCAGCGGCCCCCAGGGATTCCAGATAGGGCAGCGTGAGCGATGACCACTGCAAGCCATCAAACCAGCTAGCTGCCTGCGTCGAATCACTACCCGCTACCGCAGATGGTACTGTTGCGTTCCCGGAGTGGGAATGCTCGTAGAAGGCGCGCAGTGTAGGCATCATCGCGTGCATCTGCTCGGAACTGGCTAACCCGCAAAACATCGGCGCGACCTGGCCCATGTCGCGGCCCACGGTGGTAATCGGCCGTCCGGAGCGCGTATCAAAATCCTCGTACCAGTCTTTGCCGTTCCAAAGGGCGTTGGTTTTTTCGAGATAGCATTGGTGTATGGCCTGCCATTCCGCAGCGGAACGTGTGTCGCCGAGTTCGGTCGCGAACTGCTGCAGTATGGCGGCTGCTTGCGCGGCTGCCGCCTGCAACTCGACTACGCGAATGAATTCGATGGTTTCAGCGCCGGTAGGCTGGTCGATTAGGAATCGCCGCGATCCGTCCATACCCGTTTCCCAACTGCATTTGCCGACAACGAAACCATCTTTGTCGGTGCGGTTTGCAAGTGTCCAGCGCAGCAACTTCGCCAATCGTGGATAGACGCGACCCAGCCACTGCTGGTCGTCGCTGCGCGCGTGGATCGAGCGCGCGCAGAAGAATGGATAACACCAGGAAATCGAGGTTCCGCACTCGCTGCCGTCGCCGGCGACCATGTTCATCACGGCATCTTCGCGCATGCATGGGATGTTGGCCGACTTAGCATCGAGAAACTGACCGAGAAAAACTTCTTTCGCGGTCTCCGGATCGGCGTGGCTGAGAGCCCACATATCGATCGATGTCTCGGCCAGCACGTTGCGTGGCGCCTGAATCTGCATCGCGTCCCAGCGGTGCCGGTACGCGCCGATTGGACGACGCACCATCATGCGCAGCGTCTCGTAGTCATAGACCCAGCCATTTTGCCAATGCTGTGGCCAATCGCCTTGCAAGCGAGGAGATGCGCTCCAAAAGCTCGCATCTTCGGCTTTCTTTTCGGAGATAGCAGTGGCTATTGATTCATGAGCGCTGCTCAACTCCCTGACCGCCGCAGCTTGGTTAGCCCCTCGCGCCATCACAATGCTCAGCACACTTCCCGAAACGGGCAAGTCGTAGACCAGCGTGGCTTGCAGAGGAGCTGTCCCGTAGCTGATCGCGCTCTCAGTCACTCCGTGCGATGCCAACCACCTTTCGATCACGTCCGGACCAGAGCCGAGAACGTGGCTGCTCGATTTATAATTAGCCGAGATAGCGAAGACCGTGCCAGCAGCAAACGAGCGAGTCACGATAGTATCGCTGGCTCGTTCGTAGGAGCCAACGATACCGTCTCCACCCCACCACTGGGCGTTGCCGAGTCGATACTCGTGAGCAACCAGCAGGCGAGCCGGCGCGCTCGCCGCATTGCGATGTACTTCGATTCGCGCCCCAATCGCATTCCCGCTTACCTGCACGAACGAACAGGTGACGTGAAGCTCGGGAGTCGTGATCCGATACGCGAGAACGTTCTTGCTGTGATACGGAGATGAAAGCTCCGCTTTCTGGAAGTCTTCGAGTTCCCAAAGCCGTCTTTCACCGACAAGGAATCCCAGCCGCAGGCACGCGGTATAGATACCGTTCTTCGCCTCGTCAAAATAGCCACCCGGCCCGGCGGGAAAGTGCAGGGCAAAGCCGATCCCGCGTACCGACCGCAGTACGCCGCTGCGGTTCAGCGCCCACGAATGGAATGGATTATCGAGATAGCCAAAAGGCGTATAGTCTCCCGCCGACAGCTCCGAAACCGAGTCACTCGCGCGATCTGAGGAACCACCTCCCGAGAATTTCAGGAATGGGGCAGCGAGCGTGATCGCTGCAGCACGAAAGTTAAACTGTCGTCGGGTAAACAAGATGAAGTCGGGAAAGCAGTGTAAACGATTACCAGACGGGATTCCGGCGTGACGGGCGCTCTCACCCGGGATTTTGACTTTGGTTTTGATTTGCTCTGGTCTGGGGCTGCGATGAAAGTCAACACCCGGCCGGAGGCGGCCAGTTCCACGTTGTTCTGTTCCGGCTTCACAGCGCCGTTGCATTTTCTTGTCCATACCATCCAGAGTCATTGCTCTGGATGGTATAGTTGACGTTTACGCATGGCACTGAAAACACTGTTCCTGAACCCTCCCTCGTTCGAGAACTTTGACGGTGGCGCGAGTTCGCGCTGGCCGGCTACTCGCGAGATCGAATCGTACTGGTATCCGGTGTGGCTGGCTTATCCGGCGGGCATGCTGGAAGGCTCGCGGTTGCTCGATGCACCGCCGCACCACGTTTCCGCCGCCGAGACCATCGAGATTGGCAGGCAGTACGAGTTTCTCGTGCTCTTCACGAGCACGCCGGGCTGGCAAGGCGACCAGAAGCTCGCCTATGCCATGAAGGCCGCCAACCCTAACTTGAAAGTCGCCTTCGTTGGACCGCCGGTGACCACTTCGCCCGACAAGGCGCTCACCGAGTGCGATGCCATCGACTTTGTCTGCCGCAAAGAGTTCGATTATTCGGTTGTCGAGTTTGCGCAAGGCAAGCCGCTTGACGAGATTCTCGGGATCTCTTACCGCAAACACGGCCGAGTGGTGCACAATCCTGATCGTCCGCAGATTCAGGACCTCGACGCCCTGCCCGATGTGACCGACGTCTATAAGCGCGACCTGGATGTCACACGCTACAACGTGCCATTCCTGCTGTATCCGTTCGTCTCGCTCTACACGACGCGCGGCTGCCCGGCGCAGTGCACGTTCTGTCTCTGGCCGCAGACGCTCAGCGGACATGCGTGGCGCAAGCGCTCCTCCGACGCTGTCGCGCGCGAAATGGCCAAAGCCAAAGAGTACTGGCCGAATGTGCGCGAGTTCTTCTTCGATGACGACACCTTCAACATCCAGAAGGCGCGTACGGTCGAGCTTTGCGAGAAGCTCAAGCCGCTGAAGCTGACCTGGTCCTGCACCTCCCGCGTCACCACGGATTACGAAACGCTGAAGGCCATGCGCGATGCTGGATGCCGGCTGCTCATCGTGGGCTACGAATCCGGCGATCAGCAGATTTTGAAGAACATCAAAAAAGGCGCGACCATCGAACGCGCGCGCGACTTCACACGTGACTGCCACAAACTCGGGCTGGTAATCCACGGCGATTTCATTTTGGGACTGCCGGGAGAGACGCGCGAGACGATCCGCAACACCATCGATTTCGCCAAGTCACTTGACGTCGAGACCATTCAGGTCTCGCTGGCGCACGCTTATCCAGGGACGGAATTTCACGATTTCGCCGAGAAAAACGGATTCATCATCAACAGCCAGTCGATGGTCGATTCCGGCGGGCACCAGATGGCGCACATCGAGTATCCGGGTCTGCCGCGCGATTACGTGATGGAGATGGTGCATCGCTTCTACGACGAGTACTACTTCCGTCCGAAAGCGATGTTCCGCATCGTGAAGAAGGCGATCTTCAGCAACGTCGAGCGCAAGCGCCTGTACAAAGAAGCCAAGTCATTCATGAAACTGCGCGCGGCGCGCAACCGTTATGTGCAGGAGGCGCGGCGAACACCGGCAGCCGCTCCCGAGCCGGCAGAATCCACGATGCAGCAAGAAGTCGTTGAAGTCGGATCGGAATGAGGAATGAATGCCCGCCGCTATCTGGTTCTGCTCGCGATTGTCTTTTCCGCCTCGGTCGGCGACGTACTCCTCTCGGTCGGCATGAAGGAAACCGGGGCGATTTCTCTCCGGCATTCTCTGGAACTGCTGGTCGCGCTGCGGAATCCTTTTATCATTTTGGGAATTCTTTGCCTGCTGGTCTTCTTCGGCAGCTATCTTGCCGCCCTCTCCTGGGCTGACCTGACGTTCGTTTTACCGGCAACCTCTCTCGGATACGTGGTGGTCGCCCTGCTCTCGAAATATGCCCTGCACGAGTATGTCAGCAGCAGTCGCTGGCTGGGCATCGCGCTGATCAGCGCCGGCGTCGGTTTCGTCGCCAATGGCCCGGTGCAAAGTCGAAGGAAGGACCTTCAGGAACCGGAAGTTTCCGAGATTACCGAAGTTGTGAATTCCTGAGGCTCGGTCAGTACCGTTCCCGGTAGGGAACGGGCGAGCCGCCGGCAATGTGAGCACGCTGTCGCCGGTTCGCTATCGCGAAGGGTTTGACTCTTCGACCCTGTATCGCGCCATGTTGCGCCTGAACCAGAATTTCTGTAGCTGTAGGTGACTGGCGGGCAACTCAGGAGCAGCAACTTCGTTCCAATCTGTTCAGTATCGCCTCTGTCGCTTCTGTTGGGGGAGTTGGTAACAGCTCCCCCGCTTTTTTTGGCTGTTAGGTTTCGGCACTCGGCTTTCAGCTTAATCCTCGGCGGGTTGAGAGCGACCCCCGCAATCCACACTCTGCAAAAGCAATTTTCGGAGACGTAGTCGTGTCTACGTGGCCGTTAGAGCGTTCACGCGCTGAAAGCTGAGTGCCAACTGCCGCTTCTCAGTCCAAATCGAAATCGCGGATGGGCTTGCCGGTATCGGGAGCATCTTTGGCGCGTTTGACGGCTTCCTGGAACTTGCGTTCTAGCAGGTCAGCTTTGTGGCGCTCGGCATCTACGGCCTGGCGGAACAGAGATTCCTTGCGGCCTTCCTGGTCACGCATGGCGCGCGCTGCCTCTTCGAAATCCTGAAAAGTCTTAGGACGGGCGGGAGGCGTATGAGCGATGACGGCCCGAGTTTCCGGATCGATCTTCAGCACCGCGCCGCAGCACGGGCAGCCGACCTCGAACGCGTCGTTCATCCCCTTGCCCTTGCCCATGAGCGGATCATACCGCAAAATCGGCCTTCTCGACGGCGCGAAACTGGTGTGACCCGCGGTAGCGGGCCAGCAGACGTTCGGTCGCCGCGAGCGTTGCGCTGCGGTCGGCGCCCAGGCCGGTGTGTCCTCCGTCGTGCAGAAGGACAATGTGCCCCCGGGAACGATCGCCTTCGATCACCCGGCGCGCGCGGTTCTCGATCTTCTCTGGCGAGGTGCGGCGCCAGTCGTAGCAGGTGATGTCCCACATTACCGGAATAAGCCCGAGTTCGCGCGCGATGCGCAGCACGCCGGGCCTACGCGCTCCGAATGGCGGGCGAAACAATTCGGGTATAACCCCGGTCACGTCGGCAATGGCATGTGAGGCATCGGCGAGCTGAGCGCGAATGTCGCGAGACGAGAGCAGTGCCAAATTGGGATGTGACGCCGTATGGTTCCCAATCTGGTGCCCGGCTGCTACCACGGCGCGCGCAATGTGCGGACGCGCCTGCACGAATTTACCGACTAGAAAGAACGTTGCGCGCACCTCGTGACGCGCAAGAATCTCCAGCAGGCGCTCGGTGTAAAAATCGTTCGGTCCGTCGTCGAAAGTTAGACCGAGATGGTGGGGATCGCGAAAATGGCTGATAGTCGTTCCGTAGAGTTGGGAAGCAGGTGCGTAGGCATGGTATCCGAGCCATACGGCGGCGCCTAAGGCGCCAACGCAAACCGCTGTGCTGGATTTCGAAATCATTTACGAGGACACCGCAATAGGGCCGGCGAACGGCCACTCCCGTTTGGAATTCGCTCGTATGAGATACGCTGCGACCCCGACCACGATCAGCACCGCTGCGAGCAGAATCTCCCGCTGAAAATTAGGACGCGAAATCAGAATGTAAATGAATCCAGCCAGCGCTTCCAGCGCAGGCAGCGGATACAGCCACATGCGAAATGGACGTTCCACTTCGGGACGCTTGGCGCGATAGATCATCACTCCCACAGCCTGCAGGATAAATTGCATCAGGATGCGAATGATGACCAGCGCGGCGATCAGATCCACAAGGCGGAACATGCACAACACGCACGTAAGCGCTCCCATCCATAGCAGCGCGACGGTCGGAAACTTTCCTTTGGCATCGAGGTGCGCAAAGGCGCGAAAGAAGTTGCCGTCGAGCGCGGCAGCGTAGGGAATGCGCGAAACGCCAAGCAGAACCGAAAAGACCGAGGCGAACGCCGTCCAGATAATCAGTACCGCCGCGATTTGCCCAGCGCGCGTGCCGTAGATGCGCTGCATCATCGTCGAGACCACGTAAAAATGCGACCCGGTCGCCGCCGACCGGTCAAGCTCGCGCCACGGCACCACTCCGAGAATGCTGATGTTCATCACGATGTAGATCGCGGCCACGATCAGAATGGCGTAGAGGATGGAACGGGGAATCGTGCGTCCGGGGTCGCGCACTTCGGCGCCCATGTAAGCGATATCGTAGTAGCCCCAATAGTCATAGGTCGCGATCAGCATGGCCGAGCCGAGTCCCAGCAGGAACGGCTGATTAAGCTGAAACGCGCTAGGCGGGAAATCAAAAGCGCGCGCTGCATTGAAGTGCGTGACGCCGGCCCAGATCACCCAGGCAATGGCAACCGAGACCCCGCCCAGGAGCCAGGTCGAAATCTTGCCCGCAACATCGACGCGGCGATAGGCAAGCGCAATCGCCACAACGCATGCCGCCATCGCGAGAAATGTTCCCCACGAAATGGCAACTTCCCCGCCCAGATGACCGAACCAGGAAGAATTCCAGCCAAAGGTATGCGCGGCTATCGTTTTCTGCAAAGAAGGAAAAATGAAAGTCGCGTATTGCGCGATGCCGACGCAACCGGACGCCGCCGAGAGCGGCGCGCTCATCATCAACTGCCAAACGTAGAGAAACGAAAACAAGCGCCCGAGCCGCTGCGGCCCGTAAATCTCTTTCAAATATTCGTACGATCCGCCCGCGCGCGGCAGCGCAGCTCCCAGCTCCGCCCAGACCATGCCATCGCAGATGGCCAGCACCGCGCCGAGCACCCAACCCAGCATCGCCTGCGGCCCGCCGCTCGCATGAATAATCAGAGGGATCGTGATGAACGGTCCCACGCCGATCATCGCGATCATGTTCAGCGAGATGCCTTCCCGCAGACCAATCCCGCGGACTAGATGCTGCTGTCCCGGCGCGGCCTTCACGAATTCACCCTTTCGATCGGAGCGCGAAGGCAATTCAATACAGAGGCACAGAGATCCAATGAAAAGCAGAAACCAGAAGTGAAAAGCAAAAAGCAGAGCGGCGACGCGGCTCGGTGTCGATTTCTGATTAGCATGAATCTAGTTTGGAACTTTACTTCTGCCTTCTTGATAATCGCGGATGACATCGCGATACAAGCTCTCGGCCTCCTGCATGACTACATCATAGTTGGCTCGATCGCGGATGAACGCTCGATTGCGCTCTCGGGCCCGATCTCGCAATGCTCGATCCCCGAGCGCGCGAGTGATGCAATTTGCCAGAGCAGAAGGCTCTCTGGGATCGAAGAGCAGTCCATTCTCGCCGTCGGCGATCCACTCGCGTATCGAGTCCAAATCGCCGGCAATCGGAAATGCGCCTGCCGCCATGCTTTCCAGCAATGTGTTCGGCGTGCCGTCATGCAGCGACGGCGAAACGGAAACTTCCGACGCACGGAAAAGCATTGCCAATTCCTCTCGCGAAAGACGCGGCAGCAGCCGCACCGAGTTGGAAATGGAAAGCTTGCGCACCCAGCTTTTTGCGATCGCATTTTCCTGCATATCGACGCACAAGAAAATTGTTCTTGGGACAATCTGCAGCACCTGCGGAACGCTGCGGAAGAAAGTGTCTTGCCGAACGTATCCGCGAAATCCTCTGGGATTAACGACCAGAGGAGCATCAGCGAGAATGCCGAAACGGGAAAGCAGACTCGGGTCTAGCGGGAGGTCGAAATAAAAGCTGGTCTGGATGCCGCCTCCGCCCGGTAGCACGCGCGATGGTTTCATCGGCGAGAATCCTAAGTCAATCGCCAGTCTCAGATCCCGCCGGCAATCGCAGTGAATGGCGTCGGTGCGGCCTAGGGCGGCACGCGTGAGCTGGTTAATCTTCCCAAAATGGGAAGAGAACAGCGTAAAGTCGTTACCCCAGGTCGAAATGATTAGCGGCCTATCCCGGACCGCTTGAGAAGCGAGCAGGCCTTCAAAGGGTAAGCGCATTGCATGCACCAGATCGGGACGGATCCGATCAATTATGGCAGCTGCTTGTGCGGTCTTTCGCCGCACGTCTTGGAGCCCGAACAGAGTGACTACTTGCAGGTTCCAGCGTTTAGGAAGCCCTTGCCGCAAACGATTCGCGTTTCGGACAATCTTACTGTCGAATGCGCGTAGAGCGGCCGAACCTGGAAGCGCCGAAGCGACGCCCAATGGGAGTTCAAAGATTTGCGCGCCAGAAATTTCATTGGCCGAAGAAGCATAGGAGCTGATAACCGAAACTTCGTGTCCACCATGGACAAAATACGAAATCCAATTTTTCGCAATCGGGCTGCGCGCGTCGGCAAGGAAGCAGATCTTCATCGATTTACTTGATGATCGGTTTTGCTGGAATCCCCACGACAGTTGTTCCCGCCGGCACGTCGCACGTAACCACCGCTCCGGCGCCAATTACGGCATGATCCCCGATCTGAAGGTATTGGAGTATCTGAGCACCAGTGCCCACCAACACGCCGTTTCCGATCTCTACGCCACCCGACACGTTCACACTGGGATTCAGCACGCTGCCCGCGGCAATTCGCGACTCGTGTCCGAGCGTGCAGGAAAGGTTCACAACAGCGAAATCGCCGATCTCCAGGTTCACCGTGCCGACCACTCCGGCGCATACGATCGCGCCTTTTCCAATTTGGGAACTCGCCAAATCCATCCGCGCGCTGGGGTGAATCAAAGCCGGCCAGGAGATTTCCGGAAAGCACTGACACAATTCGTGTCCAATTGCCACTCTGGCCTGGGGCGAACCGATGCCGAGAGCGAAAGCGTCGACCTCATGGCGGTGTTGCTCGATCCAGGAGAAATCACCTAAAAGCTCTCGAGTCGAATCCCGGCATCCCATCGCCGATGTGTCGCTCACTACAAATCCCAACAAGTCAAACTGCGGGTCTGGCGATGAGCCATTCAGATCGCGCAAAAGCCAAGCCAGTTCGCGCGCGAATCCTCCGGCTCCGATGATTACCGTGCGGATTCGCTTCACCTGCGCGCTCCCGCAGCGTGCGTTGTGAGCGCGTGCAAATGCTCTGCCAGTTCTGCCGCTTGCTGTTTTCGATTGAAGTGCCGCTCCATGTACTGCCGACCGGCTTTTCCCATTTTGAGTCGCAGCTCGCGCGAATTTCGCAAGAGCAGAATCGCTTTGGCGAGAGCGGCATCATCTCCGGGCGGAACGGGGATTCCACACCTGGCTTTCTCCAACACTTCCCGAATTGGGCCTTTGATGGCAAGAACAACTGGCCTGCCCGCAGCCATGTAGTCGAAAACTTTGTTCGGGTAAGTGGCGTGCAAGGCAGGGGCATTCTTTAACGTGGCCACGCAAACATTGGCTGCCGCCAGGACTTCGCGCATACGGCTCTTCGGCTGCGGTGTCACTAAGCGCACGTTGTGCAAGCGGAGCCGTTTCGCCTCGCGTTTTAGTTTGGCGAGAGCCTTTCCGGCGCCGACCACGACGAAAGCAATATGTTTCTCGCTACGAACGCGATCCGCGGCGTGCAGCAGGCATTCCAGATCGTTGGCCGGTCCTGTCGCACCGGCATACATCACGACAAACTTGCCGGTCAGTCCGTGCTCACTCCGAAACTCGTCACCAGACGCTTTGGGATCGAAGGAGTCTGGATCGGCCCCGTTTGCTATAACTGCGATTCTCTTCGGATCAGCTCCCAGGGCGATGACGTGATCGCGAAAGCCGGGCGAGTTGATGAGGATCAGGTCCGCCCGCCTATATAAAAACCGCTCCACGCGCTCCGCGGCATAGATCACGAGTGGGTTGCGTAATACGCCGAGCGCTTCAGCGAATTTCGGCCACAGGTCGCGGATTTCCAGCACGAGCGGCTTGCGCCGGATTGCCGCAATCAGCCACGACGAGATGGCCTGAAAAATTGGAGGTGAAGTGGCTAAGACCAGATCGACCTCGCGCAGGCGCAGTCCCGCAACGAAGGAAGCAACCGCGAACCGGACAAAAGCTACAAGCCGTCGCGTATAGCTCTTGTGGAAGTCAGCCCTTGCTTCTGCGATCACGATTTGCAATTGCCATCCACTACTGAGCGGTGCTCTTGCGCTGCCGCTGAAGTAGTTCGTCGCTCCAGTAATTACGGTCGCGCGAAAGTCTTGCACGCAGAGCTTCTCCAGTAGCTCGTAGTGCCGAGTTCCTCCTGCTTCGTCTGGTCCGGTGAAAGCTTGATGGATGAGCAGAATGTGCGGCCGCGAAGCTGGTTCCGCCAACTTAGGGGCAAGCTGACCGACTTGGAGTGCGGTGCCCATTTCTTATCCGACTGGCTGCCCTTCCTCAGTTCGCGTCCGAACTCCCGGTGTGCGCAAAATAGGAACAGAGGAGAGTCCGTCCCGAATTGGGAAGAGCCAGTGCATGGCTGCGATCGTCGCCAATGGCAACATGTTGATCACCGCGAATACCGGCAAGAAGCTCAGGCCATCGCGAAATATCTGAATCAGGTTGCAGGCGAAGATCAGATACGTGAATCGCGCGACCGTGGAGTAGCTGTGTTGGTAGGCGTAGGAATACCATCTACCACTCAGGTAGGCGGAAAGAAACGGAATCGCGATAATTCCGACATAGCCGAAATTCAGGTAACACTCGCCGAGCAGCGTGGCGACCATTCCGTTCTCCGCCATCGGACGGTCGATGGTCGAAATTGCGTGCTGATCCTCCGCCAGGCTAGGTTTGCTCGGCCACACGAGTCGCGGAACAAAGACGGCGAGTCCCTTCGCATACGTCTCTCCCAAAAAAAGCTTTCCGTGCCGATCCGCGAGCGTGAGTGTGCTCGCGAACTGATCCAGAATCAATTCATCTGGATTATCGCCGTGCAGCGCGGAGTTGATTCCCTCCTTCGCGCTCTGCCAAATGTCGGAAATGGGTTCACCCTGCTGAAGAGCGCGGCCGATGTCCTTCATTGGGAAAAAGAGCAAACCGGCAGAGACCAGCAATATGACCATTCCCAAATTGGGCCAACGTCTTTTGCGGCGGTCCACATAGATTTGCGCCAACAGGAGCAGAGGGATGAGCACGCGAAAGCGATCGAATCCCTGGTAGGCCATGATGGCCAGGTATGCGGCTGCGGCGACCGTGAGCAGTGGTTTGAATCCGTCACAGTAAATCAGGGCGATCAAACCCATGCCGGACCACATTTCCAACTGCAATGCCCAACTGGAAGTGTCCCAATCCGCCGAGGGTTCGTTTAGGGAGACGCCGGGCAGCCTGGCCCAGTACGCGAGGGCCAGGAAGCCGACTGGAATCACGCACCAGGCGATCGTCCTCGCTATACCAGAATCAAGCGGCTGACCTGGTGGCGCCGGCGCTCTGCCCACTCCGCTTGGGCGTGGTCGCACAGCCAGAATCCAAGCCGCTGTCATGACGACCAAAGCCAAGTCGCCCAGACGCACGGCGCGCACGATCTCCGCGACGGAAACGGGAGTCACCGCAATCGTCCAATCGGAAAATAGCGTCGGCGCGCCGGCGAGAATGGCCGTGGCTCGCGCGGTTACCAGGAACAGATGAAAAGCTCAAATACAGAAATGCAGGGTGGGTGAACGACAGCCGGCAAAAGCGGACAAGTGCCAACAGGCATAAGAGCCAAAGGCTTACGTCAATCAGGACGGTGGCTAGCAAGTTGAGTGGCACAGGTGGCGCAAAAGGGCCGCAGCATAGTAAATCATCGGGTTATTTCACGCCATTCCCATGGATTTGCCGACCTCGGCGAAATAGGCGTTAGCCGAAGATTGTTTTTTGGTGGGAGCCTCCGCATTCATGCGGAGGAGCGAGGCTTTTAAGCCTCGCGGCAATCGGTCCCTTTTATTCGGTTCTGGCTTTAGCCACGGGCTTTTCTCGTCGGTAGCGCGGAGTTCGCGTTCGAGGTAGAGCAGGCGTGAAACTTTACTGGAGAGAACGGTGATGCCTCAAGCGGATTGTCTTAAAGGCGCCGCCTGCGCCGCGGCTGAAAGCCGCAGGATTAGACTTATCGCCGTCGCGGGGCTTAAAGGCCTCGCTCCCCCCGCATGAATGCGGGGGCTCCCACCCTTCAGCGTGGGTGATGCTTATTGCTTGTGGGTGGACGGCTCCGGCTTGCCAAAAAGCAAATCACCAAAGTCCAGGTACCTTAGTGCTGCAAATTCTTGTTAACAATGAGAGAACCCGGTAAACACCTGATGGCATCGTAAAGTACAATTCAGAGATGCTGTAGCCGTACTCTGAGTTAGGACGGACCACTCGGGAACCAGGGGACTTAGGGATCTTCATGCGCCGCGCCACTCTCATGCTGCTGTCGGTTCTGGTCGCAGTTTCGGCCCAGGCAAGCGTTCATACCGTGCCGCGGCGGACGCCTGTCCGGCATCTCCGCCATGTTTCGCATCGGACTCATCGGCGCCATCATCGTCATCTTCGCCGGGTTCGCTACTACGGTCCTCCGGTCGCTCCCGAGCTGCGCGGATCGCGCGACTCGCTGCTGAAGCAGAACCAGGAAATCGATCAAGCCAACTTGCCGCGTATTGAGGACGACGCCCAGCTCGAACAGCTTGAGCAGAGCGGCGCGCTCATCCAGATTCCCGAGAGCCAGTACCTGGTCGTGAATCCTTCGCTGAAGGAGAATCGCCGCTATGTGCGTCCGTGGACCGCGCAATTTGTCGACGACCTTGGCCGCGAGTTTTACGAAAAATTCCATCACCCGATCGAGGTCAACTCCGCGGTCCGAACGGTCGCTCAACAGCGCCACCTGATGCGCGTGAATGGCAATGCTGCTCCCGCTGAGGGCGAGGTCGCATCGTCGCATTTGGCCGGCACCACCGTGGACATCGCTAAGCGCGGACTCACTCGCAAAGAGCACAAGTGGGTCGAGAGCTACCTGGAGCAGATGAAAGAGACTTCAGTTATCGAGCCGGAAGAAGAACGCCATCAGGCTTGCTTCCATGTGATGGTTTCCGAGCGGTATCCGTATCCAGTGGCGATCCAGACCAAGGCCACGCCGGAACCTGACGTCGCTCCAGCTCCTCCGGCCCTTCCGCCGCAGCAATAGTTCCGCTTTCCTCATCATGTAGAATTTCGAAGGCCGCGCGATGCGGCCTTTGATCTTATTTCACTAAGGATTGCGATGCTGCCACGGACTGTGTTGTACGCGGTGGTAAGCCTCTTCACGTTTTCGTCGTTTCTTATGGGCCAAGCCAAACCTGCGAAGAAATCCAGCAAGCCGCTCACTGCCAAACAAATTTGGGAATCCGCGCTGATCATCGACACGCACGCCGACACCACGCAGCGATTGCTCGATGAGAATTTTGACATGGCGTCGCCTCCGCCGGGCGATCAAGGCAACCTCGATTTCGCCAAGGCCAAAAAGGGAAATCTCGGCGCTGAGTTCTTTTCGATTTGGGTCGAGCCCACGCAGTTCAAAGGGCAGTACGCTCATCGCGCGCTTGATCTGATCGATGCCGTGTATGAGCAGGCGGCCAAACATCCGGACAAGATGATGATGGCCTTCTCGCCCGCCGATATTGAGCGCGCGCACCGCGAGCATAAGCTGGCCGCGCTCATGGGTGTCGAAGGCGGACACGCGATCGAGAACGACCTTCGCGTTCTCCGCGATTATTACCGGCTCGGCGTGCGGTACATGACGCTCACATGGTCGAACACCAATGAGTGGGCGGACTCGTCCGGCGACATCGACGATGCTTCAGTTCAGCACCACAATGGCCTGACTGAATTTGGGAAAGACGTTGTCTACGAGATGAACCGGTTGGGCATGATGGTCGACATCTCGCATGTCTCCGACAAGACGTTCTACGCCGCGCTGCTCGCCAGCCGTGCTCCGGTGATTGCTTCTCATTCTTCGGCGCGTGCGCTCACGAACGCTCCGCGCAATATGACCGACGACATGCTGCGCGCGGTTGGCCGCAATGGTGGCGTGGTGATGGTCAACTACTACTCGGCGTTTGTGGATGAGAATTGGCGCAAAGCCTACGACGCGCAGGCGCCCGAGCGGAACGCTGCGGTGAATGCTGTCGGCGAAAAATACAAGGACGCTGATCCGGCGACTCGCTATCGCATGATGGACGAAGAAGGCAAGCGCTGGGCGGCGAAGATTCCACGTCCGCCGTTCTCCGACATCATCGATCACATCGATCACGTCGCGAAAGTGGCGGGCATCGATCACGTTGGTCTGGGATCGGACTTCGACGGAACGCCGTCGATGCCTGAAGGCATGGATTCGGCCGCCGACTTGCCCAAGATCACGGAAGGCCTGCTGAAGCGCGGCTACACGGCGGACCAAATCAGGAAAATTCTGGGACTGAATCTGATGCGCGTCTTTCGGCAGGTCGAAGCGGTGAGCAAGCAGCTCAAGGCCGCGCAGCGTCCGTCGGTAGCGAGGGCGATGAGCACGTCGAAGTAAACTGGATCTAAATTTCTTACGAGTTCCGATTTGGAACTGTCATCCTGAGTCCGCCGAGGCGGACGAAGGATCTTGCGTTTGCCGGTCGCATTACGAATCGGCGCATATCAGGAGCAATCATGAGAATTCGTCTCGCGCTTTTCGCTTTCGTGGCGTTGGCGCTCAGCTTAACCGCGCAAACGGCGACGCATCATACAGCCAAGAAGCCGACCGCCCCCGCAGCCCCCGCCGCTAATCCAGTGGCGACGATCCACACCACAGCCGGCGATCTCGTTTGCCAGCTCCTTCCCAAAAAGGCACCGAAGACCGTCGCGAATTTTGTCGGGCTTGCTAGGGGAACGAAAGACTGGACGAATCCGGAAACGCACAAGCTCGAACACGGCGTGCCGCTCTATAACGGCACGATCTTCCATCGGGTAATCCCGAATTTCATGATCCAGGGCGGCGATCCGATCGGCACCGGTGAAGGCGGCCCGGGCTACAGCTTCGAGGACGAAGTCTCGCCCGATCTGACCTTTGACGTCCCCGGACGCCTCGCGATGGCGAACTCCGGGCCCAACACGAATGGCTCGCAATTCTTCATCACTGAAGTGCCGCAGCCGCATCTCGACGGACATTACAGCATCTTCGGCCAGTGCAACGATCAGACCGTGGAACTGGTGAAACAAATTGCGCGAAGAGCCACCGATCCGCGCAATGACCGTCCCTACGATCCGGTGAAGATCACCAGCATCACGTTCACCGGATTGCCGAAGGCGGCCAGCGCGCATAAGTCGGCCACGCATCGCAGAACTGCTCCGCGCAAAAAGCCGGTAGCGCACTGAGAGCTACCAGCTACCAGCTGCCAGCGGGGTAGAGCCTCCGCGGCGAAATCGGTTTCTTGCAGGCGTGGTTTTTGTCGATTGCTCTGCAAAAGAAACTTCGTCGGTTTCGCGTTGCGACCCTTCACCAGAATGGCCCGCATTCGCATTTAGAAGCCCGTGGCTGCGTTTCTGAGTCTCTGGTGGACCTGAACCACGTCGAATTCGCCAGAGGGCTTTTCTCAATGAACAACGTCTGAAATAACCTCGTTCACTTTTGGGAATTCATAGAAACGTCGCGACAACGCAGCATCCCCGCGTCTTTACTGATGATGAACGAAATCAAGACACTCGCGCATCGCAGGATCGAACGATGGCATGGAATCGTCGCTGCACAGATTACTCTGCCAAGATTCGCGGACAAGTTTCTGAAAGCAAAAGCGAACACGCCGCGGACGCCGCAAGTAGCGATTTGGGATTGCGCACAGCGTATTGCGCGGCTTCTAGGTCGCGCGGAAGAATCCTCTCGATTGTCGCCTCAAGAAACGACCAGGAGAGAGCAATTTTAAGACTGCATAACGCCCTTGAGGCGCCCAGGCAATCACCTTGAGACGCCAAGAGCAAGCCGCGATCGGGCACGCGAAAGGCAAACAACGCGCTCCGGAAGCGGAAAGAAGTGACGTGGAAGCGCTCGCAGAACGCAACCAAGCGGCTTTTTGGAAAAAATCGGAATTTTGGCTGCGAAGCGAAAAAGAGGCGGAAACACCGATCGCACGGATGTGATGGACCAGACGCATTTCAAAACAGGGTCGAGGCTGAATTTGGGATTTGGAATTGCGTAACGGCAATCGTCATTCCAAAGCGTTCGAAAAATTAAAAAAATCAAAGCTCAAGAATTCACACTTTGCGTGATCCGCTCGATCCGCGCGCATCCGTCAAATCCGTGTTCTCGCCTTTTTGATTTTTCTTCTTTTCCGAAAAGGGAATTTGATTTTCTTCGAGCCATTCGATCGCGACCTCTTTCAATTGCTCATCATGAAACCGATACCAGCGTTTTTCAATGCCAAGCCGGTAGATGGTGTCGCGAAAATGGCGGAAGGCTCCGTTGCCGTGAATGGCTCTGAGCAGTTCCCGACGATGCTCTTCGTTTTCTTCCTTATCGGCGAACCTCTGCATGATCTCCCACTCGTGGATCTCGAATTTGGTGGGCAGCTCGAGCCACGGTTTTCCATTCAGAGCCTCGCGCACCTTGGGCAGCATTTTCTGCTGCCACTGCGGAGTACGTTCGTCGTCCTCCTCCTCAGCCAGGGAAATCTCTTCCTCGGTGCACGCGAGGATCTCGCCGGTTTCCCGATTCAGGAACGTTTGAGAAATCTCGGATTGCAGTCCCAACGCTTCGACGATGTCGTCGAGGGAAACGGTCGCGGGCACGACACACCTCCGGGCAAGATTTTAGCGGAGTTTGCCATGCTGCGACCGGCAAGTCTTCGGCTGTGGGAAATCGACACGCCAGTCTCGGGTTCGGAAGCTCATGCGCCCATAAAGCTGAGAGCACGCGAGAGATAAGCCTTCATGTGTCTTCGATCGACGATGGCGTCGAGCATTCCGTGTTCCAGCAAGAACTCGCTCCTTTGCGCTCCTTTCGGAAGTTTTTGTCTCGTAATGTCTTCGACCACTCGCGGGCCCGCGAAGCAGATCAACGCTCCCGGTTCGGCAATATTGAGATCACCGAGCATGGCGAATGACGCAGTCACGCCGCCGCTGGTGGGATCGGTCAGCACAGAGATGTAGGGCAGGCCGGCATCGTCCAATCTCGCCAACGCCGACGATATCTTCGCCATCTGCATAAGTGACGCGAGGCCTTCCATCATGCGCGCGCCTCCGGAAGCTGACACCACGATCAGCGGCTTGCGTTGTTCCACCGCGCGTTCCACGGCCCGCGTAAGCGCCTCGCCTACGACCGCACCCATGCTCCCACCAATGAATCGATATTCCAATGCAGCTACGATTACAGGCTTGCCGTCAAGAGTGCCGGCGGCATTGATGACCGCATCGCAAATGCTGGTCTCCTTCCGCGCGTGCACCAGCCGATCCTGATACGGCTTAACATCTCCAAACTGGAGAGGATCGGTAGAAGCGAGGTTCGTCTCGCTCTCTTCCCAACGGCCATCATCAAACAACAGCGAGAGGCGTGTACGCGCGTCGATGCGAAAGTGTCGTCCACATTTGGGACAGACATGGCAATTGCTTGCAAGATCTTTTTTCCAGATGAATTGACGGCACCCTTCACACTTCTCCCAGAGTCCCTCAGTCACAACGCGCTTCTCGCCCGAATTATCTAAACCGGAACTTGTCCGTTTGAACCACATCGCTGATCTCCCAAATGAAAAACCTACTTAGGATATTGTCCGCATTTTTCAAGGATGAGGACACGGTCTCAATGAAGGATAGCGAAAGGCCTCGGCAAAGGTTCTCGACAAGGGACAGCGCCTGCCTCAAAACTAGAGCGCTGTCGCGGGACTCACGTCTTAACAGAAACGTGGAATGATTCGCGCAATGCCAGCGTCTCCATCAGACTTTCCGGCGAGTTGAACAGCGAGAAGGCGTTCAGGTTGTACTCGTCGAACATCTTCAAGATTCTCAGTCGTTCCGTTTCGGGAAGGCTGAATTTCCAGAGAAAGCCTTGCTTCGCGCCCGGAGCGAATGCGGTCCGATACTCGGCGAAGCGCCACTCGTCTTCATATTGCAGGCAGAGGGTGTACTCGCTCTGCTGGAGAAAGTGGCGCTGATCGGTTGAGACATACGGCCCAATGCGGAAGACCGAGGGATGATGGTCAGGTTGCGTCTGCTTCTTCTTGGTTTCCGCATACACGTAGATCGAGACCTTCCCGCCTAGTGATTTCGAAAACGCGAAGTAGGAAGCGACATGCGGAGAACGCGTCCAGTCGAGGAGCGGCGAGGGAAATCCATGATGCCGCAGGTAGGCCATGTAGGCATAGCCGGGAATTTTGCCCGAACAGATCGCTGAGCGGAACTGCTCGTCGCTGTCGAGCCATTGTTCCACGTCGCTCATCGGTGGAAGGTCCCAATGCGAGCGCAGCAAACTCTCGATCTGCGGCTTGATCTTCGCGATCAGCCGATAATATTCGGCAAACGTAGTGCCCGCAGGACGGAAACGCTCCAGAGTGGTGGTCAGCGCAAATTCTGATCCGGGCTCACCGCGAAAAAGAAGCCCGGATTCCGCCAAGTCCTTGCGTTCGCGAATCTCGGCCAGCTTCTGATTGAACTCCGCCCAGTTCGAAACGCTCTGTTCCTGCATCCCGAGGGAGTCGGCCTCTTTTGTGCGGCGCGGCATGTGTGATATGGATGCGGAAATTGAGCGGAAAGCCGGGTGAAGGCTTCTTCGCCCGGCCCAGCGCGCATCTGTGTCCCACGTTTGCTTTATTTCGCGCCCGCAGCCGCTTGTCCGCTGGTGTGATTGAAGAGCCAGCTTTGCAGGTTCTCCTGTTGCAGCTTCCTCAAATCGGCACAGGAGTTGATTCGCTCTAAGGCGTCGCGCAGCGCGCGGTCCGACGCGCGGACTTCGTGCACGGAGAAAAACGCCTTCACATCCGACGCTTTGTCTTCGGAGCAGAACTGTCCAGCACTGCCGACGACGTACGCGCCGCTCCAGGTGGTGAACTGTTTCTGCACCTCGTCCCAATGCGTTTGGATAAATTTCCAGGCTTCATCGCGCGTTCCCGGATTGCGCAGGAACGAGCTGAGGAAGGCCGCCGAGTCCTGATTCGGAATCTGTCCGGAGACGGCGAGTTCCAGCGCCTTCTTCACCAGTTCCGGTTTTTCGAAACTGGAAAGCGCGCCCATGTAGCGTCCGCGAAGGATTTGGTCGGTAGTGTCCTTGAGCTTCGCGGCGATTTGGTCAAAGAGCGCTTCATCGCCGACGGACGCGGCAATCGGCAGAGCCTCACGCGCCATCAGCGGATCGACCGAGCCTGGATCTTGCAGCGATTGCTCGGCGATTTTTTTCGCCTCTTCGATCGTCTGCGGATCGCGTCCATCCATGCCGAGCACGATAAAGATATCCGCGCGCAGCGCCTTTTGCTCCGGGGTGTCATTGCCATGACTCAACTCCGTGTACACGGGTTTGAGCAGGTTGCGGATGAACTCTTCGTACTGCGGCTTGTCCTGGGTGGTGACAAGTTTGTCATGGACGTAATCGAGATTGTCGAGAACTCCACTCCAAACCTGGCGGATGCGCTCCGTCTTGAGCTGCGAAACAAGGTTGAGATAGTCGCTGATTGAGAGACGGCCCACGCGCATCAGCGCCCAATCGTCGCCGAGCAGGGAGATGCGCTCCGCGGGCGAGAGTCCATGTTCGAGATCTTGCGTGAGCTGCGCGCGTTCGCTCTGATCGTATTCGGTGCGGTAATAGCCGTGCGCGCCGGCATTGGCGATGACCGCACCACTGGCCGGAGAAGGAAACTCCTGCCCGCGCTGATTGAGCAATTTGCAGTCCGGCGTGCTTGTGCTTCCCTGGGCCGCAGGCGCGACGCAGAACGGCACAACCCACAACTGCTGCTGCGCCGTTCCCAGCAATTGACGATCGGAGAAGAATCGCTCCTGTGAGACGTCGAGCTTGCCATCGTTGTTGGCAATGTGCAGCAGCGGCTCGCCGGGCTGGACGACGAAGCTGGACATGATCTTGTCCACCGGCTTGTTCGAGGCGCGAGTCTCGGCATTCCAGAAATCTTCGGCGGTCGCGTTGGCGTATTCGTGCGCGTGCAGATAGTTCTGCACGCCTTTGCGGAAGACCTCCGGTCCCACGTAATACTCGACCATGCGAAGAACTGACGCGGCCTTGCCGTAGGCGATGCCATCGAAGAGCTGATTGATCTCGGCCGGAGTCTCCGCTTTCTGGCGAATCGGGCGCGTGGTCTTCATCGCATCGAGACTGAGCGTTTCATTGGTTCCGGCAACTTCGTCGAGCGGGATTTTCCACTCCGGTTTCCATTGCGCGACCGGCTTGCTCTCCATCCAGGTGGCAAAACCTTCGTTGAGCCAGATGTTGTCCCACCACTTCATCGTGACGAGATCGCCGAACCACTGGTGCGCCATTTCGTGCGCTACGACCGAGGCGACGTTCTCGTAGTTATCGATGCTGGCGACTTTGGGATCGAGCAGCATGTCGCTCTCGCGATAGGTAATGCAGGCGACATTCTCCATCGCGCCCGCTTCGAAATCCGGCACAGCGATCAGATCCAGTTTCCCAAATGGGTACTTAATGCCGAAGTAGTCATCGTAGTAATGCATCACGTACTCGGCCGACTCGAGCGCGAACTTGCCTTGCTCGACTTTGTCGGGCGTGGCGCAGGCCCGAATGGGGATTCCATCCGACGAGCCGGAGGTGCACTGGAAATCTCCGACGAGCATGGCGACGAGGTAAGTCGAGATCTTCGGCGTCTCGGAGAACTTGAGCGTGTGCTTGTCTTCGCCTGGTCCGGGAGTGTCGGTTAATATCCGACCATTAGAAATTGCGGTGTCGCCTTTGTTGACAGTAAGCGTGATCGCGAATGTTGCTTTGAGATTAGGTTCATCGAAGCACGGGAAGGCCCGGCGCGCGTCGGTAGGCTCAAACTGCGTGACCGCGTATTTGCGTTTCGGCGTCTGGCTTAGGTAGAAGCCGCGGAGTTCGTTATTCAGGATTCCGTCGAAAACGATGTGCATCTTCGCCGGGCCGGCTGCCAGCGTGCGCGGCACGATGATGTGTGCCTGCTCGCGATCTTCCTCGAAGGTAACTTTCCCAGTTTGGGTCTGACCGTGACTCTCCACTGTCGCTGATTTGAATTTGATCTCCGCCGAATCGAGCGTGATCGTCGTGGTCGGTTTTAGGATGCGGACATCGATCGTCTCGTCGCCGGCGAAGGTGTTGGTGTTCAAGTCCGGCGTGAAGGCGAGCTGATAGTGCTCGGGGACAACGCCTCCGGGGAGGCGCTGGGCCTGGAGAGAGAATGAGAGCGCAAGAGTGAAAACTAATAAGAGTGTTTTTTTCATGGCTTACTCCTCGAATAACATCAGGTTCGAGCTGGCCAAATGTGCGAGGTGCAGCCAGCAACGAGGCCCGAAGGGCCGGCATCCTTTAGCCCAGGCCGTAAGGCCTGGGTAGCGCAACCTATTTATCGAGCCCCGGAGGGGCGGCACGGCGTCGGTCAGGAGTGCCGCGCCTACGGCGCTCCGCCATCCTGAAATTCATCGCAACCCAGCCTTTACAGGCTGGGCTAAAGAAATATCGCGCCTTCGGCGCTCGGATTTGCGAGCACATACGCTGAGCGCTTCCGATCGTCAGTTCGTCACTATTCAGCCTGCTGTACTCGCCTCTATCAGAAAATTTCCAATCGCCCGTTCGTCACTGTCCCTCGGCATGTCGTGCTGCCGAACCAGTAGCACAATTCACGATAATCTCCGAAATCGAAGATTGCCAAGTCGGCATCTTTTCCCAATTCGATGCTGCCTTTGCGATCGGCGAGACGAAGCGCGTGCGCGCCGTTGATCGTTGCAGCGGCGATGGCTTCGGCCGGCTCCATCCGCATCTGCGTGCAGGCGAGTGAGAGCACCAGCGGCATGCTGCTGGTGGGAGAAGTGCCGGGATTGTAATCCGTCGCGAGCGCCACGGCCGCTCCGGCCGCTATCAGCTTGCGCGCGGGCGGATACGCATGGCCAAGGAAATAGGAAGCGCCGGGCAGCAGCGTGGCCACTGTGTTCTGAGTTGCGAGCGCCTTGAGATTGTTGTCGTCGATGCAATCGAGATGATCGAAGGAAGCGGGATCAAAGCGCGCCAGCCGCGAAACTTCTGCCGGCGTGAACTGGCAAACATGCGCGCGTACGCCAAGCCCATGTTCTTGCGCGGCTGTGAAGACACGCTCAGTTTGTTCGAGAGTGAACGCGCCGCGCTCGCAGAAAACATCGACGTATTGCGCAAGTTTGGCCTTTGCCGTTTCCGGAATGATCTCCGAGCAGATCAGATCTACGTAGGCGTTCGGCTTGCCCGCAAACTCGGCGGGAACAACGTGCGCGGCCAGCAGCGTCGGAATTACCGTTCCCTCCCACTTTGACGCAGCGCGCTGGATCGCGCGCAGGCTCTTCCGTTCCGAATCGGGAGAGAGCCCGTAGCCCGACTTGGCCTCAACCGTAGTCGTGCCGCATACCTGCATGCTGCGCAACGCAAGAAGCACATGCGTAGCTAACTCCTCTTCGGTCGCCGCTCGCACCCCGGCCACGCCGGAACGAATGCCGCCACCCGCCTGCGCGATCTGCTCGTAACTTGCACCTTGGATGCGCTTTTCGAAATCGACGAGCCGGGGCGAGGTGAAGACTGGATGCGTGTGAGAGTCAATGAATCCGGGCAACACAACGCCGCCCTGGCAATCGACCCTTTCCACGCTGGAATCCTTAAATGAGCGCATCAGTTCCGATTCGGAACCGACGGCAGCGATCTTGCCGTCGCGGCATAGCACGGCCGCATGTTCGACAATGCCGAGGTCGCTCAGCTCTGCGCCCCGACGCGAGCGGCTCGAGCCCGTGAGCGTCAATAGTTGGCCGATGTTGGTGAGGAGCAGGCCGCGATGCGCCGTTTCAATCAAACGTGAATGGTAAATGAAAAATGTAAGGGCGCGGCTTTGGCCGCGCCCCTAACGTACATCGCCTCGCGAACCTTAGCGTCCGTTCGGCTGGGGCGTTTGCTGCTGCTGGGTTGGCGTTGTGTCCTGACGTGGCGAAACGTACGGAACCACAGGTTGCTTCGTGACCACGCCCGTAAACGCGTCGTCGAGAACGATGCCGTTACGGATCAGCGTGTAGCCGCTCACGCGATCGAGATCGACCCTAGCTTTCTCATAGGCGGCGCGGGCCTGGACGAGGTTACTGTCTGAGGTGGCAAGGTCGCTTTCCTGTTGCAGGACGTTGAAGTTTGTGGACGCCCCGAGCGCGTATTTCTTCTGCTCGGCTTCGAGGCTCTGCTGCGACAATTCCAGCGCTTTCTCGGCGGCTTCGACTTGGGCGCGGTCCTGCTGCACGGTGAACTGCGAATTTCGGACCTGGATGGCGACTTCGTTTTGTAATTGCTGTAAGCGCATCTGCGCCTGGCGCAGTTCCAATTCGGAACGCATCTGGTCGGCTTGCGCCGAGCGATTGCGGATCGGGATCGTCAACTGCAGCCCCATGCCTTTGTCGGGCGCGGTGCTGTTAAAGAGGTTACCGAATGTATCGGTGTAGCCATGGTTCGGAATCGCCCCGGCGGGAGAGCAGATCGAGGCGAGGAATCCGGTTGCCCCCGGTTGGCAGACGGACAATGGGTTTTGCACGCCGCCCAGAGCGCTCGCGCCGTAAAAGGCGACGAAATCGAGGCTGGGAAGCAGGCCGTTGGCCGTGGCTTTGCGCGTGATCTCACGATTGGTGAGGTCGATGCGCCCCTCGGCCAGGTCGGGACGATGCGAGAGCGCATCGTTAA
Organism: Terriglobales bacterium; assembly: GCA_035716645.1. Lineage (GTDB taxonomy): Bacteria > Acidobacteriota > Terriglobia > Terriglobales > Acidobacteriaceae > Gp1-AA112. Next base: position 36,851 of record DASTJH010000087.1, on the reverse strand, counting down.
TCAAATCCTGAATCGGGACGACCGGCTCTTCCGCGGGAATCGAAGCGGTGTCGGTGGGAATCACCGGCGCAGCCGCGAGAATTGGGTCAGACAGGTTTCGTGACAGCGCGTTCTTCATCAGCAACTGCTGAAGTTGAAGATTGGTCTGTGCGACGATCAGCGCTTCCTGATTTGAAGCTACGGTGCTCTGCGCGCGCACGACTTCGATCGGCGCAAGAGTTCCAATTTGGACCTGCTTCTGATTGTCGGAGAGCGTCTTCTGGGCCAGCGTTACGGCTCGTTCTTTGGCCTTGACCTGTTCATAAGCGTTGACCAGGTCCCAATAGATGTCTTCGATCTGAGAGACGGTCTGGATAACCTGATCGCGGAACGCGACGTCAGCGATCTCGCGGCTGTTGCGCGCGATGCGGATGAACCGCGTGTTCAGTCCGATGCCGAAGCCTTGCAGCAGATGCTGTGTGACCGTCGCGCGGAAGTTGGTGTTGAGCGTTGGATTGAGTGTGTTGAACAAGCTATTCGTCGTCTGCCGATTGTTCTGGAAGCCGACGCTCAGTGCGGTGCCGGTGGCGAATCCCTGGTTGTAGCTGAAGTTCACCGTGCCGGTGTTGGATTGCAGGTTCGGCACGCCCGTGAATACCGTGTTCACTTCCGGCGTGATCGCGTGCTCTTCGGACAAGCTTCCAGTAAGGCTCGGATCGAACTGCTCGACCAGCGGTCCCGCGCCGGAGGTCGATTGCACGATACCCGCGTTGCCGGCTCCGGCTCCGCCAGCTCCGGTGGTGGTGCCGCCCGGTCCGGCGCCCTGCGCTGCGGTGGTCCCAATGCCGCCTTGTCCGCCTCCGGGAGTGCCTTGCACCAGGCCAGTGGGCACGCCGCGCAAGCCTTGTCCGGCCTTGGCGCGGAGGATATCGGTATCGGCGATCGGCAAGTTGTAGCGCGCGATCGCGATGTCGAGGTTATTTTCGAGGGCGAGGGCGACCGCGTCGGACATCGACAGCATGATCTTGCCGTCATGCATGAGCTGATCGATGCGCGGCGAGTTGGACAAATTCGGCGGTGGTACTTCCTTGGCTTTGTAAGGCGCAAACGGATTGTGGAAATATCCGGAGCCGTTGGCGTAGTTCAAGCCGCCGAAGGTCTCGCCACGCGCTCGAGCCGCGGTGCTCGTGGGCTGCGGTGCGGGCGCGTTCGGCGTTTCCTGGGCAAGGACGACGGACGCAGAAAGAAGACTCGCCGCCAGCAGCGCGCTCTTCCAAATTTTTCTCCGACCTCTCACTTCTACAGCGGAAAACAAAACCTGCATTCCAAATCTCCAAGTGAAAAGAATCTGTAAGTTAGGACTGCCGACGAGCGGAATGTTAAACAAGCCGCGAAGCCCCGGAGCTTCGAGGCCCCGAAGCTTTGAACCAACTTCTGATACGTCCCGCCCGACCTCTTAGTTCCAGAAGCGGACTATCGGACTATCTGGCGATCGGGCCATTGGGCGACGTGAGACCAAACTCTGGCGATGCCTTCGGGATGTTTGTCCATACTATATGCTTCGAACTCTACTTCACCCGATGGCCCGATCACCCGATGACCCGATCACCTCGCGCACCATAAAGATGTCTCTCGCCTACGACGGGACAGATTTTTTTGGTTGGCAGGTGCAGCCGGACCGGCGGACCATCCAGGGTGAACTGGCTGATGCCATCGAGCGCGTGACCGGCGAGCGGGTTCTGCCACAGGGGTCGGGACGAACGGATGCCGGGGTTCATGCGCAGGGACAAGTGGCGAGCATGTCCCTCGCCTCGCCGATTCCTGTGGAAAACCTGGCGCTCGCGCTCAATCACACGCTTCCGCCTTCGATCCGCGTCACCGGAGCGGAGGAAGTTGATCGCGGCTTTCATGCTCGGCATTCGGCGAAGGCGAAGACCTATGAATATCGTATTTTTCGCGCCGCGACCTGCCCGCCGTTCGTGGCGCGGTACGTACATCACCATCCTTATCCACTGGAAGAAGAGGCGATGGTTCGCGCGACTTCTGCTGTGGTGGGCAAGCATGATTTCACCAGCTTCGCGGCTTCCGATCCGGAGCGCGGGAAAGAAGATGAGCCGGCGAACAACGTGCGCACGGTTTTTTCATCGGAATGGCGGCGCGAGGGCGATCTTCTGATCTATCGCGTGCGCGGGAATGGATTTCTTCATCACATGGTTCGCAATCTGGTGGGAACGTTTTTATTGGTCGGGAAGGGAAGCCTCACGCTTGAAGACGTCGCTCGGATTCTGGCGAGCCGCAACCGTGCCCAGGCTGGGCCCACGGCGCCGGCTAGCGGACTGTTTCTGATGAGCGTGGAGTACTAGCCAGCCCTTGCAGCGTGAACCTTCAGTACCGTTTGCGGTAGCGAACGGGTGACGTTGCCTTATGGGCACAGACTTCTCACCCATTCCCTACCGGGAATGGTACTGACTTTTGGATTGATAGGAGGCGCGATGGCGAACTTCGAAGCCGGTCATCCTTTGGAATCGGAATATCTGGTTTCAGGTCAATGGAGCCGCGAGGGGAGGGCTACGGAAATCCGTTCTCCTTACGATCAGAAGGTTATCGGGCGCACCTGGACAGCTCCGCGATCGGCTCTGGAGCGGGCCATAGCAGCCGCGCAACACTCCAGCGTGGAAGTGCGACAACTCGCGTCTTACCGTCGCAAGCAGATTCTGGAGAAGGTTGCCGCCGGGATTCGGGAGAACGCGGCGACGTTTGCGCGGCTCATGGCGCTTGAAGCCGGCAAGCCGCTGAAGTCCGCGCACGTGGAGGTCGAGCGCGCGATCTTAACCTTTACGACGGCTGCGGAAGAGTCGGTTCGCATCTATGGCGAGGTTCTGCCGCTGGATTTCGTCGCTTCTGCCGAAGGCCGGTGGGGCACGGTGCGTCGCTTTCCGGTTGGACCTGTGGCGGCGATTACTCCGTTCAATTTTCCCTTGAATCTGGTCGCGCACAAGTTGGCGCCGGCGATTGCCTGCGGATGTCCGGTGATCGTGAAACCGGCGCCGCAGACTCCCTTTTGCGCGCTGCTGCTCGCAAAGCTTGTTCTCGACGCGGGCTGGCCGGGTGAAGCACTGAGCGTCCTTCCGTTGAGCAACGACGATGCGGCACTTCTCGTGCGGGACGAGCGCATGAAGCTGCTGAGCTTTACGGGCAGCGCCGCCGTTGGATGGCAACTGAAGCGCGAGGCAGGCAAGAAGCGGGTGGCGCTGGAACTCGGAGGCAACGCGGCGGTGATCGTGCATGAGGACGCCGATCTGGAGCAAGCAGTAAAGAGGTGCACAGCGGGATCGTTTACTTATGCAGGCCAGAGCTGTATTTCGGTGCAGCGTATTTTCGTGCATGCCAGGATCGCCGATCGATTCACCTCTCGCCTGATCGAAGCGGCCTCGCAGTTGAAAATAGGCGACCCGCTGGATGAGAGCACGGACTTAGGTCCTATGATTCGCCTGTCCGATGCGAAGCGAGTCGAAGATTGGATTCGTGAAGCCGCTGCCGGCGGAGCGAAGGTGCTCTGCGGCGGAAAAGTGCGCGGGTCGTTGATTGAGCCAACGCTGCTCACCGGCGCTTCTCCGCAAATGAAAGTCAATTGCGAAGAAGTATTCGCACCAGTGGCTACGATCGAGTCCTACGAAGATTTTGACGCCGCGCTTGATTCGGCGAACCGCTCGCGTTATGGACTGCAAGCCGGTGTCTTCAGTCGCGACATCAAGCTGATCTTTCGCGCGTACGAGAAGCTGGATGTCGGTGGAGTGATCGTTGGTGATGTGCCTACGTGGCGCATTGATCCCATGCCGTATGGCGGAATCAAGGATTCTGGCTTAGGCCGCGAGGGGATCCGCTATGCGATCGAAGAGATGACGGAGCGGAAGCTGTTGGTGATTTCGTGATTCCTCGGCGCATTTAGGCGTGACTCCGAAGGCGGACGGACACTCGATGGACTGGATGGACTACGTGGACAGAAAATTCGCGAATTCCTCGATCAGGAAATCACGAAATCAACAGTTTTTTTCATCCAGCCCTTTGCAGAATTTTTTTGCCTGCTATAATTCTCAGTTTCATTTCGTAAGTCTCACGATTCGTTTATTTATTTATTTGCTCTCGTAATTGAACGTTCAACCTGGCGCACTTTCCTTAGCCCTGCGGTAGATCGCAGGTATGTGCTCCCTTACATGAGAATCAGGACGCGTTTAAATGCCCCAAGTTTTTAACCGCGGTGCCAACGGGCTCGCACGGATGAGCCTGGTCATCCTGGGATTAGTGGTTACAAGTCTGGCGCTTACCCTGAACGAGTTGCAGCGGTCTCCGTATGTCACTCGTCAGGGTGAACGATTGGAACAGCCCGTTCCGTTCAGTCATCAGCACCACGTCGCCGGGTTGGGACTCGACTGCCGCTACTGCCACACCTCAGTCGAGAATTCGAGCTTTGCCGGCATTCCTCCGACGAAGACGTGCATGAACTGCCACTCGGAGATCTGGACGAACGCCGACATCCTCGAGCCGGTGCGCTCCAGTTACCGGAACAACACGTCGATCTGGTGGACGAAAATCCACGACTTGCCCGACTACGTGTATTTCAACCACGAGATCCACATCAACAAGGGCATTGGCTGCGCGTCGTGCCACGGTCCTGTGGACGAGATGCCGCTGATGTATCAGCACGGCTCGCTGCAGATGGAGTGGTGTCTGGATTGCCATCGCAATCCGGCCAAGAATATTCGTCCGATCGGCGACCCGATCTTCAATATTGGCTGGAAAGGGCCGAGCCAGGACAACCAGGTCTGGTGCGAACAAGGGACCGGCGACTGCTCGCTGAGCGGGCCGTATCTCCAGAAGTCCGGCAAACCGATGCTGAAGCCGATTGTCTTTACCGACCAGATGACGCTCGGCAAGTACCTGGTGGCGCAGTATCACGTGCGCACGCCCAACGAAATTCAAAGTTGCGAGACCTGCCATCGCTGATCGCGAGCGAGGGCAAGGGGATGAGTCGCTGAAGAGAGACATGGAGAACCATACGGACAATCTGGTGCAGATCACGACGACTCCGAAGCGCAAGCTGAGCTTGCAGGAGGTGCGCGAGCGCCTCTCGGCGGCTAAGGGCAAAGCCTATTGGCGAAGCCTCGAAGAGTTGGTCGATGCTCCAGGATTCGAAGAGCTGCTCGAAAACGAATTCCCTGCCGGAGTCACCGAGTTTCCGCAAGAGAGCGGAGTATCGCGGCGCAATTTCATGAAGCTGATGGGAGCTTCGATGGCGCTCGCCGGTCTGAGCGCCTGCACGCGTCAGCCGGAAGAGCCGATCGTTCCTTACGTGCGCCAGCCCGAAGATCTGATTCCCGGCGTCCCGAAATATTTTGCGACGACGATGCCGTTCCCCACCGGCGGCATTCCCGTTTTGGTCAAGAGCAACGAGTTTCGTCCGACTAAAATCGAAGGCAATGCGATGCATCCAGCGTCAAGCGGTGCGACCGACGTTTTCGCGCAGGCCTCGATTCTCGATCTTTACGATCCTGACCGCGCGCAGAACTCCAGCTACCGCGACCAGCGGCGCAACTGGGGCGACTTTCACGATGCGATAGACGCTTACAAAGTTAAAGCTGGCGCCTCGGGCGGCGCTGGCTTACGGTTCCTGAGCGAGACGATTATCTCGCCGACTCTGGTCTGGCAAATGCAGACCGTGTTGAAGAAATTCCCGAGCGCAAAGTGGTATCAGTGGGACCCGATTCATCGCGATTCCGCGCGCTCAGCAGCTAAGCAGATGTTCGGCCAGTACGCCGAGCCGATCTACAACTTCGAAGCTGCGAACGTCGTGCTCTCGCTCGATGCGGACTTCCTCTACGCCTCGTACTTCCCAGGCTTCATTCCGTACGCGCGCGCGTTCACCAAGCGCCGCAAGATGGCGGAAGACACGCCGATGAACCGGTTGTACGCGGTCGAGAGCTTTGCGACTACCACAGGTGCGCTCTCGGACAATCGGTTGCGCATGAGGGCATCCGACATCATGGTCTTCGCCTCCGCTCTAGCCGCTGCTTTGGGTGGCGGCGGAGGAGCGGCAACAGGTCTCAGCGACGACGAGCAGAAGTTCTTGCAGGCCGTTGCGAAGGACTTGAAGGCCAATGCCGGCGCTTCGCTGGTAATTCCTGGCGAGCAGCAGCCCCCGGAGCTGCACATCCTCGCGGCGCAGATCAACCAGGCCCTGGGCAACATCGGGAAAACCGTTAGCTACGCCGAGCCCCCTGAAGTTGTCCCGACCGATCAGTTTGCTGGACTCCGCGAACTCGTCGGTGACATGAATGCCGGCAAGGTCGATACGCTCATCATTCTCTACGGCAATCCGGTGTATGACGCGCCGGTGGATCTCGACTTTGAAGGTGCGATGGGCAAGGTGGCGAACAACGTGCACCTGAGTCTCTATCGCAATGAGACCTCGCGCGTCTCGCAGTGGCTGCTTCATGGCGCGCACTACCTCGAAACCTGGAGCGATGCGCGCGCGTACGACGGCACCGCGTCGCTGGTCCAGCCGTTGATCGCGCCACTCTACGACGGCCACAGCGCGCATGAACTCGTTGCGCTGTTTACCGACACGCCCGAGATGACGGCGTATCAGGCGATTCAGACTTATTGGCAGCAAAACGGAAAAGCAGCCGGCGACTTTGCCACGAACTTCCGCAGGTGGCTGCATGACGGCATCATTCCGAATAGCGCGCCGGGCGCTAAGACGTTAACTCCGCGCGCAGGCGCGCCGACGATCACGCCTCTCGCGAAGGATGCGATCGAAGTTGTCTTCCGTCCCGATCCCACCACCTACGACGGGCGTTACAACAACAACGCCTGGTTGCAGGAGTGTCCGAAGCCGCTGCTCCGCCTTGAGTGGGACAACGCTGCGATGATGAGCATCGAGACGGCGGCTCGGCTTGGCTTCGAGCAGGAAGACGTAATTCGCATCACCGTCGATGGCCGCTACGTCGACGCGCCAGTGCTCGTCGTCTATGGCATGCCGGAGAATTCGATCACGTTGAATCTCGGTTATGGGCGCTACTTCTCCGGACGCGCCGGCAACGGATTCGGCTTCAACGCGTACGCGATTCGCAGCACGAAGACTCCGCTCATCGCTGTGGCGGAAAAGCTTGAGAAGACCGGCGATACGTACCATCTCGCGGTCGTGCAGAACTACACGCTCATTAAGCCGCACGGCGATCCGAAGTGGATGAACCGCTCGGTGCAAGGCGCAGAAGCTGTCCGCCGCGATCTGATTCGTGTCGCGTCGTACGACCAGTACAAGAAAGATCCCGACTTCGCGCATTCGCAGACTTTTGACGAGGATCCGCAATCCTACGACTCGCTGTATCCCGGTTTCGACTACACCAAGGGATACCAGTGGGGCATGGCGATCGACATGAACTCGTGCGTGGGCTGCAACTCATGCGTCATCGCGTGCCAGGCGGAAAACAACGTCGCCGTCGTCGGTAAAGAACAGGTAAAGATTGGGCGTGACATGAAGTGGTTGCGCATCGACACCTACTACACCGGCGACCTGCACAATCCGCGCGCGTTTTTCCAGCCGATGCTCTGCCAGCATTGCGAGAATGCGCCGTGCGAGCCGGTCTGCCCGGTGGGCGCGACCGTACACACGCCCGAAGGCGTGAACACGATGGTCTACAACCGCTGCGTCGGCACGCGCTACTGCTCGAACAACTGTCCGTATAAAGTTCGGCGCTTTAACTTCAAACTCTTCTCGGACTACATCACGCCGAGTTTGAAGCCGCTGCGCAATCCTGATGTCACCGTCCGCAGCCGCGGCGTGATGGAAAAATGTTCGTACTGCATTCAGCGCATCAACGCGGCGCGCATTCAGGCGGAAGTGGAAGAAACGCGCTTGCAGGAAGACGATCCCACAGCGGAACGCAAGATTCGCGATGGCGAAGTCGTGACCGCCTGCCAGCAGGCCTGCCCGACCGATGCGATCGTCTTTGGCAATATCAACGATCCAGACAGCCGCGTGACACGGATCAAAGCGCAGCCGAGAAATTATGGACTGCTGACCGACGTCAACACGCGCCCGCGCACTTCGTACATCGCCAGCGTGGTGAATCCCAACTTTGAGATTGGCGACCGCACGGACATGCCCGGAAAAACGTTTATTGGAGAGCAATCGTAAATGTCCACCAAAGGCCTCACCGATCTGCCGCCATCTAAACGGCCGTTCTTAGTCGATCCGCCGGTGATCGCGCCAGGTCATACGTTTGCCTCGGTGACCGAGAAGGTGATGCGCACGGTGCTCACGCCGCGCACGCCGTTTGGATGGATCTTCGGTTTCCTCATCACGTTTGGCGTCGTGCAAGTCCTGATGATTGCCGCCGGGTATCTCTTTTATGAAGGCGTCGGTATCTGGGGCATCACGATACCGTCGGCATGGGGCTTCGCGATCGTCAACTTCGTCTGGTGGATCGGAATTGGACACGCCGGCACGCTGATTTCCGCCATCTTGCTGCTGCTCAAGCAGAGCTGGCGTACGTCGATCAACCGTGCAGCCGAAGCGATGACGCTCTTTGCCGTCATGTGCGCGGGCATGTTCCCGATTCTGCATACTGGGCGTCCGTGGCTGGCGGCATACTGGCTCTTCCCCATTCCGCTCACGATGGGCGTGTGGCCGCAGTTCCGCAGTCCGCTGATTTGGGACGTCTTCGCGGTTTCCACGTACTTCACGGTTTCACTGCTGTTCTGGTATACGGGGCTCATCCCCGACATCGCGACACTACGTGACAATGCCAAACACAAGATCACGCGCACGATTTACGGTGTGATGTGCATGGGCTGGCGCGGATCGGGGCGGCATTGGGCGCGCTACGAGACCGCGTACCTGATTCTCGCCGGACTTTCGACGCCGCTGGTTCTCTCTGTGCACACGGTGGTGAGCTGGGATTTCGCGATCGCCGTTCTGCCCGGTTGGCACACGACCATCTTCCCACCCTACTTCGTTGCGGGCGCCATTTACTCCGGGTTCGCGATGGTGCTCACGCTGCTGATTCCGATTCGCGCTGCCTACGGCATGAAGGACTTCATCACCGAGCGCCATTTGCAGAACATGGCCAAGGTGATGCTTGCGACCGGATTGATCGTCGCTTACGGCTACTTCATGGAAGCGCTAATGTCCTGGTACGCCGGCGACGTCTTCGAAACTTTCCAATTTAAGAATCGCGCTACCGGCCCGCTCGGCTACTTCTACTGGCTGTTGATTACGTTCAATATTGTTCTGCCGCAGTCGCTGTGGTTCCGCAAGGTTCGCAGCTCGCCGGTGGTGCTGTGGATTGTTTCCATCATTGTCAACATCGGCATGTGGCTGGAACGTTTCGTGATCGTCGTGATCAGCCTGCATCGCGACTTCCTTCCGTCGTCCTGGGGCACGTACAAAGCGACGCGCTGGGATTACGCGACGTTCATCGGCACGCTGGGCTTCTTCACGATGGCATTCTTACTGTTCATTCGCGTCTTGCCTATGATTTCCATTTTTGAATTGCGCGTGTTGCTGCCGCAATCGCGCGTGCGGCTGCAGGCGCAGGAGTTCATGAAATGATCGACGAGGGCATTTACGGGCTGATGGCGGAGTACGACACGGTGCCCGAATTGGTCGGCGCCGCCAAGAAAGCTCACGACAACGGCTATCGGCGGATGGATACGTATTCGCCGTTCCCGATCGAGCCGGCAGCCGAGGCGATTGGCTTTCATAAGAATCGCGTCGCGCTGGTGATCCTGATTGGCGGGTTGCTCGGCGGTTCTGGTGGATATTCGCTGGCGTACTGGGTCTCGGTGCTAGCGTATCCGATCAACGTCGGCGGCAAGCCGTGGCACTCCTGGCCGGCATTTATTCCGATCACGTTCGAGTGCACGGTGCTGGGCGCTTCGCTGGCGGCATTTATCGGCATGCTGGCGATGAATGGGCTGCCGATGCCGTACCATCCGGTCTTCAACGTGCCGAATTTCGCGCTGGCGAGCAAAGAGAAATTTTTCCTGTGCATCGAGTCGGCGGACCCGCAATTCGACCTGACGAAGACCCGCATGTTCCTCGAAGAGACGAACCCGCGCGTGGTGTCGGAGGTGCCGAATTGAACGGGCCTCGGACAAGCATCGTTACCTGTTGTCATCCTGAGCGAAGCGAAGGACCTTGTGGTTCGCGGCCTTGGCGAGAAAGTCTCGCGCGAGCGGCTGCTGCCTTTGCCTTCGCCGCCTGCGTAGTCTTCGGCCTCTCTGGCTGCCGCCAGGACATGCACAACGAGCCGAAGTACATTCCGCTGCGCAGTAGCGCGTTCTTCAAGAATGGACGCTCGGCGCGTATGCCGGTCGCGGGCACCGTAGCACGCGGCGATCTGCGCGCGGACACGTACTTCTACACCGGCAAGATCGGCGCCAAAGAAGGCGATGTTTTCCCGTTCCCGATTACGGAAGAAGTGATGGAGCGCGGCCATGAGCGGTACGACATTTACTGCTCACCCTGTCACTCGCGAATCGGCGACGGCAACGGCATGATCGTGAAGCGCGGATATCGCCAGGCTGCGAACTTCCACGACGCGAAGTACCTGACCAAGCCGGTCGGACATTTTTACGACGTGATCACGCACGGCTGGGGTGCGATGCCGGACTACGCTTCGCAGATCGCGCCGGCGGATCGTTGGGCGATTGTCGCCTACATCCGCGCACTGCAGTATGCGCAAAGCGGCACGATGGCCGATGTCCCGGCGAATGAACAGGCAAAGTTGCAGGATGCCTCGCAGATTCGAGTCGAAGGCATCACGCTGCAGCAGGCGTACGACTCAGGCGGCAAAGGCAGCAGCGAGACGATGTCGGCGACGGGCGGCAATCCGATGCCGGCCGAGAACACTAATCTTGAAGGCTCGGGCCGGCCGCGCACGTCGAATCCACCGCAAGATCAAAAAGCAGAAGGGGCGCACTAAGCTGTGAGTAACGATATCCACGAAACTCACCTCCAGCATCTTCCCGAGGAGCGCATGGCTCCCAAGTGGCTGCTCGACCGCTACCAGGCGCGCGCGCTCGTGGTCTTTGGCCTGGGGACAATCGCGCTGATCATCGGAGCGTTTGTCGGGACCAACGCGCTCGATCATTTTTTCCGCGCTTACCTTGCCGGATTCGTCCTGTGGACCGGCGCCAGCCTCGGCTGCATGGCGCTGCTGATGGTCAACCATCTTTCTGCCGGCAAGTGGGGACTGATTATCCGCCGCATTCTCGAAGCCGGCTGCGCGCAATTCCCGCTGCTCTTTATTTTGTGGCTGCCGATCGGGCTGGGAATGAATCACCTGTTTCCCTGGACGCATCCGCGCTACGACATGCTTCCCTGGGACGCGCAGCGGATCATCAACAACAAAGCTTGGGTTTACCTGAATCCGACGTTCTTCTGGCTGCGCTGGCCGTTTTACTTCTTCATGTGGTGGTGGTTCTCCTCGACGCTGCGCAAGTGGTCGATTCAGCGCGATCAGGACCCGACGAAGTGGGATTATCAGCGGCACCTCGAAAACCGCAGCGGTGTCGGCCTGGTGATGTATGCGCTCACGATGACGTTCGCCATCATGGATTGGGTCATGTCGCTCGATGCGACCTGGTTCTCGACGATTTACGGCCTGATCTTCCTTTCCGGCCAGGGGATGATGGCACTCGCGATCTCGATCATGACGGTCCTGCTGCTCTCGGGCGAAGAGCCGATACGCTCGATGCTGCGCAAGACCGAGCTGCACGATCTCGGCAAGCTGATGCTGGCCTTCGTGATGCTCTACGCCTACACTTCGTTCTCGCAGTGGCTGATCATCTGGTCGGGCAACCTGCCGCAGGAGATCAACTGGTACATGAACCGCTTGGCGGGCGGATGGATGAACTACTCGCGGTTCCTGATCCTTGTCGAGTTCGCGATACCGTTTACACTGCTGCTCTCTCGCCGCTTGAAGAAGCAGCCAGGATTCATGGTTCCGTTCTGCGTGGGCATCATCGTCGTGCGCATGCTCGATATTTACTGGGAAGTCGAACCCAGCTTCCTGAGCCACCAGAATCAGTGGAGTTTCAACTGGATGTACCTGGCTTCTACCTGCGCGATTGGCGGCCTGTGGACGTTCTTCTTTATTCGCAGCCTGAAGTCGCGGCCGATTTTGGTGTCCTACGACTTGCAGCTCGAAGAGCTATTGGAGCCTGAACATGCAACCGCCTAAGCCGCTCCACCAGCAAGGCGTCGAGACGCACATCGCCGACCCGAATGCGCGGCACGAGCACACCGACATCAGCATCACCGGAATTGTCGCGTTCATCGTTACGCTGATGTTCTGCGGCATCGTGATCTTCGTGGTCCTGATTGGCGCGTTCAAATTTGCCACGCGTTACGCGCTCGAGCAAGACCGTCAGGACATGCGCGACCCCTGGGTGCGAAGCGAAGAAACGCAAGTGGATCAGGCCGCAAAGAAACTGCAAACGCCGGAGAATCGCGCGCATGGCGGCGCGTCGATGGAGCTGTCTGACGCGGAGCAGCGAGTTCGCGTCACGCGCTTCCCGCAACCGCGGTTGCAGACTGACGATGCGCGCGACTTGGGACTGATGCGCGAAGCTGAAGACGTGTATCTGGGCCAGTATTTTGTTTTGGACAAAAAGACCGGCAAGGTGAATATCCCGATCGATGCCGCGATGCAGGCAGTCGTGCAGAAAGGATTGCCATCGATGGCGCTAGCGCCGGGAGCGCAGTTGCCGACTGAGGCAGAGAGCACGGGAATTGTGAGGCCGTCGATCGGCAGCTCGCATAATAAGCAGCGCGGGTCGCCGTTGAAGGAGAGATGAACCAGCCCCGAAGCTGCGAAGCCCCGGAGCTTGGTCCTCGGGGGGTTTAGGGCCCGGATGTGGCCGCAGATCGATCGGTTGAAGAGTTTCGAAAAGTAGTGCTGGTAACGCGAACTAAAGACCGCGAAGCTTAGGTGTTAGCTTCGGAGCTTCGCAGCTCCGGGCTTCGGGGCTGGTTTTTATGAGTAACTTTCACGATCTCAAGGTTTGGCAGAAGGCTCACGAGCTGACACTCGCGGTCTATCGCGCGACCTCTAAATTCCCGCGTGAAGAGATCTACGGGTTGGTTGCGCAGATGAGACGGTGCGCTGTCTCCGTGGGATCGAATATCGCGGAAGGTCGCGGTCGTGATGGCGATGTGGAATTCGCGAGATTTCTAGCGATCGCTCTGGGATCGTTAACGGAACTTGAGTATCAGCTCCTGCTCAGCAGGGATTTAGGTTATATCGGAGACTCAGAGCACGAAAAGTTGAACGTCAGCGTCGCCGAAGTAAATCGAATGCTGCTCGGTTTGCAAGTGAGCGTGAAGAAAGCAGCGGCACGAGCGGGACGATGAGGAAGCTTAGCAGCTAAAAGGAGTGCAGTTGTGAGCAGTACGGCGGTTAGGTCAATTCGAAGATTCGGTTCTGCAGCGCGGTTTCGCAGCTTCGTAGCTGGTTTGCGGTTTAGCTTCGGGGCTTCGGGGCTTCGGAGCTTCGGGGCTTTGTGCGTAGCTGTTCTCGCGTGCTCCATCTGCGCGACGGCGCAGCAGGATTCTAGCGCCGCCAGCGCGACGATTCCTTCTGACGCCTACCAGCGTCAGGATCAGCGTCCTCGGATTTTGCAGCAAGTGGGAATTGATCAGCACCTCAACCAGCAGCTTCCTTTGAATTTGCAATTTGAAGATGAGTACGGCAAAGACGTGAAGCTGGGCGACTACTTTGGCTCGAAGCCGGTGATTTTGTCGCTGGTCTACTACCGCTGTCCGATGCTGTGCACGCAGGTGCTGAGCGGGATTGCGAGCGCGCTCAATGTCCTGACCTTCGACGCGGGCAAAGAATTCAATGTCGTCACCGTGAGTATCGACCCGCGTGAGACGCCGGACATTGCCTTCAAAACCAAACAAGTTTATATGCAGCGGTATCAGCGGCCGACTGCGAGCCAGGGTTGGCACTTCCTCACGGGCAGAGAAGATCAGATCGAGCAGCTCGCGAAGGCCGTGGGCTTCCGCTATGTGTACGATCCTAAAATTCAGCAGTACGCGCACGCGAGCGGCATTCAGATCGTTACGCCCGATGGGCGCATGTCGCAGTATTACTACGGCATCGATTACTCGCCGCGCGATTTGCGCCTGGGCCTGATTCAGGCGTCGAAGAACCATATTGGAACTGTAGTGGACGCCGTGGTGCTGTACTGCTATCACTACGATCCCGAAACGGGACACTACGGCGCGATCACCATGCGCATTTTGCGTCTCTCGGCGATTGTGACTGTGCTTGTGCTCGGAGGCTTTATTTTTACGATGGCCAGACGCGATGTGCGCGCGAAAAAGGCGAGCGCGTAGAAAGGCAGCTCCGAAGCTGCGAAGCCGCGAAGCCCCGGAGCTTGCTGAGCGAGGTTTTTAGGGCTTCGTCGATGGGCAATAGGAAATGGCGAGAGGTCTGCAAAAGAAGCGAGTTCCGAACGCGATGGTTTTAGAACATCATTATTATGAAATTCGGCTTGAGCTTCGTGGTTCGGGCTTTGCAGTTTCAGATTGGGGTTTAGCTTCGAAGCTTCGCGGCTTCGGGGCTTCGCAGCTTGTTTTGACTGACATAAATCATGCTTCCTAATTTCTTTCCGTTGTTTCCAGAATCGGCATCGACGATGGCCCCCAGGGTGGACGCACTCTTCTACTTCATCCTGGGCGTGACCATTTTCTTTACCACTCTGGTTTTCCTGCTGATCCTCGTCTTTTCGATCAGGTATCGCAAAGAGCGCCATCCGGTGCCGGTGCAGATCCACGGCTCGATTCCGCTCGAGATCTTCTGGACGATCGTCCCGCTCGGCATCGCCATGATCATCTTCGCCTGGGGCGGCATCCTCTTCTTTCAGGAAATGCACCCGCCGAAGACGTCCATGGACATCTACGGCGTGGGCAAGCAGTGGATGTGGAAGTTCCAGCATCCCGGCGGGCAGCGCGAAATCGATAACCTGCACGTGCCGGTCGGGCGCCCGGTGCGTATGACGCTGATCTCCCAGGACGTGATCCACGACTTCTTTGTGCCCGCGTTTCGCGCTCAATACGACGTGTTGCCGGGACGGTACACAACGGTTTGGTTCGAAGCGACGAAACCCGGTGTTTATCATCTGTTCTGCAACCAGTATTGCGGGACCAACCACTCGGCCATGGTCGGCGAAGTTTACGCCATGTCGCCCGACGACTATGAAGCGTGGCTGCGCGGATCCGGCGCCTTCGGGTCGCTGGCGACGCTGGGGCAAAACGTCTTCGCATCGATGGGATGTCCGACGTGTCATACCGGCGCGGACAACGCGCGCGCTCCTAACCTCTACAACCTGTACAACACCACAGTGCGCACGTCCGAAAACCAGACGGTGACGGCTGACGCCAGCTACATCCGCGAGTCGATCTTGAATCCGAGCGCCAAGATCGTCTATGGCTACCAGAACATCATGCCGACGTTCCAGGGCCAGCTCAACGAAGACGAGATGATTGAGCTGATCGAGTACATCAAGTCGCTCACCTACAACGGACAGCTCCTGCAACTGCAGACCAACACGCAGCAGGAGCCGCCGGTGAACCTGAACAAGATTCAGCAGGGAATCGACGTAATGAAGCCCGGCACCAACACGATCGTGATGCCACGCACCAGCGCCGTTCCCGTCACCGAGAATGCGCAGGAGCCGTCGTCGAAGGAGCCCGCGCCGCGCCAGGTGGTCACACCGAGCAATGGCAGCGCCGCCGCTCCAGCAAAGCCCAGCACGACCAGTAAGCCCAAAGCACCACAAGGGGAACAGCAGCAATGAGTACCGCAACCATAAGTCCGGCCGCGCTAGAAATGCCGCGCGATACGTACTTGAACGCCAGCTATGGAGTCAAGTCGTGGTTCCTGACCAAGGACCACAAACGGATCGCGATCATGTATCTGGTCTCCATCACCTCTTTCTTCCTCTACGGAGGATTGATGGCGATCATGATGCGCCTGGAGCTGTTGACGCCGCAGCCGGACCTGTTTCAATCCGACGTTTATAACAAGTTGTTCTCGATGCACGGCATCACCATGGTCTTCTTCTTCCTGGTGCCGTCGATTCCGGCCGTGCTCGGCAACTTTGTTTTACCGATGATGATCGGGGCGCGCGATCTCGCGTTTCCCAAAGTGAACCTGGCGAGCTGGTACATCTTCATGATCGGCGCCTGCTTCACCTTCTCCGCTTACATCAGCGGCGGCGTCGATACCGGCTGGACCTTCTACACGCCTCTCAGCACCGGTTACCTGAACACGCACGTAGTCGCGGCGGCGCTGGGCGTGATGATCGCCGGCTTTGCTTCAATCTTCACCGGACTGAACTTCATCGTTACTACGCACCGTATGCGCGCGCCGGGCATGACCTGGTTTCGGCTCCCGCTGTTTGTATGGTCGATGTACGCGGTGAGCGTGGTGCAGGTGCTGGCGACGCCGGTGCTTGCCATCACGCTGATTCTGGTTGCGGTCGAACGCGCGTTCCATATTGGGATTTTCAATCCCGCGCTCGGCGGCGATCCCGTGCTCTTCCAGCACATGTTCTGGTTCTACTCGCATCCGGCGGTGTACATCATGATCCTGCCGGGATTCGGCGTGATCAGCGAGATCATTCCGTGCTTCTCGCGCAAGCGCATCTTCGGCTACAGCGCGGTCGCTTTCTCCAGTATGGCCATCGGAGTCTTCGGCTTCCTGGTTTGGGCGCATCACATGTTTGTCGCCGGAATTTCTACGTACTCCGCGCTGGTCTTCTCGCTCCTGACCTTCATCATCGCCATTCCGTCCGCGATCAAGGTCTTCAACTGGACAGCGACGATGTACAAAGGCTCGATCCACTTCGATACGCCGATGCTCTACGCGCTCGGCTTCATCGGCCTGTTTACCATCGGAGGCTTGACCGGCCTGTTCCTCGCCGCGATTGGCGTGGACATGCACGTGACCGCCACCTACTTCGTCGTCGCGCACTTCCATTACGTGATGGTCGGAGGCATGCTGCTCGCGTATCTTGCCGGCCTGCATTTCTGGTGGCCGAAGATCACAGGCAAAATGTATCCCGAAGCGGCGGCGAAGCTGGCTGCCCTGATCACGTTCATCGGATTCAACCTCACGTTCTTCCCGCAATTCGTGCTCGGCTACATGGGCATGCCGCGCCGGTATCACAGCTATCCGCCGGAGTATCAGGTGCTCAACGTGCTGTCGAGCGCCGGCGCGTCGGTGCTCGCGGTCGGCTTGCTGATGCCGATGTTCTACATGCTGTGGTCGCTGAAATACGGAGAGGTCGCGGGCAAGAACCCGTATCGCGCGACGGGACTCGAATGGACCACCGATTCGCCGCCGCCCGCGCATAACTTCCACGAGACGCCGGTCGTCACGCAGGAAGCGTACGATTACGAGAGCCTGCTGCAAGAGGAGGTAGAAGTTGGCTAGCGACACTACCACGTTGGCAGCGCCGCATCATCACCCCGAGTCCCTGCACGAGCAGTTTGACACGCTCGAGCAGCAGAAGGACGTTGCCCAGTTCGGGATGTGGATCTTCCTCGTCACCGAAATCATGTTCTTCGGCGGCCTCTTCGGCGCGTACCTCATCTACCGCAATCTGTATTACCCGGCGTTCGTCGCCGGCAGCAATTCGATCTCGATCGTTCTGGGAACGATCAACACGGCCGTGCTGATCTGCTCCAGCTTGACGATGGCTATGGCCGTCCACAGCGCCGCGATCGGCGCGCGCAAGCTGTTGATCTTTTTCCTTACGGCTACTCTTCTTCTCGGTTTGGTCTTTTTGGGAATTAAGGGAGTGGAATATCACGACAAGTGGGTCGAGCATCATGTGCCCGGCGCGAACTTCCACTTCGTCGATCCGGAGCGTCCGGGAGAAGCTCCGGTTCCGGCCGATGTAGCCAGCCAGACCTCAATTTATTTCTCGCTGTATTTCCTGATGACCGGCATGCACGCGCTGCACATGTGCATCGGCGTCGGCATTCTGCTGGCACTGATTTGGAAAGCGTATCGCGGAGCGTTCCCGCCGCATCATTACACGATGATCGAGAACTTCGGCCTGTACTGGCACTTCGTCGATATCATTTGGATATTTTTGTTTCCGCTGTTGTATTTGATTAGTCGAACGCCGCAGATGCATTGAAGAAAGCTTCCAGCTACCAGCTTCCAGCCGCCAGCTAAAACCTATTTAGCTGGGAGCTGGAAGCTGATAGCTCCAAGGGGGAGAGATGGCAACAACTCATGGTGGACACATTGTGGCGCCAAGAATCTACGTCCTGATCTGGGCGATCCTGATCGTCTTTACCGGCCTTACGGCGTGGGCTTCATTCGGCGACTTCGGCATCTTCAATCCCATCATCGCGTTGCTGATCGCGTTCACCAAAGCCAGTCTCGTCATCCTGTTCTTCATGCACGTGAAGTACTCTCCCCGCATGATCGCCCTTGTCATCGGCTGCGGCCTGTTCTTCCTCTCCATTCTCATGGTCCTCACCACCAGCGACTACATCACGCGGCATTGGGTGGGATAAGGTCATTTCGCGATTTGGTGATTTCGTGATCGGGTGATTGGGCCTTTCATCCTTTCCCCGAACCTTGTCATCCTGAGCGAGGGCGAACGCCCGAGTCGAAGGACCCCCGAGATGCAGATTTAGAATTGCCGCCGGTCAATTTTCTACGGCCAAGCTCGCCGCTCATAAACCACAGTGCAGTCGTGGAATTGGAAAACCCCATCTATAACCCGATCTTTAGCGGGGTCCTTCGACTCGGGCGTTCGCCCTCGCTCAGGATGACAGAGTATGGGAAGAGCAGCCTCACTCGTACCGCAACGCCTCAATCGGGTCCAAATTCGCCGCTTTCCATGCGGGATAAATACCGAACAGCAATCCGATCGAGCACGAGACTGAAAACGCCGCGATCGTCCAGAACGCGGACATCGTCGCCGGCAGCGCGGAGAACGCTGCGCGTATGGCCCACGTGATGATGCCGCCGATGATGATGCCGATGATGCCGCCTACAGCGCAAAGGGTGATCGCTTCCAGCGTGAACTGAAACAGGATGTTGCGCTTAGTCGCGCCGATCGCCTTCCTCACGCCGATCTCGCGCGTGCGCTCGGTGACGGAGACCAGCATGATGTTCATCACGCCGACTCCGCCGACCATCAACCCGACGCTGGAAACGGCGAACATGAAGACGAAGATGCCGCCGGTAAGCTGTCCCCAGAGATCGGAGAGCGCGTCGGGCGTGAAGATCGCGAAATTATCCGGCTGATTGAACTTTACGTGCCGGCGCCGGCGCAGCACCTCGCGGATTTCGTCTTTCACCGCATCAACGTTCTGCTGCGAGTCGGCCTTCACGCTAATCCAGTGATCTTTCAGCTCGGGATGCAGCTTGCGGAAGGTGTGAATCGGGAAGTAGACGATGTTGTCGTCCGGATTCTTGCCCCCGCCGATGCCTGACTTTCGCTTGTCGGCGACGCCGATCACGGTGAACAGCTCGCCTTCGATATTGATTTCCTTGCCCACGGCAGGTTCGTCGCCGAACAACTCCTCGGCAGTGTCATAACCCAGATCGATCACGTTGGAGCGGCGATCGTCTTCACTTTGCGTGAAGAAGCGTCCTTCTTTCAGGCTGATGTCATACACGTCTTTCGTCGCCGGCAGATCGCCTTCGAGAATCGTGTTCGTGGCCTTGTGGTCCTTGTACTTCACCGCGTAGGTGCCGACCTGGAAGATGGGATTCACATACCGTACGCCGGCGGTCACAGCCTCGACATGCGGCAAGTCCTGAAGAGCCAGCGCATCTTCCATGCTCAGCTCTTTACGTGTGAGCAGCTCGGGCGAAGGTCTCCCAAATTGGAACACGTCAAAGCGATAGACCCAGACGACGTTCGATCCGAGTTCGGCGACCTGCTGCTGGATAGTCGCGTTCAATCCGCGCACCACCGACGAAATGCCAATAACAGTCATCACGCCGATGACAATGCCCAGCACGGTCAGCGCGGAGCGCAGCTTGTTCTTGACGATGGTGTCCATCGCCATGCGAACGGTATCGAGATAGTCGCGACCTTGCATGTTTAATGCAGGTTACAGGTTACAGGGAACAGGTTACAGTAAAGGCAAATTCAGCCTTCTCTCTAAACTGTTCCCTCCGTAAACTTGCCCCCGTCTGTTCCCTGTAACCTGTTCCCTGTAACCTGCCTCTACAACTCCGACCTCAGCGCCACGATCGGGTCCAGCATCGCGGCCTTTCTCGCCGGATATACGCCAAAGAAAATTCCTACGCCTGCTGAGACTACCAGCGCGGCGATCACAGCCCACAGCGCAATTGCCGAGGGCATCCCGATCAGCAGGGTGACGGTTTTCGCCACGACAATGCCGCCAATAGTACCAATCAGCCCGCCCACCAGCGCCATCGTGCCGGACTCAATCAAAAACTGCCTCAACACGTCGCTGCGCCGCGCGCCCAGCGCTTTGCGAATGCCGATCTCGCGCGTTCGTTCGGTTACCGAGACCAGCATGATGTTCATAATCACGATGCCGCCGACGACTAGCGAAATCGAAGCAATCGCAATGGTGACCAGGAAGAAATTCTGGCTAATGCTCGACCACAGGCTGATAAACGTGTCGTTGGTCGAGATCTCGAAGCTGTCCTTCGCGTCAGGCGCATCGTGCCGGCGGGTGCGCAGGATTACGCGCACCTGATCCATCGCGTTCGTCATCGCCGTGCCGACGCCATAGCCCTTGCCCCAGATGGTTACGCTGTTGTTGTGCGCGCCGTATTTGCGCTCGAAGGTGCTGATCGGCATCATCACCCAGTTGTCGCGGCTCTGGCCGAGGGTTTTGCCTTCTTTTTTGCCCACGCCGATGATTGTGTAGGTAACGCCGTCCACGCGAAGCTCTTTGCCGATGGGATCCGCGGCGCCGATTAGATTATCGAGGATGTCATTGCCAATCACGACAACGGGTGACGCCGAGCGCTCGTCGGCTTCGGTGATGCTGCGGCCATTCACGACTTCGAGGTTGTAAATCGGTGCCATCGAAGGCGTCCAGCCGCGTACTTGCGTGTCCGTGCTCGACGCCTGCGAGAACTTCACTTTCCCGTTCTGGCTGAAGAGCGAAGCGCCGACAGCCTTGCAAGCGGTGCACTGATCCCTTACAGCCTGAAAATCCGAAAGCTCGAGATTCTTTCGCCGCTGTCCGACCAGGTAGTCGTCGAGATTGGTGATCACCGTCTTGCTCTTGCCGACGATGAAGACGTCCGCTCCCAGATTGAAGACCTTTTCGGCGACATAAGAATTAATACCGTTCACGAATGTGACCACGGCAATCACAGAGGACACGCCAATCACGATTCCGAGCAGCGTAAGCACCGAGCGGAGCTTGTTCGCCCATAACGACTGGAGGGCGATGCGCATGGCCTCGTTGATGTTCATTTAAGAAGAGACGGAGAACTACCTTAGAGTTTACGGAATCTTAAGAGAATTTGTTTCGTACGAAAGGCAGTTCCCGGGCGGGAGCGAAGAAGCCGCAAGCCGGGAATGGATTGTTGTTGGAGGGAGCCCCCGCATTTATGCGGGGGAGCGAGGCCTTTAGGCCTCGCGGCAACTGCGCTCGCTCCTTGAATGTGGCTTCAGCCACGGACTTTTATCTCCCACTTGATTTTGCGCTTCACGCCGGAACCGGGGCTAAAGCCCCATCACAAGCACCCTTTTTCCCGGCGGACTCAAGTCCGCCTTCCTCCGCATAAATGCGGGGGCTCCCACCTCACGCTTGAGCAGTCAGCGGGGTGCACCAAGTTCGCAGCAGGGATGAACGCCCGCGAAATTTTATGCGGGTTAAGTGAATTCGGGTCTGGAAATAATCATTCGGGTAATGCTACTCTCCTGTACTTACTTCCCCCAGTAGAAGGACATGCTGCCAATCGGTGGCGTATGCCGACAGGATGCGCAGTCTTCCTTTGCCCAAATTCTTGATCTTGCAGTTTAGGAGATAACTATGCCGTTTTCTTGTCGCAACCGGCTTGGGAATCGCCCCTGGACAGGCCGCTTGCTTTCGCTGCTGTCGATTTCTGCGCTGCTTCTTTTCGCCTCCATCGGCACTCTAGCCCAGTCCACCACCAATGGCGCAATCGGCGGCACCGTCTACGACGCGAATGGCGCAGCCGTGCCCGGCGCGAGCGTCCTCGTGCATAACAATGGAACCAACGCCGAAAAGAAGGCGACCTCCGATGGTTCCGGCTATTACCGTGTGACCGGACTGCAGCCTGCCGTTTACACCGTCACGATCAACGCCTCCGGATTTGCTGCGTATAAGTCCCAGCAGGTGATCGTCACGGTCGGCAGCCTGACCGATGTCTCGCCGCGTTTAGCCGTGGGAACTGGGACCGAGACCGTGAATGTGACGGCGGAAGCTCCGCAGATCAACACAACTTCAGCAGATTTCGCGCCAACCGTCGATCAAACTCAGATTGATAACTTGCCCATCAATGGCGGACGGTGGTCTGCGTTTTCCGTTCTTACGCCTGGCGTGGTGAATGACTCCAACGGATTCGGCCTGGTCAGCTTCCGGGGCATGAGCACGCTGCTCAACAACAACACCGTCGATGGCGCCGACAACAATCAGGCCTTCTTCTCCGAAGAGCGCGGACGCACGCGCGCGGGCTACTCTACCCCGCTTCCGGCAATTCAGGAATTCCAGGTGAATACGTCGAACTACTCGGCGGAATATGGACGCTCGGCCGGTGGCGTGGTCAATACCGTCACCAAGAGCGGAAGCAACCAGTTCCACAGCGATATGTACTTCTATGATCGCGACAACGATTGGGGATCGAAGAATCCGTTCACGCTGGTTCCGGTTCAGACTTCACCGGGAGTCTTCACGCAAACCGTCGTCAAGCCGAAAGACTGGCGCAAGATGGCCGGCATCGGAATCGGCGGACCGATCCTGAAGGACAAGCTGTTCTTTTACTTCGTCTATGACTGGTACGATCACAACTTCCCGGGAGTGGCCTCTCCAAGTAACCCGACCAACTTCTTTGCTGCGCCTACCGCGACGACGATCAACACGTTCGCCACTCGATTGGGCGTGACTCCTGCGCAGGCGCAGAGCCTTTACAACACCGATCTGAACGCCCTCACTTCGATGCTAGGCACCGTGCCGCGTACCGGCGAACAATACATCTGGTTCCCGAAAGCGGACTGGCAGATCAATGAGAAGAACCACGTATCGCTGGAAGTGAACCGCATGCGCTGGGCCTCACCGTCAGGAATTCAGACGCAGACCAACAACACGCGCGGCAACCACAGCTTCGGCAATGATTTCGTAAAAGACACATGGGGCGTAGCGAAGTTCGACACGCTTCTCACCAACACGATTGCCAACGAAGTGCGCGTGCAGTACGGGCGCGATTTCGAATACGAGAATCCGCAGGACCCCAGCGCCTACGAATTGGCGAACCTGGTGCACTCGCCTCTGTTTCCGGGCTATACGAATCCTCTCGGCTTGCCTCCGGACGTAACCAGCATTCCCAATGGCTTTGAGTTCGGCGTGCCGACGTTCTTGACCCGTCCACACTTCCCCGATGAGAAGCGGCAGCAGTATGCCGATACCGTGAGCTGGCAGCGCGGAAATCACAGCATGAAGTTCGGCGTGGACTACACCCACGTCCACGATCTGAGCGAGAACTTGGCCACTCAGTTCGGTTCCTATAATTACGGCGCCAGCACCGGACTGATCGACTATTTCACCGATCTCACTAAAGCCAACGGTTGCACCGTAACGCTTGCCAACAAAACAACGGCTCCAGGGCCTTGCTACAGCAGCTTCAGCCAGGCGTTCGGTCCCTTGGGATTCCAGTTCGCCACCAATGATTACGCCTTCTTCGGGCAGGACGACTGGAAAATGTTTCCACGTCTTACCATTTCCGCGGGGTTGCGCTGGGAGTATGAGCAGTTGCCGAGCCCGTTCAGCAATCTGGTGAATCCGGCCGCGCCTCAAACTGGCCAGTTCCCGAGCGACAAGAATAACTTTGGGCCGCGCGTAGGCTTCGCCTATGATCCATTTGGCGACGGCAAGACCTCTGTGCGCGGCGGATGGGGAATGTATTACGGCCGCGTGATCAACTCCACGATCTTTAGCGCGCTGACGAGCACCGGAATGCCGGGAAGCCAGTTCAGCTTCCGGTTTAGTCCGACCTCCGCGGGTGCGCCACTGTTCCCGCAGATTGTGACCACCTCACCCACTGCGTCCACCACCGGCGGAAATATCGCGTTCTTCGATTCGAACTTCCAGATGCCGGAGATCCAAGAAATGGATCTCAGCGTGGAACGCGAAATTGGCTGGAACACGGTGGTTTCGGTCAGCTACCTCGGCGCTCTGGGCCGTCACCTGCCGGATTTCGGGGACATCAATATCAGCCCGTCCACAAGTTCGGTGACGTACACGGTTTGCGGGGCGAGAAGTACACCATCGTCTTGCGGCGCTCCTGCAGCTGGCCCGATCACTTCATCAACGATTACGATACCGATCTTTACGAAGCGTCCGAATGCTCAGTTTGGGGCTATGACGGATATCTTCAGCGGCGCCAGCTCGAATTACAACGCGCTGGCTCTGCAGATGAATCACCGCATGAACAAGCATGTGCAATTCAGCACGAACTTTACCTGGTCGCACGCGCTGGATGACGGTGTTAACAATCAGACGTTCGATCAAACGAACTCGCTGCTTGTGCCGTTCGACATCGCGGCCGATTACGGCAACTCGCTGACCAACGTGCCTCTGCGCTTCGTCTTCAACGCGGTGGCCGAGTCGCCCTGGCACATGAACGGCTGGCTGGGGCAGCTGACGAACGGCTGGCAGCTCGCTCCCATTTACCAGTGGCAGAACGGATTGCCGTACTCCGTCAAGAGCTCCGGGAGTGTTACCGGTGGTCTGTCGGGAGGCGGCATCAACGGTTCCGGCGGCGATTTCCGCGTGCCGGGATTCGGTCGCGACCTCTTCCGCCAGCCGAACACGTCCGTCGTCGATCTGAAGCTTTCGAAAAACGTGAAGTTCCGCGACCGGTACAACGTGGAGCTTAGCGGAGAGGCGTTCAACCTGTTCAACCATTTCAACGTGACCGGCGTCAGCACGACGGCGTACTTCCTCAGCACGGAAACGCTAAATGGAGTGAAGACGCCAACCCTCGAATTTAGCAACGGCGTATATGGAACTCCCACGAACGCCAACAGCAACTTCGCTTACTCGACCAGGCAGATTCAGTTGGGTGTTCGAGTCAGCTTCTAAGAACTTGAATCAGATTGGAAACGCGGCAGCTTCGACTGCCGCTTTTTTTGTTCGGCGGGAAAACTGAATCAGCGATGCACCAACGAGCGCAGGAGCTGGGTCAGTACCGTTCGCGGTAGCGAACGGGTGGCACATTGCGGTCGCCTTTAAGGGCGCATTCGCTTGAGCCTCTGTGTGTGTCCGATTTTCGAGGGTCCCAAGTGCAAGCCGAAGACCAAAGTCAGTATCATTCCCGGTAGGGAATGGGTGAGAGTTGAGCTCTAAAGAAAGTTAGTCTCGCAGTGCGATCTACATCGATCAACTGTCGCAAAAAAAGGAACTCAGTACTCGTACCTCCAGTGGTTGCTATCCAGATTCCCTCCGGGCTGAAATGTCGATATATGTACGCTGCCCAACGACTTAGCACCCCCATACTGAGACAAGGCCAAAATTCCCTGTTCTTTCCCTAATCCATTCGCTCAGCCCATCGCAACCCGCCCCACAGCTTCGAGCTATCGGTTTGAAAATGAGCCATTTAGGTGTGAAATTGCCCTCTTCCCTGCTCTTTCCCTGTTAATTCCCTCAGCCCAGCCAGCCTCGCGGCCAGGTGCCCTGGCTAGTCAGCTGAAGACAAACAACATCCTGCACCAAATTTGAGATTGTCACAATTCGTGACTAGTGAATGCGCTGCTAATTTCCCTGTTCTGAGGGAATTCTCAGGTTCGGCGAAACAACAAAAACGCCGCGCATAGCGCGGCGTTCTCGGTCGGAAAGCTTGAAAAATGACGTCCGGCTACTCTTTTGCGCTTGCGCCTTCCTGCTTGGCTAGTTTGACTTTCGTGCTTTCGAGCTGCTTCTGCACGCGGGCAATGTCGTTGTTTTCCACGTCGGCCGGCAGGGAGCGGTTCCACTCTTCGAGCGCGCGTTCCCACTGGGCGGCGGCTAGCTTCAGGCGTCCGGTTTTGGCGTAGACCTCGCCCATGTGGTCGTGCACCGTGGGATCGTTGCCGATGCGGTTCATCGCTTTGTGGAGCGTGGCTTCGGCCATGTCATATTGGCCGAGCTTGAAGTAGGCCCATCCCAGCGAATCGAGATACGCGCCATTCTGCGGTTCCTGCTGCACGGCTTTCTTGATGAAGCTCAGCGCTTCTTCGAGACGCACGCCGCGATCGGCGAGCATGTAGCCAAGATAGTTCAACGTGGCGCCATCGCGAGGATCGATGGCGAGGACCTTCTTAAACATCTCTTCGGCAGCGTCATATTTTTTCTGGCGCTCGTAATAGGAGCCTCGCAGGAAGTTGTCATACTTCTTGTCGTCGGCTTTGCTGGAGAGCGCGTCGGCCTTGTTCAGCGCGTCTTCCGCTTCGGGCCAGCGGCGCAGGCGCGCGTAAATCTGCGAGAGCGCAAGATAAGCATCGCGATCCCCAGGACCGCCCTTGATCTCGGACTTGGCCATGTTGATGCCTTCGTCCGGATGGCCGTTATCGGCGAGCTGTCCAGCGAGCACCAGGCGCATGGAATGATCGTTCGGCAGCGCCTTTACCGCGTCTTGCGCGGTCTGCGTGGCCTGATTCCATTGCTTCTCTTCGCGCTGCGTGTCGATGATCTGGCTGTAACCGCGCTCGGCGCTGTCGTCACCCAAATCGAGCATGCGCTTGAACGTGTCGATTGCGAGCTGGTTGTTGCCGTTCTCGCGATACAGCGATCCCAGCCGCTCGAGGAAAACGGAACGATTGTTGCGCTCGCTATCGGTATAGCTGGCGATCGGCTTGGAAGTTTTATCGATCAGCCCTTGCAGCAGACCAATGGCTTCCTCGAACTTGCCTTGGGCCTCGTCGATCAGCGCTTCGTTGTAGGGAACTTCGAGGGAATCCTGGACCAGCGCGTCGGCCTTTTTCAGCGTGGCCATTGCATCAGTAAAGTTGCCTTCGCGGCGATAGATCTCGGAGATGCGTAGATACGATTGCGCGTCCTGCGGATCGGAATCGGAAAGCTGCTTGTACTGCGCCAGCGCAGCGTCGAGTTGGTTATCGCTGAGCAGAGCATCAGCGAGACCGCGTTGCGCGTCGAGATTATCTTTGTCGAGATCGAGCGCGTGCCGATAGGCGTCGATCGAGCGCTTGTATTCGTGCTGCTGATTGAAGGTGTATCCCAGCACCGCGTAGAGCTTGCCGCTGCGCTGATCGCCGGGCAGCGATTGCAGCGTCTCGACGGCTTTCTTCGTGTCGCCTTCTTCGTTGTACAGATACGCCAGATTGATGACCGCTTCTTCCGAATCAGGCTGAATCTGCCGCGCCGCCTTGAATTGCGCTTCGGCCTTTACCAGATCTTTGTCGATGATGTAGAGCCGCCCGAGAAGCAGATGGTCGTCCACGTTATCGGGCTCGAGGCGCACGATTTCGCTGAACTGATCAATGGCCAGCTTCAGGACTTCTGAAGACTGCGTGCCCGCCTGCGTGTCGCCCAACGATTGCAGGTAAATGCGTCCCAGCAGCTTGCGCGCGGAAAGATTATTAGGATCGCGCTTAATAATGTCCTGCGCTTCGGTGACCGCGTCGCGAATGTGACCCGTCTTGAAATACAGGTCGGCAAGGCCGGCGTTCAGCTCTTCCGAATTGGGATCGTCCTGGAGCGCGAGCTTGTATTCGTCAATCGCTTTGCTGGCGTATTCGGAATGGCCGTACATCGAGACCATTTCTTCATACATGTGCGCCAGAGCATAGTGGTAGTACGCATCAGCGCGATCAGGAGCCTTCGCGGTTGAACTGGATGCCGCTGTCGAAGCTCCTGTGCCGCGACCGGACTTGGCCGGAGGAGCCACCGTGTCCGGCGGATGCGTTTTCTGCGGAGACTGCGGATTCGGAGCTTGCTGAACCGAAGGAGTAGTCGCGGGGTTTGTGGAAGTCTGGCTAAATCCCGCCAACGCGGCGGCCAGAGCGAAGGACAGCAGGCGTACTCCAAACTTAATCATTGTGCTGGTGAGAGAAGCTTCCGTCTCCATGGATTGGATGCAAAAGTGGCAGCTTGGCATCCGCTCTAATTTTGATGCAGGTATTCGGGACTAAGCCCGCGCGCTTGCGCCAAAATCAGGCGGTGCAAAAGACGCAAATCCCCATGTAGATTGTACGCCTGAGCCGAATCGTAAGTCGCAGGGATCAGTGACGGAAGTGCCGTACCCCGGTAAGCACCATTGCCAGTCCGAGACGGTCGGCGGCCTCGATGACTTCTTTGTCCCGGACCGACCCTCCAGGCTGGATGATTGCCGTGGCGCCAGCGCGAGCGATCTCCTCGACGCCGTCGGGGAAGGGAAAGAAGGCGTCCGACGCGGCGACTGTGCCCTGGAGCGGCAGAACGGCCTTTTGCGCGCCGATGCGGCAGGAATCGACTCGGCTCATCTGGCCTGCTCCCACGGCAACAGTCTGGCCATTGCGCGCATAGACGATGGCATTGGACTTCACGTGCTTGCAGATTTTCCAGGCAAACGCGAGAGCGGACATTTCTTCCGAACTCGGCTGCCGCTGGCTGACGATCTTCAAATCCGATGCCGAAAGTGGACGCACGTCGGCATCCTGCAGCAACATGCCGCCGGAAACTTGCTTCAGCACTGTCTTTTGCTCGGCGGCTTGAACGCGAAGCAAACGCAAGTTTTTCTTGGCCGCGAATCTGGCGAGGGCTCCGGCAGAGAAGCTCGGCGCGGCAATCGCTTCAACGAACAGTTTCGCGATCTCTTCGGCGGCAGCTTCGTCAATTTCGCGATTGATGCCGATTACGCCCCCGAACGCAGAGACTGGATCCGTTTCTAGCGCGCGTTTGTACGCGTTCAGAATGTTTTCGCCGGTTGCCGCCCCGCAGGGATTCGTGTGCTTGATGATCGCGCACATTGGCTCATCGAATTCCTGGCAAAGTTGCCAGCAGGCATCGAGGTCTACGAGATTGTTGTACGAAAGCTCCTTGCCCTGAAGCTGCTGCGCGTTGGCAATTCCCAAATGCGAACCGTCGGTGTACACCGCTGCGCGCTGATGCGGATTCTCGCCATAACGCAGGTCAGCAAGTTTCGAAAACAAGAGCCGCAGCGTTTGCGGAAAATCCTCTTTTGACGGCAGCTTGCCGGGAGCGTCAATTGAGTCGAGCGCCGTGGCAATCGCGCTGTCATAGGCGGCGGTCGTGGCGAACGCCTTTTTCGCCAGCTTCCATTTGGTCTCGAGCGACAGTCCCCCGGAATGGCGCAGTTCGTCGCCGATCAAAGCGTAGTCTGCGGGAGAGGTCACCACGGCGACGTCCTGAAAGTTCTTAGCCGCGGAACGCAGCATCGATGGTCCGCCAATATCGATGTTCTCGACGATCTCTTCAAACGTAACGCCTGGCCGCGCCGCTGTCTTCTCGAATGCGTACAGGTTCACGACCACCATGTCGATCGGCAGAATCTCATGCTCTGCGACTGCGGCTTTATGCGCCTGATTTTCGCGAATGTGCAGGATGCCGCCGTGGACCTTCGGATGCAGGGTCTTGACGCGTCCATCGAGAATTTCGGGAAAACCGGTCAGCTCGGAGATGTCCTTCACGCGAATGCCGGAGTCGCGCAGCAGCTTGGCGGTTCCGCCAGTCGAGATCAATTCGACGCCGGCTCGCTCCAGCTCGCGAGCGAAATCGGCGAGCCCGGATTTGTCGGTAACGCTGAGAATCGCGCGGCGAATAGGTTTGATTTGTGCGATGGTTTCGGTGCTGACTTCCAGAGATTCGGCAGTGGGCAATTCAGGTCCTCGGGGGTGAAGTTCACCACTATTGTACTGCTGCATGTGCTGCTGGAACGCCTTGAGATGGAGATGCCACGTCGCTACGTCTTGCGGCTGTGAGCATCAGCTATGATCGCCACAGGAGTCTCGATTGCCCGAATGTCCAACCTGCGGGCGCGCATTGAAGTTCGCGCCGGATGGATCGCAATTCTGTCCTGTGTGCCAGCCTGAACCGCAGCTCGCTCGACCTCCACGACCTACGCTGAAGCAATATCTGGTGCGCTTTCCAGTGACGTTTGGTTTGATCGGCGCGAACGTAGCCGTCTATCTCGCGATGGTGGCGTCGCATGTTTCGCCCACGAGCCCCACAACTGCACAGCTACTTCGCTGGGGTGCAGACTCGGGCGAGAAAGTCCTGCTCGGACATCAATGGTGGCGTGTTGTCACTGGCGCATTTGTGCACATCGGCATCGTGCACATCGGCATGAACATGTGGGCGCTCTGGGTGTTGGGGGCTTTGAGCGAGGCGGTGCTCGGGCCGTATCTCTATTTGGGAATTTATTTTGTCTGCACGATTGCGGCATCGCTCACGAGTTTGTACTGGCATCCGATCGCGGTAGGAGCAGGAGCATCCGGTGCCATTATGGGAATTCTCGGCGCGATGGTCAGCGTGCTCAAGTTGGGCAGGCTGCCTCTGCCTGCT
Source organism: Terriglobales bacterium (assembly GCA_035716645.1). Lineage (GTDB taxonomy): Bacteria > Acidobacteriota > Terriglobia > Terriglobales > Acidobacteriaceae > Gp1-AA112. Next base: position 6,097 of record DASTJH010000087.1, on the reverse strand, counting down.
CCGGTGTTGCGTTCTACGATGCGCAGTCTGGTGCAGGGCGCGCTGCTCACGCTCGTGATTGGCATTTACGGATCCATTGACAATGCGGCGCACCTTGGTGGACTCGCCTGCGGACTGATCATCGGATTTTTTCTCAGCCTTACTCGACGGGCTGACCAGCAATCGCAACCACTGTTGCGAAGGCTCTGCATTCTTATTCCGCTCGCGTTGATGGCGCCGTATGCAGTCGCCGTAAAGCGCCACAGCGAACCGATTGCGCTTCTCGTGCGCGCACTCGATCAAATTCAGAATTCGCAGTACGCGCAAGCAGAGAAGGAAGTGCGTGAGGTGCTGAAGAGCCGCCCCTCCGATCCGGATGCGCTCGGAGTCTTGAGCGAAGCGCTAATGGACCAGAATCGCGACGCCGAAGCTGTGCCCTATCTGCAGGCGCTGTTAACGCAAGATCCAAGCAGCGAGTTTGCAGCCGACAATCTGGCCAACATCGAACTGAATGCCGGCAATGCTGTGGCTGCGCGCGACCTCCTCACGAAGACATTGCCGTCCCAGCCGAAGAATGCGTTAGGGCAGGTTTATCTTGGGCAGGCGCTGGAGCAGCTGAAGCAGGACGATCAGGCGATCGCACAATATCGCAAAGCCGTAGAAATGGATCCGAAGCTCTACCAGGCGCAAATGGCTCTGGGTGAGATCTACGAAAAGCACAACGATCCCAGGCATGCGATCTGGTTTTACGACACGGCGGCACAGTTGCATCCGAATGAAGCAGATCCTCTGCTTGGGCTGGCGCGCAATTACAAGGCCTTAGGATTGAACCAGCAGGAACAGCAAGTCATCGCCAAGATTCAGACATTACAGAAACATCAATCGCAGTCTCCCAGCGAGAAGTAACCCAATCACCCGCAGAAATTGAAGGAGCGGCGCGCCTCTTCTACTGAGCCGCTTCTGGCGCAGAAGTTGGCATCGCTGACGTCGAAGTTGGCGTGGTGTTCACTAGGTCTTTCAGTTCCTTGCTGGGCTTGAAGAAGGGAATCTTCTTCGCCGGCACATCGACTCGGTCACCGGTCTTGGGATTGCGTCCGACGCGGGAGTTGCGTTGGCGCGTGCGGAAGCTGCCGAATCCGCGAATCTCGATTTTGTCGCCGGCGCGCAGCGAGTGCACGATGCTGTCGAAAATTGTTTCGACGATGATTTCGCTGTCGCGGCGCGTGACATCGGTGATTTTGGCGACTTCTTCGATGAGATCGGCTTTCGTCATAAGTTGTACATTCCACCTGAGATGCGGCAATCCGTCAAGTGGAGAAAAATTGACCAATTGTGGATTTCACAACCGGCCCGGCTGCCGCCATAAGTAATAGAATCCCGTGTTCCTCTGGAGGAGACGTAAGCGGCTAGGCAGCACATGGTCCACGTCGCCCAACAGAATGTCGAAGAGTGAGTGCCGCTCCCGCGCCGGACGCACCAGCGTCGGCTCGCCCTTGATTCCGACCGCGCGTGCAGTATCGTCCACCGCATCCTGGAATCCGCCGAGCTTATCGATCAGTTTGAGCGGCAACGCCTGCTCGCCGGTCCAGACCCGTCCGCTGGCCATGCTCTTCACGTCTTCGACTTTGAGGCGGCGGCCGTCGGAGACGTCGTGCACAAACTGTCCATACATCTCGTCGATCAGGCTCTGCATGTACACGCGCTCTTCCGGAGTCATCTCGCGCGCCGGATCGCCTGTATCTTTGAGCGCACCCGCCGTGAAGATTACTTCCTTAAGCTTGGCCCAGTGCAGCAGATCGCCGTAGTTGACCCACTCGGCGATCACGCCGATAGATCCCACAATGCTGGCGCGATTGGCGTAAATCTTGTTCGCACCGGAAGAGATGTAGTAAGCCCCACTCGCGCCCACGGTCTGAATGGACGCGACCACCATCTTCTTCTTCTGATCGCGCACGCGGCGAACCGCGTCGTACATCTCCTGCGAAGCCGCCGCGCCGCCTCCGGGCGAGTCGATGCGCAGAATGATGGCATGGATGGACGAGTCGTCGGCATAACGGCGAAGGTCATCGACGAAAGGCTTAGCTTCGAGGATCACGCCATCGACATCAATGACGGCAATCTTCTCCCCGCCGCCCTCCGATTCGATCTCGTCATTCCCGCCGCGAAAGCTAAAGAAGAACAGAGAAAAAATCAGAAAGAAAAAAACGGCAAGCGCCCCGCAGCCCAGAAAAATCCAGAGCAGCGTGCGCGAACGTCCGGCTTCAGCCATAGGCAGAAGTGTACCGTACAAGCGAATGTCAAAGCAGGGACCGCTACGCGGATGCAGGATGGCAACCCACCTATCTCAGGTCGATAAGGTATCCTCCTTTTCCATGAGAGCCGTCGTGCAAAGAGTGCTCCAGGCGAGCGTCACGGTTGCCGGATCGGTCGTAGGCAGGATCGGGCCCGGTTTACTGGTGCTGCTGGGCGTTGGCAAGAACGATGACCCCGCCTCAGGTGAGTACATCGTCGAGAAGCTTCTCGGCTTGCGCATCTTCGAAGATGAGCAAGGCAAGATGAACCGAAGCGTTCGCGAAATAGAAGGAGCCGTTCTGGTCGTCTCTCAATTCACGCTGTTCGGCGATGTGCGCCGAGGCAAGCGACCGTCGTTCGACGAGGCCGCCCGTCCGGAGCAGGCCAGGTTTCTTTATGAGCACGTGGTCTCGTCAATCCGGGGTCACGGGATCGAGTGCGCGACGGGAGAGTTCCAGGCCATGATGCAAGTCTCATTGGTGAATGACGGGCCGGTCACTATCCTGCTCGACTCCGAAAAGCTGTTCTGAGCGCGCCCGAGCAGCTTCGCCTTTTGCTCCCGCGCTTGGCAACGTGGTTATAGTTTTCTCTCCTCCTACCTACCGAACCGAAAAACTATCAGTTGAGAGGAGTCGCTCCATGAAGGTCAGTGAGGTTATGACCACTGAGGTGGAAACCGCCCGTTTGGACAGCACGCTGGAGGAAGTCGCCTCGATCATGAAGATCGAGAACGTTGGCGCCGTGCCGGTTGTTGATGAGGATGACGACCTGGTCGGCATCATTACCGATCGGGACATCGTCGTGCGCTGTGTGGCCGACGGCAAAGATGCGGCAGACACCAGCGTTGAAGATGTTCTCAGCCACGATCTTGAAACCATCGAACCAGATGCCGACTTACAGGAAGCGGCGGAGCTTATGGCCGACAAGCAAATTCGTCGGCTGCCGGTCTGCGAAGACGGCGAACTGGTCGGAATGCTTTCCATCGGTGACCTGGCTGTGAAGTCTCCACAGCGCGCGCCATCGGCTGAAGCGCTGCGCGAGATCTCGCAAGGCGTAAAGGGCGAAGCCGCGCCTGGACGTGTGACCAGAGGTCGCCGCGCTCGCGTCGCCGAAGATGCGCATGAAGGCGGATCGCGATCCGCCCACGCGGCGCACGCCGATTTTGATGACGACGAGGACCTAAATCTGGAATTTTCCGATGAGAAGGATGTCGCGATGTCCGATGCGCGCGAAGTGCATCGCAATCGTCATCATCAAGCCGTTCAGGAGGCCAAAGGCTCAGGCAATACCAAGAAGAAGCTACACCCGATCTCTGAAGGCAAGCCCCAGGGTGACCTCGGCAGCCTCGGCCAGAAGAAGCAAGGACAAGGCATCTCCAACCAGCAGGCCAGCGAGGAGATCAAGCGTAATAATCGCGTAGTCCCAATTCGGGACGAAGGCCGAGCCAGCCGCCGGAGAAGGAAAGCAGGATAACAGCACCCGCCGCGGCAGCATCAGCCCGGAAGCAACAGTACCCGCTGCGGTAGCGGCGGGTGCATTCGCCTAGGAGCGGAAGAAATGAGCGATTACCAGAAGTATGGTGAATACAGCCGCGAAACCAGCCAGGGCATGTCGATCGGCACCGCCCTGGCCTTTGTTGCTCTCGGCGCAGCGACCGGGGCCGCGGTCTCTCTCCTTCTCACTCCGCGCAGCGGCCCCGAGCTGCGCAATGCAATCCGCGAGAAAGCCGACGATGCGTTCCGCAAGCTAAGTGAGCAAGGCAAAAACCTCCGTCGCCGCACGATCGATGCTCAGAGTGAGAAACGCGTGACGTCGATCGAACGCGCGCAGTGATTTTGGTTCGAAATTGCCCGTAACCGGCGACTCCAGATAAAATGACTGTGCACCTGTGCTGCAGGCCCGTAGCTCAGTCTGGTTAGAGCGCTTCCTTGACACGGAAGAGGTCGATGGTTCGAGTCCATTCGGGCCTACCATTTTGGTTTCAATCACGATCCAATCTTCTTTCCGGTAGGAACGCAGCGTGGCAGGGTAAGCAAAGTCACTCCACCGCTCCGCTCGTCCCAAAGAAAATCTCCCCGCGCTGATGTTCGTGCCGACCCGCTCATGACGAGTACAAACCTCCGGCTATAATTTTGCCGGAGCTACCAAAACAATCATGTCGAACTCTCGCCGGGAGTTTCTGGTGAATGCGACCCTCGCGTGTCTCGGTGCGGCGGCCGCTTCGCGCGTCCACGCCCAACAAGCGGCGCCATTGCCGCCGGGAGCGCCGCCTGCGTTTGGAACCGCACCTGCCGTTGGCCCAGAAGTCTCAGCCGGGACCTTTGCCGATGCTGAGAAGCTGATGCGTGTCGAGCTTACGCCCTCCGAACGCGATCAGGCCGCATCAAACTGGCGACGGGCGATGGCGCCTTTGTACGAGCGCCGCACTGGAGCGCGCAAGGTTGAGATCGATCCCACTGATGCTCCTTATTCGCGCTGGAATCCCCTATTGCCCGGCGAGCCCGATGGTCCGCAGGCGAATCGCTTTATCGCGAGCAGTCCCGATTCGGGAAAGCTGCCGGCATCTGACGAGGACATCGCTTTTGCCTCGGTTGCGCAGCTCTCCCACTGGATCAAAGCTCGCCAGCTCAGCTCCGAGCGACTGACCAACATTTATCTTTCCCGCCTCCAGCAGTTCGATCCCGAGCTGCACTGCGTGATCACGCTTACCGCCGATCTCGCGCGCGAGCAGGCGCGGCGAGCCGATCGCGAGATCGCTGCCGGAAAATATCGCGGTCCGCTGCACGGGATCCCTTGGGGCGCGAAAGATCTGCTCGACACGGCTGCCATCGCGACCACCTATGGCGCTGAGCCGTTCCGCAATCGCGTGCCCGCGAAGAATTCCGTGGTCGTGCAGCGTTTGCAGGATGCAGGCGCGGTACTCGTCGCCAAGCTGAGTCTGGGAGCGCTCGCGCTGAACGACATCTGGTTTGGCGGGCAGACGATGAATCCCTGGCTGCTCGAAGAAGGCTCCTCCGGATCGAGCGCCGGCCCGGGTGCGGCAGTTGCTGCGGGACTTGTCGGCTTCGCGATCGGCAGCGAGACCGAAGGCAGCATCGTTTCCCCGAGCATGCGCTGCGGCATCACCGGACTGCGTCCGACCTATGGTCGCGTGCCGCGAACCGGCGCGATGACGCTCTGCTGGTCGCTGGATAAACTCGGCCCCATGGCGCGCTCCGTGGAAGATACGATGCTAGTGCTGCGTTCCATTTCGGGACCAGATCCTGGTGACCTCGACAGCGTTCCCAGCAAGCTGAACTACGATGCCAATGCTTCGGTACGCGGTTTGCGGGTGGGCTATTTCCCAGAATGGATGAACGCGGCGCCTGCTACAGAGGTCGATCGCAGCGCCCTCGAAACGGTGAAGAAAGTCGGAATGGTTCCTGTGGAGGTTTCGATTCCGAATTGGCCTTACGACTCGCTGAACGTGATCTTGTTTGCCGAAGCCGCCGCTGCCTTTGAAGAGCTCACACTCAGCCACCAAACCGACGAACTCAAAGCGCAGGTTCCCGATGCATGGCCGAACACGTTTCGGCAGTCACGATTTTTGTCGGCTGTCGACTTTGTACAAACTGATCGTCTGCGCCGCAAAGTCGCGCAGGAGATGGCGCGCGTCTTCTCACAAGTCGATCTGCTCCTCGTGCCTGCGCTGCGCGATGAGATGCTCACGATCACGAACTTTACCGGGCACCCGTCGCTCACCTTGCGCGCTGGATTCGTGCAAGTCTCGGAGGCGCGCAGCGACTGGGCGCCGGACCCGGCGCATCCGCTGCCGCGATTCTCGCCA
>DASTJH010000086.1:0-14153 GCA_035716645.1 Terriglobales bacterium | reverse complement strand
CGGCATCCGATAACTGAACGCATTCTCCTGTTGCTCGTCGTGTCCTCGCATGCCTATTTCTTAACCTATTTGCCTGTGGAAACCTGCTACTCGCCTTGATTCCCACACCTTTTTTCCGCAGCCTGTTCAGTCGTGCCGTTTGCGGTGAGAGAGATGCCTCGCGCTTTAGCGCCTGAGTCAACCGCTTGATGAAAAGAAAAGGCCTACCTCAGCGGCTAAAGCCGTGGCTTTTAGGAACGCGTTACGGCACGGATGAATCCGTGCCCCTCCCTACTGCGAATGTTATTTTTCCGCAGCCTGCGGGGACGGTTTACGAAATCCGTTTTTCGATACATGGATGCAGTTTTCTGATTGCGTTCAAACGCAATGAGGAATATGGCTATAACTATGAGGGACGAACCAAGCGAAGAGGACTTACTGCTCGTCGCAGCCGGCAAAATGAGGTTGCCGCAGGCCCGTGTGCGCCTTATTGATCTGGATAAGATCCCAACCGGCAAAGTAAGCGCCAGGACGGCTACCCGGAATCTGCTTGAGGAGCGTGAAGAAAGGTGACCGCGTCCCTTCGGCGCCACGGTTGAAAGTAGTCCTTACGATGGAGGGAAGGGCTCAAAAGTGTTCAGCCCGGCTTTAGCCCGAGGGGTTGAGAATTGGCTGTGGACATTCCCGTTTCGGAATGCCGCCTGGTTTCGATACGGAAAGTAGAGGAGAGTCAAAGCAGATGAATGACGTAGTCCGGTCTGAGCGCGGCGGCATGGCACTTTTGGGAGTTTTATTGGCATTGGGACTCATCCTCGGGGGATGGCTGCTCGGCACAGAAATCAAAAGTACGAGACTCGCCGACCGGTATGTAACCGTAAAGGGCCTGGCAGAGCGCAGGGTGAAGTCCGATCTCGCGATCTGGCCGTTAAGCTACAAGGAAACCGGCGATGATTTATCCGCGCTGTACGCGAAAACCGAAGCCGATAAGAAAACAATCCTGCAATTTCTCGATCAACAGGGCATTCAGCCGTCCGAGATCGACATCGGTGTCATCAATGTCGTGGACACGCAGGCCAACGAGTACGGAGGATCGAGCCGGGCTCGCTATCGGTACATCGTGGAGCAACCCGTCACAGTACACACGGCGCGAGTCGATCAAGTGGCAGCCGCCGCTCAAAAGACCCTGCTGCTGTTGCAGAAAGGGATTGCTTTGAGCAGCAATCAGGGGCAGGCACTCACCTTCAAGTTTAACGGCCTGAACGCGATTAAGCCCGACATGATCAGCGAAGCCACGCGCAACGCCCGCGCTGCCGCCAACCGCTTCGCCGCCGATTCAGGAAGCAAGGTTGGCTCTATCCGCCAAGCCTATCAGGGCGTTTTCTCGATCCTCCCCGCCGATCAGGGCAGCGACACCACCGAACCGGGCGATTACAGTCCCGCAGCCGCGAATGCCGACACCAGTTTGATGAAAACGGTTCGCGTGGTCACCACCGTGGAGTATTACCTGGACCAGTAGTTGTTCGGAATTCCGATGGCATGGCCGAAATAGAACGGAACTTCAGCCTAAGAATTGTCATCCCTCGCGCCGCGTAATGGACCGCTTTTTAACCGCGAAGATTCGTTTGCGGCGCGGGGGATCTTCTTTTCCTTCGCCGATAAGAAAACAGATCCCCCAAGCCGCACGAGCTTCTTGCGATGCCTTTTAACCATTAACCATGCCGGCGGCTTGAGCGATGACAGTTCATACATTCGATTCGTGTCAAAATGGGGCCGCCATTCTCGATGCGTTGTATACAGTAGTAGGAAAATGCTCTAAGAACGTCAACTCCACGGATTCAAACAGCGCGCCGCACCTTCGAAATCCGAATCATTTCTGGTGACCAGCGTTAGCCCATGCTGGTCTGCCGTGGCGGCGAGGTAGCCATCCATGGCTTCGAGTGGTCGGCCTGCGGCCTCACGGCGAGCCAGGAGTTCTCCGCATGCATTCGCAACTGCCGGATCAATGTTCAGAATTCTGCCTTCGAACCGCAGAACAAGTTCCTGTTCCAGCCAGTCTTCCAGCCGCTTGCGCTTCTTTCCGGCAGGAAGCCGCGCAATGCCAAAGCGCAGTTCAGTTAGCGTGACCACGCTCAGGAACACGCGATCTTCATCGACCTCGTCGAGCCAGGCAATGACCGCTCGATTGGGTTGCGGCTTCACCCATTCGGAGACGACATTGGTATCCAGCAAGAAGCTCATAGTTCGACTTTGCGGACGCGGCCACGTAGACGCTTGATCCGCAGGCCGGAGCCTCGCAGTGGTGACGCGGCGAAAAACTCCGCCAGACTGCCGCAGCGCTTCGTCTTACGCTCCCACTCTTCAGGAGCGACGATTACAGCCGCCTTATGCCCATTCCGAGTGATCGTCTGCGGCCCGTCGGATTGCGCGCGTTCAATCACTTCGCTGAATTTCGCTTTAGCTTCCGCTACTGTCCAATGATGCACCGCCATGAGTCGCTCCACGCCGTAAGGTCATTATAGTCATTGTAGTCAAATTCACAAAAAAGGCGCCGAGCATTGTTGGATGTTTACGGAAGCTGAAAGAGGCCGACGAAGGCATCCAACACGATGGCCATCTTTCCCGTTCTGCTGATAGGTATCCGCCCGGAAGGGTAAACCAGGCCACCGTGAAGTTCGAGCAGATCCGAGCTATATACAACAGAACCTGTCGCGGTATTCCACACCGTAAGATGGGTCCCAACTTCGGCCAAGTACGAAGTCATATCCAGCCAATCAAAGTTGGTCCGGACGGTGCCTGTATCGGCCAGCAATCTCCCATTCGAATACGACACAAAGTCGTGAATGTCTGTATGCGGCAAAAAGATTTTGTCCTTGTGCTTCGTTTGAGTGTCGAAGACGTGAATTCCCAAATGTCGGGGGAATACCACACCTTTACAGAAACTCATCTGGACCGCGTACAGCTTCTTGTCGGAGAACGCTAGCGATTCCACATTCGCCTCGCTCCATTTCAGAACCGGCGTCCAGGAAGCGGAGCTGAAGACTTCCACGTCTCCCCAACGCGAGCACGGTTGTGGCATGGCGGCTGCGAATTGCGCCCCATCAGGTTTCCAGGCGAGCGAGGTTACTGCGCTGCCGGTAACCTCGCCCATCAGCTCGCGACCGCGACCGTGATCGAGATCATACGCAAACAGCGCGCCGTAAATTCCCGCTTTATCCGCGACGAGGATCGCGATGTGGGAGACCGGAGACGTCTCAATTTCGCGAATGAGGTATTCAGGAGAGATTGGGACCTGGATTTCACGAATGAATTTCAGAGTAGTCGCGTCGAGCACATCCAGTTTTTGCCCGCTTCCGACAACCAGGAACAAGCCATCGGAAGTGAATCGAACCGGGCAAGGCTCTGCGCGCATTCCTGCAGAAGCCGAGCTGACGCGCGCCTGGGCAATTTCATTTTTCTGAACGTAGTTCCACAACGTGACCCAGTTATCGTCAGTGGCGCCGTGTTCTGGTTTTTCGGGTGTTTGAGTGGTGATCGCCACCAGCCGGTCGTCCGGAGAAAGATCGGCGTCCAGCGCCGAGACTTGCAATTCCCAGTGATTGGCCGTTAATGCCTCCGCAGGTGTGATGGAGGCCGCTATGCTCATCGCAAGGAGCAGCGTTCTAAGGGCGAGATGTTTCAAGCCTATTCCGCCCGCAATGTCTGCATAGGATCGATTTTGGCGGCGCGGCGCGCTGGTAGCCACACCGCGATCGCGGCCACCGCGAGCAGAGCCACGCAGGCACCGGTTAGCACGGCCGGATCTTCCGCCGAGACTCCGTACAAGAATCTGCTGACGATCTGGCGCGAGAGCAGCGAGCCCGCGATGCCGATCGCGCAGCCGGCGGCGACGCGGCGCAGGATTTGCGCGCTGATCCAGGTTTTCACTCGGCCCGGTTCTGCTCCGAGAGCGAGGCGAACGGCAATCTCTGCGCGGCGCGAGGTCACAGCGTACGCCGCGACGCCGAAGATGCCGAGCGCGGCCAGCAGCATTGCCAATCCAGCAAAGATCGTGAGTAGGAGCGTGATGAATCGGCGCTGTTGCAGCGTACGCTCCACGAAGTAGCTCATCGGATGAAGGCGGACCGGCACTTGCTTGTCGATCGTCTGGATCGCCTGCTCGGCGGACGAGGCCAAAGACATCGGATCGACTGCGGTGCGCGCCAGCAACACCATGGCTTGCGCCGGGCTTTGCGTTTCTGGAAAGAACAGCTCCGGCTGGACGGCCGAATCCAAGCTGAACTGCTTCGTGTCGTGCACTATGCCGACGATCTGGAGAAGATTGCCGTTCTCGCCGCGTCCACCGAAGAGGACGGTATGTCCAATGGCATCACCGGCGGGCCACCACTTGCGCGCGAAGGTCTCGTTGACCACGGTCACGTGCGGAGAGGATGCCGTATCGGTCGGTAGAAATGATCGGCCCGTGAGCAAGCGAATGCTGGCTGTCCGGAAATAGCCGTTGTCGACGATGTTGAAGTTCGCGTCGTTCGCGTCGGCGTCATTTGGCGAGGTTTGGCCGGGAATGCTGTAGAAATAATCGCCGCACTCGCCTTCGAGCGGCGGCGTACATACGGCTCCCGCATCGGTCACGCCGGGCATGGCGCGCAGCTTCTCCACCGCAGTGGTGAAGAAGTTTTCGGCTGCTCATGGCTGATTGTATTTTTGCCCGGTGAGGACGATGTCCAGATTGAGCAGATGGTCGGGAGTGAATCCCGGATCGGCAGCGAGCGTGTTGCGCAGGCTGCGCACCAGCAGGCCGGTGCCCGTGCCCAGAATCACGGTGACTGCCACGCCCGCAATCAATAGCGACGAGCGCAGCATCTGGCGCTGTCGTCCGGCAGAGGTCGCAGGCGAGTAGCTGCGCAGCGCGAGCTCCGGCGCACTGCGCATGGTGTTCCAGGCCGGGAAGAATCCGCACAAGAGGCACACGACTGCCGTGATTCCCAACGCGACCGCCAGAACCGGTCCACTTATGGCGGTTTCATTCTGTCGTGGAATTTGTGGAGCGAAGCGCAACAGCCCGGGCAGACTCACATACGCAATCAGCACGCCCGCTGCTGTGGCGAGCGCGGCCAGCCAGAAGCTCTCCGCAAACGATTGCTGCACGATCCGGCGGCGGCTCGCGCCCAGCGCGCGGCGGATAGCAAACTCGCGCTCGCGGTCAGCGCCGCGTGTGAGCAGCAAATTGCTCACATTGGCGCAGCCCACCAGCAGCACGATCACGACGGCAGCCATCAGCAGTTCCAAAACGGGAAGTATGCCGGAAAAGTAATTCTTCACGAAGTTCGACATCGCGACCGAATGCCCGCCATTGGTCGCCGGATAGGCCGCCGCCAGCCGCGCCGCGATCGCTTCGATCTCCGCGCGCGCGGTTTCAGGTTTTACGCCGGGCTTAAGCCGGCCGATCGCGCTGATGCTGCCATGCCCGGTCCGGCTGTTGAACGCCGGATTGGAGGCGCGCTGGCCGAGCGGCAGATAGAAATCCACTGGGCTGGAAAGGAAAAACGCGAACCTTGCCGGCATCACGCCGATCACGGTGTACGGCTTTCCGCTCAGATCGAGCGTGCGTCCGAGCGCGCTGGGATCGCCGTGCAACTGATGCTGCCAAAACGCATAGCTGAGCACGATCACCGGCGGTGCCCCGGGCTTGTCCTCGGCTTCGGTAAAAGTGCGTCCCAACAGCGCCTGTCCGCGCAGAAGGGGGAAGAACGCCGCAGTCACCATGCCGGCGCGCGGCAGCGTGCTGCGCACGCCGTCGAAGTACTCGAAATGCTGCTGGTTGAATGCCGCCAAATCTTCGAACGAATGCTGCTGGCTGCGCCAGTCCACAAAGTTCGGCCAGGCGATGCTGAAGTCGCCGTGCGGTCCAGCTTCACGCAATACGTAAATCTGCTCCGCGTGCGGAAACGGCAGGCTGTTGATCAGCACAGCCTGCATCACGCTATACACGACGGTCGTCGCGCCCATCCCGAGCGCAAGCGTCAGGACGGCGGTCGCCGTGAACGCAGTCGCATGGCGCAGCCGGCGCAAGGCATGGCGAAGATCGGTAAACAGGGTCATAAACAAGCCTTCAGGTGGCTGAAAGCTGGAAGCTCGAAAAACAGTGTACTCGCCGGATAAACCGGCAAAACGAAAATGGCCTAGACGGACAGCGTCCGCTCAGGCACACGATGGGCAAAATTTTGTGTGGGTGCAGGCCGAGAGGAAGAAATCTTCCGTGAGTTCCGCGCCGGTGAATTGTCCGGCTCGGAATCAGGCAGCGCCGCTCCTGCCTTCGAATCCTGTTGCGATTCGATGTATTACTCTACTGCAACTCTGACACACCTGTCAAGAGCGGGCTCAGTTAGCAGTATCAGTACTGTTCCCAATATGGAACGGTGAGACCCAGACTGCCAGAGCGCTACTCGTCCACAAATATCCGCAGAATTCCTATTTTGGGAAGCCAGTTATCGCGGAGCCGATTGCAGCCGCGCTTTTGGAATGATCACGACTTTCTCGTGCCGGGATACCGACGGCTCCGAACCTGGCAGTTGCGGCAGAACTTCGCGCAGCGCCCACTCGATGCGCTCGACCGCCTCGACCACGCTGACTTCCTGCTTCTCACCTTTGCGGCTGTAGAACGCAATCACCTGCAGAGCATTGCGGATGTGGTGGTTCATCTCGGCGATCACTTTTAGCCGGCAATCGACATAATCGCGGCGCTGGCGGTCGCGCAGCGAGAGCACGTACACGAGCCCGCCAGCGACCAGGCCGACGAGCAGGTTCGAAGCCAGCACCAGATCGCGTCCGGGGACGCCGTGGTTGTGCAGGTGCATCTCGAGCTCGTAGCTGCACGCAGCCACGATGGTGAGAGCAAATCCGCTTTTGAGCAGGGAACGCATGAGCTAATCCATTAGACCGTTTTGGAACCGCCGATGGTCTAAGGCGAGCGCCCTACTCGTCCCGAGAAAATCCCCGCGCTCCGGTGCAGGATCTATGCGGCTTTGTCGGGTTTCTCAGGGGCATGCTCTACGACGGTCTCCTCGCCCGGCCGCCGGCCCCAATCGATCGTTTCGTCGCGATTGAGCTTGGTTCCCGGCTCGGGTGCGCCAGGAGGCGTGGTCCCGCGATTCGGTTCGCCGTCAGGATGCAGGTCGTCGCTCGGTGACCCGTAAGGAGTCTCGGACTGGATGCCCTCCGGCTCAAAGCGGTTCAATTCGGATTGTCTCTGGTGTGCCATCTCGCGCTCCTGGCAGGAAGGATGGGCGCCGTGCGGCAAAGGTTGCAGATGGGAGAGCTCCAACTTCACGCGCTGCCGCGATGCGAGTTCACCAGATCGACTGCGGCTTTCGAATCGGCGACTTCGACGATCAGCTCGTCGTAACGTTCGTCGTGCAACTGGATCACGATGGTCTTGTCAGGATTGTGCACGTCCCAGAAGACTCTCTGGCCATGCTGATAAAAAGTGCCGGCAGTGATCACTCCAGGAACGTGCGTGCCGGGGGCGCGAAGACCGTGATACCAGCTCCGCGCGATCGAGGTATCGGCGTGAGCGCCGCGTACGTGCTGCAAGGGAATTTCGAGCGAACTCTTGAAGGACCACAGCTTGTCCGCTCCTTCGACCCTAATGACAAGATTTCCGCTCTCTATCGACAGATCGACCATCGGCAGTCTCCTGCATTCAGTGTGGCACAGCGAGAGCAGCCGCGCGGAAGCAACGAAAACCGTGAGCCGTGAGGCGACAATTTCGTTGTACACTCTTGCCCACGCTTTCCGCGAGGTTCGCCGATGCCCAAGAAATCCGATGTGGTGAAGTACGTTGTCCTGGTCGCGCTGTTCAGCTTGCCGTGGTACGCGCTGATGATTCACTCTGGGACTCTAGCCGCCGGACGCGGACTGCCTGTGCACTTTCTCATGTGGTGTCCGGCGCTGGCTGCGCTGCTCACCTGCAAGCTGGGAGGACTGCGCATTAGCTCTCTTGGCTTCGGATGGCCAGGCTCGCGCGGCAAGCTGCGTTACGCAGCCCTAGGCTACTCGTTGCCGATTCTGTATGCGCTCATGGCGTATGTCCCATTTTGGGCCTTTAGCCGCGGCAGCTTCGATCCGCAAGATTGGATGAAGAGCAGCGCCGAGAGTTTAAAGCTGAGCTCCACTCCCGGCGGGCTGCTCATGATTTTCCTGTTCCTCACCTTCGGCGTGGTTTCGTCCACCACTTCCGGACTGGGCGAGGAGATCGGATGGCGCGGGTTCCTCTTTCCGTCGCTGTTCAAGCTGGGTGGAGCGACGAGCGCCATTCTGATCTCCGGCATCATCTGGGGACTCTGGCACTATCCGGGGATTCTTGGATCGGACTACAACTCCGGCGGGCCGAAATGGCTGGCCCTCATCTGCTTCACTTGGATGGTCATCGCGGGCGCGGCGATCTTCGGCTGGCTGCGCGTGAAGTCGGATTCGGTTTGGCCGGCCGCGATTGCCCACGGCAGCCATAATCTGTTCATTCAAGTAATCTGCGACCCGATGACGCGGACGAGCAAGACCGCCTCAGTGTGGACGACCGAATTCGGCATCTTGCTTGCGATTACGACGACAATCGTGGCGCTGGTGTGCTGGCTCAAGTATCCACCGCAAGCGGCCGATAAGGAGCGGCTAATGTCGGCGCAGCTTGAGTCGTTCACCGCCGTTTCCGAGGCCTCGGCGAACTAGCTCGTTCGGAGGGCGCGGCGGTGACTCATGCTATCGTTCTTAGGTGCCCCGCTCATCCTCATTTGGCGGAGTGATCCTCGCTGCCGGCAGCTCCTCGCGCATGGGCAGCGATAAGGCGCTGCTGGCCTATGAAGGCCGGACATTCCTCGCCGGCGCCATCCGTTTGCTCCAGAGCTGCTGTGACTTTGCCCTCGTCGTTGCTGGTTCCAATTTGGAACTGCTCAAACCGGTCGTGTACGAGAACTCGGCCTACATTCTCGAAAATCCTCATCCGGAGCGCGGGCAGTTCAGTTCTCTGCAGTTAGGACTGCAAGCTGTCCTGGATCGCGGACGCGACGCGGCTTGCGTCACTCTGGTAGATCGGCCGCCGGCCAACGTAAGCACACTACGCAAACTCATGCGTGCTTTCATGGAGACGGTTCCCGAAAAAATCTGGGCCGTCGTTCCCGAGTTCGAGGGTAAGCATGGACATCCAGTCCTCTTCGCGCGCGAGGTGCTCGAAGTCTTTCTGCGCGCCGCTCCATCGAGCAATGCGAGAGAGATTGAGCACCAGTTCCAAAATAGGATTCTGTACGTTTCTGTAGACGATCCTCGCGCGACGATGAACATCAACACGCCGGATGACTATTCCGCTTTATCCGGGACAAAGGCATGATCGCGCCCGCCTCCGGCTCATTCTCCAGTCCCGAAGCATTCATCGATGCGGTGCTCGCCCTCGAACCTCGCGTGGCTGCGTTCGATTGCGACGGAACACTTTGGTTCGGCGATGCGGGTGTGAAATTTTTCTACTGGGAAATCGAACAAGGATTGATCCCGGAACGCGTAGCCCAAGCCGCGCTTCGGGAGTACGAACAATACCTGGCAGGCCGAGTGAGTGAAGATCAGATGTGCGGCGATATGGTACGAATGCACGCGGGATTGCCGGAGTGCAGGATTCGCGAGTTCGCCGCCCGTTTTGCTCGCGCGAGCATAGTGCCCAATATTTTTCCCGAAATGGAAAACCTAGTTAACAATCTCAAGGCGAGAGACTGCGATGTGTGGGCGGTCTCCTCGACGAATAACTGGGTTATTGAGGAGTCGGCGAAGCCACTGGGTATCGCCGCGGATCGCGTGCTTGCGGTCCGAGTGGCGATCGAGAACGGCGTCGCCACCGGTCGGCTGGGCGAGATGACTTCCGGCCCCGGCAAAGCGCGCGCGCTGAAACGCGTTCTGCCCCAAGCGCCGGACGTGAGCTTCGGCAACGCGATCTTCGATCTGCAAATGCTGGAACTGGCGCGGCACCCTTTTGTCGTGAATCCGAATCCCGATCTGAAGAAGATTGCCGAAGAGCGCGACTGGCCGTGGTATCAGCCGGCGGTTATCACTTCTCCCATTGCTTGAGCGCCAGCCGCAGGCAATCGATCGCGAGATGGCTGGCATGCACGCTCTCGTTCGGCAATCCACCCACCTTCGCGACCAAGTCTTCGCGGCGAATCTTCGCCGCATCCGCCAGACTCAAACCGAGAATCATGTCGGTAAGCGCAGACCCGCAGGCAATCGCGGCGACGCAGCCACGAACTTGATACTTGACGTCATGAATCATGCCATCGCTGATTCTTAACATTAACTTCAGGATGTCGCCACAACCCGGATTATTGGTTTGCGCGGAAATGTCGGGCGATTCCATATTGCCGGCGTGACGGGGATGTTCGAAATGGTCCAGAAGTTCGGGAGGGAACACGTCTGGATTCTAAGGGATCAGCGATGGAATCGTTTATGCTGAGTTTGCGAAGTGAGCATGCCCCCTATTTTTTCCCAGCTTGGCGACTTTGCCCCGGAACGCGTGGTCTCGCTGCAACCATCGGTCACCTCGATCCTGGAAAGGCTTGGAGTGCTGGATCGCGTGGTGGCCTGCACGAAGTGGTGCGCTGAGATCTGTCCAGCAGTAATCGAACATGGCGCTGTTCTCGTGGACGACTCCTGGACAGCAAAGGCCGAGCAGATTCGCTCGGCAAATCCCGATGTGGTCATCGCCTCCGTTCCTTACCAGGTCGAAACTGTGGCCGAGATTCTCAAATCGGGCGCGCAGTTTCTGGGCCTAGCGCCGCATAGCCTGCGCGACATCTATGCGGACATCGCCGCGATCGCCGGGATCATGAACGAGGCCAATCGCGGGCAATACCTGATTCGCGAGATGCAGATGGGACTCGAACGAGTGCGCTCGCGTCGAGCGAACGGCACGCGTCGTCCGCGAGTGTATTGCGAAGAATGGGGCAAGCCGCTGATCCAGTCGCAGCGCTGGGTTGCCGAGATGGTGGAGGCTGCCGGAGGAGAGTTTCTCGGCCAGCCTGGTTCCGAAATCGGGAAAGGCGAAGTGATGGCTCTAAATCCGGAAATTGTGGTTGCAGCCTGGTGCGGTGCCGGCAATCGCGTGCCGTTGGAGAGGATCATCGAGCAGCGCGGCTGGCAGCAAACGTCAGCGGCCAGGGAGCGGCGCGTTTATTGCATCAATGACGAATACCTGAACACTCCCGGGCCAACGCTGCTGCACGGACTCCATGCGCTCGAGGCGGCGATTCACGACGGCGAGGCTCCGGGATTGCGTCGAATCGGAGTCGAGGCTCGCCCCGAAGAAGTACGTGTCTAGCGACTGAGTGCGAAACTAGGCAGGATGCAACGGCATTCTAATGCGTCTCAGCGGATATTCCGCAAACGCTCGATGGTCTCGCGAAGGTTTCCGGATTGGAACAAAGAAATTCCCGCGACTCCCGCGGCGCCGGCTTCGATACAGGAACCAGCGTTGTCGATCGTTACTCCGCCGAGCGCCAAAACCGGCATTGTAGAATTCGCGACTTGGCGCTTGCGGCAGACCGATTCGAGCCGCGGCAGGCCTGTGCCTGGAGTGGCGATATCCCTCTTCCCGAAAACAGGACCAAAAACGGCAAAGTTCGCGCCATTGCTTTCTGCCGCGTCCACTTCTGCAGCGCTGTGACAAGAAACGGCAACTACCGGAGCAACGGCTGACGCGGACATCCACACCGCGCGAGCATCGGCAGCGGAAATGTCATCGGCTCGCAAATGGACGCCATCGGCGTTAGAAGCGAGCGCCAAGTCTGATCGAGAGTTGATGAGTAGAAGTGTGCGCTGTTTGGTTGGTGGATCCGAACTCCTGCCTTGGATCAATTGCGCTACTTCCGACGCGAGCTCGAGTAACCGTTTCGTGTCGAGATCCTTCTCGCGGAGCTGGATGGCATCAATTCCCAATTCGACACATTGCTCCACTCTTTCAAGCAGCTTTCGCCGCGCTTCGGCTTCATCATTCGAGAACTGCTTGCGATCGGTAATGTAATAGAGGAACAAGCTCACTATTTTAGAGACATCACGCGATCGCCGGCCGCGTCTCGGCAGATTTCAGACTTCCCACTCTGACGATGCAACGCAACACGCCGTTTGCGCTTCTTCTCCCCTGTGACCGCAGGACAACTAGGATTTCAGATCATCGAGTTGCTGCTGATTGCTCTGCCGATCGCGTGCGTGAGCTGGACGATCACGCATGAGGAAATCTTCCGCGAGCCGCGGGAGTTCTGCGTGCGCTGCAGCCGCGAAGCGCGATCCTTCGTGATCCGCAAGTTCTTCTACTTGTTCACCTGCGAATTCTGCTTCAGCCATTGGGTCACGATCTTCTTCCTGATCGTTACCGGCTACAAACTCATCTACAGCGACTGGCGCGGCTACCTGCTCAGCTTCTTCGCCCTGGTTTGGGTTGCGAACCAGTACATGTCAGTCTTTGGCCGTCTGCGGCTCGACATCAAGCGAGAGCGCGTGGAAATCAAAAATGTGGAACGGGAGAAGCGCGGCGATCGCGCCGCTTAAAAATTGCTTAGCGTGCCCCGGCAGGGACCATGCCAGGAGCGACGGACGGAAGCCGTTGCGACAACCATTTATCCAACTCCGATTTGCTAGCGGGCGGGACGGTGAGGAAACGGATGCCGACGATCCCAGCATCGTGTCCCAAAATGAATTCCCCGCGCGCTTCGAAACGATGGCTTGTTCCCGGCAGTGTAAATCGCATCTGCACCGCGCCATTCATTTCGGGAATGCGACGCGTCGCCAAGCCGATGCCGCCTTCACTCACGTTGGTGAGCGGAAATGCGGCCTCGCGCATTTGCGCAAAGGTCAAATACGCGGTGCCTTGAACATCGTGGCGATGGAAGCGCCGGCGCTCGCGCAAAATCAGTCCCTGTGAAGCGCGCAGACTGCGGGCCGCGCGTTCGGCGGAAATCGGCTTTTCCAATACAAAGTTGGCCCCGATTTCGAAGGCCGCTTGGACGCTCGTCACTTTGTTGACGATCGCAAAAATTATGGATTTGGAATTGGACTTACCGCGGCGCACTTCCTGGATGAGCGCAGAACCGTCCTGCACATCGTCGCAATCGATGAAGATAGCGTCGAATTTACGCTGCGCGAGAGTCGCGCGCGCTTCTCGAGTCGAGCCGAATGGGTCGAGGTCGGCCGACGCGCTGTCCAGCACGCCCCGCACGACGCCCACGACCTGCTGATCTCGGGTCAGGAGCAGCGCCTTCAGCATAGACATCCAATCTAGCTCTTATTTGCCGATGGTAGACAGATGACTTACGTAATAAATTCAGCCCGCTTCGCACTCATCGTTCATGACCTCTCAGCACCCAGAGTGAGACCGGCTTTATTTCTTCGCCATCCGCCGCGCCTTGCCGGCGCCGGAACTGGGGCTGGCTGCGGTTTGCTGCTCCATCTGATCGATGATTGAGTACAACTTCGAGCGGTCCACGACCTCAACGAACGGCTGGCCCACGGTCCTATTCGAGACCACATAAATCGTCGGTGTGTGCTCGATGCCGACGCGCTGTCCCAGAGCAAAATCGGCCTTCACTTCGGCGGCGAATTTGCCGTCCGGATCGACAACGAACGGCAGCACAGCGTGGTTCGCTGACGCAAATTTCTCGGCCATGCTGCGCAGGTTCTCGGGTGTGATCGCGGGCTGATTCTCAAAACAATAATCGCGCCAGCCATTGCCGAGCGCCTTCGACTGGCGGTCGAAATACTTCGCGATCACCGCCGCGTCGAAAGACCAGTTATGGATCGGCAGCGGAAAATCATGGCGAACGACGGGAATGTTGTACGTTTTGGCCGCCTCTTTCACCAGCGGATTCGCGCGCGCGCAATCTGGACACTGCAGATCGATAAACTCCACAATCGCCACCTTCGCACCGGGGGGAGGTCTCAGGGCAGAAGTGTCGGCGGAAAAACTGAATGTGGCAAGCAGCATGAAAATCGTAAAAGCTAAAGCGGTTTTGGAAAGCATCGGGATAGCCTGGATGACCTGGCTTTGCTCGTATTTTAGCAGCGTTGTGGTTCGCAAAGCTGGGGACATGTACCTTCGTGGCCAGCGTAGCGCTATCTGAACGAGCAGCCTGTTCCGCCAACCTCCAGCGCACAGT
>DASTJH010000085.1:0-83209 GCA_035716645.1 Terriglobales bacterium | reverse complement strand
GTCCAAACCCGCCTGAACTGTGGATTTCCTGTGCTTCTACTGCCGCTTGTCAGCGTTCGCTGCGCGTCGTTTTCGATGTAAATCTTGCCTTTTCCAGAGCAGTTCTTTCTAGGAGCAAGCTGCTAAGCTCCTAAGCAGCTACGCTTAGAAGCTCAGGAGCTTTTGTATTCCCACCGACCGCGAGATTCTCGCCCGCATCGCTCGCCAGCCCGACCATGCCGCGGGATTCAAGCAGCTAGTCCGCGAACTCGGCTTGCGCGGAGGCGAAGATCGACGGCTCCTCGAACAGCGGTTGCAAAAGCTAATCGATCGCGGTGAATTGGTCAATACCGGACGCGACCGCTTCGCCCTGCCCAAAGCCGCGGCCAAACACAACCTTGTGGCCGGTGAGCTGTCGGTTCATCGCGATGGCTACGGATTTGTGACGCCGCGCGATCCGGCCGTTCGCGAGAAGATCGCCGGTGACATCTACATTTCTCCGCGCGAAGTCGGTGCCGCCATGAGCGGCGATCAGGTGCTGGTGGAGCTTGGTCCGCCTCGCGGCGATGGCCGCGCCGAAGGCCGAATCGTGAAAGCTCTCGGTCGCGCTCACGCCACAGTCGTCGGGACCTTCCACTATGGGCGCGAGTACAACTACGTCCAACCGATCGACGACAAGCTGCGCGATCAGGTGATCATCCCGCGCGGCATGGAAATTCCCGAATCGAGTGTAGAGACACAGCACGTTGAGGAAAAGAAATCTTCAGGCCAGAAGAGTCACTCGCGATTCGATCTTTCGCGCCACCGCGTGATTGGCAAAGAAGCGCATCGCCGACAATCCGGTGATCTGGACGGCGTAGTCGTCGATGTCGAGATCACGCAATGGCCTTCCGGCACGCAGAACGCGCGCGGCAAAGTGATCGAGGTACTCGGCTACGAAGACGACTTCGGCGTGGATGTCGAGATCGTCATCCGCAAGCACCATATCCCGCACCTCTTTCCTGTCGACACGCTCGAGGAAGCCGAGTCGTTCACGCCGGTGCTGCATCGCAGCGAGCTTGCGCGGCGGCAGGATTATCGAAATCTGCCGATTGTCACCATCGACGGCGAGACGGCGCGCGACTTTGACGACGCTGTGCTCGTGCGCCGACTGGAAAACGGCAACTACGAACTGCAAGTCCATATCGCCGATGTGGGGCATTATGTGACCGACGGATCGGCTCTCGACGTTCAAGCTCGATTGCGCGGAACGTCAGTCTATTTTCCCGACCGAGCCGTGCCGATGTTGCCGCTGGAACTCTCGACCGATCTGTGCAGTCTGCGTCCGCAGATAGATCGGCTCGTGCTCTCCTGCGTGATGGAGATCGACCACGCGGGTGAAGTGGTTCGCTATGCCATCCATGAAGGCGTAATTCGCTCGGCCGCGCGCATGACCTACAACGAAGTGCAGGCGATCCTCGATGGTGACGAGAGCATGCGCCGGCAGTACGCGCATCTGGTAAGCGAATTCGAGCGCATGCAGGAGTTGGCGACAATTCTCAATCGCAAGCGCGTCAAACGCGGGTCAATCGATTTCGATATGCCCGAGCCGGTGATCGAGTTCGATGAAGCCGGCATGATGCAGGGCGTCACGCGCTCGGAACGCAAGTTCTCCCATCGCATCATCGAGGAATTCATGCTGGCGGCAAACGAAAGTGTCGCAGGATTTCTCGAAACGCGTGGCATCGCTTCGCTCTATCGCATTCACGAAAAGCCAGACGCGAAAAAAGTCTATGATTTCGAGGTACTAGCGGCTGCCTTCGGCTATTCGCTCGGAGTTGGTGCGCTGCCAATCAAACGCTTTCAAACCCGCGGCGAAAAACGCACAGTTCACGGCAGCGGACGCAATCCGCGGCAGCACGAGATTCCTGAAGAGGTCCACATCACGCCGCGCATGTACCAGAAGCTCACACAAAAGATTGCCGGCAAGCCGGAAGAACGAATTCTGTCCTATCTCATGTTGCGGTCGCTGAAGCAGGCCCGATACTCGGAGATCAATGAAGGCCACTTCGCGCTGGCCGCGCCGACGTACACGCACTTCACTTCGCCCATCCGGCGATATCCGGATCTGATCGTGCACAGAATTTTGAAAAAAGTTTTGGCCGGTGCGAACGCCGATAACCGCGAATCACGAGAGAGTGCGAGTGTACGAGACGAGTTCTCTGGATCGCAGCCTTCGCCCTGGTCGAAGCGTCGCGAAAGCAAACATGCCATATCGGAAGAGCAAAAGTCGCTGAGCGAGATTATTCCACTCGACGAGTTGCACGAGATCGCCGTCGATTCCAGCATGACCGAGCGCCGCGCCGATGAAGCCGAACGCGAGCTGATCGAGTGGAAGAAGATCAAGTTCATGCAGGATCGCATCGGCGAAGACTTCGATGCGCTGGTCGTCAGCGTGACCAAATACGGACTCTTTGTCGAGTTGAACGACCTGTTCGTCGAAGGTCTAGTGCCGCTCGCGACATTGTCGGGCGATCGCTATACCTACCGCGAAAACACGCGTCAGATTATCGGTGAACGCTCCGGACATAAGTATTCGATTGGAGATCGTGTACCCGTAATCCTCGATCGCATCGACCGTGTGCAGAGGAAATTACAGTTCGCCATTGCGGATGCGCCTGAAGCTCCTCGAAAAGGAAACCGCGGAAAAATCGGGCACGGAAGTCACGCAGGAGGGCGGAGGAATTGAAGAGTTATATTTCGGTTCCTCTGTGTTCTCCGTGTCCTCCGTGTTAAATCTTTTGTTCTCGCCAGCACCACGACACCGCGTCCTTACGATAAAATCTAACCTTCGGAGGTCTGCAAGCATCCGCATGGCGCATATGGTCCAGTGCGTGAAGTATGGACGTCAGATGGAGGGGCTCGATGAGCCGCCGTTTGATAGCGAACTCGGCCGCAAGATTTACGATAATGTTTCCCGGCAAGCATGGGCGGAATGGGGCGAGCATCAGAAGATGCTCATGAACGAATACCGCCTGCAGCCGTGGAAGAAAGAAGCGCAGGAATTTCTTGCGCAACAATTGCAGGCGTATTTCTTCGGCGAAGGATCGCATCTTCCCGCGGAGTACGTTCCGCCCTCAGCGCATTAATCTTTTCGATTTTTTTTGATTGTGTCGATTGCCTCCCCACCTGTAATCGAGTTGCGCGACCAGCGCAGCTCTCCCGATAGCTGGCGTGATGTTTCTCGCCGACATTGGCTCGCTTTCGTTGCCATTTTTGTCATTTACTGCTTCGTCTATCTAGGTTCGCTCTCTCGTCCCGCGATCTTCGATGATGCCGACGCCACCCACGCCGAAGCCGCGCGCGAGATGTTCGTGACCGGTGACTGGACCACGCTGCACGTCGACGGCATTCGCTATCTCGAAAAACCGCCGCTCCCGTACTGGATGGCGGCGTCCTGCTACAAACTTTTCGGCATTTCGGCGACCTCAACCCGCATTCCAACGGCGCTCGCTATTTTTCTTCTCATGCTGCTTGCGGCCGATTGGGGACGCCGAGCCTTCGGCGCCCGCGCCAGCGTTTACGCCGCGCTATTGGTCGTAACGACGATCGGGTTTTATTTGTTCTCGCGAATTCTGATTCCAGAATCGCTGCTCGCGCTCACGATTGCCGGCGCGCTGTATTTCTCGCTGCTCGCCCTCGAACGCGGCAAAGGCGCGCGCTGGCTCTGGTACGCGGCTTATGCTTCGCTTGCTCTCGCTGTACTGGCCAAGGGACTGGTGGCGATCATCTTTGTAGGTGGAACGCTGCTCGCGTATCTGTTGGTCACCGGGGAATGGCGGCGCTGGCGTGAATTTCATCTCGTTACTGGGACTTTGCTATTCCTGGCGATCGCTGCGCCGTGGCACATCATCGCCGGACTGCGCAATCCCGGATTCTTCTGGTTCTACTTCGTTAACGAGCACTTCCTGCGTTTCCTGGGCAGGCGGTTCCCCAAGGACTACAACAAGCTTCCCCCGATCGCCTACTGGACTTTACATTTCGTATGGCTCTTCCCCTGGAGTCTCTTTTTGGGAAGGGTGGTCGAGAACCTACGCCAACGCGCCGCGGAACGCAACGCCGGCGAATGGACATTCGCCGATCGCACCCGCATGATGTGCCTGGTGTGGTCGGGATTGATTCTGGTCTTTTTCGCGATCTCGACGAATCAGGAGTACTACACGTTTCCGGCGTATTTACCGTTGCTTCTGCTCGCGGCCGACGCGCTCGCCTCCGACCGCGGACACAGCCGGTGGAGCACAACCGCTTATTCGTTGCTGAGTGTCGCAGGAATCGCCGCCGGAATCGCGTTGTTCGCCGGACTTTGGTCCTCGCGTACCCTTCCGGTTCCCGCCGACCTTGGTTCGGTACTTGCCGACCGGCAAGTGGCGAACAATACATTGGCGATGTCAAAATTCTTTGACCTTACCGGAGCCGCGTTCGCCGGACTGCGTCTGCCGGCGATTCTCGCGGCCTTCGCTTTGTTCTTCGGACCATTGATCGCGCTGCTGCTTTACCGGCGCGCGCCCAGAAAGTCTGTCTGGACGCTCGCGACTACAGCCGCAGTCTTTCTATTCGCGGCACATCTGGCGTTGGTACGCTTCGGCCCGTTTATGTCCTCAAAAATCCTGGCCGAAGACATCGCCCAAGTCATTCGTCCAGGCGATGAAGTCATGATCTACGGCGATCATGCCTACGGCTCTTCACTCAATTTCTACCTGCAAAGGCCGGTTCTGCTGGTGAACGGACGCAGCACTTCGCTGCTGTGGGGATCGAACTATCCTGATGCCCCACACATTTTCCTCAATGATCAGGATCTGCTGCGCGCCTGGCAAAGCCCGCATCGCGTCTTTCTTTTTGTTCCGTCGGAGAAGAAAGACAAAGTTGATGCGCTGCTGGGAGCGAGCGCGTATCCCTTCGCTTCCATTTCGGGAAAGACGATCTACAGCAACGTTCGATAATTACTCGTTGAACGGCGCTTCTCTCATAAAGCTGTCATCCTGAGGCCTGGTTTTGGCCGAAGGACCTCGCGCGATGCTAAGGACTTAAATGGCTGCTTCCGGCTTCCACGGGGAACTTCTCCTGGAGAGCCGGGAGACAGCAATCGCGGAGGAAGCATTTGGCGGAGATCCTTCGCGCAAAAGAAGCGCTTCAGGATGACACCGTTTTGAGGGATCTCCGCAGTGGGGATCCCTCACGTTGACCGTTACTCGCCGCTCCTCTGCGCCGGTTTCAACGTCCCTTTTTCGATCGGCTTGCGCGGAAACATCTGATCGCGCATCGCGGCGTTATAGACGAAATCTGCAACGACTACGGCCGCCTGTTTCAGATCGTCCATCTGCAAGCGGTCGTACACGTCCATGTTGGAGTGATGCGTGCGGGTTTCGTATTCGAGCGGATCCTGGATGAACTGGAATCCCGGAATGCCGACAGCGTCAAACGACAAGTGGTCGGTGCCGCCGGTGTTGCGCATAGTGAGCGTGTCCATGCCGAGATCTTTGAAGGGCTGCATCCACGATTCAAAGATTGGCTGCACGGCCGCGTTCTCCTGCATGTAGACACCGCGCAATTTGCCGCTGCCGTTGTCCACGTTGAAGTAGACCGAGACCTTCGCCTGTTCGGGTTTTACGGTCACATCACCGGCTTCGCGCCGCAGCAGCGTAGGCATGCCCTGCATGCCAGGCTCGTTCATCGCCGGACGCGAACCGAAATGGTGAATCACGTACCACTGCGATCCGAGCAGGCCTTCTTCTTCGCCGCTCCAAAGTCCAATCCGGATCGTGCGTCGCGGCTGCACGCCGAGCGCCTTGAGGATGCGCACCGC
Source organism: Terriglobales bacterium (assembly GCA_035716645.1). Lineage (GTDB taxonomy): Bacteria > Acidobacteriota > Terriglobia > Terriglobales > Acidobacteriaceae > Gp1-AA112. Next base: position 77,388 of record DASTJH010000085.1, on the reverse strand, counting down.
TTCCATCATCACGATGGTGCCGGCGCCGTTGTCGGTCGCGCCGGTGCCCGTGTGCCAGGAGTCGAGATGCGCGCCCAGCATCACCAGTTCGTCTTTTTTGTCAGTGCCCGGGATTTCGGCGATCGTATCGTACTGCTGATCCGCATCGGACCAGTCGTTCTTCACGTTGACTTCGAGTTCAACCGGCTTATTCATTTCGAGCAGATGCGCGACGCGATCCCACTGCTCGACGGCCATCGTGAGTTGCGGAACCGGCGCCTGCGGATCGGCTTTCTTGTACGATCCGCCCTGCTGAACGAAGACCGTTCCTCCGCCTGCCGATCCACGGCTGTGGTCGATCACGGCCAGCGGCTTCTCGTCTGCCCAGAACTGGTTCAGGTCTTTCTGGAACTGTTGCCGCTTCACGAAATCGGCGAAGGTGAAGCGCGGCTTCTCGCTCGGAATTTGATAGTCGGCGATGTCCCCGAGGGACTTTTCGTTGTAGCGTTCAAACGGAGCCTCAACGATCGGTTTCACTTCCGGCATGTCGCCGAAGATCACGATCTTGCCCGCGAGTTTCCCGTGATACTTGGCAAAATCGTCCTTCGTCTTGATCTCTGCGCGCACGCACTCGGCACGCACTGCTCCGTTTGTGCCTGGAGTCCAAGCCTTGGGATAGGCAATAAACGTCTGCACGTCCGGGGAAACCATGCGAACGTTCACATAGTCATTCGTCCAACCACGACCAAATGGTTCCCAGGCTTCAAGATGCGAATTCACCAACCCGAAGCTGGTGAGCTCATCGCGCGTCCAGTCGTTGGCGCGCTTCATGTTCGGCGACCCTGTCAGGCGCGGACCGATCGCTTCGATCAGACCTTTCGCAATTTCCGTGATATGAGAATCGTGAAAACCTTCATAACGAATTTTGGTGACCATGCCGAGATCGCCATTGTCCTGCGCTTGCGGCAAGGCAGCAGAGGAGAGAAAGAAAACCAGACCAAATGCCAGACAACGAGTGACAGTGCTCAAAACCAAACCTCCGTCTTTGAGTACAATTTGCCGCCTACGCCTGCCTGGTGGTGAGTCCGGCAAAATGAATTGAGAGTTGCGCGAAGAATACTAACAAAAGCGAAGAAGGTGTGGCATGGTCCAATTCCACCGAGTCCAGAAAGTCCACTGCGTCCACGGCCACTAGTGCCCGCTCACTCAATTATCGCGAGCACGTCCCCGGCATTAACCGCCGCTCCGACGGAAGCCAGCACCTTTGCCACTTTTCCCTTTTTGGGAGACTTCAGCTCATTCTGCATCTTCATCGCTTCGATGACCACAACGCCAGCTCCGTGTTCCACTTCAGAGCCAGCAGCAGCGACGATGCGCACGACTTTTCCCGGCATCGGCGCCACGATCTTCTTCGGACCTTGTTCGCCGCCGGCGCGAGCGCGGCGCGTGCGTAGTGAACGCGGATCTTTCAATTCCACCGCGTATCGCTCACCGCGAATCGCGAACTGCTGCTGGGCAGGATTGGCGATGACTTCGTAAGATTGTCCGCCGATCAACAATGACACAACGCCATCAAGCGTGCTCGACGCATCAACCTCCACATCCTGCTGATTGATCCGGCTTTTCCACTGGCCGGCGGCATCCTGATTGAGTTCGACGCGATAGTCGCGTCCATTGACGGTCACGTCGAAGGTCATCGCTGCTGCAGCGCCTCCTGCCGAGCGATCGACTTCCACTTTCCAGATCTCGCATGATTGGAACCATTCGCCCCATTCGTGCCGTTCTTGACTGCTTTGTTCTCGGAGAGCTGAGTCAACACAGCGGCGATGGCTGCGACCTTCTCACCTATGCCATTGCTCGTGGCGCTAGCGGCTGGTTTTGCCAGGAGGCGATCGAGATATCCAGTGTCAATCTGTGCGGCCACAAATTTCTCGTCGTTCAGAATTCGGCGGAAGAGTGGAAGATTGCTGGCGATGCCGCCAATAAAATATTCATCGAGAGCTCGCCGCAGACGCCGTACTGCCTGCTCGCGAGTGGGAGCGTAGGCAATCAACTTTGACAGCATCGGATCGTAGTCCAGTGGCACGGTCCAGCCTTCGTAAATGCCGCTGTCCTCGCGAATGCCGGGTCCCGACGGGGTGAGCAACCGCGCGATTTTGCCAGGCGATGGAAAAAAATTGTTCTCAGGATCTTCGGCATAAATGCGAAGCTCAATCGCGTGTCCGCGCAGTTGCACGTCCTGTTGGGTGAAAGGCAGCCGCGCGCCGGAGGCGACCAGGATTTGGAGATGGACCAGATCGAGTCCCGTCACCAGTTCCGTTACCGGATGCTCCACCTGCAACCGCGTGTTCATTTCCAAAAAATAAAACTTCTTCTGCTGATCGACGAGAAACTCGACTGTGCCCGCGTTGTAGTAACCCGCAGTGCGCGCAATCGCGACCGCAGTTTCGCCCATGGCTTTTCGCATGGCTGAATCGACCACAGCCGACGGAGCTTCTTCGATCACCTTCTGATGTCGCCGCTGAACGGAGCACTCGCGCTCGCCGAGATACACGAGATGCCCGTGCTCATCGCCAAAAACCTGGACTTCAATGTGCCGAGGATTGACGATGAGCTTCTCGATGTAAACATCACCGTTTCCAAATGAGCTCAACGCTTCGCTCTGTGCGCCGCGGAACGCAGACTCCAGATCGGCAACGGAGTCCACACGGCGCATGCCTTTGCCGCCTCCTCCGGCGGCCGCTTTTAGCATGATCGGATAGCCGACATTCGCGGCGACCTTTCGCGCTTCGTCCAGGGATTCCAGCGCGCGCACGGATCCAGGAACGCGCGGCAGTCCGGCGCGATCGGCCGCCTGGCGCGCGCTGGTCTTGGATCCCAGCATTTCCATCGCGGATGCGGGCGGACCGATGAACTTCACGCCTGCGCTTTCGCAGGCGCGCGCGAACTCCGGATTCTCAGATAAGAATCCGTAGCCTGGATGGATGGCTTCGGCTCCGGAGCGCCTGGCTATGTCCAGAACCGTCGCAATGTTCAGATACGATTCACGCGCGGGAGCCGGACCGATGTGATACGCCTCATCCGCTTTCATCACATGCAGCGCCGCTCGGTCCACGTCAGAGAAGATCGCCACGGTGGCAATGCCCATTTCGCGGCAGGCGCGAATTACGCGCACGGCAATCTCGCCGCGATTCGCAATCAGAATCTTCTGGAACGGAGGGCTGGACACGAGAAGTGCTGATTCTAAACCACACAACAAAAGCTCAACCACAGAGACACAGAGTCACAGAGAAAACCAGAAAATCAGCGATTCCTTATGGATTGCTTCTTCTCCGTATGCGTTTTTCAAAGCTTTTGACCTTCTCTGTGACTCTGTGTCTCTGTGGTGAACTCGACCTTGAAGGCGCGCATCTCACGGCGCAGGTGAACTTATGTCCGACTGTGATCTTATTGCAGCAGAAGTGGTGCGCGTCCCAACCGGGATTGGGAATTGTTACATCGTTGGCTCCAGCGAGCGCTGGATTCTCGTGGATAGCGGAACGCATGGCCATGCGAACGACATTCACGCAGCAGTAGCCGAGCATATCGGAGAAGATGCCCGTCCTGAGGCGATCGTTTTAACCCACGGACACTTTGACCATTCCGGATGCGCGCGCGAGCTGGCTGAAGATTGGGAAGTCGGCATCTACGCGCATCGCATGGAATTCCCATTTTTGAACGGCAAGTCCGCCTATCCTCCGCCTGATCCGACCGTCGGCGGATTCATGTCGCAGGCGATTCGCTTTATCCCGAACAAGAAGATGAATGTTGGTGACGAGAACCTGCACGAACTCTCCTCCGGCGAACTACCCTGGCTTTCCGGATGGGAGATCTTCGAGACACCTGGTCACTCGCCGGGTCACGTTTCGTTCTTCCGCCGCGAAGACGGCATCCTGATCGCAGGCGACGCCTTCACGACCGTCGATCAGAACTCGATGACGGACACGCTAGCGCAGCGGCAGAAAGTCAGCTCGCCGCCGCCGTACTACACCTGCGACTGGCAATCCGCAGAGCGCTCTGTCAAGAAACTCGCCGAACTGAATCCGCGCGTTCTGGCCGCCGGGCATGGCATTCCCATGCGAGGAGCGCAAGCCACAGCGCAATTACGAGCTCTGGCCAACAATTTCCCAATTCCGGAACACGGAAGATATGTAAACAAGCCGGCGCAGACCGATGAGAACGGTATCGTCTATCTCCCGCCCGCGCCCGCCGATCCGGTGAAGACCATCGGCATGATTGCCGCTGGGGTAATTGCGGGAGCGGTGGCGATGCGATTCGTTTTTAGCAGGCGCAACAAGGAAGCCGAACGACAATCCGAAAGCCGCGCGGCATAACAGACTAGGCACTGTAACCCGACAATCCCAAGCGCATAGATGCAGGCTTCGCGCCTCTCTTGGTAATCTGTCTGCCTATGATCAAACACATTGCGTGGAAGAATGTCGAGTTGGAGCAGTTGAATCCGCTTCTTGATCGGCAGATGATTACCGGCGACAAGCTCATGTTGGCTCGCGTCCTGCTGAAGAAAGGTTGCATCGTTCCAGAGCACAGCCATGAGAACGAACAGCTCACCTACATTCTCGAAGGCGCCCTGAAGTTTTGGATTGGGAACGAGGAGATCGTCGTGCGAGCCGGCGAGGTGCTCTGCATACCCTCGCACGTGCTGCACAAAGCCGAAGCTGTCGAGGACACGGTTGACCTCGACGTCTTCTATCCGCCGCGTCAGGATTGGATTAGCAAGAATGACGCCTATCTTCGTCATCCCCGCGAGAAGTAATCTTGTGTGCCTCTAGACGAAGCGACAGAACCACCTGCGGTAGCGGGTGGGGCCTTTGATTTTCTACCCTTCGTCTTTACCTGACTCGTTTTAGGAACTCACGATGAAAGCCATTCGCGTTCACGAATTCGGCGGCCCAGAAAAGCTGAAGTTCGAGGAAGTGCCCGACCTGCATCCCGGGTCGGGACAGGTGTTGGTGAAAATCCAAGCCGCCGGCGTGAATCCCTTCGACACGTACATCCGCACGGGGACCTACGCAATGAAGCCGCAGCTCCCCTACACGCCTGGGGCCGACGCTGCCGGAACCGTGCTCGCGGTTGGCGACGGTGTTCGACGGTTTCGTTCCGGCGACCGAGTCTATGTAGCCGCAAGCATCACCGGAACCTACGCGCAGCAGTGTTTGTGTCAGGAATCGCAGGTGCATCGGTTGCCGGAGCGGGTTACCTTTGCGCAGGGCGCGGCGCTGGGAGTTCCCTATGCCACCGCTTACCGCGCACTGTTTCAAAAAGCGCGTGCCGTCGCGGCTGAGACGGTGGTGGTTCATGGCGCGAGCGGAGGAGTTGGCCTTGCCGCCGTCCAGTTCGCACGCGCGGGCGGCATGATGGTGATCGGGACTGCAGGTACCGAAAAGGGAAAGGCTTTGGTGAAAGAGAACGGCGCGCATCATGTTCTCGATCACAATCAAGGCAACGTTGCCGAAGAGGTGAAGAAGCTCACCGCGGATCGCGGAGCCGACGTGATCCTCGAAATGCTGGCCAACAAGAACCTCGCCCAGGATCTGAGCATGGTGGCGATGCATGCACGTATTGTGGTGATCGGCAACCGTGGCACGATCGAGATCAATCCCCGCGACGCGATGGCTCACGATGCGGCGATTATCGGCATGGTTTTATTCAACGTTTTGGAGAAAGAGATGGCCGGCATTCATGCGGGAATTACGGCAGCGCTGGAAAGCGGGGTCGCCAGGCCGGTGATTCAGGAGGAGCTTCCCTTGGCGGAGGCTGCCAAAGCGCATCGAGAGGTGATCGAGGCGAGCAGCTATGGGAAGATCGTGTTGATTCCTTAATTGGGACTACCGCAGCCGATTCGGAGGCTTCACGATGAAGGGCAGCACTTTTTGTCCGCTCGCCGGTCGCAGATCGTGTTCGCCGCAGCGAATCTCCGAGCAAAGCTCCTCGAGTTCTCTCTCATAGAACCTGAGCTTCATCGCATCGGTTTCATAGCGGACCAAAGTTTCCAGCGCTTTTCGTCGCTCGTTCAGACGAAGCAGTTGATTGCTGATCTCAATGCTGTTCATGGTACTGCCTCGGACCCCACATCAAATTTCTCGGAGAAGCACCCCGGCTCGCGATCGTCACACTGGCGAATCAGATCGAGCCCTTCTCCAGCGATCCGAAGATGGCCGCCGTCACTTTGTCCGGCGGGAGGTCGCCATCGACTTCGCTGAAGAGGTTGCGCTTGCGGTAGTACTCCACCAAAGGTAGTGTCTCTGTATCATACGCCTGAAGACGCCGGCTGATCGCGGATTCTTCATCGTCCTTGCGCGTCGTCAGCTTCGTGCCATCAATGTCGCAAACCTCGTCCTTCTTCGGTGGCTTCGAATAGATGTTGTAGATCGCTCCGCAGACCCCACACGTGCGCCGCCCGGTGAGCCGCCGGATCAGCTTGTCATAATCCACGCGCAAGCGGATCACCCGCAGCGGCAGCTTGGCGCCGCGTGCGGCCAGATATCCATCGAGCCACTCCGCCTGGCCGATGGTCCGGGGAAAGCCATCGAGAATGAACCCACGCGCGCAATCCGGACGCGAGACCCGATCGGCCACCATGTCGTTGACCAGATTGTCAGGAACCAGCTTGCCGGACTCGACAATGCTCTTCGCCGTCTTGCCCAGCGGCGTGCCCAGTTTCATGTTTTCCCGAAACAGGTCGCCGGTAGAAATCTGCGGAATCGTGTAACGCTCGACGATTTGTTTGGCCTGCGTGCCTTTACCCGCACCCGGCGGTCCGAGCAGGATGATAGGGCCAACCGCGCGCTCGGCATAATCCGCCACAGAAGCTGCGGGTGTGTTCATGAAGACCTTCCGAATGAAATTATGAATCCGAGTAGAACGACTGCTGTAAGAAGCGGTCCGCCCGCGGGGGATTTGCGTCTGCTCGTTACATCACTAGTCTAAACGTTCTTGCTAGCGCTCGGGGGAGACGTCCGCCGGCGAACTGCGTCTCCACGGCGAACAGTTTCCTGGAGCTTGTTTCAAAAACACCCTCATCGTCAATTCATACTCGCTTGATTGGATAACCACGACGGCTCCGACATCCCGAGTAAACTTTTGGTGCTTTGCAAAGGCCAAAGGAGCTCGGAAGGAAGGAGCCAATCGTGAAGACGATTATAGGCTGTGATTTTCATCGAGTGGGCAGCAGGTTTTCATGGTGAATCCGGAGACGGGCGAGGTGCTGGCCGATCGTTGGCTGGAGCACGGGAACGGCGAGGCGAAACAGTTTTACGCGTCGCTGCCGGCCGGAGTGCTGGTGGGAGTGGAAGCCAGTGGAAACATGCTGTGGTTTGAGAGGCTGTTGAGCCAAAGTGGGCACGAGCTGTGGGTGGGGGATGCGGCCCGGATCCGCCGGGAGGACCCGCGCAAGCAGAAGCACGATCGCCGGGACGCGCAGTTGATCGCGCGTCTGCTGCTGGAGAAGCGGTTTCCCAAGATCTGGGTGCCGTCTTTGGCGGAGCGCGATCTGCGGCAGTTGGTGGTGCATCGGCACAAGCTGGTCCGGATGCGGGCGCAGATCAAGAACCAACTGCAACACATCGCCATTAACCAGGGTCTGCAGAAGAAACAGAGTCTGTGGACCAAAACGGGACGCGCGCTGCTGGAAGGCTTGGAGTTGGAACCGTGGACCAAGCGGCGGCGCGACGATCTGCTGCGCTGGCTCGACCTGTTCGATAAAGAGTGCGAGGAACTGGATCAAGCGGTGGAGCAGCAGGCCGAAGCCAATGTGCGGGCGAAGATGCTGATGTCGCACAAAGGCGTAGGTCCGGTGATCAGTCTGGCGATGGTGCTCACGGTGGGCGAGGTGGAGCGTTTCCCCACCAGCCGCCAACTGGTCGCGTACCTGGGACTGAATCCGTCGGAGAACTCCAGTGGAGAACGCCGGCGCCTGGGGGCGATCACGAAACAGGGCAACAGCTTCATGAGATATCTGCTGGTGCAGGGTGCGCAGACGGCGGCCCGGGCAGATGCTGCCTGGCAAAGGCAATATAAGCGCCTGGCCGTGCAGAAGCACAAGGGCGTCGCCAAGGTGATGGTAGCCAGAAAGTTGGCGGTGCGCCTGTACTGGATGCTGCGTACGAATACGCCGTATCCGCAGGTAGTTCGTATGCGGGATAGCTCGAGTCATCCTGTGAAGGCGAGATTGCAGTCCTCGACCTCGAGGTGCTTGAATGAGCGTCCCGCCTCCCCACGGAAGCAGTAAGTCCCAAATTGGGACGGAGAGTGGGGAGTTTGCGTGCTGAATCATGGGGCAGTCTGAACCGAATAGATGGTTGATGCGACTATCGTTGCCATCGAAGTGATTTAAAAAGCAAACACGAGCTCCGAAGGCCAATGCCAAAAGCAACAGCAAAACCGGTCCGACTAAGGTTGGAAGCTACGCAAACAACGCTTCGCTTCCAACCCGGCTTCGATGATGAGGCGCTGGAACCACTGTCAAGGGTCGAGATGAACGCCAAAAGCGGCGCCCTTGACAGCAGTTCCAGCGCCCCGCGAGGGTATGGATTTTTTTCTTTTTTTAGAGCTTGACAACCGCCGTCGTGGTTATAGACAGGATGACAGAGTATGGACTAAGGACGATGACGGTTTTTGAAACACGCTCTAGCTCTGGTTGCGGCCGGCGAAGGCGCCGGCTGCTGCGATCGGGACCTGTTCAACGATCTCAATGCCGAAACCTTCGAGTGCAGGCACGCGGCGGGGATGATTGGTGAGCAGACGAATGCGGCGGAGGTTCAGATCGGAAAGAATCTGCGCGCCCAATCCGATCTGGCGCTGAATACTTCGCTGATGTTCGGGGTTCTTGGGATCGCGCCGTTCATGCGCGAAAGACAGCGCTTGTGATCCGGCTAGCTCGCGAACGTTGAATCCCTTAGCTGTCTGGTGGAGGTAGACAATGGCTCCGCGTCCGGCTTCGGCGATCATACGCATGGAGCGATCGAGTGCGGTGCTGCATTCGCAGAGCGTTGTGCCGAAGACGTCGCCGACCAAACAATGAGAATGCACACGCACCAGCACCGGCCGATCGTCCTCTCCTGCATCTCCGTAAAGCAGCGCGACGTGCGACTCGCCGCCATCGACCTCCGACTCGTAGGCGACTAGGCGAAACTCTCCATAGCGCGTCGGCAACATGCCTTCGCCGATGCGGCGAATGTAACGCTCATGCGCCATGCGATAGCGAATCAGTTCGGCGACGGTGAGCATCCGCATCTGGTGCTCGCGGCAAAACTCGATCAGATCGGGCACGCGCGCCATCGTGCCGTCTTCCTTCATGATCTCGCAGATCACGCCTGCGGGGATCATCCCCGCCAGTCGCGCCAGATCGACCGCCGCTTCTGTCTGTCCAGCGCGCACCAACACGCCGCCTTTACGAGCGCGCAAAGGGAAAGTGTGACCTGGTCTTACCAGGTCAGCCGGACGGCTGGCCGGATCGATGGCGACTTTGATGGTCCGTGCGCGGTCGAACGCCGAGATGCCGGTCGTGATCCCGTCGCGGGCGTCGACACTCTCGGTGAATGCAGTTCCATATTGGGAAGTGTTGTGCTCGGTCATCATGCCGAGGCGCAGATAGTCGAGCCGTTCCTCAGTGAGAGCGAGACAGACGAGACCGCGCCCGTATCGAGCCATGAAGTTGATCGCTTCCGGAGTGGCGAACTCCGCAGCAATGGTGAGATCGCCTTCGTTCTCGCGGTCTTCGTCATCGACGACGACGATCATGCGCCCGGCGCGGATGTCCGCGATCGCGGTCTCTACGTCGGTGAATGGCTCTGGCATGGATGCTCCGAATCTCAAGAAGATTCTATCGCGGCGACGATTCGCGTCCTCACCCGCTATCCCCACAGCCTGATTCCCGGTCCCACGACGAAGATGAAGATCGCCGCACAGGCGCCCGCGACGGCGATCCAGGCAAAGCTGCGTGTCAATTCGGGAAGCTCGGGGCTGGAGTTGCGCAGTCTGGGATTGTGCAGCTGGGTCGTCATCCAGGCCAATCCTGAGGTCCCGCCGAAAGAAGCCGCCGCCGCGGAGATCGCGACCAGAATCATGCCTACAGGATTCAGAGCGCCGGCGATGCAAGACAAAATCCCTCCGGCGAGGTAGGGAACGAGCGTGAGCCGCCACGCTCGCCTGATCCGCTCCCGCGGGTCACTTCCTAAGAAGGGAAGAAGCTCGCACAGCGCCAACCACACGCACGCTGCGTAGGCGATAATCCCGAAAACGGCAAGCAGGAGTCGCCAGGCCCACACTGGCCGCAAGCCGCGTATGATCTCTGCCCAATCGCCAATGCCGCCGATTCCCGAAAAGAGAAAATATCCCGCCGCAGTGAAGAAGTTGATCGCCATCAATAGCCAGAAAAAATAGCGGACGCGAGTATTGCGTTTCACCCACCGCGATGCCGCCCAGCAAACGAGGCCAGCGATGAAATTCATGATCGTCCCGCCCGCTGAAACCAGGCGCGTGTCCTGGCTGCACTGGAAGTGCACGGTGGACATCACCAACGGCTGATGGCTCGTAAGGACGCAGGCGCCGCCGTGTCCGAGCCCCTCATGAATAATCGAGCCAAGCGCGTACGTGAGAAGAGCGATCGCAATCACAGTCGCTGTGTCCGGCGAAGATCGCGGTTTAGCTTGAGCGGGAGCATTCATGGACAGATTTGCGGGATCAAGATCCCGACCTGACATCGTATCCCACTGTTCAGCGACGAAGCGTTGATCTTCAAGTGCAACAAAGATTAACGTCTGCAGTCTGTCGCGGGCTGTATTGTTTTGTTTTTGGACTCTGCAGCTGCGGGTAGCGATTTGCCCTTACAAAATCCGGCGTAGCAGAATGCCAAGGAGCCGTTCCGCAGTCATCTGGAGGATTCGAAATGAAGTGGTCTTCAAGTGCCGGCGTCGCGCGCTGGCTCGTGATGCTTACGCTGGCGCTCGCCGCCTCTGTCTCGCTTTGGTCGCAACAACCGTCGCAGGACTTCAGCAAGTCCGCTCCGATTTTTCCCAACGTGCTTGCGCCGTACCAGGCGCGGCATGTCCCTGAGCCGAACCTGACCAACTCGGCGCGAGTCGATCACTTGGTCCAAAATGGGAATTTGATGTTGTCTCTTGACGACGCCATCGCGCTGTCGCTCGAGAACAATCTCGATTTGGTGATCGCCCGATATAATCTGCCAATCGCCGATACGGACATCCTGCGCACTAAGTCCGGCGCCAGCGATCGCGGCGTGAATACTGGAATTGTGGAGGGTACACCGGGCGGCGGAGTGGGTGGTATTGGCAACACCGGCGCATCCGGCGGCGGAGCTGGAGGCACGGCTGCTGCTGCTGGCGGCGCGGGTACCGGAACAGGAGGACTCGTCTCCTCCACACTCGGTGTTGGTCCGCCTGTCGATTCGTTCGATCCGATCCTGACCGGCAACCTCGGTCTGCAGCATACGAATACGCCAGAGTCCAATACGGTCTTCACCGGCGTGCCGTCGCTGCTGCAGAACACGGGAACGGAAAACTTTGGATATCAGCAGGCATTCTCGACCGGCACACTGTTCAACGTAACGTTTGACAACTCGCGCGTTACCACCAACAGCACGCGGACTTTTCTCGTCCCACAGCTCAACTCGAATTTCCTGGCGCAGTTTCGTCAGCACCTGCTGCAAGGATTTAGCATTGCCAGCAATCGCAGGTTTATTGTGATTGCTAATAACAACCGCGAGATCGCCGACGAAGCCTTTCGCCAGCAGGTGATCTTCACCGTCACGCAGATCGAGACGCTCTACTGGAACCTGGTTACCGCCAACGAAGACGTGAAGGCGAAGGAGCGCGCGCTAGCTTCCGCACAGCAGCTCGAAGAGAACAACCGCAAGCAGGTGCAAGCGGGCACCATCGCGCAAATCGAGATCGTCAACGCGCAGGCGCAGGTCGCCAGCAGCAAGCAGGCGCTGATCGTATCGCAAACCAATTTGGAGCTGCAGCAACTGTTAATGAAGAACGCGATCACCCGGAACGAGAACGATCCGGTGCTCGCCAGCGCCGGCGTGATCCCGACCGACCGCATGCAGTTGCCGGCGCAGGAAGAAGTTGTTCCGACCCAAGACCTCGTGAACGAAGCGCTGCGCAGCCGTCCGGAACTGGCGCAAGCGCGTATCGATCTGACGAACCGCACCATCAGTATGAAGGCCGCGCGCAACGCGCTGCTGCCTACTTTGGACTTTGTCGCCAATTACGGCGGCACCGGACTCTCGGGCGCATTGAATCCGAATTTCTCTTCAGCGCCGGGCACGCCGATCAGCGTTTCCGGCGGCGGCTACTTCGATGCGCTCACAGCGGTCGGCAGCCACCCGACGTATTTTGCCGGATTCAATCTGACCATCCCAATTCGGAACCGCGCGGCGCAGGCCGATCAGGTCCGCTCGGAGCTCGAATATCGTCAGGCGCAGGTACGACTGCAACAGTTGCAGAATACGATTGCGATCGACGTGCGCAACGCTCAGTTCGCGGTGCAGCAGAACCGGGCTGCAGTCGATGCCGCGACGCAGGCGCGCGAGTATGCCGCCCAGAGCCTCGACGCCGAACAGAAAAAACTAACGCAAGGTTTGAGCACGACGTATAACGTGCTTACGCAGCTCAGCAATTTATCCATCGCAGAATCGAATTTGGTGAATGCGATGTCGGCCTATGAGCAGTCGAAGTTGCAGCTAGACGTGGTGACGGGCCGGACGCTGGAAGCGCTTGGCATTCAGATCGGCGATGCTGAAACCGGCAATGTAACGCATATGCCGCACGCGCCTAATGCGGTTCGCGGGACCGACGTCACCACGCAGCCGGTACCGGTATTCACGCCCCGGCAGACGGGAGTGACGCCGAATCCGCACTAATCGGCTCATCGGGCGATCGGGTGATCCGCAATTCCTGAATTGGGAACGGGAGGTTTGCATTGCATGCAAGTAAACGAACAGACCGGCCGGGGCGGCCGGAACTACATCGGCGTGTTTGCAATTAAGAGTTTCTTTGCCGCCGCTATCTTTATCTTTGCAGTGCTCGCTATAGGTTCCTGGGCTGCTTCGCCTGCATCCAGCTCCGATCAGCGTACTGTCACCGATCCGCATGCGGTGGCTTCCCCATCGAATTCCGGCGCGGTCGCCGTTCCGGTGCAGGACTTGTACTACATCCGGTCAGTGTTCAGTCCAGCGTGGTCGCCAGATGGACGGGAGATCGTCTTCACAACCAATCTGACCGGACGGCAAAATTTGTGGAAAGTCTCCGCGCAGGGCGGATGGCCGGTGCAGCTGGTCCAGTCGGATGATCGCCAATCCGGCGCCGTGTGGTCGCCGGACGGCAAGTGGATTGTCTATCAGCAGGACTTCGGAGGCGGCGCGGTGTACGACCTGTTTGCGATTCCCAGCGCGGGCGGCGCGCCGGTGAACCTGACCAACACGCCGGCAATTTCGGAAACCTCGCCACTGTGGTCACCCGATGGCTCGCAGCTCGCGATCGAGTACAAGCCGCGCACCTCATCGACGGTCGATCTCGCTCTGCTGAATTGGAAGACGCACGAAATCCGCAAGCTCACGGACGAGTCAACCAAGAATCACAATTGGCGTGCCTTTGCCTGGAGCCGCGATGGTAAGACGATCTATGCGATGCGCGCGATCGCCGGAGACACCGACGCGGATGTGTACCGCGTCGATATCGCAAGCGGCAAAGCCGAGAACCTCACCCAGCATGAGGGCCAGGTGATCTACGCCGGCGGCTCGGTCTCGCCAGACGGACGCACGGTGCTGATCAGCTCGAATGAGCGGCATGGATTCTCGAACATCGCGCTTCTGGATGTCGCGACAAAGAAGCTGCGCTGGATCACCGACTCCAACTGGGACGCCGATCCTGGCGACTTCTCGCCTGACGGTAAGACGTTCACGTACGCGATTAACGAAGATGGCCGCGTGAACACTTATGTCGCGGATGTTGCTACCGGTCACAGTCAGCGTGTGGACTTTCCTGAAGCCATCGCGCGGCCGGAAGGACGACCGACTTCATTTTCCCCAAATGGGAAGCAGATGCTGGTTTCGTTTGCGAGTTCCACGCGTCCCGCCGATCTGTGGGTATATGACCTGGATTCGAAGCGCAGCCGGCAGCTCACGCATTCGGCGATTGCCAGCCTCAATCCGGCGACGCTGCCCGCGTCGCAGCTCGTGCATTATCGTTCGTTTGACGGCATGATCATTAGCGCGTTTTTGTGGATGCCATTCAACCTGAAGCGCGACGGTTCCAATCCGGGACTTGTCCTGCCTCACGGCGGACCTACAGGGCAGACAATGGACACGTTCAACCGCACCGCCTCGGCGCTGGCCTCGCGGGGCTACGTCTGCATCGCGCCGAACGTCCGAGGATCGACTGGCTACGGCATGGCCTTCCAGAAGGCCAATTACCAGGACCTCGGCGGCGGCGACTTGCAGGACGAAGTCTATGCCGCACACTTCCTCGTCGATACCGGCTACGTCGATGCGAAAAAGATGGGCATCACCGGCGGCTCGTACGGCGGCTACATGGCGATGATCGCGATCGGCAAAACGCCTGACGTGTGGGCTGCGGCGGTCGAACTCTACGGCGTGACCGACTGGCTAACCGAGCAGAAAAATGAGGATCCGATTTTGCAGCAATATGACCAGTCCATCCTGGGCGATCCGGTGAAAGATCGCGAGGTCTATGAACGAGCTTCACCGACGATGTATTTCAAAAACGCCAAAGCGCCGCTGCTGGTCCTGCAAGGAGAGAACGACATCACCGACCCAAAAGAAGAGGCGGAGCAAGTGGTGAATATTCTGCAGGCGCAAGGCACGCCGGTCCAGGCCCACTACTATCCCGACGAAGGCCACGGCTTTTCCAAGCGCGAAAACCAGATCGACGCAATGCGGAGGACGGTCGAGTGGTTCGACAAGTACTTGAAGCGGGGTCGCTAGCCGATTTGATTGATTTGTTAGGCCATTGGATGTACACTTTTGCCAAGGTAATTCCATGGCGCAGCGCAGCTCACTTTTGTCAAATTCAGAGAAGAAGCGGGCGCGCGGAGCCCGGCTCGGCTTTCGCGTGGATGCCCAGACGAAAAGGCTGGTGCAAAAGGCGGCGGCCCTGGAGCGGCGTAGCCTCACCGATTTTTGCCTAACCGCTCTCACAGATGCCACCCATGCGACGATCTCGCGCCACGAAACACTGGTTCTTTCCGAACGCGACCGGCAGGTATTTTTTGATGCCTTGGTCCGTCCTCCCAAGCCTCATCCTCGCTTGAAGCGCGCGCTTCGCCAAGCGCGGCAGCGGATCATCCATTCTTGATCGCCCCAGAGGTTTCGTGCGGGCTGGAGCCTCTCTCGCGACATCATGATCGCGCTGCGTTCCGGTGTGGAGTCGAAGCTCTGGACCGCTATCTACATACTCTGGCCTCGCAAGACATGCGGCGCAAGGCCAATGCCGTTTTTGTTTTGGTTCCTGAAGATGCTCCTTACAGAATCGCTGGGTACTTCACTCTTTGCGCGTACAGCCTCGCTCCGGGAAGTATTCCTGCGGAAGCACAGAAGCAAATGCCACGTTATCCAATGATCAGCGCAACGTTGATCGGTCGCTTTGCAATCTCTTCAGATATGCAAGGACAAGGCTGGGGTTCCCGCTTGATGGCGAAAGCTCTGCAGAAGGCTTACGAGAACGCTGACGTCGTGGGATCGTCGATGGTTGTTGTCGACGCGATCGACGATCGAGCCGTGCGCTTTTATCAGGCTCACGGATTCATCAAACTCCCCGAATCCATGCGACTGGTCTTACCTATGTCAACCATCCGACAGCTTCTCGAGTAAGCACGAATCAAAAGGAGGAGCTAGCGACCAACGGTCGCGATGCTCCTGGATCTCCGCTCCGCGTATAGCGGGAATCGCTCAGCGAGATCGAACACCTGGTGGCGGATGCGATCCAGAGCTCGATCATCAGTGCGGTGTTCGAGGGCTTCGGCGATCCAGCGGGCTATTTGTTTCATTTCGGGTTCTTTCATGCCGCGCGTCGTTAACGCGGGTGTGCCAAGGCGGATACCGCTGGGCTTAAGCGGCGGGTTTACGTCGAAGGGAATCGCGTTCTTGTTGACGGTGATACCGGCTTTGCCTAGCGCCGATTCGGCTTCGCTGCCGAGCATGCCTTTGGCGAAGACATCGATCAACATGAGGTGCGTGTCTGTGCCGCCGGAGATCACGCGAAAACCGGCGTCCTGGAGCGATTGCGCGAGAGCCTTGGCATTGACGACGATCTGGCGCGCATAATCACGGAAGCTTGGCTCCAGCGCTTCCTTAAACGCCACAGCTTTCGCGGCGATGATGTGGACTAGCGGCCCGCCTTGATGTCCGGGGAAGACGCTCTTATCCACGGCCGCGGCGTACTCCTGCTTGCAGAGGATCATGCCGGCGCGGGGTCCGCGCAGCGTTTTGTGGGTGGTCGTGGTGACGAACTGTGCGTGTGGAACCGGTGACGGGTGCGCGCCTCCGGCGACGAGACCGGCAAAATGTGCCATATCGATCAGGAGCAACGCGCCGCATTGATCGGCAATCTGCCTCATGCGGGGAAAATCGAAGAAGCGTGGATACGCGCTGCCTCCGCCGATGATCAGCTTCGGCTTCTCCCGCTTGGCGATCTCTTCCAGGAGATCGTAGTCGATGGTTTCCGTATCTTTGCGGACGCCATACGACACCACGCGATAGAGCTTGCCGGAAAAATTGAGCTTGTGGCCGTGCGTGAGATGTCCACCGTGGGCGAGGTCTAGTCCCAAAATGGTATCGCCGGGCTGAAGCACCGACGAATACGCGGCCGCGTTCGCCTGCGATCCGGAATGAGGCTGCACGTTAGCGTGGTCGGCGCCAAAGAGCTGCTTGGCGCGATCGCGCGCGAGGTTCTCGACGACGTCGCTGAATTCGCAGCCTCCGTAATACCGTTTGCCGGGGTAGCCTTCGGCGTACTTGTTGGTGAAGACGCTGCCGGCGGCTTCCAAAACGGCTTCGCTGACGAAGTTCTCTGAGGCGATCAGCTCCAGACCTTCATGCTGCCGGCGCTGCTCGTTTTCAATCGCGGCAAAGACGTCGGGATCGGCTTCGGACAGAGGACGCGACATGCGAGGAGTCATTTATCGTGCCACCTTTTCGCCGATGGATTTGGCCTGCGTGAACAGGAACAGATAATCCGGTCCACCCGCCTTCGAGTCGGTGCCTGACATGTTGAATCCGCCAAACGGATGCGCGCCGACCATCGCTCCTGTGCATTTGCGATTCACGTAAAGATTGCCGACGTGGAAGTCGCGCTTGGCGCGCTCGATCTTTTCATCATTCGTGGTGTAGATCGCGCCAGTGAGTCCGTATTCGGTGTTGTTGGCGATGTTCAGCGCGTCTTCAAAGTTACGCGCTTTGATCACCGCGAGCACCGGGCCGAAAATTTCTTCTTGAGAAAGGCGCGCGGTTGGCGCGACATCCGCGATGACAGTTGGCTGAACGAAGAAGCCGTCGCCAAGATTCGTGGCGCGAGCGCCGCCGGCAACCACGCGTCCTTCTTTCTTGCCGACTTCGATGTAGTCGAGGATCGACTTCATCGCGCTCTCGTTCACCACGGGGCCGGTGTTCTTATTTTCGGTGGGATCGCCTTGCGAAAGCTTCGCTACGCGATCGCGCAGGCGCTCGATGAACACGTCGTAGATCGGCTCTTCGACGATCGCGCGCGAGCAGGCCGAGCATTTCTGCCCGTTGAAGCCGAAGGCCGAAGCGACGACGCCTTCGACCGCCGAATCAAGATTGGCGTCGGCATCGACGACGATCGAATCCTTGCCGCCCATTTCGAGCACCGTGCGCTTGATCCAGATCTGTCCCTTGCGAGGCTGCGCGGCGCGCGCGTTGATGTCGAGTCCCACTTCTTTCGAGCCGGTGAAGGCGATGAAGCGCGTCTTCGGATGCTCGACCAGCGCGTTGCCGAAGGTCGCACCCGATCCGGGACAGAAGTTGACCACGCCATCCGGCATGCCCGCTTCTTGAAGAACTTCGAAGAATTTCGCCGCGATCGTCGGCGAGTCACTCGAAGGTTTCAGAATGACCGTGTTGCCGCAGACAATCGCCGCCGAGGTCATGCCGGCCATGATCGCAAAGGGAAAATTCCACGGCGGGATCACAGCCCCAACGCCGAGTGGGATGTATTGCAGCTCGTCGCGTTCGCCCGGCAGTTGTACCGGCGCAGTGGCCTTGCCGAGGCGCAGTGCCTCGCGCGCGTAGAACTCGAGGAAGTCGATCGCTTCGGCGGTATCGGCGTCGGCTTCCACCCAGTTCTTGCCGACCTCGTAAACCATCCAGGCATTGAATTCGAGGCGACGCGATTTCACGATCTCACTTGCATTCAGCAGCAGGGAAGCCCGTTCTTCCCAAGACGAGGTGCGCCAACTCTCGAAGGCGCGCAGCGCTGCCTGCATCGCAGGTTCCACGTGCTCGGCTCCGGCTTTCTGATGAATACCGACGACCTCGGACGGTTTGGCTGGATTCACCGACTTAATTTTGTCCTTCGTGCGCACGGTCTCGCCGCCGATCGCCAGATCGTACTCGACGCCGAGCTGCGACTGCACTTTGCGCAAGGCATCGCGCATGGCTCGCGCATTCTCTTCGCGAGAAAAGTCGGTGAGAGGAGTGTTGCGAAATTCGCCTTTGGGCGTGCGCAAGGAAACAGCTGGAACGATCTCTGTAGTGGCTGCCATGGAAGGTCCTCGTGAGTGGTGTGCCCGGGCTGGGCGCAAAGCTTAGTTTACACCGCGAAAAACAGACAAAGTCAGAAGTCAGATCGGGTGGAGTGGGTCAGTTTGATTTCTTCCGCTTGTGATAGACCTTCGAGGCGATGAAACCGACCAGAACGGAAATCACGAGGATAGGCAGGAAGGTTAGGCCGCTTTCCCAGTGTGGCAGCGCCAACGCCGCGAGTATCACAAAGGTTAGTGCCCCAGCCGAAAATCCTATGACGACACTCATCCGGAAAGTTTTTTCGAAAGCGAGCCTCGGGACTGAAAAAGTAGGCGATTTGTGGGATAGTCAATGCCAACGCACAAGCTGGCACTATTTAGCCGATGCACGTTGCTCTGCGCGCGCCTCCTGAAGTTGCTGCGCCTGTGCAATCAGCTTCTTCAGTTTGCCTTCGATGGAGGCGTCGCCGATCTTTTCATCCTGTAATACGCCGTCCGCGTCGATGGTGAACGTATGCGGAATGGCACGCACGCCAAACAGCTTGGCCATCGGTCCATCGAAATTGCCGTCGCGATATTGGGCCCACGTCATCTCGTTTTGGGTGATGAAGTTTTTCCATTTCTGATCGTCGGAGTCGAGGCTCACGCTTAAGATCACCAGCGGCTCGCCTTTGAACTTTTGCGCGATGCGCTTCATGTGGGGAAGCGCCTCGCGGCAAGGACCGCACCACGTGGCCCAGAAATCCAGCAGCACCACTTTGCCATGGAGATCGTCCATCGAGATGCGCCGGCCGTCCTCCGCTGTTAAAGCGAAGGCCGGGGCCATGCGCTCGCGCGCCAATTCCGGACGCTCGGCAAAACGCAGCGCGCGAGTTCGATCCACACTCCCGGGACGAGCGATATCGGCGAACTGCTTAAAGTCGGCTTGCGCGGCCGCATCCTGATTGAGCCGCGCGAGCGCGAGTCCGTCAGAAAACAGGGCCCTCGCGTCTTTCGCATCGACAGCCAGCACGGCTTTGAATTCGGTGTCCGACTCGGCGAGCACGTCGCTCTTTTTCTTGTCCACACCTTCCTGCAAGAGCAGACGGCCGCGCTGATAGTGAGCGTCCTTAACGTCCTGCGGATCCTTGGCCATCGCAATGAGCTCGCGCGAGGCGGAGTCGGCGGCTTTAAAGTCGCCCATGGAGGTGGCGAGTGAAACTACCTGCTTCAGGCATTCCACACATTGATCCTTGTCCTGCTTGTTCGCCTTCTTGAACTTGTCCAGCGCGTCGAAATAACGATGCGCATGCAGCGCCTGCTCGGCTTCGGCATAGGTCTTTTGTGCTTTCGCGTCCGCAGGGCCGGATGACGTTTGTGCCGAGACGAGGATGGAACCTGCCAGCATCGCAACCGCGAGCGCTTTGGAAGACATCGCAACCTCCAGTCCGGCAGATTGTAATCCAGACTTCGTCTTGATGGCTGCGCTTACTCGTGCCGTAGCGCAAGCATGGGGTCAACCCTCGCGGCGCGCCAAGCGGGAATGACGGCAGAGAGCGTTGCCGTGAAGCAGAGCACGAGGATCGTGACTCCGAGCGTTTCTGCTTGGTTCGGTGCAACCCCAAATAGGAGATTGCGTAACAGCCGCTCCGCCGCCAGGGAGGCGGCCACCCCGATGATGATTCCTGCGAGCATCCAGCGCGCGGCATGAGAGAAGACGAGCGCAATGATCCGGCTGGGCGTAGCGCCCAATGCCATACGCACCCCGATCTCCTGCGTGCGCTCGCTGACCAGGAACGACATCACGCCGTAGAGACCAATCATCGCCAACAGCAGCGCAATCCCGCCGAACAGCGAGAGCAGTACGGCGTTAAATCGGGGCCGCGCGAGCAGGCTGCTGACGCGCTGGTCCATCGTTGCCGTCTCAACCGGAAGTGTGGGATCGATCGCGGCGATCTCCCGGCGTAGCCAGTGGGCCATGAGCGTCGATGAGAGCGCGCTGCGCACGGCGATACTGGTATCAGCGCCGATATCTTCTGCGACGTGGCGGCGCACGAGGTAGTACTCAGGTTCGGCATCGCTGGCAATCCCCGCATTTTTCGCGTTCGTAGCCACCCCGACGATCGTGTACCACGCCGGCCCATCGACGAACTTGATTCGCTGCCCGAGAGCGCTGGTTTCACCGAAGATTTTTTTCGCCAGTGCCTGATTAACGATCATTGCGTGCTCTTCCGGCCCGCGATCGCTCTCGGTGAAGGAACGACCTGCGGCGATGGGAATGCCGAGGGCGCGGAAGTAGTCAGGCGTGACCGATCGCGAGTCGATCATGCCGCCGGTGCCGCTCGTATAAGGAGCGCGGCCCTCCGGTTGCATGGCGGAATACGGACGGCTGTGCTCGAAACCCCCGGGCGGCAGCGTGTCGCTGAACGAGACGGCTTCCACACCGGGAATCGCGCGCAGACGCTGCTCCAAAGCTTCATCAAAGGCCAGGCGCTTTTCCGGCGTGGGATATTCATAGTGCCCGAGCGTGAACGTAGCGGTGATCACGCTGCTGGTGTCGATACCCAGCGGCGTCGATTCGAGGGTCCACAATGTGCGCAGGAGAAGCGCGGCGACGGAGATCAGCAGCACAGAACCGGCAATTTGAAACGCGGCCAGCGCCGGACGCAGTCCGCCGCTCTTTGCGGTTACGGCATGGCCTCCGGCCATGATTTCCCGTTTTGGGCTGCGCAACATCGGCGCAAGGGCGAATAGCAGAGCCGAAATGAGCGTGGCGGCGAGCGCGAACAGCAGCACACGAACATCCCAGTGCACCGCCGCGAGTCGCGGGATCGACGCTGGCGCTATCGCCAGAAAAATGCGCAGCAGCGCGTAGGAGAGCGCGCATCCGGCCACGCCTCCAACCATCGCCAGCAGCAAGGCCTCGGTAAGCGTCTGCATGGCGAGTCGCTTGCGGCTTGCGCCGAGCGCGGAGCGGACGGCAGTCTCGCGTTCCCGCGCCAGCCCGCGAGCGAGCAGCAGGTTAGCGACGTTGGCACAAGCAATCAGCAGCACGGCAATAACGGCGAACAGCAGCGCGAGCGATGCCAGGCGATAGTCGCCGACCTCGCGATCGCGAACGGAGCGAACGCGGAACGTGACCTCGCGTCGAAATTGAGCCGGGACCCATCGTTCGCGATCCGCTTGGAGTTGTATAGCCGCACTGGCTTGCGCCGCAGTCACACCGGGCGCGAGCCGGCCGATGGCGCGCAGCACGCGTCCGGTGTTCGGCGGCATCTGTCTCGCGAGATCCAGCGCTAGAGGACGCAGGATCTCCGCCGGCATGGCTGGAATGGCGAAATCGGCGGGAAGGACGCCTATGATCTCGGTCGGCTGTCCATCGAGCGAAAGTGTTTTGCCTACAATCTTCGGATCGGCGGCGAAGCGGCTGCGCCAGAGCGCGTGCGAGATGAGTACGACTCGAGGTCCGTTCGGACGATCTTCTTCGTCCGTAAAGTTGCGTCCCATAATGGGACTAACCTGTAATGTCGGCAGTAACGTGCGCTCGACATCCGCGCACGCCAGGCGCTCCGGCCGGCGCTCCGTCAGATCGCAAGCGTTAGAATCGAGCGCCCAGGCTGCCATCGACGAGAACACGGTCTGGGAACGCTTCCATTCTTCGTAGGCAGTGCCAAGCATGAATTCCTGCTGGATGATCGGCGCGGAAAAGCCGAACGAAACTAACTGCTGCGGATTGCCGTAGGCAAGCGGACGAAAGAGAATCGCGTCCACCACGCTGAAGACAGCGGTACACGCGCCGACGCCGAGCATGATGGCCATGATCGCCGTGAGCGCCAGTCCCGGCGTGCGCCGATAACTGCGAAAGGCGTAGCGAAGGTCCCGCAGAAAGTTTTCCAGCAGGAGGGCCATGGAGAGCCTCCGAATGGAGAGCACAGACACCGGCCTGCCGGCGTAGGTTCCCGACAGCTCTCTGGGCGGGTGGCCCACCCTTTGGCTTTCATGGTTTTGACTTCCTTCGTCCCGGACAAACTGTGGGTGCCGCACCCTTCGCGATTTTCGAAGGGTGCGCCTCTCGCAGAACGTCAGCACCGTCTGTCTCTGCAAACCGTGAGCTTGGGTTTTCTTAATCTCATATGGCGGGAACATCCAGTCCATGTTCACCGGTCCACGCTCGCCAAAAGCATACGTTCGATAGCTGCTCCAGGGCCACAGTTCCGGCGCGCTCACTAACCCGCGTTTCACTGGGTTTCTGTGCATGTACCTCAATTTCTCAACATTATTTCTTCCGTGAACACATTGAAGTCATAAAACCGAGGCTGCACAAATGGTTTTCGGATTGGGATCGCTTCCACAACTCCATCTGGTTGCGATTACGCCTGCGTTTCCGCAACGAGCGTCGCCTAACCCGCTGCTTGAGAACTTGCATAACCTTCGAAGGATTGCCTCGCTCTGGTTCGCTAACCAGCGAGTGCACATGTTCGGGCATAACGACGAATCCGATGACAAGAAACCGAAATCGGCGGCGCACTTAGCAGAACCCGCTGCGGTAGCGGCGGGTGCAGTTCTGAAAAAGCGCCAGCGGAAACACCCTCCCGAGGTCGTGCTGTTCCCAAAAAGGGCTTGCGACGGTAGCAACTCGCAGTGATAAAGTGCAGGTCGCCGCGTCCGTAATAGCGACGTAAGGGATGGCGTATAGGCTGAAACACGGCGCAGAATTATAGCAAGTGCCGGAGTCCTCGCCCGGCGCACCCTTCGAAAATCGCGAAGAGTGCGGCACCCACATCTTCGTCAGGTACAAGAGGTCTAGCCTTTGGAGTCAAAAGGTGGGCCACCCGCCCACCCACATTGTGGCGGTCCGAGCCGAAACCCCAGAAGCAAAGGGTAGGCCACCCGCCCTGTCCCCGATTTGTCGTCCCTGATTTGTCCAAGCTGTCCCTGATTTGTCCCTGATTTGTCCTGATTCGGGGTTCTCTCAGAGCGGATCCGCACCCAGCGATATGTAGGCTTCCCAGCGGCGCCTCGTTCGTGTAAATCGCACCTCAAGGAGATAGCTTTGCTCAGCTTTCTCTCGCGCGTCTTTCCACTCAAACCTACGCTGTGAGGTCTCGCCGAGTTTCTCGATGTCCGACTCACCTAACCCAAACACCCGCGCGATTTGCCGAGCCGCGGCGACGACAGCGGATCTATCGACAGCAGAGTAGTGCACAATAATGTTATTCAGAGATAAATTGTGAGAATGATAGCTTTCGCTCGGACCAAAGGAGAAAGTCTCGCAACACTCGCAGTGTCCACTTATAACGCGATCCTTGCTTACCAGCAGCCGGCATCCTTCGCTGTTCTGGCACCTTATATCATCAAGAGGAGAGGGCCACCTCGAGATAACATCATCGGCAGATATCTTGCTCCAGCTTCTCTCCTGCAGCCAATCGAAATGGCGAGCGACAGCATCCGGCGTCGCACACCCAAGAAGGCTGTCGTCAGCCCCATTGCAACTTAAAGCAATCATGAAGAAACAGGTTGCGAACAGCAAAGCCGTCGTTTTCATTCGTTTGTGTATCTCCTAGGGGCGCCCTAACACTTACCCGACTCCACCATGCCTCCCGAGAGTCAGTGGGAGGGAGGCACATCGGACTGCGTCGTGTCACCAAGAACAGCTCCGAACAGCCGTCCGACAAAATCCGAAGTAGTCTTGCAGTTGCGCTTACACTCTCCTTCGGACTTAAAAGTCTGGGCCTCCAGGTGACTGACAGATGGCGAAACAGCTGCTATTGCTGGATCGATATGCACGCCGTATTCATGGGCAATGGCCAACTGTGCGTCGTGCACTCTATTATCGACTGGCTTACGTCCCTTGTATGGCCAGGGGCCGGTGCTTACGTACATGTGTCCTGTAACTATTAAAGTGGCGTCGGCTTTCCAGCCACTGGACACACAGTGACAGTTGCATTCTACCTTCGCCCGTAAGTTAGTAGTGCAAGCGCCGCCATTGCCTGGGGGACACGGCGGGTGGCCCACCCCTTGGCTTTCTTCGTCCTGGCCAAACTGTGGGTGCCGCACCCTTCGCGATTTTCGAAGGGTGCGCCTCTCGCAGAACGTCAGCACCGTCTGTCTCTGCAAAACCGTGAGCTTGGGTTTTCTTGATCTCATACGGCGGGAACATCCAGTCCATGTTCACCGGTCCACGCTCGCCAAAAGCATACGTTCGATAGCTGCTCCAGCGCCACAGTTCCGGCGCGCTCACTAACCCGCGTTTCACTGGGTTTCTGTGCATGTACCTCAATTTCTCAACATTTTTTTTCCGTGAACACATTGAAGTCATAAAACCGAGGCTGCCATAAATGGTTTTCGGATTGGGATCGCTTCCACAACTCCATCTGGTTGCGATTACGCCTGCGTTTCCGCAACGAGCGTCGCGTAACCCGCTGCTTGAGAACTTGCATAACCTCCGAAGGATTGCCTCGCTCTGGTTCGCTAACCAGCAAGTGCACATGTTCGGGCATAACGACGAATCCGATGACAAGCAACCGAAATCGGCGGCGCACTTCCTCGAATATCGATAAGAACAGATCCCGAGGTCGTGCTGTTCCCAAAAAGGGCTTGCGACGGTAGCAACTCGCGGTGATAAAGTGCAGGTCGCCGCGTCCGTAATAGCGACCTAAGAGATGGCGTTTAGGCTGAAACACGGCGCAAGCTTATAGCAAGTGCCGGAGTCCTCGCCCGCGCACCCTTCGAAAATCGCGAAGGGTGCGGCACCCACCTTTCTGGCAGTCCGAGATGACACCCACAGCGAGGGATGGGCCACCCCGCCCGCTCTCGCCTGGGTGTTGATTTTGCTGAAAGCCCCGAAGCCGCATAGACACGAAGCTCAGACCAAAGTCAGCACCAAAAGCAAAACCGAAGATCGACGGCAAAACAAAGTCAACATCCGGCCGAGGGCGGCCGCTTCCACCTTGAAAGCGGAAACACACTTCGGCTTGATCTGTGGATTGGGTGCAGGCCGAGGAAAGAAATCTTCCGGATTGCCTGAGCTTTCAAGCACTCAGGCCGGCAGCGCCGCTCCTGCCGGAGAAACAAGCTGCTAAGCTGCTCAGCTTCTAAGCTACGAAGCTAAAAGCTCAAACAACCTCGCATCGCCGGCGACTTGCCGGCTGTTGTCCAAAGCAGCGCGGGACGCTTTCACCTGTCCGGCAGCTCTGACTTGAAGGGATGTAACCACGGCGTCCGGCATTTTGTCAACGAAAATGGTTGTCACAATTAATGACAGAGCGGAGGCCGCATTTTTTCAGCGTTTTTGCGACGGCTGATAGGAGCCGGGAATGCCGCGAAAACCTATTTCCAGACGATTCCAGCCGTTGATGGCCACGATGGCCATGGTTAAGTTGACCAATTCCGTTTCAGAGAAATGCTGTCGCGCTAACTCGTACACATCGTCGAGCGCGTGGGTTTCGCTGATTTGGGTGACGGCTTCGGTCCACGCCAGCGCGGCGCGTTCGCGTGGACTATAAAACGGAGCTTCGCGCCAGGCGGACAGCAAGTAAAGTCGTTGCTCGGTTTCGCCGGCGGCGCGGGCATCTTTGCTGTGCATGTCCAGGCAAAAGGCGCAGCCGTTGATTTGCGAGGCTCGGATTTTCACGAGCTCGAGTAACGACGGCTCGAGACCACTGTGGTGGACATAAGTTTCGAGCGCGAGCATCGCGCGATAGGCGGCGGGAACGGCGGTCTTGAAGTCGATGCGTTCAAATTCGGGTTTCTGCTGAGAAGGCATGTTTTAGAGATGCTTTGGATTCCTTCTGCGATGGAATAACCGGCGCACACGAAATCGTCAACATCGAGTTTTGGAAGTCTTGTTCGGTCGGGTGGCGTATCCCAGGTAATCAATCTTTTTGAGGCAATTTCGTTGTAGAATCCGCGCACGATCAGTCGGGAGAGCGATTGTCCACGGAATCCTCCATCATCGGGCGGCATCCCTGGTTATCGGCGCTGGTGGCGATTGTTGGCGTGCAGATCGCCAGCTCGAATTTTCTCAAGGGCGCTACGCTCATCGCTTTCGCCGACGCCGTGCAGTTCGCGATCATGCTGCTGATGGTCGCCGGTACGGCCATCAACATTCCGCATCGCCGCGGTCCCGCGCGCGGATTTTGGATTCTGATGACCGTGAGCGCGGCCATGTGGGCGGCCGACTACGGATTCTGGGTGTATTACGAAATTTGGCGGCGTGTGCCGATGCCGTCACCCCAGCCTGGAGACATTCTTCTGGTTCTGCACGTCGTGCCCATGATGATGGGCATGGCTTTGCTTCCTCATCGGCAGGTCAGCGGTGAATGGCTGCTGGCCAGCAAAATCGAAGTGCCGATCATCGCGTGCTGGTGGGTGTATCTGTATTTCCAGTTTGTTTTTGTCTGGCAGGTGATCAGCTTTCAGCCTGCTGCGTTCCATCGCAACTTCAATTTGCTTTATCACGCGGAACTGGCGATCGTGATTCTCGCCTGCTTTCACCTGTCCAAGAGTCGACAAAATGGATGGAGTGAGCTGTTCAATTGTTATTTGATTGGCTTTGTCATCTACGCGCCGATTTCCGCGATCATCAACGTGCTCATTCAGCAGGGACTGTATTCCAGCGGAGGACTATGGGACCTTCCCTTAACCATTGCCATTGCGTATCTCGCGTGGATCGGCTTTCATGCCCGCGGTCTGAACCTGCAACCAGCGGGAGAAAGCACAGCCAGCGAAGGTCTGCGTCTCACCGAATGGCTGACAAGCATCTCCGCAGCGAGCATTCCGGCGATCGCGCTCTATTCCTACGAGTACTTGCAGGATGCGCCGGGAGTCCGGCACTTCCGCGTCGCACTGGGATTTACGGCCATGCTGGTTTTGGCTGTGCTCATCTTTACGCGCCAGCAGCTCTTAAATCATCGTCTGCAGGGTTCGCTGGCTGACTCCCGCGTGGCATTCGACAATTTGCAGCGTCTGCAAACGCAGATGATGCAGTCGGAGAAGCTTGCGGCCATCGGCCAACTCGTTTCCGGCGCTGCCCATGAACTCAACAATCCCCTGACGGCGATCATGGGATATTCCGAGTTGCTAGCCACCGACGAGCAGGTACCGACCACGCAGCGAGGCTTCGCCGAAAAGATTACTCAGCAGGCACGACGGACCAAGAATCTCGTTTCTAATCTGTTGTCCTTTGCGCGGCAGGCGCCGGCGCAAAAGCGTCTCACTGATTTGAATACGCTGGCCAACAACGTCTGCCAATTACGATTCTCTGGGGTGAGCGAGCGAATCGCCCTGGTCAGGGACTTACAGCCGGACCTTCCGCTGGTGCTGGGCGACGACAATCATCTTCTGCAGGTTTTCTTGCACATCCTGAACAACGCCATAGAGGCGGTCCAGGAATGTGGCAGCGGAGAGATCGTGGTTCGCAGCCGCTCCGCCGAAGAGCAGGTCATGATCGAAATCTGCGATAACGGTCCGGGAATCGCCGAGCCTTCCCGGGTCTTTGATCCGTTTTATACGACCAAGCCGCTGGGGCAGGGAACTGGTCTTGGACTCAGCGCCTGCTATGGCATCGTGCAAGAGCATGAAGGAAAGATCGAATGCTTCAATCTGTCGCCACATGGCGCTATGTTTCGCGTGAGTTTCAAAATTGCTGGTAAGACCGTCGAGGGCGCGCGAGAAATGCATCCCGTCCTGTAAACCCGAATTCCCCCGCTCGCCACCAACCGCAATCAAAGTCGAGGCGCGAAGTCCCGAAGAAGAAAAGGCGGGCTTTGTTCCCTTTCTTGCTGAGCCCCGAGTTTTCCCGCAGAGTGTGTAAGCCCTCAGCTGACGCCGCATGGCACTTGTTGTCATCCAATTTGGGCCTGTTTTGGGAAACTCTTTTCGGCTTCTCTGCAACCAAGTAGGGTGGCGCTTACTTGCGTAATCGCGCGCCCCTTTTTTTGCTTGACTTTTCCGGTCAGCTACGGTTGCTGTACAATTTTCGGTTGCAGTCTTGTCCCTAGGCCTGTCTATCATCCGAACGTCTTAGGTGTAACTCTCAAAGCTGTTTCGATGTGAAGTTTTCTTGGAGGAAACGCGCATGTCACCTCGCTTTTCGAGTTTTTTGGGCCGCTTGTTGTTATCAGTTGTAACTCTGTCGTTGGGCCTGACTGCGCAGCAGACGTCTAACCAGGCGACCGCTGCTCCTCAGAATCCCGCCCCGGCATCGTCCACTTATTCTGACGAGCCACAACCGTCGCGAGTGGATGTGTTCGCCGGCTACTCCTACTTGAGCCCTAACGGCGCGATCAATGGCAATAAGGGAATCACCAAGGGATTCACCCTGGCCGGCACGTACTGGGCAAACAAATACTTGGGAGCCGTGATTGAGACCGGCGCTCACTTCGGTGACATCAACACCTTCAACACCGTCACGTTTGGCCCGACATTTCGCATTCCCATGCAGGGACTCACGCCGTTCGGTCTGGCGACCTTCGGCATCAATCGTGAGGCCCCGGCGGGCCTCAACGCGTCGACCGGATTCGGATTCACCGGCGGCGGTGGCTTTGACCTGAATGCCACCAAGCGCCTGAGCATCCGCATCATTGAAGCCGAGTACGAATACGGACACCACAACTTCGGATTCCCCGCCGGCGGTGGCACCACTTCGTTGCGTGACAATTTGGGAGCAGCCAAGATCAGCGGCGGTCTGGTATTCCATTTCGGTACAGTCGGACCGCCGCCAATTCCCCCCTCCGCCGCTTGTTCGGTCAATCCTACAGACGTTTTTGCGGGAGAACCGGTGCAGCTCACCGTTACTCCGTCGAACTTCAATCCAAAGCGCACGCTGACCTACAACTACACGGCCACCGGCGGCAAAGTGAATGGCAACGGCGCGACCGTAAATGTCGATACCGCTGGCCTGAATCCCGGTTCCTATACGGTCACCGCGAATGTGACGGATGGCAAGAAGGGCATGGCAACGTGCTCGTCGAACTTTACAATCAAGCAGCCACGCGCGCCGACGATCACCTGCTCGGCGAATCCGACCACTGTGAAACCTGGGGATACGTCCACCATTACTTGTGAGGGCAAGAGCGAAGACAATCGTCCCCTGACGTATAAACATGAGAGCAGTGCGGGAACGATTAACGCCAACGGTCCGCAGGCAACGCTGAACACAACCGGCGCGCAGCCCGGTCCGATCACGGTGACCAGCACGGTGAGCGATGATCGCAACCTCAGCGCGAATACGCAGACGACGGTCACGGTCGAGGCTCCTCCTCCGCCGCCGCCACCGCCGCCGCAGGCAAGCAAGATCAATCAGATCGAGTTCCCGAACAAGGCGAAGCCGTGGCGCGTGGACAACACAGCGAAGGCTGTGCTCGACGACGTCGCTCTGCGCCTGCAGCGCGAACCCGATTCGAAGCTGGTCATCGTCGGCTCGCAGGATCCAACGGAGAAGCGCAAGAATCTCTCCGCGGAACGTGCCGTCGATGCCAAGTTCTACCTGACGTCGGAGAAAGGGATCGATCCTAACCGCATCGAAACCCGCTCCGGAGGTACGGCAGGACAAGTCGCCGAATTCTGGATTGTTCCGGCGGGCGCGACTTACCAGGGTACCGAGCCGGTTGTCGATGAGAACGCGATCAAACCGATTCCGGATCATCCGGCTCCAAAGCGCGCGACTCGCCGCGGCGCCAGGAAAACG
Source organism: Terriglobales bacterium (assembly GCA_035716645.1). Classification (GTDB taxonomy): domain Bacteria; phylum Acidobacteriota; class Terriglobia; order Terriglobales; family Acidobacteriaceae; genus Gp1-AA112. The sequence continues at coordinate 46,943 of DASTJH010000085.1, read as the reverse complement.
ACCGGAGCGGCCAAACCCGCAGCTCACTGATCCATCACGCTGTCCATAAACCGGCCGAGGACGCTGTCCTTGGCCGGTTCTTTTTGGAATAAACTGTCCGCCGTTGGAAGTGAAGTTTCCCTGAGAACAGGGAAATTAGCAGGGGACCGGTCTTTTGAGCTCTGTTTACACCAACAAAGATGCAGGTTGCGCGTTTTTGCTGAGCGAACCAACAGGGAAATAGCAGGGAAATACTAATCTTCGATCTAGTCGCAGTGTTTTCAATCGATTGGCCAGCAATGAGCAGCCAGCGCGTCCGAGCTGAGCGAAGTGAGCAGTGAAATAACAGGGAAGATCGCTTCTAGCAGGGCATGCCGCCCAGAGGACGAGGTTGGCTCGCCACGCGAATCCACCCGCCTCCCGGGCGGACACCTAATTTCGAAACTGCTCTAGAGGTTGGTTAGGACGCAAGCCGCCGTGCGTCCGGATGGCTGTCAGTACCGTTCGCGGTAGCGGACGGGTGATGCCATGGTTCGTCGGCGATGTGTGACCCGTTCCCTACCGGGAACGGTACTGACTCAGTGACGATTTGAGCCGGCGCCTAGACGGCATCTCTATGCTCAAACGAATATTTTGTAGAGCATCAGGTAAACGATCACGCCGGTGATGGAGACGTAAATCCATATCGGATAGGTCCAGCGTGCGATGCGGCGGTGTCTCTCGAAGCTGTTTTTCAGTGCAAACGTAAGCGTGATCAACACCAGCGGAACTATGGCAGCGGCCAGGATGATGTGCGAAATCAGGATCGGGAAGTACACCTGAGCCGGCCAGCCGTGCCTGCGGAAATGCACAGAACCGACATGCGCGTGATAGTACAGGTAACAAGACAGGAAGGCACATGATGTGAAAAACGCGGCAATCATGGTGGCGCGATGTTTGGCGATTTGGCCGCGCTTTACGAAGCGGTGTCCGATCACGAGCAGAACGGCAGTCGCACCGTTAAGACTCGCATCGAGCGGAGGAAAGACTGTGTAGTCCAAGGAATCTTGCGTTCTAAGCTGCGGGCTGGGTGGTTCTGCGATTGACCATCATAAAAGCCGTGCCAAAGATAACCGCGGTGAAGATCGCCAGAACCGCCAGCGAGGCGCTCACCGAAAGTTGGTTCGCCGCCGCCGTGCTCGGAAACAAGCCGGATCGCAGCGCGTCCATGCCATACGTGAGCGGATTCACCCGCATCACCCAGCCGATCCATCCGGAAGCTCCGCTCACCGGGAACAACGCGCCGGAAAGCAGCCACAGCGGGATCAAAAATAAATTCACGATCGCATGAAAGGCTTGCGCCGATTCCATCCTCCACGCCAGAGCAAAACCCAGGGCAGTCAGCGAAAACGCCATAAGGAAAACGGAAACTACCACAACCCCGAAATCCGCGAGACTCATATGCACGCCGACTGTGGGCGCGAAGACGAGAAAGACGAGTCCCTGAACGGCAGAAAGCGTAGTCCCGCCCAGCACTTTGCCCATCACAATCGCCGAGCGATGTACCGGCGCGACCATCACCGCGGAAAGAAAACCGCGATCACGATCTTCGATCACCGACATCATCGTGAAGATCGACGTAAACAGAACGATCATCAGCAGCGCGCCGGGAAAGAAATATTGCAGATAATGCTGGCTGCTCGCGCCGGACTTGAAAGAGTTACCGAATCCCGAACCAATCACCACCCAGAAGAGTAGGGGGGAGAGAATCACGCCAATCACTCGGCTTTTTTGCCGGTAAAAACGCACAATCTCGCGCCGCCAGAGAGAATAAATCGGCAGCAGCGGGTTGGCGGTCGCTGGGACCGAGATGGCTGGGAAGGTTGTTACTGTCTGAGACATAAATAAACCAAAGTCAGAAGTCAGATCGGGTCAAGTCAGAAGTAAATCTTTCTTTCTCGTTGCGCAGCGATTGTCATCCTGAGCGAGGGCGCACGCCCGAGTCGAAGGACCCTTACAATCTATCGTGCCAGAAGCGCCGATCTAAGTTTTTCAAACTTTTCAGGCCCAAAACCTGAAGGGCCAGACAAGCACTAGCATCCCAGGGGCCCTTCGATTCGGGCGTTCGCCCTCACTCAGGATGACAGGAGCTAGCTACTTTTTACTTCTGCCTTCTTCCTTGTGACTTTCCTTCGCTTCGCTCCAGAATCTATGTCCGGTGCGGTTCACGAAAACGTCTTCCAGCGTCGGACGGCTGATGTTCACCGACCGAATCTCGCCGGGAAAGGCTTCCATCACGTCGGCGGCGAAGCGATGTCCTTGCTTCCGTTCCAGGCGAACAAGATTCTCTTCGACCGAACACAAAATTCCGAATCGTTGATGGATACGCGCGGCCAGATCCTCAGCGCGGTCGCTTTCAAATTGAATTACGTCGCCGCCGATTTCGGATTTCAACTCTGCAGGAGTTCCCAGGCCAACGACCTTGCCTTTGCTCAGAATCGCCAGCCGATCGCAGCGCTCGGCTTCTTCCATCAGGTGCGTAGTCACGAGAACCGTGACACCTTCCTGCTGGCGGAGATCGTCGAGATAGAGCCACAAATCGCGGCGTGCGCCGGGATCGAGACCTGTCGTCGGTTCGTCGAGCAGTAAAACGGACGGCCGATGCATGAGACCTTTGGCGAGCTCGACGCGCCGCTGCATGCCGCCGGAAAAAGTCTCGACGCGGTCGCCGGCGCGGTCGGTGAGGCGCACGCGCTCGAGCATCTCGGCGATCCGCTGCTTCAGGCCCGTGCCGCTGATGCCGTACAGGTGTCCCTGATGCATAAGGTTTTCGGCGGCGGAAAGCTTCACATCCACGCTCTGCGCCTGGAAAACGACGCCGATCCGGCGGCGTACTTCGTTCGGACGAGAAACCGGATTGAATCCGAGAATCTGCGCCTCGCCGCTGGAGGGAACCATTAGCGTGCTTAGGATCCGGAACAGCGTAGTCTTGCCGCTGCCGTTCGGACCCAGCAAGCCGAAGATTTCCGCCGGACGTACGTCGAAGGAAATTCCGTCCAGCGCCACGCGATCGCCGTAGCGATGTCCGAGCGCCGAAACCTGAATGGCCGCGGTCTGACGAACCGACATCTCGCTTTCGGAAGAGGGTCGTGTGAGCACGGAGGATGGACTGCGACTACTCATATGATCGGTGTGAACTTCGCGTTGATCATCATCAGCGCGAACAGAACCGGCAAATAGACGATGCTCGCGCGCAGCAGCTCGCGCGCCAATTTGCGCGATTGTCCGGCCGGAATGCCGGTGACCACGCGCGAAAAGCGCACGGCAAAATACAGGAATCCAAGACTCAAAATCAGCGCTCCGATCAGGTACACCTTACCCACCATGTGCAGATAACCCGGGAACAGACTCACCGGAACCAGCATCATCGAGTAGGCGAGCACCTCGCGCACGGTGGAGCGTCCATCCTCTTCGACGACCGGCAACATGCGAATGCCGGCGCGCTTATAGTCTTCGCGATACATCCAAGCAATCGCGTGGAAATGCGGAAATTGCCACAAGAACAGGATGGCAAACAGAACCAGCGCTTCCCATTCCACGCGTCCACGCGCGGCAGTCCAGCCGAGCAGCGGCGGCATCGCGCCGGGCAAGGCGCCGATCGTCGTGCAAATCGGAGAATATTTCTTGAGCGGCGTGTACGCGCCGACGTACGCAGCCGCGGTGAGCACGCTCAGCGCTCCTGTCAGCGGATTGCACGTGATCGCCAGATACAGGGCGCCGCCGAAAATGCAGACCAGCCCGGCAGCCACAGCTTCCGTTACACCCATACGGTGTGCCGGCAGAGGACGACGCTGCGTGCGCAACATGCGGCCGTCGGCCTCGCGTTCGATTACCTGATTCAGCGCCGCCGCGCCGCCGGAGACCAGACCAATGCCGAGCAAAGCGCAAATCAGCTTCCAGGAAAATGTTGGATCCTGATTGCGCTGCGCGCCGAGATAGAAACCGGTCCACGCGGTCATGACCACTAGCGAAGTGACGCGCAGCTTGAGCAAAACCACATAATCGCTGAGCCGCGAACTCTTCCGCTTCGGTTCCAGAATGGGAAGTTTAGTTTCCGGCGCGACGGTAACCGGTTGTAGAGCGGCGCTCATGCGCTCATCGCCTTTCGCGTGCGCGCGGTCTCGGGCTGAGCAACCGGTTCAGTGGCTAGGCGACGTCGAACCTGCTCTTCGAGGACGAAGCTCGTCACCAGCAGCAGCGCGCCAATCGCCACATGAGCGACAGTGGTGTCCACCATGCTGGGCAGAGGCTGGACCGCGTCTTTGCCCCAAACGATTCGCGTGAGATAGGCGGCAAACCCAAGTCCAAGTTGAACCAGCAGCAGGCCAATCATCGTCGCCGCAGGCCGACGAAGCTGGGGAATATCGCCATAACGGCTGAGCACACGAATCGCCGTCCACGCCAGAATGCCCGAGGTCAGCACCGCATTCACGAGGTGCGGCAGGATGCTCATGCCGGAGTGGCGAAATGCCGCGCCAAAGAAGAGCTGAAGATACATCGCGCAGATGGCGAGAATGGTCAGCGTGCGCGTACTCGGCGTGCCTTCATCCGTGAGCTTTTGCGGCGCCGCTTGCATCCAGTCTGAGCCGGTGTAGAGCGCCATCAGCACAACGATCGCAAAAAACGTCTGCGCAACCGCCGCATGCGCGCTGGAAATATACCAGGGCAGAAAGAACAGAACCGTGATGCCGCCCAGCACGCCCTGAATGATCACAGTACCAATCGCCGCCAGGCTCAAATAACGCAGCCATTTGCGTCGATCCACGCGAAACGCCGCCACGCAGAACAGGATCGTCAGCAGGCCGACGAACTCGGCGATCATGCGGTGCGTGTGCTCGAACTTCACGCCCCCAACCATCGGCGGAATTTTGTAGATCGAGCCGAAGGACGTCGGCCAGTCCGGCACGGACAGGCCGGCTTTTTCGCTGGTAACCAGCGCTCCGGCAACGATCAGGATGAAGATGCAGCCGGAGAGTGCGAGAGCAAAACGATGAAGACCACGATGAAAACGAATCGGAACAGCCGGTAAAACGTCAGACTTCACGCGCAAGGCGCCTTCCCTTGGAATCGTCCCGGTAGGACTGCCTATTTTAACAGGGTTGCTCCTTAGCGGCAGCGCAAAGGCTTTTCACCACGGAGACACGGAGGCACAGAGAAAGTCAGAAGTCAGATCGGGCCAAGTCAAAAGTAGGAGAGCTTGGTGCAGATGACCTCTCTGGCTCTAGCTCGCAGCAGAGTGACTTTGAAGTTCGTCGCATCAGATGCTCTATTGTCATCCCTCAGCCCGCTGCGCTGCTCTCCTCGCCACAAAAAGTTGAATGCGGGCTGGGGGATCTGCTGTCCCCGTCCGCTACAGAAAAGCGGATCCCCCGCTCGGCACAATCGGCTGCCAACTCCCTGCGAGCCGGGCGGCGGTGCGAGGGATGACAGTGTCCAACCGCCCTACACCAATAGACAACCGACAGGGTTTGATCCAGAACCGTCTTCGTGACACACTCCGTTGGTGACCAAACGACCAGCGAAAGAAAAACTTTGCCCGGAATGCGGCCACGAATTTCAAGGCAGCGGTTGGGATGGAATCGACGCGCATTGGCGATCCAAGCACACTCGCGTGATGACCTATGAACAAGCATGGCCCTTGATCCAATCCGGCACTTACAAGCGACAAGACACTGCTCCTATGTCTGCGCCGAAACTGAGACACCCCGCCGGCGACGCCTCCAGGGCGATCGAGGCCATTCTGCACGACCGCGAGCAGAGGTAATGGCCTTTGTTTATACGGATTCGTCGGTTCTGGTCGCCATCGCGCCCGGCGGCGTGCGAGGAACCCGGGCCCGGATACCCGTAACGTTAGCCTAAGAGTTGTTGGGTGGGAGCCTCCGCATTTATGCGGAGGAGCGAGGCTTTCAAGCCTCGCGGCGAGCGCGCCTGCTCCTGAATAGTGGCTTTAGCCATGGGATTTCATCTCCCTCTCCCCAAAGCTCTCGGTCGAAGATGTGGCGGCGCAGGATCTACTTCGTTCTTGAGCCGTGCCGAAGAACACATGTAGTCTGCCCGCCGATCTACAAACCCCGGTTTGGCGGGATTCATCCAGAGGTTGTCAACAAGCACTTTTCCGGAAAGCCGGCCTTCGTCCCCACGTGACGGAGGAGGTGAATGAGGTGCCTCCTGTGGAGCGAACGGCATGGTGGAAGCGCACGTTTATACCACAAGCAAAACCAAGAATCCGCGGCTGAAGCCGCAGAACAGGAAAGAATCGTCGTTGCCGCGAGGCTTGAAAGCCTCGCTCCTCCGCATGAATGCGGAGGCTCCCGCCGGGAAATCTTACGTTATTGGCCTGGATTAACTGCTTCTTCGTATTCTCGACAACTGCGTCATTCGCTCCAAAGAGACTGCCTCAGTCTGCTTTCCGGTGACGAATGGTGACGGCCAGAGTCTAACCTTCGGCTTTTCTGGAACTAAATCCAATATCACGCGTTCCATTCTCCGAGGTGAACCGATGCTGAACTCGTTAGATTGGCGGCACTCGTTCCGTCAGTGGCGGATGTCTCCTGGCTTTGCTGTAGTCACGATCCTGACGCTGGCGCTCGGCATTGGCGCCAACACTGCGGTCTTCAGCGTTATGGATGCGGTGCTGCTGCGCTCGCTTCCCGTCGAGAATCCTCAGCAACTCGTTTATCTGCACACGACCGATTTTCCCGGCGGACAAACCGGATACGGCGATACCTCGATGCGCATGCAGGTGTACTCCGCGCTGCGGCAGGAGAAGCGCGTTTTCTCTGACTTGATGGCTTGGGTGCCGCTCTCGACTTCTGGAGGAATTCCCGCGCGCATCGGTTCCGAACCCGAGGAGTTGAAAGCCGACATGGTGAGCGGCAATTTCTTTTCGGGACTGGGCGTTGCTCCGGTGCGCGGACGAATCTTCACCGACGCCGACGAGCAGAACCATACTCCCTACGCCATCCTCAGCTACGACTACTGGACGCGCCGCTTCGCGCGTAATCCTTCAGTCATCGGCGAAACGCTTTTCTTAAAGGGAGTGCCGTTCACGATTGTCGGCATCGCCCCACACGGCTTTGTCGGACTGGACGAGGGCAGTTCCACCGACGTTTGGGTTCCGTTTCAGATCAGCGATGACATTAAACCCTGGGGATCTTCACCCAAGGAAAAGGCCAACCTGTACGGTTCCGCGTGGTGGTTCCTGCTCACGATCGGACGCTTGCAGCCTGGAGTCAACCAGCAACAGGCATTGGACTATCTGAATCCGATCTTCCAGCGCGCCGCCTATGAAGGGTTAACCGCGCAACAGATCGATAAAAGTGACAAGCCGCCGAAACTCTTCTTCAGCAACACGCGCGGCATGGCGGGAATGCGCGAGACCTACCAGCAGCCTTTATTAATTCTGATGGGCATGGTGATCCTGGTGCTCGTGATTGCGTGCGGGAACGTCGCCATGTTGCTGGTGGCGCGCAATGCGGCGCGACAGCGAGAGTTTTCCGTGCGCATTGCTTTGGGAGGCAGCCGCGCGCGGATCTTTCGCCAGTTGTTGACGGAAAGTTTGTTCCTCGTTTTGGCGGGCGCCGGTCTGGGATGGATTTTTGCTTTATGGGCTACGAAGGCACTGGCGCGCTGGTCGCTGCTCGACCGTAGTCTCGCGCCGGATTCTTCGGTGCTGCTGTTCACAATTGGAATTTCCCTGCTGGTTGCCCTGCTGTTCGGTCTCGCGCCCATGCGCAGCGCGACCAATGTTCCTGTCGGGCTGGCGCTCAAAGCTTCGGGAGCGACGGCTTTTCAGGATCGAGCCAGCCACCGCAGCGGACGCATCATGGTCGCGTTGCAAATGTCGATGTGCCTCGTGTTGCTCGTCGGCGCCGGTCTGCTGGTGCAGAGCCTGCGCAATCTCGATAATCTCAATTTGGGAATGCGGAGCCAGGGCTTGCTGGTCTTCGGGCTCACTCCGCAGCAGCAGGTGCACAGCGATCCCGAGGCCGAGGCTTTCTACCGCTCTGTGCTCGACCGCATGCGAACGCTGCCCGGAGTGGGATCGGCGACAGTGCTCCGGCAGCGGCTCGGCGTGGGCTGGAGCAGCAACACAGCAGCTTACGTGGATGGTCAGCTCCCCAAGGTCAGCGGCTTTCCTTCCATGCGCTGGAATGCCGTGGGTCCCGATTTTTGCCACGTACTCGGCATTCCGCTGCTGCTCGGCCGGGATATCAACGACACCGATACCAGCTCTTCGCCCTACGTGGTGATTGTGAACCAGACCTTCGCCAAGCGATATCTGCCGAACACGACGGCGATCGGGCACACGGTTGCGTTCGGAAAGCACCCCAATTACCAGGACGACAAACCGTACACAATCGTCGGCGTCACTGCCGATAGCAAATACACTTCCGTGCGCGAGGAAGGCCGACCCATGGCCTACTTCCCGTACACACAAGTGAAGGGAAACCTGTCCATGCAAGTCGAGCTGCGGACAAACGGAAATCCCGCCGAATTTTTGCCGGAGGTGCGGAAGGCGATGAACCAATTCGCTCCTAATTTGACGCTGCTGGAGCCGACCACGCAAGAAGAGCAGTTTTCCCAATCGTTGTCTCAGGACCGGCTCTTTGCGCGCCTGGCGCTGTTCTTCGGGATTCTTGCCGGAATCCTCGTAGCAACCGGTCTCTATGGCATCCAGGCCTACAAGGTCGTGCGGCGAACTTCAGAGATCGGAATCCGCATGGCTCTGGGCGCGCAGCGCGGTCAGGTGCTGTGGATGGTCGTTCGCGAGAGCCTGCTACTCTGCGCCTGGGGAGCGCTGATCGGTTTGCCCGTGGTTTTCGCCGAAGGCAGGCTGCTCAAATCTATGCTCTTCGGCCTGCCGCCAGCCGATCCGCTCACGATCGCCGCAGCCCTGCTCGGACTGGGCGTGATCGCGGCCCTCGCCAGTATGGTTCCTGCGCGACGGGCTTCGTCGCTGAATCCCGTGGTGGCGTTGCGGTGCGAATGAGGGAGGACATTGCTTTTGTCATTCCGAGCGCAGCGAGGAATCCCTACCCTTACAATTCTCTACAGGGTAGGGATTCCTCCTCCGCTGCGCGGATTCGGAATGACAAAGGAACGGTTTTTCGTGGTCATGAGTGATGCCTCCCGCTAGCTGCATCTAAGAAGGTGCATGGGCACGATCAGCCAGCAAGAAATCTCCGGTACGGTCACACTCAAAGACTCCCTGATTGAGGTGGTCAAGCAAACCGGCGACCGCCCTCTTTCCACATATCGATTGCAACTGCATCGTGGATTCGGGCTGGAGGAAGCTCGCCAGCTTGTGCCCTATCTGCACGCGCTCGGGATCACTCATCTCTATGCATCTCCGTTTCTCGAAGCCCGTTCCGGCAGCATGCATGGTTACGACATCATCAACCACGAGCGGCTGAATCCCGAAATAGGAACAGAAGATGACCTGCGCGCGCTTGTCCACGACCTGAACTCTCACGGCATGGCCATCGTGCTCGACATCGTGCCCAACCACATGGGCGTGAGTTCGCTGACGCCGTGGTGGCGTGACGTGCTGCAGCACGGACGGGCATCGCAATACTCCGAGTTCTTCGATATCGACTGGAATCCGCTCAAGCCCGAGCTGCGCAACAAGCTGCTGCTTCCCGTTTTGGGAGATCAGTACGGCGAAGAACTGGAACAAGGCCGCTTGCAGGTGCAGAACCATGACGGCGAACTGGTGGTCCAGTACTACGATCGCGATTTCCCCCTCGATCCGCAGACACTGCCGCTCATCTTCGACGGCAGCGGGCGCCTTCCGGCAGGCGACGATGAGGAAGGCAAACGAGATCTGAGCACGCTCGCCGAGATCATTGAGCAACTGCGATCACTACCGCAGCACAGCACGACCGATCCCGAACAAGCGGCCGAGCGTAATCGCCAGTGGGAAAAGCTGCGTCCCCGCTGGCAGTCGCTGCTGCAACGTTCAGGCACAGTGCAACAGGTACTCGAACGCGTGCTGCGCCATGTGAATGGCGTAAAGGGAGATGTGCGCAGCTTCGACCTGCTGCACCTGCTTCTCGAGTTGCAGGTTTATCGATTGGCGCATTGGCGGGTCTCTGGAGAGGAAATTAATTACCGTCGCTTCTTCGACGTCAACGATCTCGTCGGATTGCGGATGGAAAATCCTCACGTGTTTGCGGCAACACATCGGCTGCTGCGGCGTCTCATGGCCGAGCGGCTGATTACCGGCGTTCGCATCGATCATTGCGATGGCATGTTGAATCCCCGCCAATATCTGATTCGCCTGCAGATGCTGTATGCCGCGGCGCTGGTCAACGGTCCGGAAGCGGTGACTCCGGTCGCCGAAAATGGTATCTCGCTTGAGCTGCAACAGATCTTTTCCCAAAACGACTGGATGTATCGCAAGCATCCTTTGTACGCCGTAGTCGAGAAGATTCTTGAGCCCGGAGAAGAACTGCCCGATGAGTGGCCCGTCGAGGGGACCAGCGGCTACGACTTCACGAATCTGGTGAACGGCATCTTCATCGATCAAGCCAACGAGCGCGCCTTCGATCGTATCTACCTTCGCTTTTCCGAAACGGTCTCCGACGTGGACACGCTCACCTACCAAAGCAAAAAGCTGATCATGCATACCGCGCTCGCCAGCGAAGTGAATGTGCTCACGCACCTGCTCGCAGAAATCTCTTCAGACGATCGCCATGCGCGCGACTTTACCGTGAAGACATTGCGAGACAGTATTCGCGAGACGATCGCGTGTTTCCCTGTCTACCGCACCTACATCGACGAGCGTGGAGAGTACACGGCGCGCGATCGCGACTACATCGCCCGCGCGATTCGCACGGCCAAGCGGCTTAACGCAGGCACCTCTGAGCGCGTCTTCGATTTCCTGCGCGACACCCTGCTGCTCAAAGGTGGGCGGCTCGACGAAATGCTCTATCGCCGCAAGCTGTATTTCGCGCTCAAATTTCAGCAGCTCACCGGACCGGTGATGGCCAAGGGACTCGAAGACACGGTCTGTTACGTGTACAACCGATTCATCTCCGTGAACGAAGTAGGCGGATCGCCCAAACATTTCGGCGTCACGATGGAGGAATTTCACCGCGCGAACGAGCGCCGTGCGGAGCGCTGGCCTACGTCGATGCTGGCCACGTCTACGCACGACACCAAGCGCAGCGAGGATGTGCGCGCTCGTCTGAATGTACTTTCAGAAATTCCCAAACTGTGGTCCGCATTCGTAATGCGTGCGCGCCGTCTGAATCGCAGTAAGAAAATTGAGATCAGCGATGGCCGCATTGTTCCGGATAATAACGAAGAGTATCTGCTGTATCAGACGCTGGTCGGAGTCTGGCCAGTGGTGACTGAGACGGACCGCAAAGAAATCACCCAACGCGTGCAGGACTACATGACCAAAGCCGTCCACGAAGCCAAGGTCAACCTGAGCTGGGTGAACCCCAACCAGGAATACGTGGATGCGCTGCGCAACTTCATCGCGGCGATCCTGTCGAAAGACAGACGCGCCAACAGTTTTCCCTCGCTGTTGCAGGATTTTATAGAGAGCATCAGCTTTTTCGGCGCCATGAACTCGCTTGCACAGACAACGCTGAAGCTCACCGCTCCCGGCAATCCCGATTTGTATCAGGGGACTGAGCTCTGGGATTTCAGCCTGGTTGATCCGGACAATCGCCGTGCAGTCGATTTCGCCAAGCGTGAGCAGTTGCTTTCTGATTTGCGCGCCGGTAGCTCCGATCCGCTGCGGTTCGGCGGTGAACTGCTGGAGCAATACCGCGATGGCAGAATCAAGATGTGGATCACGATGCGCGCTCTCGACTTTCGCCGCGAGTGTAGCGAGATCTTCCACCACGGCAGCTATATTCCATTGGAATCGACCGGGTTGAATCATCATCTCTGCGCTTTCGCGCGAAGACTTGATTCAGAAATGGTCATCGTCGCCGTACCGCGTTTTTCCTGCACTCTGATGGGGGGCAAGCCCATGCCGCCGTTGGCCGACGTTTGGGACGACGCCATGATCCGATTGCCGGAGACATCGGCAAAAGAATTCGAAAACGTATTTACGGGAGAGCGGCTGTCGGCCAAAGATGGCCTGTTACCCTGCAAGGATATTTTTCGGAGTTTTCCCGTCGCGATTTTGCGCAGCAGGTAGAGACGCAATCTGCCATATCGAATTGCGTCTCTATCTGACAGAACTTCAACCTTCTTTCTTTAGAAGGTCCTTCCATCGCTTCCAGGCATCCTCGTGAGCTTTCTTGTTGCCTTCGGTTGCGTCAGGCGCTTCGCCGGCGCGCATGAAGCCGTGTCCGGCGTCGTCATACACCACAGGATCGTAGGTTTTCCCTGCCGCCTTCATGTCCTCTTTCGCTTGCGGAATCGTCGAGTCGATGCGGTTGTCTTTGCCGGCATAAAAACCGTACACGGGTCCACGGATTCGCTGCATCGCATCTTTAGTCGGCGGAGCACCGTAAAACACAAATGCGGCTTTCAGATCGTTGCGGTTCGTCGCAAAACGGAAGCTCTGGGTCCCACCCCAGCAGAATCCAGCCACGAAGAGTGTTCCATTGCTGGAAGACAGTTTCTTGCCGTAGTCGGCCGCAGCATTCAAATCCGCCGTCACCTGATCCGGATTCAAATGACTCACTGCCTCCACCGCTTCCTGCTGCGTGAGCGAGCTAGTGCGTCCGCCGTTTTTTCCCATTCCGGAAAGGAGATCGGGCGCGACGGCAATGTATCCGGCTGCGGCAACCTCGTCCGCCATCTCTTGCGCCCAATCCGTCAGGCCGAAGATCTCGTGAATGATCAGCACTACCGGTCGCTTGTCTTTCGCTTCAGGATAAACAACGAAGGTCTCGACCGAGCGGCCGTCGTGCTTCACGGTCACCCACTCGCGATGACGCGGAGACTTCTCCAGCTTCTCGCGCGCCCAATCCTGCGCAAACATGCCCTGCGCAAAAGCAAAAATCACAGCCAGCAGAAAAACTCGTTTCATAAGCTCCTCAAAGAGAATTTTGTTAGCCGCAAAATGTTCTGCAATCCTACCGAGCAGAGACGCAGCCGGTCACGGCGGGAGTCCTGCCAAATTGGGGAGAACTCAGCATTGCAGATAGGGAAGCACTATACGCCGATTCGACGGAAAAAGAGCACATGGAACGGGGTGAGTGGGAGCAACGCGACTTCCCGGCAAGGTCAGGGCTGCGCAGCGGATGAGTATCAATCGAGTAGGCGTGAGTTTCTAGGCAGCGCGGTCGTGTCCGAGCTCGCATTCGTCCACATCTTTGCCGTGCACGGAGATGATCGGCTTGCGGTGCTCGTCCATATGTCCACTGTCGTCAATCGCCGAATGCTCGACCGGCAGAGTGGCGGCGACAGCGTGGTCGTCCTCGATCGCCTCCCCATGCAGGCGGGATTCGTCGGCAGATTCGGCTAACGGCTTGTCACAGTCGGCGCGCATGATCAAAGCCCTCTTCGTCTTAGATGGAGATTTCCAAATTTTGGAAACTGCTGCCCAGAGCTGCGGAATGAGCAAGTAGCCAGCCGCCAGCCGCTATGCTATAAAAAGAGGACAAACGAAATGGCGATGAGCGATCAGTCTCACCGCCACAACAATACTCCTCAGTAGCTCAATGGCAGAGCATCCGGCTGTTAACCGGAGGGTTGTAGGTTCGAGTCCTACCTGAGGAGCCATTCTTTTTGGTCCGCCAATCGATTTCTAGGCTTCTTCTAACGAGCAAATCCGCTTTGCCAGAGAAAGCAGCTTCCCTGAGAACAGGGATTTTTGCAGGCGGCTCGCTTCCGCGCGTCAATAGAAGCCGCTATCCATGCGGGCTCGCGCAAACCGCTGAGGGAAGGAGCAGGGAATTAGCAGGGAATTACCAATTTTCCGTGTAAGTGCCTGTGTTCTCAAGCTAGTAGCTGGAAGTTAGCAACTCGAAGTGGGTTGCTGAGCGAAGTTAGCAGCGAATTAGCAGCGAATTTCCGCCTTGGACAGTGGCGACGGCTGCTTACAGCCGTGACCCGAAGGCCAGCAGACGGCCATCGCAGTCCTTTACTACAAACTCGCGCGAGTGCCAGGGCATGTTGGCAGGCCCTCGCGTGAACTCGACCCCTTTGGCGGCGTACTCGGCATAGAGCGCGTCGGCATCTTCGACATGCAAGTAGGCGTCCAGCAGTTCGTCGGCATATTTGTCCGGATTGGCTATGGGCGGAGCTGCACAACCGAAATGAATCGCGTGCTGGTCGCGCGCCACGATCGCGTAAACAGGAGGATCCAGCCACGTCCCTAGACATGCGAAGCCAAGTTTCTCCTGGTAATAGGCAAGGGTGCCGGGAATATTAGTAGTGAAGAACAGAGGCACGATCTGGCGGATCATGCGGCCAGTGTACCGCCAAGGCGCTGCCGCACAAGGCAGATCTCTAGCATCTGGCACCCATTGCTCAAGGAAGACGGTAAAGAGTCAACTGCAAAGGAGACCCTACAACAAACATTGAGCCGTCGGGAGAAAACGCAGTCCACGACTGCGCTTCGCCGTCTCGTTCGGGTTTAACCTCGGCCACAGGTTGGCCCGTTTTGAGCGAAAAAACTACAAATCTTTCGTGGCCACCCGAATTCCTGAGCTGAAGTGCGAAGCGCTCTCCGTTCTGTGAGACGCCCGCATACGAGAATGCTCCGCTGACCGGGAGTTCCTGCACTACGTTGCCATGAGTATCGAGGATCAAAGGCCTCTTACAACCAGGTTCAAAGATAAGATCGTTCGTAAGGAACTGGGGCATTCCGCCGCAACTGCCATGATAAAGCAGGTGATCGCCAGCGGCATCCGTGTAGGTGATGAAACCAAGATCTTTCGGATACTGTCCAATCCAGAGCACATCGCCTCTCACAAATGCCTTATTACTAACGGATGTGGCCAGCGCGGATTTCTTGGTCAGTTCAGTAACTTTCAAAGTTCGAGCGTCGATGAGTTGGAAACCAGGATTTGTTGCATTTCCGAGCGTTGATCCGTCTGGAGAAATGTTCTGAATGCCCCACGCGCTCTGCCGGCTGGGCTGATGGTCAGGCACTCCCGCGTCCTTCAAATCGGGTGTCAGCCGCAAGAGACTAGATCCGGCTACGATCACGCGAGCGTCATTTGTGGCAAAGATTGGTACATCGGTGAAAGCAGCGACTTCAAGGGTGTCCTTCACCTGTCCTGACTTGATATCCAGGGACAAAAGTTTGTACACGGTGGCAGGAATGGGGTGACCGGGCGCCGGGCGCATTCCAACTCTAGAAATGATGACGATGCGGTCGCCCGCAAAGACTACGCCGCGAGTAGCAGTGAAAGTAGAACTCGTCTGTGAGTCCAGGTGTGGCCCGGTTAGCGCTATGCCTCCGCTGTTACTGACGGCAAACCCTCTCACCTGTTCTACTTTCGTAAGTGGACCGATCGACCACACGCGAGATGGCATCTGGGCCGCTCTGGAGATTCCGCTCAATGTCACGATTGCAACGATCGCCAGCAATAGTGATCGAGTCGCACTCTTCATCGGTTTCATGGAACGAGTCTAAACCACTGGGTTCCGTAATCTGATATTTCAATAGCGCTCAAAACCGTGGAGTCAGGTGGAGCGTGGATTGTGGCCACATGATGTTGGAACCGAGCCTCCGCTATCGCTTTGCGGGCGTCATACGTACTGGCGGCGTGAGCGTTATCTTACTCTCGGGATCAGAGTTGATGAGAGCTTTCAGCTTCTGTCATCCTGAGCAGCCGACCTCACTTTCGGCGATGTTATAAGGCCAATGAGCTGCGCTACTCTCCCAAAACTGTCACCCTGCCCCCGATTTTAGCGGAAGGACCTCGCGCGATGCCGAGCTTATATATGAAAGCTTCTCCCCGCACAACTTTTCTCTTGCAAAATACATCAACTTATGGCAAGTTAGATCATCTTCCTACGAAAGGACGCCCATTGGCAAGGTTTACAGATAAAACGCTATGCGGGCAACGTTGGCCGCTAATGCGGCTGAGTTGCTATCGGGCGTCGCTCCGTTCGCGCTAACTGTCTCGGCGCTCTTTCCGCAAAAAACTTAAGACATCGCTGGGTGGCGAAGGCCGCGGTTCCTTCGTTTGTAATCGACACTACCGCTGCCGCTGATTTCCCCAGCACTAACTTACCCGGTCAGTGGCGATTGGCCACGGATACTTCTCGGCAAGACAGCCTTTTGGCTGTGAGGTTCGAATCCTCATGGGCGTAGGCCCTGCCGTGAGGTCTTGTTCCTTGACCATAGCTAAAGCAGTTTAGTTTTAGGTGTGTTTGTCCTTCGGGTGGAAGCCCCCGACTTCAGTCGGGGGTAGCGACGCTTCAGCGTCGCGGGAAAAGGTGCGCTTAGAAAAGAATGCGCTTTAGCGCTGGCGCGTGGGGCCAGCGCTAAAGCGCGACATATCTGGTGCGATCTTTTCCCGCTGCGCTGAAGCGCAGCTCCTCCCGCATAAATGCGGGGGCTTCCACCCGCAATTCAGATACCCAAGAAACTATTTGGAGTATCCGGATCCCTGCAAGAGTATCCGGGAAGTTCCCGGATGCGGCACGGGCGGAGGAAGCCTCGGGGGAGATTCTTTGCGTCCTCGCGGACGCTCAGAATGATAGGTCATTAAGTCAGTTGTTCCAATAACTCCGGCAATGCCGGTTAGAAAAAGCAACATGTTCGAGCTATTCAAAACTATCTTTACCGGACGCAATCAGATCGCCTCCGGCGGACTCTTGCTGATGATCATCGGCGGATTGAGCGTGTATCTGCGAGCCGTGCCGGAAAGAATCTGGTACTGGATTGTGGCGCAAACCACAATGACGATCACGGTGAAAGACGATGATGCCGCCTTCACCTGGGCCAAGGAGTGGTTTTTGGAGCAGAAGTTCCTGCGACGGGTGCGCCGCGTGGATTTGGACACCACGCTGCGGAATCAGCGCATCGCCATGATTCCAGCCCCGGGAAAGCATTGGTTCTGGTATGCGGGCAGGCCGTTTGAAGTGTGGTTTTCGCGGATCGACAATACGCATGAACGAACCGGCAGAAGGCTTGAATCATTGACGTTGCGAACGGTCGGACGAAGGCGAGCCGTTCTGCAGCAGTTGGTCGATGAAGTCGTGAGCTGTCACGTGAAGCGCGAAGGTGTTCAATCGCGCTTGTACACGTACAACGACGGATGGGATTACGGAGATGGGTACGAGCCGCGTGCGCTCGAGTCCGTGATTCTCGAGCCGGGCGAGAAAGAATATCTGGTGAACGATGTGGCGCAGTTTCGTAAATCCAAAGGCCGTTACCGGAGGTTGGGCATTCCGTACCACCGCGGCTACTTACTGTACGGACCTCCGGGCACGGGAAAGACCTCGCTGGTATCGGCACTGGCAGCAGATTTCGGATTGTCGGTTTACACGGTCAATCTGACCGAGTTCAACGATCGAAGTCTTCTGGCCGCCGTGAATCAGGTGCCTGCACATTCGGTGTTGTTGTTTGAGGATATTGACTGTATGCGCGGCAGTGAGTCCCGGGAGAAGAACAATGTTGAAAGTAACTCGTCTCCGATTAGTGCGGACACAAAGCAGCCGGCGATCCATGGTGTAACCCTTTCCGGCTTGCTAAACGTGCTGGATGGTTTCCACGCACCGACTGGTGTGCTCTTTGTGATGACCACGAATCATGTGGAGAAGTTAGACGAAGCTTTACTTCGTCCGGGGCGCATCGACTACAAGCTTTACTTAGGAAAAGCGAGCGACCGGCAGAAAGTAGAACTGTACCGCAGGTTTTTTCGGGAAGCGACCGAAGCTGAAGCCACAGGATTCGTCGAAGCTTCTCGATCGGCGGAAACTATGGCTGAGTTCCAAGGTCTGCTGTTGCGGTTGGAACAGCAGGGGCAGTGGGGCGATGTGGAAGAAAGGCAAACAGTCTCGGCGTAACGGTGTTCGGAGAAAAAATGAGCTTCCGAGTGAAACAAACTCCCAGTTGCGCTGCAAAGGCGAATCTGACAAAGAAAAGGCCATAGCCGCAATTCTTTAGGCCAGGCCGTGAGGCGGAGGTAGACGCCACACATCCAGAGCCCCGGAGCCTTGATATTCACATATCGAGAGAGGCACTTTAAGGACTGTCATCCTTAGTCCGCCTTGGCGGACGAAGGATCTCCGCCGACGCATAAGACTTAAACGCCTTGTCCAGGCTCTTCCAGCGCAATCTTCTTTCGAGGAACCCGGACGCCGCATTTGAAACCGACACATCCGCGGAGATCCTTCATCCGCCAAGGCGGATTCAGGATGACATTTGCAAAGTGTCGCATTCCAATCGCGCCCCGGCTACACGAACGGCGTCGGCTACGGTAGGTGGACGCACATCGATGGCTGGAGCGAGTCAGTCTTCGAGTACATCCGCGCGCTGGAACAGACGGCCTAAAGGTCAGCTCCTCGGCCCGCCTCTGCCGGGCCGGTTGGGCACGGCCATCGAATATAGGCGTTTTGTCGTCTAGTAGTCCAACAAGAGGGTAATCTGATGGTGGTCAGGTGTGACTGCAGAATGCCCGTACGAATCCGGCAGTTCAGTGTTTACACCTTTTAGCGCGATGATAGGAGTGTTAGTTGGTCGATTCAATTAGAGAGGATCTTCGTCGGCTCATACGTAAGCGCGATTCTCGCTCTTTAATAGCACTTGTTCTCTCATCACCTAATCCCAGCGCTGCGCTGCACGAGGCGGTAGTGGAGACGCGCCGTTCCGGGGTCCTGATACTTAGGCACACAACGGAGAAGGAAAAAGAGGCTCGGGACATTTTCCGAAAGGAACTCGCAACGCTGGTCGCTGAGTCCGGAACTCTGGAGGATGTTACAGCCCTTACCGAACATGTGCGTGAAGCGATGTTGATCGAAATGGCGTTCAGCCAAATACTTGCCGAGCTCAAACGGGCCGAAATAAGTAGCCTTTCTCCGGCTGAGCAGGTCTGGGCTGTGCTGGACCGCGCAGTTACCGAGTACACAATTCTGTCTGACCGGGCATTCCGGCCACCCGCCAAAAAAGATGACATAATCTGCCTTGATGCTCTCGGGCCGACCTTGACAACAGAGAGCGGGCAGGAGTTCCGGGTCGATGCTGCATCGAATTCGATTGCTAGCTTCCTATGCAACACGATACTGATGCTTGCCTATCAAAACTGTTGGTTAGGCGGCGAGCGGCTGGTCCTACCCGCGAGGGTGCCAAGCGATGACGAGCGGCAATTCAAAGCAGGTACCCACGCGTACTTCGCTACAGCGTGGGACTTACTATTAGAATCGAGCGAACGTTTGCGGTTTTACGGTGGCTGTTTGCAACCAATCAAAGAGGAAACTGCGACAGAGAACTCTTACATTCTCGGATTCGAGCTGGAACTCGACAGCGAGATGTATATCTCAATTGCTCGTCTCAGGCAAAGGCAACTTCAGCTGCAATGGGCTTTTGAAGAACGCCGCTTGTTGCCGGAAGCGGTGTTCACCGATTCAAGAGAAAACCAGGTTTCGTTGCCTCCACTTGGGTACGTATCCATGGACGAGCTGCTGACTGTCATGCTGCTCGATGGTGTACACCACTATCCGGTGGAAAGTGATGAGCTATTTGGCGGCCTGAGCCTGCTGGAATGGCTCCGCGGATACGCCGTGATGAAACGAAGCTTCTGCCCGAAGCTACCTCTAAAAGCGGGAGAGGGATTACTGAAAATTGAGGAGTCTGCACTCTCTAAAGCGCTGCAAAACGGAGGACTGAGCGCTCTTAAGGCCGAGGTCTTTATAAAGTCCACCGTTTTTGGCCGGAATAAAAAGGACCTCTGGGATGCTCCGTTGCTGCAGGCAGAAGATGGTCTTTACCTCATTGGGGCAGTCTTCTCGAGCGCAGATCTTTTACAGGTTGTAATCTCCCAGATTTCTTCATTAGGCATACAAGTCCGAGCAAAGGGCAATCGGTTTGAAAAGGAGGTCTTAGATTTATTTACATCAAGTGGAATTAAGGCACGAACGTTTGAATACGAGATTGAAGGAACGAAGTATCAATGTGACGTTGCGGTGATTTGGGATGGCATCTTGTTTGTCTTCGAATGCAAGAATTATCTACTGCCGTCGGCAAGTGCAGCCCAAGAATATTATTTTGTGGAATCCATGAAAGAAGCGGCAGATCAGGCAAACAGGGTGAGAGGTCATCTCAACTCTAATCCTGAGATCGTCCGCCGCCATTTCGGGGAGAACGCCTCCTATCGTACTGCCTATGCTGTTGTTTTGAATGCAATGCCGTTCTGCCGCAGCGCAGACTCTGAGGGAGTTTTCTTTTATCACTTCTCGGCGCTATGTCGATTTCTCAGGTCCGGAGACGTCAGCATCAATCAGCCGGGAATCCAGGAGCGAGCGGGATTCCGAATACAGCACAAAATTCACAAGCTTTGGCGCGGATCAAGGCCATGTGCAGATGATCTCATAGCCCAACTTAGCGATCCGATACAACTTCTCATCGAGAGGGGACTCTGGTCGAAAAAGCGGCGAGGGGTGCGCATCTCCGAAAGACTGGCAATTGGCGCTGAGTACTTGGATAGGGAAGATATTTCAATCTCTCACATGCTCTCTAAATTTGGCTGGTCGCGAAAGGAGATCGGTCTCTTCGAAACGCTCTTCCGGGATCTCCACGATGATTCTTAAGTAGGCGGGTGGCCCACCCTTCGCTTCTGGGTTTCATCTCGGACTGCCCAAATGTGGGTGCCGCACCCTTTGTGTTGTTCAAAGGGTGCGCACGCAGGACTCCAGGGAAAGCGCCGGGATGGACTGGTGTTCGGTTCTGAGGAGTTCGGAAAAATCGGAAACTTGTATGTTTAAGAGGAACACAACACCAGAGTGCAGCGTGAGGCGCACCTTCGAAAATCACGAAGGGTGCGGCACCCGCAGTTTGGTCGGTTAGAAACAAAACAAAACCATGAGAAAAGAGTGGGCCACCCGCCCTGGACACTGAAAGGTGACACTTGGTATCCGCCGAGCAATAAATAGGAGGAAGTATGCTCTCCACAGAGCCAGGACCAAATCGGTGGATGCTAGGATTCAAGGAGGCTGTGCTGTCGAGCTTTAGGTTTCTCGGTGACTTCGGCTTGCGTGCCGTGGATGAGCAGGTGACGTTTGTTCGGTACGAATCGCCAAAGGTTTTTGTCAATGTCTATCACGGCCGCGCTTCATATGAGCTCGGAGTTGAAATCGGTAGACTGGAGGAACCGACAAAGAAGCTGACAATATTTAGCATCGTTCGTTGGGCTGGTGCGGAGAAAGCGGAGGGTTTCGGGCAGCATGTGATATTCCAGGTCAGCTCCGCTGAAGGAGTTCAGGAGTTCGTGCCGAAGCTCGGCGCGTTAGTAAAAAAATATGCGGCTCCGTTGCTCCGAGGAGACGAGAGCGCATATGATTCGGCGTTTGAATTCCAAGCAAGGCAGTATGCGGATGAAGTGAAACAGATGAATCTGGCAGTTCTCCGCAGCAAGGCAGCGGCGGCCTGGCGCTCGAAGGACTATGCCCAGATAGTCGAGCTGTACGACCAAGTACGCGATGATCTGACCGTGGTCGAAAGTAAAAAGTTGGCTTATGCGGAGCAGCAGGTGCTCGCCGTGGGCCCTCGGCAGGTTCCGAGAAAGCGATAGCATAGCGTGATGGTAAACCGGGACAGGTCCCCGGTTTACCCGGTTTCCCCTGCACAGCAGCACATATTTCAATCTCAGCATCAACGACGCCGTTTCGACCTGGGCTCCAGCTTTTGAAAACAACACAGCTTCCTATCAATAGTTTCTGACGAATGCTCTTGGCGTGAGTGGAGACACTCCGCTGTCATCGCTGTCGCCGGCTCAGTTCCAGACGCTGGAAAATGCGATTTCGCGGCATGAGGGCTTGCATAATGCCGCCAATTATTCCGTGACGGCCACATCGGTGATTACGCCTCCGCGATGAGAGAGGAGAGATTTTGAGCTGGTTTACTAAGTGGGCTTCGGCTTCCATTTTAGCGGGCGTGCTCCTCATGGCACATCCGGGAACCTGCGCTGCCCAACAGAAGGGCGAGAACAGTTCAGAGCATCAAGCGAACTACTATTATGACACTCCAGGAGTCCGGCTGGAGGGAACATTAATAAAACGCAAGGTTTATGGGCCGCCGGGCGATGGCGAGACGCCAGCCCAAGACGTGCGCACAGCCATTTTGGTTCTAAGGCTCGCGCATCCGATTTGCGTTGAACCAGTAGCGAACGCCGATGCGAGCAAGACCGCCAATCTGGACCCTGCCAAAAACGTTCGGGACGTGCAGTTGTTCGTTAGCGTGTCTCGAAGAACCGATGCCCGAAAACTGGTCGGCAGGGTTGTTACTGCCACTGGAACCTTGAACGAATCAATCACTGCGAGCCAGTACACAAAAGTATGGCTGGAGGCAAAAACTCTCGAACCTGAATGATGATGCCTTCCAGATCATATTTAGCGCGGCAGCCTTCTGGACCTGCATTCTGGTTACAGCAGGCATGCTTTTCCCTAGCGTTCTCGTCTGACAATGTTTCACTCCGACAGGCTCTTAGGCTGTCCCGGACTCCCTGATTCCGCGATTTCTCTAGGGGAATGTGAGGGCCGCATCTTTAATGATTTCCGCAATGATTTCCGCGAAATCGGAGTAGGCGAAATCAGGGACAGCTTGGCTCCCCCCTGATTTCGCCCACCGAAGGTCGTCGAAAGCGCCACAAGAATTCAGCTCGAATAACCCAAATCAGCGATTGACCTTCCCGCGACAGACAGCTAGGCTACGCTCTCCAGCATCGTGCTGCTCCCGGCTTTCGCCGAATTCGCATGACTGCTGAAATTGGGTGGGTATGTCGTCCAATTCTTTGGTATCGTCCGTTCACGTTCCTCGCGACAGCAAGACCGTCACGCCACAATTCACCCGCTCGCTTTTGCAATTTGTTTCGCGTCGTTGGCGAGTTCCGGTCAATCCTTACTTGCTGGCGGTTCTGAGCGCGCTGTTTGGGTTTGTTCTTCGTCTTGCCATTGATGACTGGCTGGGCAATCAGATGCCGTACATCACGTTTTTGGTCGCGGTTGCTCTGGTTGGACTCTTTGCCGGAGTCGGTCCCGCGCTAGTTTCGACGGCTTTGGGCGCAGGCATCGCCTATTTTTGTTTCGTGCCGCCGCGCTATGCCTGGGGATTTGAGGGAGTGAGCGACGCTGCTGGATTCTTCTCCTACTTGGCTGCGGCTCTGGGCATTGTGCTGCTGACGGCGACCCGCACTCGAGCGCACGCGCAGGCGGAACGGCGTCTTCAGGAGCAGCTCGAAGCGCAGGCGAAGCTGCGCGACGCGGAAAAACTTTTCGAGTTGTTCATGGAGCACCGCCCCGGCTTCAGTTATCTGCGGGAACGCAGCGGCAGGTACGTGTACTTCAACCAGGCGGCTCGCCGGGTGCTGGGACTTGAAAATCCGGGCGCGAAGCTGCCGCAAGTCGTCGCCGAACTGGAAGAGCAGGACGAGCAGGCATTCAGTTCCAGTACGCCGCGCCAGTTCGTTAATAAGGTGAGTCTCCCGACCGGCGAACGCTACTGGCTGACCACGAAGTTCACTTTTTTCAATGAGAAGCAGCAGCCGTTTGTAGGAAGTGTCTCGACAGACATCACCGAACAGGTAAAAGCGGAAGAGCTTGCTGTCGAGAGGGAACGGCTGATGGCTGCTACGCAAATGCTGGCGATGGTCTCGCACGAACTGAACAACCCGCTCGCGGCGGTCACGAACTCGGTGTATCTGTTAGGCAAAGAGCCGCTTTCTGGGCGGGTCAAGGAACTCGCCGGCGTAGCTCAACTCGAATTGACGCGATTAGCGCATGTCACGAGGTTGGTGCTCGGCTTCTACAAGGACAACGAGCGTTCTACTCCTCTCGACCCTTGCCAAGTGATCCGAGATCTCATCGAGAAGTTAAACATCCAGTTTGGGCCGACGAAGCCGCGCGTCACCTGTGATTTTTCGTGGCACGACACGTTGGAATTGCCGTTTCGACAAACTCAGGAAGTTTTAAGCAACCTTCTGAGAAATTCTTTCGAGTCGAACGCCACCCGGATTCATATTCGAGTTCGCAAGAGCCTCGATTGGCGGAGCGGCCTTCGCTCAGGCTGTCGCATCTCGATTCTGGATGACGGTCGTGGCATGACGACCGACCAGCAGAAGCGTGCGTTCGAACCGTTTTTCTCCACGAAGACGCAGAAGGGCTGTGGCCTCGGGTTGTTTGTGACGAAGGCCATCGTTCTGAAGAACAGTTGGTTACTGAACTTGCACAGCACAGATCACTCTTTCCGTCATGGCACATGCGTCAGCGTTTTCTTGCCGGCTCGCGTTTACCGAGTCGACGCACCCACTGCGGAACTGCAGAAGGCTGTTCGTAGCGCCAGCCGCAGTTAGAATCGGGAACCGACCAACTTACCGGCCTTCGGCCTTACGGCGTTTGTTCGTTGAAGTCGAACATATCGAACATGTCTCCCGATTGAGCGTTGCGCGTGTTCAGGCTCGGCAACGTCCAGTTCCACTGGACTAGCCTCAGGATCGAGACATGATCCATTAACACGTGCGAGACGTAGTCTTTCTTCGCATACGGCGAGATCACTAGTGTGGGCACGCGGAAGGCGAGTCCCTGATTATCGACCGTCGGCGGATAGACGTGGTCATACCAGCCTCCGCCGGTGTCGAAGGTCACGATGATGGCCGTGCTGTTCCATACGGGCGAAGCCTGCACCTGCTGGACGAGCGTCTGCAGGAAGGTGATCGCGTTAGTGATGGGAGCGCCGGCGGGATGCATGTCATGGTCCGAATCGGGAATAAGCAGCGAGAATGCCGGCAGGATGTCGTTTTGCGCTTCGGCTGCGAAATTCGAGTAATCCTGAATGTTGCTGGAGTCGTGCGTGTCGGTAAAGAACTGGAAAGGATTATGGATTCCCTTGAATACCGTGCAGTTCCCTAAGCTTTGCTCAAAGACTCCCCAGCCCAGGTTGGCTGCTGAGAGTTCATCGGCCAGATTGGGGAATGCGTACGGCTCAGCGGAAGAATCAGCAATCTGGCACGGACCGTAATCCGGTTGCACGTCGAACGTCCGGTTCAAGTCGGCTGCAGCCACCATGTATAGCTGATTGGTCGGAGCTTCTCCCACGACTGAGCCAAAGTAATGATCGGCCAAAGCGAAATTCCGAGCTAGTTGCCACAAAGTTGCCATGCCGGGCGTCGTGTTGTCGTAGTAGCCCATGGCCTGGTCGCCGTTGTAGAAGGCGAACTTATCCATTCCCTGCGTCAGCACCTGATGGTAAGCGGTATCTCCTTCCGGCAGGTTCGGTGGTTGAATGTTAGTCAGTAAGAACGGAGTAACAGACTTTCCCGCGGAGTCGGTTTGGGTGTATCCGGGTACGGATGGGGTAAGCCCGTCGATGGTATTTCCATTGTCTGCGGTATAAGTTCCGAACAGGTGATCGAAGGAGTTGTTTTGTAGTAAGACGACAATAATGTGTTTCAGCGGCGATGCCGTGGTAACCGGCGCGCCCACCGTAACTGTCGCGCTGGAAGTCGCGGTCCCTCCACTTCCCGTTATGGTAATTGTGAAAGTCTTGGTGCTTTCCGGCGATACCTGAAAACTTCCATTCAGAGCGACGCTACCCACGCCGGTATCGACTGTGGCAGAAACTCCGTTGGTCGAGGTCCATGAAAGAGTCGCCGCTTGACCGGCGCTCATCGTCGCTGGCGTCACGCTGAGGCTCACAGTTGGCGCCAGCGGATTCGTCACATTCACGGTGAACGTCGAACTAATCGTTCCTCCTGGTCCTGTGGCAGTTGCGGTGTAGGCAGTCGTGCTCTTTGGCGACACAGCCGCGGATCCGTTCAGCGGCTCCGCGCCGATATTGTTGTCGATCGTTATGGAGTCCGCATTCGTGGATGTCCAGCTTAATGTCGTACTGCCGCCCTGCGTAATGCTGGAGGGATTCGCGGACAACGCGATAGTCGGCGGAAAAACTACGGTTATCGTCGCCGTCGCCGTAGCTGTTCCCGCCGCTCCGGTAGCCATTGCTGTATAAGTCGCGGTGGCCGCCGGTGTGATAGCTCTTGAGCCGCTGGCTGGCACTGTACCGATTCCGCTGTCGAATGTGACTGAGGTTGCGTTCGAAGAGCTCCAGCTTAGAGTTGCTGTGTCTCCGGCCTTTACTGTTGCGGGATTGATCTGAACCGAAACCGTTGGTTTGGGAATAACTGTGACGGTCACGGAAGCAGAAGCTGTGCCTCCCACGCCGGTGGCGGTTGCCGTGTACGTTGTAGTGCTTGCTGGAGCGACCTGACGCGAATCGCTGGCAGCGACGGCTCCAATTCCGTTATCGAGGCTTACTGACGTCGCATTGGTTGCCGACCATGCCAGGATGGTGGTCGATCCTTGATTGACACTCTGAGGTGTCGCCGTCAGCGTAATCGTCGGAGATGGTGGAGTGTTCTTTGAAGTAAGCGGCGATTGATTAGTCATCGACCCGCCGCCTCCGCAACCTACCACCAGCATCGATGCGAGGCTTAATGCCGAAACCGTCTTAAGTGTCATAATCGAGACCCTCCTCGAAGCAGCCCGATACGGATGCTTAGAGACAGCAACTCAGGGCAGAGTTGCTGGCCGAAGCGACTAATCCCAACGAACTTACTCTCGTTTCTCTCTCATCAATCTCTATGGCTGAACAGTAAGCGTGACCTTTGTCGAGTGCGACGTCGATCCCGATGTGGCCACAATCGTGATAGCCGTTGATATAGACGATTGGGGCGTGCCTCCTCCGCCGTTCCCGGATGAGGACGATATCGGCGGGGACGACAGTGGTGGTGCAGAGGCTCCTCCTCCGCCGCAACTTTGCAGAATCAGCCCCAGCGCGAGGACTAGACAGAGAGCGCTGATTTTGTGAATGCGTTTGCGTTCATCGCCGAAAGAAACAACTCCGGCGAGTGGAAGCACGATCGCGCAAACAACAGCAAACGCCCCCGAAAAAGGGGATGCAGGCGCGAGCGAACTCGCGGCGCTGCTCGACGTTGATAACGTGAGATTCGCAGTAGCCGATCCACTCCCGGGGGTTACAGTCGCAGGAGAAAAACTGCAAGTCATCCCGCTGGGCACACCTGAGCAGGCGAAAGCTACCTCATTGTTGAAAGCTCCGTTTTCCGCTGCGACGCTGATGTTGAAGGTCGCAGACTGGCCTTGCGTCACGACTTCCGTCGCCGGCGAGGCAGTCACAGCAAAGTCACTCGGCGGCGGTGGTGGTGGCGGAGGAGGAGGCGGCGGCGGTGGAGGCGGAGGTGGGGGCGGAGGAGGCGGTGGAGGCGGAGGACTGACGTCGAAGCTCACGTCGTTGCTGAATGTGCTGTTGTCGGCTTCAACTCCCACCGCAATTACATCATGATGGCCGCTCGCCAGCGAAAGACTAATGTCGAGTACATTGCCAGGAACTTGGAGCAGTTTGGTTCCTGTATCCCAGAGCTCAATGCGCATCACCGGCTCGCTGGTTGCTGCGGCCAGATGCACAGGCGAATCGACAGTTGCTCCGCTTGGCGGGCTACACCAAGTCATCGAGCGCCCAGTTGCTTGCAAGGAACAAGGAGGAGGACTAGTTAGGTAGAAATTAATGTCTGTCGAGTAACTGTCATTTACTTTCACGCTGCGCGTGCCATTTTGCCAGTTCGGAGCTGAGACGCTCACCTGATAAGTTCCGGTCGGCACCTGTAGCGAGAAGCGGCCTTTGGCATCGGTGGTGGCAGAGGCGCCGCCGGCGCTTACCGTTGCGCCGCTGATGATCTGGCATCCTGAGCCGGTGACTCTGCCGGTGATCTTTCCCTGTCCCGTTTTGAAACCGGGGTCGTGGTAGTTGACGGTGAACTGGTCATCGGCATCCGTCATGTACTCGCTGAGATACGGCGAGTAGGTCTGCACGGAGATCGTGTTCGAGCTGGGATGGAAAGTGACGATGCGCATCCATCCATTACCGCCGTTCGCAAGCTCCTGATAATTGGAGAAGATCGAATTGATCAGATTGCCATTGACGCCGAGATCAGCGCGGCGCGCGGCGACTCCAGCAGTGAGGTGTCCACTCAGGACCATGATGATGTTGGGATATTGGCTGACGAAGCTGTCCCACATCTGCTCGCCATCGTTGTCGGTTCTCGGTTTGTCCAGGGTGTCGCAGCGATCGGCGGTGGTGCCGTCGACGAACAAGAAGCTGTGCGTGACGATGATGACTTCCTTATCTGGATTCGCCTGCACGATGGAGGCCGCCCAATTCAGCGATGTAGTCCGGGGAATGAACTCGAGCACAAGAATCAGGTATTGCTTCCCATTGATTGTCAGCACGCCGTAGAAGTTTTCGTTGCTCCCGGATGGAAAGTTTCCCTGGTAGTAGCTTTTGCCCGCGTATCGTGAAGGGCCAAACCACTGATTGAATCCCGTGGTGGCGCGGGCTACTACACCATCATCGTCTCCGCCGTCGTAATCGTGATTGCCGATCGCGAGGAAGTAGGGAATCCCGGCGGTGTCGAGGAGGCGAATGGCGGCATCGGCATTCGTTTGCTGGGTGGCATCGGTGCCGTTGTTGACGATGTCCCCGAGCCCGAGCACCGCCTGAATATTCAACTGTGCGCTGTTGTCGACGATCCACTGCGTCTCGCTGGACAACACGTTGGGATAGTACTGAGCTTCGTTTTGCGTGTCGGGCAGGACCACAAAGCTGAAGTCCGACGGAGCTGTTTGGGCTATAGCCGAAAACGGAGCAACAAGGACGAAGAGCCAGAGGACAAAAACCGAGGGCCGATGCATGAGCCGATTTCCCAAACCTGGAGCTATGAACCCAAGAGCCAACGTGCTGCTCTGGATTCAGCAGCTTGGGATTCAGCAACTCAGCTACGGGTTGGCTCAGAGTTGGATGCTGGTGCTGGGTTCTTGTTCCGGACAGTTAATGCAGTTACCAGAGGCTTCTCTGGCGAATCGATTTCGATTGATCATCGCTGAAGTGCGAATGAGTGAGCGCAGGGATACCCCTTCATTGATGGCGGTTTTTGATTGCGGCTGCCAAGCTAGCGCCAGGCGACCGCTGCGAAATGTACAGATCTGATCGGAGCCGCGGGCTCTGGAGTTATTCAGCAGGATGACGGAAAACCCGCGTTGCTTCGGAGTGCATCCTCTTTGTTCATGAAACGCCGCGTCTGCCTTGCTCTGTTGCCGTTGTTGTTATTCGCGCTCACCTGCGCCGCCAAAACCTACCGCCTTACCGCCGATCCTTCGGTGCCGGCAGCTTCGGGAAAACTCGACGTATCTCATGACCACAATGGGAATACTAAGCTCCAGCTTTCCGTGGATCATCTGGCCAAGCCGGCGAATCTGACACCGGCTAAGAGTGTCTATGTTGTCTGGATACAGCCGAACGGTGAAGAACCGAAGAACTTGGGCGAACTGACCGTAGGAGATCATCTCAAGGGCGAATTCAGCGGGGTCACGCCCAGCAAGAGCTTCGATCTGTTCGTCACCGCCGAAGACAACGCGCAGGCCAGCTCTCCGAGCGCAACTCAACTGCTGAAGACGCGTGTGCAGCAATAAGCTGCTGGTTAGTCGTAAACGCAGAAGAAGCGCGTTTTTGCCGGCTCGATTCCTGCTATCAGCTCCCAAGCGGAGCGTGTGGCTT
Source organism: Terriglobales bacterium (assembly GCA_035716645.1). Classification (GTDB taxonomy): domain Bacteria; phylum Acidobacteriota; class Terriglobia; order Terriglobales; family Acidobacteriaceae; genus Gp1-AA112. Next base: position 17,218 of record DASTJH010000085.1, on the reverse strand, counting down.
TTTGCTTAAGCGCCTCGTCGGTTGTCGCGGCGATGGTCTGGCGATAGTCGTCGATCGCGGATACTCTAGCCGTGTTCTTCTCCGCAGCGTAGGTTTTGGAATTGGAGTAGCCGGGCGCGGCTCCGTCGGCTAAAGCGACGATGTCACGATTGGCGTCCGCAATAGCCATGAGAATTTCTGCAGCGGCCGCGGTCTGCGGATGCGCGGTGAGGTACTGTTTGCCTTCGCGAATCACGCGGCGAAACTGCTCACTCACCGCGCAGGTGCCCGAGGTATCAAATCCACGATCCAGCAGATCGACAAAGATCGCGTCCCCGACCTGCCGATTCGCACTCAAGGCCTGCGCTTGCTTCAGCCAATCGTGCTGATACAGATAGCCCCCGTCGAGTTCCGAATAGTGAAAGGTCGCCCCGAGACCTTCCAGCTTTTTGCGATTGGATTCGGCAGTCGGAACATTGCCTCCCGTTTCGGAACTGCGCACTTCCAGATTCGAATAACCGCCGCCCGCGTCGAGGGCGCGATCGGCGACCAGCAGTGCGGCAGCGCGATGACTAACGTCCAATCCGGCTGCCGCTTTCACCCAATCGGCAATGGTGTTGACGAATTCCGTATCGTCGAGCTTCTGCTGACCGTTTCCCTTGATGAGCGAAAGTTCCGTCTGCAGTAGGGCCTGCATGCGCTCGGCGGGCAATCCAGCCTGCGGCACAAATTTTTGCGCCACCACAATCGGATCAGCGGCTTGGGATACCGGATCATAATCGGAGAAGGGCGTCGCTAACTGCGACGCCGCGAGCCAAGCCAGGGCAAGAGGGTGCTGATCGCGGTCCTTGGCTATCAGGTAATTGGCTTGCGGCGGCTTCTCGCGCCACAAGGAAAGCGGCTTCCAGAACGCAGAACCAAAGAAGCTCTCGTCGACGTTCAGTCGGTGCTTGGGTTCTCCGAATCGGGATGAAAAATCTGAGTTGAGACGAGCGATCTCCGCGTCAACGTCAGCGGAGGGCCCGGCGCCGCTGATCCATACGGCACCCAAGCGACATTCTCCAGCTAACTCCGGGTGAAGGCGATTATCGTATGGAAGGTTTAACGTCGAAGGCAGGTAGAAATACGAGTCACGCGTCCAGGCTATTGTTCCAATTTGAAACTGTTTTTCTGTGCGCGAGCACCAGCCTGCCACGGCTGGCTTCGCTATCTTGACAGCAAAGAGCTGCAGTTTTTCTTCCGGATGACGCTGGAGCCAAACGCTTGCGGTGACTGGGTCCTGCACAGCCAGGAGTTCGCGAAGTACCGGATCGCCCGAGTCAGCCTGAGCGGCGGCGAGCATGGGCAGAGCGAGAAAGAGCAAGCCAAGAAGGCATGTAGTCATTTTTTATCTTGGGGCCAAGCTCCGTTCAGGCTATTTTGCAGAATGATAAACGCAAAGGTCTTGGCAGCGCGTCTTCCGTCCCAGAAATTTGCGCGATGAGATGATGCTTTGAGAAGAATCGCATTGGCAACTTACAGCGAGTGTCCGCAGGGGACTTCGGATGATCAACTCCTGATTCCACCACTGCACGCGCTCGGCTTCGAAGCCAAGTTCGTCGTGTGGAGTGATTCGCGGGCCGACTGGAATGCGTTCGATCTCGTGGTTCTCCGCTCCTGTTGGGACTATCACTTGCGAACGGGAGAATTCCTGAATTGGATCGCCGGGCTGGAATCGCGCGGGATTCCACTGCAGAATCCGGCGCCTGTGGTGCGCTGGAATTCGGATAAGCGCTACCTACAGGAGCTTGAGCAACGCGGCGTTTCGATTCCGAGAACTTGCTGGCTAAAGGCAGGCGAGCAGGGTAGCTCGCGCGCCATCCTGGAGAGTTACGGCTGGAGCCGTGCGGTGGCGAAGCCAACCGTCTCGGCTACGGCTTACCGCACCCGAGTGGTTCACGCCGAGGATGTCGAGGAGAGTTTGCGTGGTCCGCTCGTGATTCAGGAGTTCATGCCGGAAGTTCAGATCGACGGCGAGTGGTCGCTGGTTTTCTTTGGCGGAGAGTATAGCCACGCCATTCGCAAAGTTCCCAAATCGGGAGATTTTCGCGTACAGAAGGAGTTTGGCGGACGGGCAGAGACTGCGGTCGCGAAATCGAATCTCATCGAGCAGGCCGGAGCGGTTGTGGCTGCGGTCGAGCCTACGCTCTACGCGCGGGTCGATGGAGTCCTACGAGGATCCAAGTTCGTGCTCATGGAGTTAGAGCTCATCGAGCCGGACCTGTTTCTCGGTTTGGGAAAGGCCGCGGCGCGATTCGCGCAGAAGATTGTTGCGTTGCTTTAACGCTGCACGATCTCGTCCGAAGCCGCTCTCCAGCCTGGAAGCTACTTCAGTAATTTCGCATCCGAAAACTGCCATTGACTATCGTGAGCATCTTGCTATAACTGAGTGGAAAGCTAAACGGTGAAGGAGTTCACCGCTAACCGCCTTCCCACCCGGCATTCGGGACGGCTGATGACTCCTGACAAGAGGATCTTGTCGCGGAGTCATGGCCCCGACAAAAGATCCAGAAAAAGCAAACGACGCTGGCGAAGCGTACAAGCCTGTCCTGCTCCACGTTCTCGAGCAAAGAGGCTTGCTGGAAAGGATTCGCGGCTTTGAAATATCTGATGATTGCTTTGGGTGGCGCTTTGGGCGCAATCGCACGGTTCGGACTGGGGGCGTATGTCGGACAACGCTCCGGAACGCGCTTCCCTTACGGCACGTTCTTGGTCAACATGAGCGGCTGCTTCCTGATCGGCGCGACAATGACGCTGTTGAACGGGCGACGGTCAATCAGCCCGAATTGGGCCTATCTGATTCCGATTGGCTTCATCGGCGCCTATACCACCTTCTCCACCTTCGAATTCGAGACGCTCCGCGCGATCCAGGATGGACAGTGGATCACCGGCGGCCTTAACGTGGTGCTCAGCGTGGTTGTAGGCTTCGCCATGGTGTGGCTTGGCGCCGTGGTGGGGAAGGTCGTGGCATGAGTTTCGATGCGTTCGCCGAATATCCGAAGCTGCGAGAGTCGCAATGCTGAAGTCCGGACCAGCGAAAAAAGTGATCGTCTATGTTGGGGAGGCACAGCAATACCACGGCCAGGCGGTGTACTCCGCCATCCTTGACTTTCTGTTCTACCGCGGCATCTCGGGAGCGACAATCACGCGCAGCATGGCTGGATTTGGCGCCGATCACCATCTGCATACCACGAAGATTGTTGACCTATCCGCCAACCTGCCGGTCAAGATCGAATTCATCGAATCGCCGGATCGCGTGGAAGAGCTTTTGCCCAAGGTTCAAGAGATGGCAGGAACAGGGCTGATCGAGATTCAAGACACAACCGTAATTAAGCCAGCGACTCCAGCCAAAGAGCGGGCAAAGGAAAATCTACCCGCTCTGAAGGCCGAAGGCAAAGCCATGCTGATGCGGATTTATTTTGGCGAGAATGACAAGTGGAGCGGCAAGCCTCTCCACGAGGCGTTGCTCGAAGCAATGCGCGCCAACGATCTGGCGGGTGCTACCGTCTATCGAGGCATTTTAGGATATGGCGCCAATCGCCGCATTCACGAGGACCGCGCGCTTAGCCTCTCGCATGATCGGCCGATCATGATGTCGGTGATCGACAAAGAAGAGAAGCTCAGGGCGTTTATGCCGATTCTCGACAAGATGATCCAGCAGGGACTCGTTGTGATCTCCGAAGTCGAGGTCGTCACTTACACGCATAACTATCGTCAGTCCGAACGCAGGCAGGAGGCGCGCCCATGAAACTCGAAGGAAAAGCCAAGATGCTGCGCATTCATTTTGGTGAAGACGATAAGTGGCAGGGCAAGCCTTTGTATCGCGCAATCGTCGAGAAGTGCCGCGAACTCGATTTGGCCGGCGCAACCGTATATCGCGGACTGGAAGGATACGGAGCCAGCACGCTGATTCGCCGTCCGCATCTGCTCTCCTCGTCCGATTGCCCGATCATGGTGTCCGTGATCGACACGGAAGAGAAGATTCGCACTCTGCTGCCTCATCTCGATGTGATGGTCAACGAAGGTTTGGTCGCCATTTCCAGCGTGGAAGTAGTCCGCTATGTGCATGAAGGCGGAAAGCGATCGCCAGAGTAAACTGCCCCTCGTCCCAGTTGTGTGGGGACGCAGCCGGCTCCAGGGCGGCTGCCTTACAGCGTCATCCAGGTACTCCATTGATAACCACGGGAACACTGGGATCCTGCGCCCGAGTGGGAAATTACTAATTCATTGGGGATTGACTTGCTTTCGTAATCTTGCCGTTCGGCCGGCTCTCAGGCAATTTCAACCAGGACTTCCTATGCTACGCAATCGTTGCTTTTTCGTCCCGGCCCTGCTGCTGATTCTTGGCGCGCACCTCGATGCGCAATCGCTGGGCGATTTGGCGCGAGCACAGCAGGAGAGTAAACAACAAAGCGGCACGCCCGCCACGAAGAAGGTCTACACGAATGAGGATCTGAAAAGCGGGTCCAGCTCCGAAGAAGCGGGAGAACCGCAGCGCCAGCCTTCAGCCGACAAGCATCAGTCCAATGAAGGTCAGCCGGCCCAGCAGCTCACTCCCGAGCAGTGGAAGGCATTAATCCAGACGCAGAAGGACAAGATCGCCGACCTGCAACAAAAAATCGACAAGGCTCAGGCCAGGGTCCACTACGTGCAGAGCGATCTTTATTACAACGGCGTTCAGCACAATGAACGCGAGAAGCGCTATCAGGAACAAATCGATCGAGCCAAATCGGTGCTCGATCAGGAAAAGCAAAAGTTAGCCGAAATGCAGGAAGCCGCGCGCCAGGCGGGAATGGGAAACGCGGTCTATCAGTAAGAGATTTCGAGATTTTGCGATTGCGTGATTTCGGGATTTGTAAGCTTCGGGGCTTCGCAGCTGCGGGGCTTCGCGGCTAGTGTTTGGTCGGGGCGGAGGGATTCGAACCCACGACCCTCTGCTCCCAAAGTCGAGGCGTTTTGACGGCGTGAAGCCGAGCGAACGCGAGGCTGGGAGTCGTCAGCCGAGATCCTGAGCGAAGCGAAGGACCTGTTGGTCGGGGCGGAGGGATTCGAACCCACGACCCTCTGCTCCCAAAGCAGATGCGCTACCAGGCTGCGCTACGCCCCGACTGCTTCTGATTTTACCTTAGGAGGAAGACGGCGTCGCTGTGACGATAGCTCTCAGCAATCAACGACTAGCAACTAGCGCCTTGACCGAACCCGGCGATGTGGCGCACTCGAAATCCGGCTTTTTAAGTAATTGTTAATTCTGTTATTTCACTCTCCACTGCACGTGAAACAACTGCCAGCCTTTTCGAAGACGTGCTCACAAAAAAAGGGCGGCTCGTAAGAGCCGCCCTCAAAGCAGAGTACCGCGAATCAGAAGACAATCTTGCCCTGCAATTGCAGAACGCGGGGCGCAGCCGCAGCTCCGACGAACGAACCATACGGGCTCGCGGGCACAGAGACTGTGCTCGTGAGATCGCCAAACGGCACATCGCCAAGCGTGTGGTCTGGATTAGCGAAGTTCGGGTGATTGAACACGTTGTAAGCGTTCGCGCCAATGCCGAAGGTCAGCCGCTCCGTTAGCTTGAAGTTCTTGAACAGGGACATATCCATATCAAAGAATCCAGGACCACGGTATTGATTGCGACGTTGAGTCGGGAAATTGGTGTACCCAGTAAACGTTGCGGAGTTGACGTTATTAAAGGAGTTCACGTCCAGGCACGGTGGCGCAGAACCCGAATCGCTCGCATTCTTGCTGCTGCAGTTCGAGATTTGGCCGAACGTTGCGCTCCCTCCCAACGGCTGTCCGGGTACCGCAGTGGGATTGTTCAGGTAGAAGACATTGCCGTCGTCCACCGTGAACGGAAGGCCGGTACGCCAGAACAGTTTGCCCGAATACTGCCATCCGCCCAGCACCTGGTTCAGGAAGGAGTTCCCGAATTTAAAGCCAGGCTGATAGAGATAGTAGGCGCTGATGTAGTGACGAATATCGTAGTCGGCGTTTCCGTAATTGTTACAACGGAAACAATTCGGATTGATCTGTCCCTCGATGGAATCGTTGCCATAAACAAAGACTCCGCCGTTGGAGACTTCATCCAGATCATGACCATAGGTGTAATTGAAGCCTCCCGAAAAGTTATGCGAGAAGTTTCGCTTCACCGTCAGGTTGACGCCGTCATAGAACGCATTTGCGCCGCTCTGTACTTGCGTGATCGTGCTGAAAGCAGCGTCGGGACTGGCTGCCGGGAACCCGCCGCCATATCCAAAGGGATCGGAGGCGCCCAGCAACCCGTTCGTATACGGGATACGAGTCGAGTGGCTGCCGGAGTAGTTCGCGAGGAATACAGTGTTGGCGCCGACTTCCTGCTGAATTTGCAAGTTCCATTCCTGAACTCGAGGCGAGTGAACAGTACCCTGAATAGAAGTGAAACTTGGTGCGCTGAACGCCGGCACGGCGGCCTTAATTGAATCATAGCTTCCGCCACCGTTAAACGCTGCGATGAAGCCAGCCGAAGATGCAGCAAATGCGGCCGGAGCTCCATTTGGGCCGGGGTCGAAAGCCAGGATTCCATCGCTTGCCGGGGTGCTGCGGATACGCAGATCGACAGCTACCGGTGGATTGGCTAGCAGATCGTCTACAAGACCGGCGGGTGCCGAGTCATAGAAGATTCCATAACCGCCGCTTACGACCGTGTGGTTATGCCCCCAAGGTGACCATACGAATCCGAAACGCGGAGAAGGCAGAATCGCATCGACTCCGGGGAAGCCTTGATGTAACCCGGTCTGGATAACGGAGTTGTAAGGAACGTCTGTACCGGTCGGGAAAGTGCCGAAAGGTCCGACGAAATTGTCGAGACAATTCGTCTGACAAACCGGATTGGAGTTGCGCTCCAGACGAAGAGCGAACGTGAGCTTCAGATTGCTGGTCGCTCGCCATTCGTCCTGTCCATAGAAGCCAACACCATAGGTCGCGATTGGCACGTTCGACGAGGCGTTGTACCGGGCACGGTACTGATACGCGAGACCTTCACCCAGCTGCGTCATGCTCGTCACGCCGTAGCCGAAATAGGCGCGCGGATAGTTGTAGAAGAAGTTGTGATCGCTGATGTCATATCGCCGGAAGTTCACACCAAACTTCAGGTTGTGATTTCCTTTGTCCAATGTGAAATCGTCAATCAATTGATATTGCGTCACGTTGCGTCCCTGCGGGAAGGACGGCATCGGGTTGAAACTAGTCAACTGTACCGGTGCCGCGAACGCCAAACTGATCGGCAGACCGGTGCTGGCCACCGCCGCTTCGTTTTGCGTGAAGATCGCGCTGTAGTGGCTCAATGCGCCAACGAACTGGTTGGTGGCATTGGGGCTGAATATGTGCGTTTCCTGAATCTGGCCGTCATAAGCCGGCTGGTTCGAGAAAGCATTGAAATTGGAGTTGATTGGATCAGTGGAGGTCGCCTGCAGTCCGCGATCCATGCGGTAGCGGAGGAAGGCTTTGTCGTTTTGGCCAATGTTCTGATCAACGCGCCCGGCGAGGATCCATTCGTGCGACTTGGCATTGGGAGTGGCGGTGAATGTTGCCGCGCAGGGACCGGTATAGCCAGGCAGAGGCGTCGCTGTTCCGCAACCGCCGGGATCAATCCCTTGCGTCGGATCGGTGGGATCTACTAAACCGGAAGCTAAAGGAACCGCACTACCCGCCCCCGGAGCATTCAACTCCAGGCCATAGAACTTCTGATAAAGAGGAAGCTCAGCCGGTTGATTCGTTCCGATGTAGGCCAGCGATGCCGCCGCAAATCCAGGCGTAACGATCGTCGTACTCTGCACCGTCGGCAGGACATATCGCAGTCCTTCATAGTCAACAAAGAAGAACGTCTTGTCTTTAATAATCGGACCGCCGAACGACGCGGCGTATTGGTTATTGTTAGCGAACGGACGAGAGACACCATCGTTGTTTGCAAACCAGTCGTTCGCGTTGAGCGCTCGTCCGTTCCACCAATAGTTCACATTTCCGTGGAACGCATTGCTTCCCGACTTCGTCAGGTAACTGACCTGCGCCCCCGAAAGCTGACCGTACTGGCCGCTATACGGGTTCGTCACCACCGTGGCTTCCTGAATCTCGTTGGCTCCCAGCGTAAGGTTGGTAGCGCCCGAGTTGTTGATGTTGAAGTACGGATCCATGTCATTCTCGCCGTTCACCGTGAACAGATTCGAAGTAGCAGGGAGTCCGTTATTCGTGAAGTTGCCGTACCCCATCGACGTGTTCATCACCGTCCCCGGCGTGGTCTGGGCGATGTTGGTCAAATCCTGACCGCCGTTCGGCAGGGTCGAGACTTCGAGCTGAGAGAAAGAGGTGTTGACGCTGGCGCTTTCGGCGTTGACTACCGGAGCCTCAGCCGAAACCTCAACCGTCTGGGTAGCTCCCCCGACTTTCAGCGAAATGTTCGTGGTAGTCGCTTGCCCGACGGCCACGACCACATTGCTCTGAACCGGCTCAAAACCAGACTGGTTGATCGCGATCTGATATCGCCCGGGCTTTAAGAGGGTGAAGCGATAGAAGCCTGCGGCGTTCGTATTCGTGGTCTGGGCGGCGCCCGTATCCAGACTCTTCAAATTCACAACGGCGTTCGGAACGATGGCGCCCGAAGGATCGGTGACTGTTCCGGTAATATCTCCAGACAGGAGCGACTGCGCGAGCAAGGCTGGCGCAAGAACCAGCGCCAGGATCAAACTCGCCAGTACGGCTGCCCATCGTCGTCCTACAAAGCTCTCGAGAGAGCACTTTACAGATTGCATTTCCATCCTCGTTTCTGTGGATTCTCAGAGTCCGCTAACGATAAAGTTCGCCGCGCAAAACTGAGCCAATGCATTTGGGCTGGGAGCACCAGCGCAACTGGGACAAAATGCAATCGCAGTGCCACCTCATCCCAGGAACTAAGCTGATGAAAACGTGGAAGATACGTCCCCTCACTAGCAACCTAAATCCGATAAACTGGATTTTTCGTGGGATTAATCTACAGTTTTTCAGAACTCCGTCCCCAATTGGGCCGCATTGGTACCAAGCGGCTGGAAAGTTGAAGAGTTCCGAATCAACTCCTCCAGTTTCTGAGCCAAGTTACGGAATGAAGCGGCCAAACTAGTCGGTGTTTGTGGACAAGAACTCGATGACGGTTCTTTCGGCCCAGCGGCCGTCATAGCCATTGGGTGTGGCCAGAAAAGCGCAGTGACCACCGTGTTTGGCTTCGATGAATGTCACCGCTGGATTGGCCATTAGTTTGGCTGTGGTTTCGGAACGAAGCCGGATAAAGGGATCGTCCTGGGCATGCAGGACCAAAGTGGGAACGCGGATTCTTTCGACAACACGCGCCGCGCTGGACCGTTCGTAGTAGTCATCCGCACCGGCAAAGCCTTCATAGCGTGCTGTGATTTCATGATCGAATTCGCGAATGCTGGCGAAGCGGCGTAGATGCGCTAGGTCGTACCGATTTGGGAACAATACGGCTTTGCGTTCGTAACTGCGACGCAGACTGCGAAGAAAGCGCTGCTCGTAAAGCCAGTTGCTGCGCGCATGCAGGGCGTCCGCCGAAGCCGCCAGGTCCATCGCCGGCGAGACCGCCGCGAAGGCTTTCACTTGCGGCGGAGCGTCGCCGCCCCACTCGCCTGCTAGCTTCATGACCAGATTTCCGCCCATCGAAAAGCCCACGATCGCGATGCGTTGCAAGCCATCGTTGTCGATCAATTCTTTGGCTACTGCGCCTACATCCGCCGAGAGTCCCGAGTGATACAACGTCGGCGTCAGCGATTCGGTGTCTCCGCAATTCCGCATGTTCATGCGGATCACGTTCATTCCCGCCGCCCAAGCCTTGCTGCCTGTCCCGATCACGTACTGGGAATCGACCGACCCTTCGAGGCCGTGAACGATGATTACCGACAAAAGCTCCGAAGCTTCGGAGCTTCGCCGTTTCGCCGGTTGTGTTTGCCAGTGGCAGACACACTCAACCTCGATCTTCGCTCCTGTCTCATGTTCGGCGACGACAAAGCGCCTGCGCTCGCCGGGAGGAAGTAAGTTGGTGCGGGGAAGGAAATTGCCAAAGATCGTCTGCAAATGCGCGCTGCGCAGCCCGCGGCGAGGAACGAAATCAGTGGGTGATTTCCCGATTTCGTGATTTCGTGATTTTTTCAACCCTTTGTTTCCCTGAGTGTCAGCGCTAGAATTTGAGCTAAGCGAGACACTCGGCCAAATCGCCAAATCACGAAATCAGCAAATCACGAAATACCCTCATGCCTCTTTTCGAGTATATCTGCAAGGAATGTGACCGCCATTTTGAAGCGCTGGTGCGCGGCGAAGAATCGCCCGCGTGCCCAGAGTGTTCAAGCATGAGCCTCGAGCGCCAGTTTTCGCGCTTCTCTGCCGGAAGCTCCTCCAGCGCCGACTTCGGCTGCGAACCCGGCCCGTGTGGAAGCTGCGGCGATCCTCGTGGTCCTGGCGCGTGTTCGATGAACTGAGATCGAAACACAAGCTGCGAGCCTTCGAAGCCCCGAAGCTGCGGAGCTTTGAAACGCTAATGCTTTCGTGTCCAAGGTTTTTGCTTTGGTTTTCTGAGTAACCTAAGACGAGTGACCGATCCCCTTGATGGCGCGGCCCGCTGCGTGAGGCCGTTTCGCTGTTTGTCGCTTGCAATGCCGTTCCGGTTCGAGTAGGCTTTCGTTCTCGAAAAGTAAGTCGAAGTTACCGGATTTCATGTCTCTCAAGCTCAGTTCGCGAAATGTCGATGGCGTGACGGTTCTGGACTGCGCCGGCCGCATCGTCTTCGGCGATGAAGCCAGCGAGTTGCGCGAATTGGTGAAGAAAGAGCTCGCGCGCAATCCCAAGATTGTTCTTAATCTCTCCGGCGTCACCTACATCGACAGCGGCGGCATCGGCACGCTGGTTGGTCTTTATACCAGCGCTCGCAATGCGCAGGGCGACATTAAACTGGTGCACCTCACAAAGCGTGTCAGCGACCTGCTGCAGATCACGAAACTGATTACTGTCTTCGAAAGCTACGACGACGAGAGCAAAGCCGTGAACGCCTTCCGTGGCAAGGGCGTGAAGCGCGAAAGCGCGTAGTTCTTCTTCTGAGTCTGCCTTTCCCTCGAGTGGTATCCATGATTTCTGAGCCGCTCCGATAGTGCTTCCTGACTGCACGTACGGAAGTCGCGCCGCCCTGACAATCGTCTTCTCCTTTGAATGCAGACACTTACGCGGAGCGCAAAAATCTTCGGGCAACCCTCTTGACATCAATTGCAATCTGCAATACTGTTATTGCGATTTGTAATAACACTGGCGTATGAAGCTGGGCGAAAAAATCCGGTACCTGCGCGAGGTCGAAGGCAGTATTCGCGGACTCGATCGAGAAATGTCGCAGCAGGAAATCGTTCGGGCGATCAAGAAAGAACTTGGCGCGTCGATCAGCCAGTCGTATCTTTCCCAAATTGAAAATGGCTCGCGTCCGCATCTGACGAACACCACGCGCATGCTGCTGGCGAAGTTCTTCAAAGTTCATCCCGGATACCTGGTGGATGACCCTGAAGGGTTTCACAACGAGCTGATTTCCGACGTGCGCACGCTGGAAGAGCGTTTCGACCTTTGGCTCATCGCCGGCGCGGAGCGCTTCCGCCGCGATCCTGCGGTCCGGCACGCGCTGCTGCAAGTCGCCAAGCACGAAGATTCGCGCGGCTGCATCACGCTGCTCGGCTCGATCCTGGAAACGCCGGGACTCGCGGAGCGGCTGCTCCAGGTGCTCAAGCCGGAGCGCCACAACGAAAAACGAAGCAAGCAGAACGGCGCTTCGCGCCGGGAGGAGGGCTTATGAACTGGCAACTCTTCTATCTGATCTGTTTCATTTTGGGATTTGCGTTCAGCACGTTGTCATTCCTGACCGGGACCATGCATCTGCATCTGCCGATCAAATGGCATCTGCATGTCGCCAAAGGACACGCCACCTCGGGTGGCGGGGCCGCGCTGTTTAATTCGTTTTCCATCATGGCTTTTCTCACCTGGTTTGGGGCGATGGGCTACCTGCTCACGCAGCATTCGAGCCTGTGGTTTGGCGCGATCCTGGCTGCCTCCACGATCGTCGGCATTGCCGGCGCGCTGCTGGTCTTCTGGTTTCTAGTGCGCGTGCTGCTGCGGTATGACGTCGGCATCGATCCTGCCGAGTACGAGATGACCGGCGTTCTGGGCAAGGTCACGAGTTCGATTCACAATCATGGCACAGGCGAGATCATCTTCGAACAGGTTGGCACGCGGCGCAGTTGTGGTGCGCGCAGCGAAGACGGCTCTGCCATCGCGAAAGGGACTGAAGTAGTAGTGACGCGCTACGAGCGAGGCATCGCCTACGTGCGCACCTGGGAAGAGATTTCCGGCGAGGCCAGCGCCGCCGCCGGAGAAGCAACCAAGCAGTAATTCGGGTTCCATTTTGGGACCCAAGGAGAATGAGTATGCCGCACATGGAATGGCAAGTCATCGTGGGATTGGTGATCCTGGCCGTGTTCTTCCTCATAGTCACCATGGCCAAGCTGTTCGTGAAAGCCGGGCCGAACGAGGCCCTCATCGTCTATGGATTCAAGGGCAAGCGCGTGCGCATCGGACACGGCACCGTCGTCTGGCCGCTGTTCGAGAGCTGCCGCATGTTGTCGCTGGAGCTGATGTCGTTCGACGTCGCGCCGCAGCAGGACCTGTATACCAACCAGGGCGTCGCGGTTTCGGTCGAGGCCGTTGCGCAGATCAAGGTTAAGTCCGACGAGGTCTCGATCTTCACCGCCGCCGAGCAGTTCCTGAGCAAAGCGCCTGCGCAGCGCGAAGGGCTGATCCGGTTGGTGATGGAAGGACACCTGCGCGGGATCATCGGCCAGCTCACAGTCGAGCAGATCGTGAAGGAGCCGGAGATGGTCGCCGATCGCATGCGTTCCACCTGCTCGGAGGATCTGAACAAGATGGGACTTGAAGTGGTCTCGTTCACGATCAAAGAAGTTCGCGACAAGAACGAGTACATCGCCAACATGGGACGTCCGGATGTAGCGCGCGTGAAGCGCGATGCCGACGTAGCCACAGCAGAAGCTGAGCGCGATACGGCAATCAAGCGCGCGGAAGCTGGACGTGCCGCCGCTGTCGCTACAGCTCAGGCCGATCAGGAGCGCGTGCAGGCGCAAACGCTCTCGCTGGCCAAGCAGGCCGAAGCGCAACGCGATCTCGATATCAAAAAGGCCGCGTACATCGAGATGGTCAAAAAGCAGCAGGCGCAGGCCGACAAGGCTTATGAGATCCAGGCCAACATCCAGCAGCAGCAGGTGATCGCAGAGTCGGTGAAGGTGCAGCAGATCGAGAAAGAGCAGCAGATCAAGGTGCAGGAAGCGGAAATTTTGCGCCACGAGAAAGAGCTGATCGCGACCGTACTGAAGGGCGCCGAAATCGAGAGCCGTCGCATCCAGACTCTCGCCGAGGCGGAGAAGCAACGGCAAACCGTGGAAGCGGAAGGCCGCGCTTCGGCCACGCGCGCTCAAGGCGAAGCCGAAGCCGAGATCATCTTCAAGAAAGGCGACGCCGAAGCCAGAGCGATGAACGTGAAGGCCGTTGCTTACCAGGAGTGGAACCAGGCGGCGGTGGTGGACAAGCTCATCACTGGACTTCCCGATGTGGTACGGGCGATGGCCGAACCGCTGTCGCATGTGGACAAGATCACCATCGTCTCCACCGGCAATGACGGCGCCGCCGGTGCCAGCAAGATCACCGGTGATATGGCCAAAATCGCCGCCCAGGTTCCTGCGCTGTTCGAAGCATTTTCGGGAATGAGCATGAGTGAACTGCTGGCGGGAGTGAAACAACTCAAGCTGAAGAAGCCCGATGAGGACGGCGGCCCGCAGACGAAGTCGGCGGGAGCGGGCAAGTAAGAAGCTGCTGGCTACTCGCTGCTGGCCAGCTACTAGCCGATTGGAATGCGGTTTGGGGTTTAGCTAGCAGCCAGCAGCCAGAAGCTAGAGGAGATTCGATATGAGCACATGGAAGGGAGCATTCGTCGCAGTACTGCTGAGTGGTATCACGGTGGGCGTGCTTACTGGACACCTCGCGGTGTGGATAGGGATCGGGGCGGCGCTGGGTGCGGTGATCGCGAGGCGAGAGTCGCGCTGGCAGCATCACGCGCGCAACACAAACTAAGTGCCGGTTGCTGGCGATGAGCAGCTAGAAGCCAGCAGCCAGCAGCTAGCAGCTAGTGAAGGGAGAATCGTTATGGCACTTCTAGAGAGAGTATCGACACTGATCCGGGCCAACATCAATGACCTGGTGGACAAAGCCGAAGAACCGGAGAAGATGATCAAGCAGGTCATCCTCGACATGCAAAACCAACTGCTGCAGGTGAAGACCCAGGTGGCGATCGCCATCGCCGACCAGCACCTGCTGGAGAAGAAGCACAAAGAGAACCTGGAGAAAGCCGACGATTGGACGCGCAAGGCCGGACTCGCCGTGCAGAAGAAGCAGGACGACTTGGCGAGGGCGGCCATCGAACGCTCGCTCAGCTACAAGCAGAGTTCGGCGAACTTCGAGCAGCAAGTTGCCGACCAGAAGATTGAGGTTGAAAATCTCAAAACCGCCCTGCGCAAACTGGAACAGAAACTCGAAGAGGCGCAGGCCAAAATGGACCTGCTCATCGCGCAGGCACGCCGCTCGCGCGTGGTGGGCAAGGCCCGAGCGGCACAGTCGGCCGCCGGTGATGAAAAGCATATTGCGACCTTCGACCGCATGAAGGACAAGGTGGTGCGCAGCCAGGCGGTCAATGATGCGCACCAGGAACTTACCGGAGATTCGATCGATGATCGTTTTGCTACTCTGGAGCGTGAAGACGAAATCGAGCGCCTGCTGGCGGAGATCAAGAACAAGCATGCTTCGGCTTGAGTTGAAGTCATTTCACCACGGAGACACGGAGGCGCGGAGAACACCGGGGTTGAACACGAAGGTCACGAAGGGCGCGAAGGGAAAGATCACGAGCGCTTCCTTGAAATTGTCATCCCGAAGCGAAGCGAGGGACCTGCTTTCCCGGGCGAAATCGAAAAGCAGATTCCTCGTCCGCGGGGCGGGCTCGGAATGACAATTCATAAAACATCCTCCTTTGTGACCTTCGTGTCCTTCGTGTTCACCATGGTTTTGTCGTTTGCTCTTCCGAGTCTGGCGCAGCAGGATGTTGTCAGCACTACCGAGATGGAGCGTCAGGTCTTCGAGTGGACGAACCAGGAGCGCGCCAATGCCAACCTTCCGCCGCTCCAATGGAACCAGCGGCTGGCGCTGGCGGCGCGGATGCATTCTGCCGAAATGGTCAAGCACAAGGACCTCTCGCACCAGTTTACCGGCGAGCCCACTTTGGGACAGCGGATCTCCGATCGCGGGGCGCGCTTCAGCGCAGTGGCCGAAAATGTGGGATATGGCGACGATCCCCAGACTCTGCAAACCGGATGGATGCACTCGGCGGGCCATCGCGCCAACATCCTGAATCCGGTATATACCGATATGGGAATCGGCATTGTGCGCTCCGGCAATCGTCTTTACGCCACAGAGGATTTCACCAAGGCAGTGTCGCGCCTGGCGGCGGACGACTTCGAGAATGCCGTGGCCAAACATTTGACCGATCTGCGCCAGCCGCGCAAGCTGCCGCCGCTCGCCATGACCAGCTCAGCATCGTTGCGGCAGATGGCATGTTCCGGCCAGACTTCGGCGAAGGCCGCGTTCGGCGGCGTTCATCGTTCCGATACCGAACTCTACTCGTTCAATTTCACCGCCTCGTCAGCCAACGATCTTCCCGCAAGCCTGGTGAATCGAGTGATGGAGCTGCCTGCCGGCGGCTTCGACATCGGCGCCTGTTCCCAATCTGACGCATCCACCGGCTTCACCGCGTATCGCGTGCTGATGGTCTTGCATCGCTGAATCCATCGGCTCCGACCCACGACGCCGCAATCCATCCCCGGTTAGCAGATTGGGAATAAAAAATTCACCGAAAATTCATTTGGAACCTTTCACATTTTTCCGCGTATTCACTAACGATGGCCGATACGGACCGTCTATAGATGCGAAAGGAGAAACAAAATGTTCGACGCAAAGTACAACGAGCTGATCGACAATTCGCTGTTCCGCATTGCCCTGAACTCAGCGCTGTTTGTGATTTGGGTAGGGATAGCTTACGGCACACTGGCGGCGAAGTAGTGGGTTGTCTTTCATACCGGCCCAGCCAAGATTCGGGCCACGCATTCATAACGAATCCCCGGGGTTAACACGAAGGGCACGAAAGATAAGACGAGTACACGGAGCAACAGGCAAGGATAAATTCGGGTTGTCTTAGCCTTATTCTGCTCCGTGTACTTGTTTTTTCCTTCGTGCCCTTCGTGTTAACCCCAGGGATTTAAGCCTTGGTCGCGAACTCAGCCTTGTTCGCAGCGGTTCCATAACGGTTCTCGATATAGTCATCGAGAATTTTGATGAAATCGCGGACGATGTGCTCGCCCCGCAAGGTCGTCATTAATCTTCCATCGACAAATACCGGAGCTTTGGGCTCCTCGAAGGTTCCCGGCAGCGAGATGCCGATGTTGGCGTGTTTCGATTCACCCGGGCCGTTCACTACACATCCCATCACCGCCAGCTTCATTTCTTCCACGCCCGGATATTTTTCTTTCCATCCGGTCATGCTGGTGCGCAGATAGCTCTGGATCTGTTCGGCCATTTCCTGGAAAAAGGTGGACGTGGTGCGTCCGCAGCCGGGACAGGCGGTGACTTGCGGAGTGAAGCTGCGGATCCCGAGCGATTGCAGGATTTGTTGCGCAACCAGAACTTCTTCGGTGCGATCGCCGTTCGGAGCCGGAGTGAGCGAGACGCGGATAGTGTCGCCAATGCCTGCGGTCAGCAGAGGCGAAAGCGCAGCGGCGCTGGCGACAATGCCTTTCATCGCCATTCCCGCTTCGGTCAATCCCAGGTGCAGAGCATAGGAACAGCGCGCCGCCAGGCTGCGATACACATCGAGCAGGTCCTGTACTCCACTCACCTTTGCGCTAATGATGATCTGATCAGGACGCAAGCCGTACTTCTCCGCGATGGCGGCGGAATTTAGCGCGCTAATTACCATGGCTTCCATAGTGACTTCGCGCGCGTCCAGCGGATCGGGACGGCGCGAGTTCTCGTCCATCATGCGGGTGAGCA
>DASTJH010000084.1:0-25060 GCA_035716645.1 Terriglobales bacterium | reverse complement strand
CACGCCCGAGTCGAAGGACCCCAAGGATGCTGAGGGCTCGACGAACTCTTTGGCTTTCTACCCGCAATGCTTCTCCTGGTTCCGAAGCGAAACCAATGCAGCGTGGAGACCTGCGAATGTTTAGCCGGTACCAGCAGCGTCGGGGTCCTTCGACTCGGGCGTGCGCTCTCGCTCAGGATGACACTGGCTAAGCACTATTTGCAGTTGCCGTCGCGGATTGCAAAAACGCACTCTGCGAGACGATGAAACCACACAACTCTTCCACTCCCATCCCCGTCTTCGCCGAAACTTCAAACACCCGCATCCCCGGACGCACGCTCTGAATATTGCGATGCGCCAGCGCCAAATCAAACTCCGCCGCCTGTGCCAGATCCATTTTGGTAATTACGGCCACATCAGAAGTATTGAAGATCGTCGGATACTTGAGCGGCTTGTCTTCGCCTTCCGTCGCCGAGAGCAGCACGAAGCGCAGTTCCTCGCCGAGGTCGTAGCTCGAAGGACAAACCAGGTTGCCGACGTTTTCGATGAAGAGAAAATCCTGCCCAGGAAGCCGCCAATCCTGCAAAGCTTCCTGGACCATCTGCGCGTCCAGATGGCAAACGGTTCCGGTGGAGATTTGTTTCACCTGCGAGCACGCCCGCGCGAGCCGCTGCGCGTCATTCTCGGTCGCCAAGTCGCCGACCAGGGCGGCGACAGAGTATTCGCTGTTCAGCCGGCGCAGCAGTTGTTCCAGCAACGTCGTTTTTCCCGATCCGGGACTCGATACCAAGCTCATCACGCAAACGCCTGCCGCGCGGAAAGTCTCGCGCAGCGCACGCGCTAGGATGTCATTCTGTTTTAGAACACGTTCGCGCACTTCCACCAATCTCGGACCTTTATTCATGCGGCTACCTCAAAGGCTTTCAGCTCCAGTTCCTTGCCTTGCGTCACCCGTTCCGCCGGTGTGCGGCACACCGGACACGCGAGTTGATACGACGATAGCGGCGGACTCTCCGCTCGACAGGCCGGGCAGTAGATGCGCAGCGGAACGTCCTCAATCATCAAACGCGAACCCTCGAGCGGAGTGCCCTCAGATGCCAATCCGTAGGCGAATTCCAACGCCGTCTTTTCGACGCCAGAGAAAGCGCCGATCTTCAGGTGCACGGCCTCGACCTTTCCTCCGCCGTCTTCTTCGAGTTTTTCCAGCACGCGATCGACAATGCTGAGCGCAATCGAAAGCTCGTGCATGGCGGGCCTACATCGACTCGATTTTGATGTAGCGTTTCAAATCGGGATACATCGACACCATCAAAGCCGCAGCGGCAACCGCCACCACAGCGCCGAATAACTTCCACGCGTTGGAATTACATTTCACGGTTGACTCCTCAAATTACCTTCCTACAAAAAAAAGCGTTAAGGCGCTGGGTGGAAGCCCCCGACTTCAGTCGGGGGAGCGACGCTTCAGCGTCGCGGTAACGAGCGCCCTTTAACAATCGCGCTTTAGCGCTGGCGCAGGGGGCCGGCGCTAAAGCGCAACGTCTATAAACGTACTTTGTTCCGCTGCGCTGAAGCACAGCTTCCCCCGCATGAATGCGGGGGCTCCCACCTGAACCGAATACACCAAAAGACGAACCTTTCATGTCATGCCGCCGCGGCGGCAACAAACTTCTCTGCTTTCTCTTCGATGATCGCGACCGCCTCCGTGACCGCCCGCTCAACCGCCGGACTCAACCCCATAAAGCCGTCTTCGCCGCCGAGATCCGCCGGCTCGCAGCCGATGACCAGCATCGGCGGCGGCGTTCCGCCGAGAACTTTGACGAGATCGATCGCCTGCATCGGCGTCATGCCATGCGGCTGCAGCTCGCCGGATGATCGCAGGCTGTCGTCGCCGGCGTCGATCACGTAAATTGTTCCCGGCCTGCCGCCGCGCTGCGTGGCATCCGCCAAGATTACTAGATCCCAAACCTCCATCATCGCGTACGCCAGATCGAAGCCGCGAATGCCGAATTCCCGAACTGAAACTCCTTCCGGCAAGCTTAGCCGCATCAGCCGCTGAGCTACTTCCACGCCAAAGGCATCGTCGCCAAGAAAGATGTTGCCGACGCCGGCGATCAGCACTTTGCGGCTCATGCCTTCTCCTGGTCGGCAGCGATGTTCAAAGCGAGCGGCTCGACTTCGCCGGGACGAAAGAAAAATCGATGCCCAGGCTGCCGCAGTTCGCCGAGATCGCGGCCGGGATCGTCTTCGAGGAGCACGGCGAGATGAATCTGACTTTCAAAATCCTGCTCGATGGCCTCGATGATGCCGATTTTGCCTGCCAGCACCAGATCGAAGATATCGGCGCGCTGCGATTCCCCATGCTGCGGCCAAAGGCGCACGCGATCGCCTTTGCGCAACTCAACCCCGAAGACGGTCACGCTCTGCACCGTCGGAACGTCAGCGAACGGATTCCAGTTGTCACCGGACTGATCAGCGTGGAACCGGGCGCCCTCGCCCGGGTGTTCGCGTCCAGAAGCAGAAGCCCAGCTTCGGGATGTTTCAGCCGACACACGCCGCAGGCCGCGAATGGCTCCATGAATCTTTTCCCACTGCTGCGGAAACAACTCTTCGGTCCGTTCCAAAATGGCACGACCTTCGTCGCCGGAAGTTCGCAGCTCGCGCTTCTCCTCGTCGCTCAGCGTGAGCACGCGCAGCGAGAGCATCTCATCGATTTCAGTGGAGTCGAAGAACTCTCCCGGACTCTCCGGCGCGATCTCCGGGTAGTCATAAAGGATGATCGGAGAAACCAGCATCGTGTCGCGCTGTCCGGGCTCGCCGACCAAAACGGGAAAGACGCCGACGTTCACGCACCCCGCGGCAAATTGGCCCAGCGCTGTTGGAGGATCGAGCAGGGAGACAAATTCGCCATTCTGGATCTCGAGCACCGCGTGCGCGGCGACTAGCGAGTGCAGCAACGCCTGATCGCTATCGAGTTCGGGCGACAAACGGCTGAGATTCTTCACGCGCAACGTAATCTTGGCCGTTGAGACGTCGAGCCGTTCCAAAGATGATTGCACTAGTCCCTCGATGCGGTCCGTGCTGACCGAGCAGCGTTCCCGGTCAGTACCGTTCCCGGTAAGGAATGGGTGAGGATGGGAACTCGGCCAGGCATGGCCTGTGGCCCGTTCGCTACTGCTAGCGGTACTGACTATCGCAAAAGAAAAAGGCAGCGCGACGCCGCGCAGAAGATCCTGAATTCCAGCCGCAGGCAATAGCACACGTCGCTCCTGCGCGCGATTGGCGGGGCTAAGCTGCAAAAACCGAATGGAGATTGCGATCTGCGTGGCGTCATTCACGGTCGCCAGACATTGTGATTCCATCCGAAACTTTTCTGCGCGCGGTTCCGACCAGGACTGCGGCAGCAGCGTGCCAAAGCTCCACGGCTGCCGGTTTTTCAACGACGATCGCCGATACGGATACAGCAAATAGCCCTCATACAAAACCGCTCGCGCAATCTTTTCGACGATGGAGTCGCTGCTCATAGTCAATTAATCAACTCTGTCATCCTGAGCGAGGGCGCACGCCCGAGTCGAAGGACCCGCAGATGCTGGAGCCACGATGAACTCTTCGGCTTTTCACCCAAAATGCTTCTCCTAACCCCAAAGCAACACCAGTCCCGCGTAGAAACCTGCAACAGTTCAGCCTGTGCCGACAGCATCGGGGTCCTTCGACTCGGGCGTGCGCCCTCGCTCAGGATGACAGGGTTTAAATACGGTTTTGCTAAACCGGCTCTCACTGCCCGCTCTCTCCACGATCCAACAGCCGCTCCAGCATCTCTTCCCAAGTCGGCAATCCTTGCGCGACCCCATACCGGTACAGCCGCTCGAATACGTCGCGCCGCAGCGCCAGCCACGCGGAGTTGGCGTAGTACATCTCCATCAGCTTTTGCCAGACTGCGATCGGCATGCGATAGCTGGCTTCGCGATCCCATGGGATTTGACCCATCTGCATCGGCCGCTCGGCGCCGGCATAAAAAACCGTGCCGCTGAACAGCAGCGACAGCGGAACTTCGCCGTCGTAGAGAGCGTGAAAATATTTCGTCGCCGCCACGTTGAAGTCGAAGGTGCACGGCACAGGCAAATCGACGCTGGTATCGCCGGAAAACGCCGAGACCGTCGCCTGCGTGTTCGTCCATAACAGCGGATGCACGGTGCTGCCCCAGCGCGCCGGTTCGCCGAACAATTCCGATAATCCACTCTGCTCATCGCCGTTGTAGCGACGGCGTGCCGGTTCGATCTGTACCTGGCAGCGCAGCGCCACCGAATGAATCGGCTCTTCGCGCGGCATGTTCGAGACGCGAACACGGCAGGCGAGCGTGGGAGTGGCCGCATCGCGGAGCGGCTGCATCGTCTCGACGGCGAAGCGCAGGTCAGGCATCGACGGAGGCCTCCGTCGCGGGCTGTGGGCGCAGGCGGGCAAAGAACTCGTCCATGTGCTTCCAGACCTCTTCGCCTCCGGAGAATCCCTGCCAGTACTTGCGTACGATCCCTACTAGCTCATAACAGCGATCGATCGGGGCAATGTAGTACTCGTGAGGCGCAGCCAGGCGATTCGCGAGCAGCGCTTCCACATCCGGCTGCATTGGTTTCAAAACGGGATTGTTCTCGACAATCTGCTCCCACGAATCCAGCGGCAGCAGCGATTCGGTCGCGCCACCCGGACTGGGATACAGCGCAATGGTTTTGCCCATGCTGCTGTTGTGAAAGAAAAAAGCGAGGCTGATGGGAATGCCGAGCGACTCCCATTGCAGATCTTCGAGCACAAAATCCGAGATCAGCGTCGCGTCACGGGGGACCAGAGCAAAGCGAGCGGTCTTGGCTTCGAAGAGCAGCGCACACGCCATGCATGCGCAAACGATGCGTCGAGTTTCGCGCTCGACCAAATGCCGATGACCTTCGCCGAGCACGACGTTACAGAGTTCGCAGCGTTCCTCGCTCCGCGGCACAGGCTTTTGCATTAGCCGCTTGAGGGCAGCGAAGGAGGAGTTGCTTTCGTGAGGGTTTGTGCTGTTTAGCATTGATGGTCTGTTGTTGGCTCTGTCATCCTGAGCGAGGGCGCACGCCCGAGTCGAAGGACCCCGCAGATGCTGGGGTCACGATGAACTCTTTGGCTTTTTACCCGCAATGCTTCTCCTGGTTCCAAAGCAAAACCAATGCTGCGTGGAAAGCTGTGAACGCTAAGCCGGTGCCGACGGCGTCGGGGTCCTTCGACTCGGGCGTGCGCCCTCGCTCAGGATGACAGAGCCGGAAAGGTCCGAGCATTCCTTCACGCCGGCTGAATGCTCGGCATCTTCTTATCGATCGGCGCGTGCTTCTTCGGGTTGATGCTGGTTGCGCTGCGAGCCGTAGGAATGTCCTTCTCCCGCCCCGGCTCTTTGCCCGCCGTTTTGGTTTCTTCTTCGCCGCGCCGAGTTCCCGGACTGTGCGACGGCAGGCTTGCTTTCTTCGTGTAGTTCTCGCCCATCATGACCCCCTAACAGGTGTGGTGGATGCACTCGCTACTGCCGGCCGCAGCGCATCGAGCGAAACAAAATCCGCACTCGCCTGCGTCGAGCGTTCGACCGCAATCTCACTCACGTCTGGCGCCGCTTCGGCGAGCGCTTGCTCAATTTTGAGATAGAACGTGTCGGGAATGGCGACATGATGCTCGTCGCGCGCATGCACACGTATGCGAACTTCTTCTTCGTCTGCACGCACGATCTCAAGCTCCGCTCGTTGTCGCACCAGCGACGGAGCAATCTGCTCGACCGCGCGCGCCACGCGCTGCTCGATTGTCTCCGGGTGCAGATCGTGCAGTAGTAGTACGCTGCCGACGAGCGGGTCGCGCGCGCAACGTTCCAGCATCTCCGGCGCCGACGTTTGCAGAATGCCGATCATTCGTTCCAGCGCCGCGCGATGCAGTTCCATTACCGACTGCACTAAGTCCTCAGCCGTCGCCCGCGCCACCGGATCGGCGATGGCTTGCAGCTTCCTGACTTGTTCTTCGATGGCCGCCGAGCACTCCGGCAACTCCGATTCAAAGCTCATGCGGCCGACTCTCCTTCCGCTGCGTGCTGTGCGCCGAACATAGGCGAATGGCGGGTTTCGAGCACCTTGCCGTTGCCGAGATACATGTGCACACCACAGGGCAAGCACGGATCGAAGCTGCGCACCGCGCGCATGATGTCCACGCCTTTGAATTTGTCCGGACCGTTCTCTTCAAAGATCGGCGTGTTCTGCACCGCATCTTCATAAGGACCAGGCGTGCCATAAACGTCGCGCGGATTCGCATTCCACGGCGTTGGCGGATACGGATGATAGTTCGCGATCTTGCGGTCGCGAATCACCACATGGTGGGAGAGCACGCCACGCACCGCCTCATGGAATCCGCAGCCAATCGCCTCCTCCGGCACCGTGAACGGCGCCCAGGTTTTGGTGTGGCCTTTGTGAACCTGCCGAATCGCCTTCTCGACGAAGTACATCGCGGCCGCAGCTGCATAGGCCTGGAAGTAGGTGCGCGCGCGATCGCGTTCGATCGCATTGCTCCATTTCGGGATCTTCCACTCGAATTCCGCTTCGGGAAGAGCCGCGGTTTTCGGCAGCGTGATCTTCACGCCTTTCCCTTTTTCAGCTTTGATGTATCCGATATCGACCAATCCAGAAAGCGCCGTCGACCACAGCCGCGCGATCGGACCGCCGCCGGTATCGAGCGCCAGGTATTTGTCGGTCTTTTCGTGATACCAGCGCGGCGACATCACCCAGGAGTAGTTGCCATGGAAGTCGCGCTTCTGCGGCTTCGGCGTGGTGGTCTGGTTCCACGGATGCCGCTTGTCCACCGGATTACCCAGCGGATCTTGCTTCACGAAGACTTCCTTGTCTTCCCAGTCTTCGTAGTACGAGCTGCCGAGCAGAATGCGGATGCCGAGATTGATGTCCACCAGATCGTTCGTGACCAGCTCGCCATCAATGATGATGCCCGGGGTGACGTACATCTCTTTTCCCCAGCTCGACATTTTCTTGTAGGTGTAGTCGCACTCGTCGGGATTGTTGAAGGATCCCCAGCAGCCGAGCAGCACGCGCCGCTGTCCCACTTTTTCGTAGCCCGGCAGCGCGTCATAGAAGAAGTCGAAGAGATCGTCGTGCAGCGGAACGACGGCCTTCATGAAGTCGATGTACTTCATCAGCCGCGTCATGTAGTCGGTGAAGACCTGAATCGTCGCCACCGTCCCGGTGCCGCCCGGATAGAGCGTAGAAGGATGCACATGGCGGCCTTCCATCAGGCAGAACATCTCGCGTGTGAGCCGGCTCATCACGAGCGCCTTGCGGTAGAACTCGCCGGTAAATGGATTGAGCGAGCGCATGATGTCTGCGATGGTTTTGTAGCCGTGAGCGTTGGCGTGCGGTGAAGGCGTGCGCTCCGCTTTGGCGAAGACGCTGGGATTGGTCTCCTTCACCATCTGCTCGCAGAAGTCCACGCCGACCAGATTGTCCTGAAAGATGTTGTGATCGAACATGTACTCGGCGGCTTCGCCGAGATTGATGATCCACTCGCCGGTGTTGGGCGTCTGGACGCCGAAGGCCATGTTCTGCGCGTACACCGCACAGGTGGCGTGGTTGTCGCCGCAGATGCCGCAGATGCGGCTGGTAATGAACGGAGCGTCGCGCGGGTCTTTGCCTTTCATGAAGACGCTATACCCGCGGAACATCGATGACGTGCTGTAGCACTCAGCGACTTCGTGATTGTCAAAGTCGATCTTCGTATAAATTCCGAGGCTGCCCACGATGCGCGTGATCGGGTCCCAGCTCATGTCGACGAGATTGCGCTTCCCCGATGTGGTAGAGCGAGTGCGTTCCTGCGTTGCGACGGCCATGATCTCAGTCCTTTCCGTTGCTCAATACTTCAATGGCTTACGTCCGCCAGTTTTAGGGAAGGGCACGCATTCATGCGTGCCGTCACTGTGGTTCCCCGCCATTGGTCCGCTTTTTTCCGCGGCTTCAGCCGCGGAAAAAAGCTTCATAACTTCTTATTTCCAGCCATTACGGCACGGATAAATCCGTGCCCTTCCCTACAGCTCTAAACGATCAGCTCTAAACCATCAATTGCTGCGATAGGTTGTGGGTTGGTAGCCGGTCTCGAGCTTCTTGCCTTTGTGCCGCCACTTCGGTTCGCGATTCATGCTGGCGTTGGTGATCGCGCGCAGCGAACGAATCATCGTGCCGTAGGTCTTAGCGCCCATCACGGAGACGCGCGATCCCGGGGGCTCGTCCATGAAGGGCATGAACTTGTCCGGGAACCCGGGCATGGTGCAGGCAATGCAGATGCCGCCCACATTGGGACAGCCACCCACGCCGCGCATCCATCCCCGCTTGGTGACATTGCAGTTCACGACCGGTCCCCAGCATCCGAGTTTCACCAGACATTTTTGCGAGCCGTACTCGTGCGCGAAGTCGCCCTGCTCGTAGTAGCCCGCGCGATCGCAACCTTCGTGCACGGTCTTGCCGAAGAGCCACGTAGGGCGCAGGTTTTCGTCGAGCGGAATCATCGGCGCCATCTGCGCGGCCTGGTAGAGCAGGTAGAGGATCGTCTCGGTCATGTTGTCCGGCTGGATCGGGCAGCCGGGGACATTGATGATCGGGACGCCGGCCCACGATTTCCATTTCCATCCGAGATAGTCCGCGAGTCCCATGCTGCCGGTGGGATTGCCGGCCATCGCGTGGATGCCGCCGTAGGCCGCGCAAGTTCCGGCGGCGATCACGGCGAAAGCTTTGGGAGCAAGGCGGTCGATCCATTCGTTCAGCGTGATCGGCTGTCCCGTCTTGGGATCATTGCCGACGCCGGTCCAGTAGCCTTCCTTCTTGATCTCCTCGTTCGGGATCGATCCTTCGATGATCAGCACGAACGGCGTGAGCTCGCCTTTTTCCGCCTTGTAGAGCCAGCTCATGAATTCCTCGCCACCTTGCTCATACGCAAGCACGCGATTGTGCAGGACCACTTTGGGAATGCCGGGAATCTGTCCCATGATGAGGTCTTCGATCGGCGGCTGCTCGGCGGCCGTCACGGATACGGTGTCGCCATCGCAGCTCATGCCATCGGGAAGCCAGATCACATGGACATCGAGCGGAAGGGGCTGCTCAGGTTTGATAAACGGCAAACTTAATAAAGGCATAAGTTCCTCGCGAAATGGCGCAGGCGTGATGCCTGTGGATCGATAACATCGATAACAATGAGTTGGTCAGGATTTGAAGGGGCGGGAATCAGCAAGGCAATCGTTTTCGGTAAGCAGAAACAAGCCTGCCAGGGAGTCGCAGGCAATGACGCAGCGAAATCGCGCGGAGGCACCAAGAAGGCTCCAAGTACCGGAACCACTTCACTTCTTTTAGCAAACTAGACCGAATCCATACGCCATGCAGCGTCGCCACATGCCGGAACCTTGCTGTGCGCAACGCCTGCACTCTGGCGCACTCTGGCTAGAGATGCCGGAGCGGCTTGGCAGGGTTTTCGCGAGGGAGAACGCCAAATTGTGACAGTTGGCCGGGGAAATTTGGCGTTTCCTGTCTGAGGCCGGAATTCCCTGTTAGTTCGCTGCTCGGTTCGCTCAGCAACCCAGCTCTAAGCTGCTAGCTTCTGGCTACTTGACTGAAAACACAGCTACTTACACGTAAAATTAGAAATTCCCTGTTAATTCCCTGCTAATTCCTTGAGCGTTTTGCACAGACCTGCATGGATAGCGGGTTTCCGCGACTCGCTGCGGCGAGCTGCCTGAAAACTTCCCTGTTCTCAGGGAATTCTCATTTTCGGAGAGTCACAAATGCGCGCCAAACCGCATTCAGCATATTCGGGGCAATTGCTCGCCAAACATCACGTCCAGCACGCGCGTGCCGCCGACTTCGGTCTTCATGAGAACCATGCCCGGATGTTCGGCGACCACTTCGCCCACAATCGCCGCCTGTGCCCCGAGCGGGTGCCGGCGCATCCGCTGCACAATCGCCTCGGCGCTTTGCTTGGCAACCACGGCCACGAGCTTGCCTTCATTGGCGACGTAGAGCGGATCAAGGCCTAGGAGCTCGCAGGCGCTTTTGACCTCCTCACGCACTGGAATCGCGGTCTCGGTTAGTTTCATGCCGACGTGAGAACGTCCGGCAATCTCGTTCAGGGTGGTCGCCGCGCCGCCGCGCGTCGGATCGCGCAGGCAGCGGATCGCGCCGGAAGATTCGCTTCCATTGCCGCTGTCTGAGAATTGCAGCGCGACGTCGACCATCGCCGAAACTAGTCCGTGCAGCGGAGCGCAGTCGCTCTCGATGGCGCCTTCAAATTCCAGATTTTCGCGCTTCGACATGATGGCCATGCCGTGATCGCCGAGGAATCCGCTGACGATGATCTTGTCGCCGGGCCGCGCGCGATCGGCGGAGATCTGGACCGGCTTATCGACGATGCCAATTCCCGTTGTGGTAATGAAGACTTTGTCGCCTTTGCCGCGATTCACCACCTTCGTGTCGCCGGTCACAAGCTGCACGCCGGCGTCGGTCGCCGCGTCGCGCATGGAGGTCACGATTTTCTGCAGGTCCTCGGCGGGAAGTCCTTCTTCGAGGATGAACGCCGTCGCCAGATACAGCGGACGAGCGCCGCTCATGGCGAGATCGTTGACGGTGCCATTCACGGCGAGGCGGCCAATGTCGCCGCCGGGGAAGAAAATCGGCGTGACTACAAACGAATCCGTCGTAAATGCCAGCCGGGAGTTCCCAATTTGGACCACAGCCTGGTCGTCCAGCTTGTCCAGAACCGGATTGCCGAAAGCCGGCAGAAAAACTTTTTCTATCAATTCCGCCGTGAGCTTCCCACCGCTGCCATGTCCAAGCACAATCTGCTTATGTTCAAAAATGGGAAGCGGGCAGAAGGCAAAAAGGGCAGGGGCTGGTTCGCTCATAAGGTCTCCACTTTCGAAATTCCGGATCGAGCCGGGAAAGTCAGAAGTCAGATCGGGCCAAGGCAGAAGTAACTTCTTCCTTCTGAATTCTGACTTCCGCCTTCAAATCACGTCTTCCTCTCCCATCGCCACATGGGTTAAATCCCAAAGAATGTGCAGCAGCGCGACATGTGATTCCTGAATGCGATGGATGCTATAGCTGGGCACGGTGAAGCAATATTCCGCCGCGTCCTGCATGCGGCCGCCATCTTTGCCGGAAAAGGCGATCGTGAGCATGTCGCGTTCGCGTGCGGCTTCGAGCGCGTAAATCAGATTGGGCGAATTGCCGCTGGTCGAGATGGCAATCACCATGTCTCCCCGCTGTCCCCAAAGTTCGATTTGGTCAACGAAGACCCGCGCAAAATCCTTGTCGTTGGAAATCGCGGTCAGCACCGGAATCTGACTCACCAGATCGAAGGCCGGCAGCGCTTTGCGCTTCTCGATAATCGGATGAACGAACTCGACGGCAATGTGTTGCGCGTCGCATGCACTGCCGCCATTGCCCATCACCCACAGACGATGTCCCTCGCGAAAACGGTCCGCCATTTTTTGGCTGAGCTCGCCGATCACGTCGGCGTAGCGCTCGAAGAAAATCTGTTTCACTTCTATCGACTCATGACACTTACGCAAAACCTTCTGCCGCCATTCATGGTTGATCGCCGGCGCGGGTGCCTCACTCATCGTGCTGTTCGATGGGTGTGGGGTATTCATCGCTGATTGTGCGGAGTGACTCATGCTGCGCCTCCAAGCGAACTTGCCGCTGCACTGTTCCTGTCTTGTCCTTTTTGTAAATGCCGGCCGTAGGCGTAGTACGCTGCGCACGCCCCTTCCGCCGAAACCATTGTCGCGCCGAGCGGATGCTGCGGATCGCATTGCTTGCCGAATGCCGGACAATCGTGCGGCTTCTTGATGCCTTTCAGAATTTGCCCGCTGATGCAGATATCCGGCTCGCGCGTGTCGATTTCTTTCACGTCAAACAGCTTCTCGGCATCGTGTTCGCGATATTCCCAGCGCAGCTTGTATCCACTTTTGGGAATGGATCCCACGCCGCGCCACTTCCGGTCGGCAATCTCGAAGACGCTGAACACCAGCTTTTGTGCCGGCTTGTTGCCGTCGCGATTCAGAATGCGCGAATACTCGTTCTCAACTTCCGCGCGGCCGGACTCGAGCTGGCGGACCGTCATCAGCGTTCCTTGCAGAATATCCAGAGGCTCAAAGCCGGTGATCACGATCGGGACCTTGAAGCGAGCGCTGATCGGCTCGTACTCGCGATAGCCCATGATCGCGCAAACGTGTCCGGGTCCGAGGAATCCCTGCACGCGGTTGAGAGGCGATTGCAGAATCGACGCAATCGACGGCGGCACCATGACATGCGAAACCAAAATAGAAGCGTTCTTGAGGCCTTCCTGCTTCGCGCGCCACACCAGCATTGCGTTCGCCGGAGCGGTGGTTTCGAAACCGATGGCGAAAAACACAACTTTCTTCTCCGGATTCGCGCGTGCGATCTTCAGGCAATCAAGTGGCGAGTAGACGATGCGCACGTCTCCGCCTTGCGACCGGATGGTAAAGAGATCGCCTTCCGATCCGGGCACGCGCAGCATGTCGCCGAACGAGCAGAAGATTACGTCTGTACGCTTGGCGATCGCGTGCGCTTTGTCGATCATCTCGAGCGGCGTGACGCAGACCGGGCATCCCGGCCCGTGGACCAGTTCAATCCCCTCCGGAAGCAGATAGTCGATGCCGTGCTTGACGATCGAGTGTGTCTGCCCGCCGCAGACTTCCATGATCACCCACGGGCGCGTCTGAATCCGCCGAATCTCGTCGACAATCTTGCTCGCCAGCCTTCCGTCTCGATACTCGTCGAGATATTTCATGGCTTGCCTCCCGCGGCATTGGCTTCACTCACGACCGGCGCGCTCAGTTCGGTGAGCTGGTCCATGGATTCGAGCAGTTCGTAAGTTCGCCGCGCCTCATCTTCATCCACGCGGCTGATCGCGAACCCGACGTGCACAAGAACGTAATCGCCGATCTGAGTTTCGGGAACATATTCGAGACAAGCTTCGCGCGCGATGCCGCCGAATTGCACCTTGGCCATGCGCAGTCCGCGCTGCTCGAACGATTCGACCACCTTACCGGGAATGGCGAGACACATGTCAGAGTTCCTTTCGCAGAATCTCGTTGGCAATCACCGCCTGGCCGAGCGAGATGCCGCCATCGTTCGGAGGTACGTTCCTGTGGAGAAAGACTTCGAAACCTTGCTTTTCTAATTCGCGAACCGTTCGGTCCAATAGGTAAGTATTCTGGAACGTCCCACCGCTGAGGCAGACGCGGCGCAAGCCATCGCTCTTCCGAATGCGCGCGCAAACCTCCACGATCATTGCAGCAACCGTGTTGTGAAATCGGGCGGCGATCTCGCCCTGAGACTTGGATGCAAGATCGCCGACAATCCCCGCGATCGTTGGGCGGAAATCAACACGACACGGATCGTCATTCGTGATCTCGTACGAATACCGGTCCTCGATCCCTTTCGCCGCGATCGTTTCCAATTCAATTGCAGCCTGGCCCTCGAAGTTGACCTGTTGTCGCAAGCCGATCAGCGAAGCGACAGCGTCGAATAAGCGTCCACAGGACGAGGTTTGAACCGTGTTGATCCGCCTCTCCAACATCGCTTCTGCGATCGCTCGTTCTTTTTCGGGAATACACAGTGAAGTAACGGCAGATTCAGGAACTTGATCCCCAAACGCATCGCGCAAGTAGCTGAGCGCCACGCGCCAGGGTTGACGGATAGCGGCGTCGCCGCCCGGCAGCGGAATGTAACGGAAGTGAGCGCGGCGTTCGAATCCGGCAAAATCCGCGACCAGAAATTCTCCGCCCCAAACCTGTCCGTCGGTTCCGTATCCGGTACCGTCGAAAGCTACGCCGATCACACTGTCACGCAGATGGTTCTCGGCCATGCAGCTTGCGATGTGCGCATGATGATGCTGCACGCCGATCTTGCGCGCGAGCGGCAGCGCCTGCGCAAAGCGTGAACTCATGTAGCGCGGATGCAAATCAAAGGCGACTGCCTGCGGCTCTACTCGAAAAAGCTTCTTCAGATTGGCCAGCGTTTCTTCGAAAAAGAGCAGAGTCTCGTAATTTTCCAAATCGCCTATGTGCTGGCTGAGGATGGCATAGTGATCCTTAGTCAGGCAGAACGTGTTCTTCAGCTCGCCACCGTAGGCAAGTAACTCGTGCACGGGCAATCCCAAATCGATCGGATTCGGCACGTATCCGCGCGAACGCCGCAACACACGCTCCTGGCCGGCGAAGCTGCGCACAACCGAATCGTCGGTGCGCATGTAAATATCGCGATTGTGCAACAGGAAATAATCCGCAACGGCCGCCAGCCGTTTCCAGGCTTCTTCATTCGAGATCACGATCGGCTCTTCGCTGATGTTGCCGCTTGTCATCACTAACGCCGCGAATTCGGACGGCTCATCCGGAGAATTGCCGAACAGCAAATAGTGCAGCGGCGTATACGGGAGCATTACGCCTAGAGTGTTGTTGCCTGGAGCGACTGCATTCGAGATCTTCGCATGCTCGCGACGGGTAAGAATCACAATTGGCCGGCGCGTGCTGAGCAGGAAAGCGCGATCATCGTTACTGACTGTGCAGAACGATTCGACGGAAGCAATGTCGCGCGACATCAGGGCAAACGGCTTGTCGCTGCGCTTCTTGCGCTGACGAAGGAGCCGGACCGATTCGTCGTTCTGCGCATCGCAGGCAAGAAGAAAACCGCCAAGCCCTCTAACTGCGACGATCTTGCCCGCGCGCAGCGCGTCGCGAACGTCGCGCATGATCGAAAGTGAGAGATCGCCAAATCCGAATGTTCTGTCGCCATGCGGCAGGAACGAGCCGTTCTCGGCCAGCGCCAAACTGGGACCGCATACCGAACACGCGTTGGGCTGCGCATGGAAGCGTCGATTGGTCGGATCGTCATATTCCGCCTGACACTCGCGACACATAACAAAGGGAGCCATCGTGGTCGAGGGCCGGTCGTAGGGAATGTCCCGAATGATCGTGTATCGAGGTCCGCAGTTCGTGCAGTTGGTGAATGGATATCCCAAGCGGCGATTCTTTGGATCGCTGAAGTCCCTCCAACAGTCATCACATGTGCCCACATCGGGAGAAACGAGTACAAACTCCCCCGCTTGCGCCACGCTGTGGCGAATCGCGAAATCGGAGTATCCGCACGGGTCTAGAGTGCTCTCCTCGATTTCCTGGATTCGCGACAAAGGAGGCGGAGAGCTGCGAAGCCGATCGATAAACTCGGCAATCGCATATTCCGGCCCTTCCACCTCGATGCTCACGCCGGAAGAAGAATTGAGCACGAAGCCATTCAGTTGCAGCTTGTGAGCGAGGTTGTAAACGAACGGCCGAAAGCCGACCCCCTGCACGATGCCGCTAAGCTTGATGCGCTTACGGCAAACCGCGGGCTGTGAGTAAGTCGCCATGCCGCGAACCAGAGGTGGCAGGAGAAAAAGCAGAGCTGCGGGTCGAATCTAGTTCAAATTCGTAGAGGAAATCGGCGCAGCCACCGGAACTTTCGAACCTACCGCGTGCACGAAGTTTTTGCAACGCAACTGGTAAAGACCAGGCTGAAATTCCTGTATTGGGAACGTTGTGCCATGCAACGAAAATCCACAACGCGAACGCATCCAGAGCTTCACCTACTTGAGATGCAGAAATTTAGCTTCCGCACGAGAAAACCTGGAAAAAGCTGTTTTCTTCGACTTAGGTCGTTAATTTCCGCTTTCCATTCCCGCTTGACCAGCGTCCTCATAATCCGCCGTTCGCAGCCTGAATTCGCGGCCTTCGTAGGTGACTCGGGTGGTTGGCACAACCAATTGCGGGAGTGTCAACATGAAGCACAAGCAGAAGTTGCGTACCTCTGCGACCACCGTCCGGAGCAACGCTCGTCGCAGCAAAACACACAAGACCACAATCTATCCGTCAACGCATGACCCTGCTGGATCGCGCCGCGGATTGCGTCAGGACCGTTGCGAGATGACGCGTTCTACCGGATCCGATCCCACCGGCGAGCGGGCCATCGAATGCGGCGCACCGGCAGCACTCATGTGCGAAGTCTGCGGTCCCATGTGCGCCGAATGTGCCGAAACGACGTTTTGTTTTCGCGGAGAACATCGTCTGGTCTCCTTGGACGGGTCGCCGGGCAAGTCGCGTCCGACAAAGGCCAGATCGAAACGTCTGCGCGAGATTGTGGTCTTGCAGATGAGCTGCAGCCATTGCGGGATTGTGCGCTTACTCTGGCCCTGTGACGCTGGAAGTCTGCCGGCTATGCGCCGTCAGTGCCCTGGGTGCAAACGCCGCGTAAAAGCCATTGTTCTCGGCCACGGTTGGACGCGCATTCCCCTTCCTTACTTCGAGCAAGTGGATGGGTTACTGGATTTGTGCACGAGCCATAAGCTCGAAAGGAGGATTCCCTGGGACTTTCTCAAAGCCAAACCTAAGCGCGACGATTAAAGGCCTGAGAAGAGCGCCGGATCGGAGTTTTCCCTCCGGCGCCTCTCGCCGGAAATGTTGGGTTTCGACCCATGCACGGCGTACAAAAATAACGCCGTTCACAAGGCCGCCCTCGCCTGGGCAATGGATCACCTATCTTGCTGTAAAGACAGGCTTGAGCGCGGCGGAGAGAACGACGTTTTATGAGGACGCTGGTCAAAAAAACCAGTCCGTCGTTCATAGCCCAATTCGGGTCGTTTCGGCGCGATCCGGATGGCTGGCCGCAGCGATCATACTAGGCCGCGTGGAACAGTCAACGGGAGTTGTGCTCCCAGCATCAAGCAGTTACCGACTTCTTCAAAACCTGTTCAACCTCATGGATACGTCTTGCGGATCTTTACTGTCCGGTCCAGTTCATCGACCACCTGCAAGACCTTCAGCCGCAGGTCAGGATCGATGCTGGCCGTTTTGAGCCAGGCATGAACCTCGGCGTCTGACCCTTCCGACTGCTGGCCATCGAGAAAAGCGCCGAGCCAGGCGAGTACAAAGAAAATTTTGCGGTCGCGCTTCACCTGCGGCAGAGCTTCGAGCGCTGGCCGCAAATAGGGAGCGGTCAGCTCCGATTGATTCCAATAGTTGAACGCGGGAAGGCTCTGCTGAACCCAATCTTCGGGGCGGGCGGCATTGTGCATGTAATCGTCAAAATATTTTTTCTTTGTCGCCGCGTCAGGACGAGCGGCCTCGGCCACATAGGCATACTTCAAAGCGTCGCCACTGTGATCGTGCTCGCGTTCGGCGTCCAGGACCGAATCGGCATCGGGATCATGGAACGCCGTCAGCGCTGTGACCATGCTCCAGCGGTCCAGAGGACGAAGCTGCACTCCGGGTACCGCAAGCTTTCCTGAAAGCAGTTGCTTGAGTCCGTCGCGTCCGCGCGGCGTTTCGGCCAGCGAACGGAACATGCGGAACCAAAGAATGCGCAGGCCCTGCTCCGATGCTTTCTGCATGCCGTTATCGGCCATGGTTTCGAATGGCGGGAGAAGCTCTTGCCGCTTCTGTGGGTTGACGTAGCGATGCAGCGCAGTGATTGTGTGTGCCGAGAGCGACTGCGCCAGCGATTCATTTTGTTCTGTGGGAAGTAGCCGCTGCGTCAAGGCCAGGTAACTCGCAGGCGCGAATTGCGCTTCCCTCACTGAGTCCCACAGGGATCGCCAGAGGAGTGTGCGCTCGAACAGATCGGGAATATCGCCGAGCTCTTTCTCAACAACAGCCTGACTCTTCGGATCAAGTAAAAACCGTCCGTAGGCGTAGTCGTTATCATTCCCAAAAACGAACACCGGACAGGGCTTCCCAATGGCTTCTGGCACCGATGCGGAGGCTTGCGTCAGCTCCGCCCGAAAGCGAATTGGCGCCGCGTTCGAGTAACTAAGCAGAACTTGGGTGGCGACCGGCCACACGCCGCCTTCGTTCAGCCCGTTGTGCTGTGACAAAGTAAAGCGGTCGAGCTTGCCGGCGCGGCAGCTCCATGCCACATCGACCTGCGGCATGCCGCGTCGCCGAATCCATGCTTCCGCCCAGTTCCCGAGCGAACGTCCAGAAGCACGCTCGAAGGCATGCACTAGATCGCTCCACTCCGCATTGCCATAAGGATGTTCTTTGAGGTAGATCCGCAGGCCGTCGCGAAAATGCTCATCGCCAAGAACAAACGCAAGCTGGCGCAAAAGGCCTGGAGCTTTGGAGTAGACGATCGCTCCGTAGGCGGACTTCGCGTTTTCCAGATTATCGATGTCCTGATAGATCGGCGTAGTTCCCAAAGTGGAATCGATCTCGTAAGCCGCAGGCTTGATCGACAGCGCAAAACGCTGCCAGACGTGCTCGTCCGGCTTCAAATCGGAGAGCGCCCGGTACGCCATGTATTGCGCAAATCCCTCCTTGAGCCACAGATCGTCGAACCAGCGCATCGTGGTGAAATCTCCGAACCACTGATGCGTGAGTTCGTGCAGCGTGAGCAGATCGCGTCCAATTCGGTCGCTGTGCGTCGGCGCTGTGCGAAACAGCACCGACTCCTCGCGCAGGAATGTTGAGCCGGCATGTTCCATGCCGCCGTATGCGAACTCGGGGATCAGCACCAGATCGTATTTAGGAAACGGAAACGGCTGCGCGAAGTATCCAGCCAGGAACTTGATCCCGGCAGCCGTGATCTGCTGCAACTCAGGGGCTTCGGGAACAGCGCGGGCATACTGCGATTGCCGCACCCAAACGCCAGGTAATCCTTCGGCGTGATGTACTTCCCGAAATGGTCCTGCGGCAAAAGCGAACAGATAAGTGCTGATAGGCTCAGTTTCAGCAAAATCTACATCAACCGGCTGACCGAATGACGTTGTGCTTGCACCGTGGGATTCCGTATTCGAAATCACGCTCCAGGTTTCCGGTACCTGAACCGAAAGCGTGAACCTTCCCTTCAAATCCGGCTGATCGAAGCAGGGAAAGGCCATGCTGGCGTCCATCGGCACAAAAAGTGTGTAGATGTACTCGCTGCCGTCGCTGTGATCCTCATAGCGCGTGAGCGCCTTGCCCGCCGTGGCGACCGGGGAAGCGAAATCGAAGATCAGTTGATTATTTCCCGCGCGCAGATTTTCTTTAGCAAGAACAATGTGCCCATTTTGGGAATTCACGGAGACGGTTGTGCCATTGATCTCCATGCGCTGCACCGTGCCCTCACGATAGTCGATCAGCAGCGGCGCCTCCGCCGATTTTAGTTGAAATGTGAGCTCTTCATGGCCGGCAGTGCTGTCGGCGTGAGCAACCAGCGTGAAGTGAAGCCGATAGTGCAGATCCGAAATCATCGCCGCACGCTGCCGAGCAAGGTCGCGAGGAATGCCGCTGGGGATTTGAGCCGACATAGACGTAATCAACAGAAGCAATGAGGAGAAAATGCGCCAAAACATAACGCAGCAGTCTAAACCTACGCGCAAATTACTGGAACTTCGGTTGTTCGTCGATTCCCACGGCAGAAAGCAGAAAAGCCAAAAGAGTTTTCTCCGATGAGGAAAATCGTTTACAGTTTCAAGTCCGCGCTAAAGCCGGCTTGAGTGCTTTGATGGAACAAAGCAAGTCATCCGAGATTCATCCTCAGCACTTCCAATGGAAGCGCGACGGCAAGGTTGCAGTCATAACGCTGAATCGTCCCGAGCGCAAGAATCCTCTTACCTTCGACTCATATCATGAGCTGATCGACACTTTTCAGCGGCTGCAAACGCATAGCGCAATCAAAGTTGTTGTCATCAGAGGCGCGGGAGAAAACTTCTGCTCTGGCGGGGACGTGCACGAGATCATCGGGCCCTTGGTTGAAATGCGCGAGCGCAAGCAAACGGACAAGATCCTCGAATTCACGCGCACGACCGGAGAGTTGGTGAAAGCAATGCGCGCCTGCCCACAACCGATCGTCACCGCAATCGATGGCGTTTGCGCCGGGGCCGGAGCCATTCTGGCCATGGCCAGCGACATCCGTTTTGGCACACCGTGCAGCCGCGTTGCTTTTCTATTTGTGAAAGTCGGACTCAGTGGGGCCGACATGGGCGCGTGCGCGATGCTGCCGCGCATCATCGGCCAGGGCCGCGCCGCGGAACTCCTCTACACCGGGCGTTTTATGTCTGCTGACGAGGCAGAGCGCTGGGGCTTTTATAATCGCGTGCTGGATGTCGAACAATTGCTTCCCGAAGCGCTGCGCTTCGCACACGAGCTCGCGGATGGTCCCGGGTTCGCTCACTCGATGACGAAGCGCTGCCTTCATGAGGAGTGGGACATGAGCATCGAGCAGGCGATCGACAACGAAGCCCAGGCCCAAGCGCGCTGCATGCAGACCGAGGACTTCGCGCGCGCCTACCGCGCCTTCGCTGCGAAACAGAAACCGACGTTTGAAGGAAACTGATGCCCGACCGCAGCTATCTTTCCTGGCCGTTCTTTGACGATTCCCATCGCAAACTGGCCGGCGATCTGAAAGCATGGGCCGAGCAAAACATTCTTGAAACCCCGGGTTCCGATGTTGATCGCCAATGCCGATCCCTAGCCTCCGCGCTCGCCTCAGGGGGATGGCTGCGGCACATTGTCCCGGCGGAAATCAGTGGTAAGCAATCGGCTTGCCCACCTGCGCTCGACGTTCGCAGCATCTGTCTTATACGCGAGATCCTCGCCTACCATTCCGCGCTGGCGGATTTCGCTTTTGCCATGCAGGGACTTGGCGCCACTCCAGTTGGTCTCTTCGGGTCGGACGCGCTGAAACGCAGGTACCTGCCGAAATTGGAATCGGCAGCGATGGTCGGAGCCTTTGCGATCTCCGAGCCGGAAGCTGGTTCCGATGTGCGCGCGCTGCAAACAACGGCACGGCGCGACGGCGATTCGTACATCGTGAACGGATGCAAGACCTGGATCTCCAACGCCGGCCTTGCCGACTTCTACATCGTGTTCTGCCGGTTTCCCGAAATGGGAGAAAAGGCTTACGTTGCTCTGGCCATTGAGAAAACCACGCCGGGGTTCACGATCGAACGCTTTGAAATCATTGCGCCGCATCCGATCGGAACCCTCCGTTTCAACAACTGCAGCGTACCGGCTTCGGCCCTCGTCGGAACCGAAGGCGAAGGCCTGAAGATCGCTCTGGCTACACTCGACCTATTTCGATCGACCGTGGGCGGCGCAGCAGTAGGATTCGCTCGGCGCGCGCTCGACGAAGCCATCTCCTATTCTCGAAAGCGGAAACAATTTGGACAGGCGCTCTCGGAATTTCAGATCACACAGGCCAAGCTGGCGGAGATGGCGCTGGCGATCGATGCCTCGGCTCTGCTCGTCTATCGTGCTGCCTGGACGCACGATGTCTTGAAGCAGTCGGTCACTCGCGAGGTCGCCATGGCGAAACTACACGCGACCGAATCCGCGCAAAAGGTGATCGACGAGGCGTTACAGCTCTTCGGCGGACGCGGCGTGCTCGCCGGATCGATCACGGAGCGACTCTATCGCGAGATTCGTGCGCTGCGCATCTATGAAGGCACGAGCGAGATTCAGAAGCTGATCATTGCCGGGCAGGTGCTGAAAGAGAAATCGGCGAAACCAGCTTAAGGTCGACGCGTACAGCATCGGAGCCTGACTGGCCGCGCAGGAACCACTTGGACTTTCTTGGAGCAGTTTAGTTTTTCGTGTGTCTTCTGGGTGGGAGCCCTCGACTTCAGTCGGGGGAAGCGACGCTTCAGCGTCGCGGGAAGAAACGCTCGAGGAAATGCGCTTTAGCGCTGGCGCGTGGGGCCGGCGCTAAAGCGCAACATCGAAAGCGCACGCTTTTCCCGCTGCGCTGAAGCGCAGCTCCCCCCGCATGAATGCGGGGCTTCCACCTGAGCTGGATACACCAAAAGCTAAACTGATCTTGGTAGCAGATGATTCATTTGACACAAGCTCATTCCGGACACCTCGATACCTTCTGTGCCGATCACATGCCTGCTCCGGAGCAGCGGCCTGTCATTTTTGACAGTCTCGCCGAGTACCGCTATCCGCAGCGATTCAATTGCGCCGACGAACTCTTGGACAGGATGGTTGCCGGCGGTGCAGGCGAGCGCATCGCGTTCATCCACCAGTCGGGCGGGTGGACCTATCGCCGCCTACTTGAGACAGCCAATCGCATCGCTAGTGCTCTAATCGACGACTTTGGCCTGGTATCTGGCAATCGCGTACTGCTGCGCGGCCCGAATCATCCGATGCTGGTGGCGTGCTGGTTTGGCGTGATCAAGGCGGCAGGCGTGGCCGTGACCACTCCGGCGCTTCTTCGCTGTCGCGAACTCGTCTCAATTGCCGACGCCGCGCAGATCTCGCTCGCGCTCTGCGACAGCCGATTCACCGCCGATTGCGAAGAAGCATTCGCCAAGCATGAGGATGGATCTCCTCGGCGGAATGCTCGTGTGATCCCCTTCAACTCCAGCGCGGGATATTCACTGGAGTCGCTGATCGCCGACAAGCCTGCCGATTTCCAAAACTGCGAAACCGCTGCTGATGACGTCGCCATCATCGCGTTCACCTCGGGCAGCACCGGCCGTGGAAAAGGCACCCTGCACACGCATCGCGACATCCTCGCTGCCTCCGACTGCTTTCCGCGTTATGTCCTGCGTCCCAGCGCTGACGATATTTTCATTGGCACCCCGCCGCTAGCGTTCACGTATGCGCTCGGCGGTCTCATGCTCTTTCCTATGAGGATCGGCGCCAGCACGGTTCTTCTGGAGCACACTTCGCCACATGACCTGCTTGCGGCCATCAACGCGCATCGTGCAACGGTTTGCTTCACCGCGCCGACTGCCTATCGTGCGATGCTGAAGGAAGTCTCGCGCGAAAGCATTTTCACTTTGCGCAAATGCGTTTCTGCCGGCGAAACGCTTCCACTCGGAACATTCGAAGCCTGGCGCGAAGCTACAGGCGTCCAGATCATCGACGGCATCGGTTCGACCGAAATGCTGCACATCTTCATCAGTGCGCCGGAAGAGGAGATTCGTCCCGGCGCTACCGGCAAAGCGATCCGCGGATACGAAGCTAAGATCGTGGACGACAACTTCCGTGACGTTTCCACCGGCGAAGTCGGACGTCTTGCCGTTCGCGGCATTACGGGCTGCAAATATCTCAACAATCCTGCCGAGCAGCAGAAATACGTACAGCAGGGATGGAACCTGACCGGCGACGCCTTTGAGCGGGACAAAGATGGATACTTTTGGTTCCAGGCGAGAACCGATGATCTGATCGTCAGCTCCGGGTATAACATTTCGGGTATTGAAATCGAGAATGTTCTGCTGGAGCATCCGGCGGTACAGGAGTGCGCGGTTGTCGGAGTGCCAGACAGCGATCGCGGCCAGCTGGTGAAGGCATTCATCGTGGCCGCCAGCGGATTCTCTCCGGGCGAGCCACTGACGAAAGAACTTCAAAATTTCGTGAAGGCCCAGATTGCGCCATTCAAGTATCCGCGCGCAG
Organism: Terriglobales bacterium; assembly: GCA_035716645.1. Classification (GTDB taxonomy): domain Bacteria; phylum Acidobacteriota; class Terriglobia; order Terriglobales; family Acidobacteriaceae; genus Gp1-AA112. The sequence continues at coordinate 1,602 of DASTJH010000084.1, read as the reverse complement.
TGGAGTTCGTCGCCTCGCTGCCGCGGACGAACACGGGAAAGCTACAGCGATTTCAATTGCGAGTGAAGCATCGATGAGCGAACTGCCGAAGGCTATCAATCCTGCCCAGTGGCCGCGTCCCAGCGGCTACTCCAACTCGATCGTCGCCCAGGGCACCGTCGTCACGATTGCCGGCCAGATCGGATGGGACCCGGTTAGCTGCAAGCTCGTCTCCGGCGACTTCACGCAGCAGGCGCGGCAGGCGCTCGCGAATGTGGTCACGGCGCTCGAGGCTTCGGGAGCTCGGCCGGAGCATCTTGTGCGGCTTACCTGGTTCATTACCGATCGCGAAGCTTACGTAGCCGCGCGCAAGCGTATCGGCGAAGCGTATCGCGAAGAGATCGGCGATCACTATCCGGCAATGTCGGTTGTCGTGGTCGCGAATTTGTTAGAAACCGGCGCGAAGGTGGAGATCGAAGCGACGGCTGTGGTTCCATAGAGACGCAGCCCGCGGTGGTGCGCTACGTCTCCAGCTTGTAATCTGTTCAGAATTCCCGTTTCGGAAACGTCTGCTCCGGTCCCAGGCGACCAGCCGCAATGTCGGCGACGAAATAATTTTCGCCTTTAATCGGCGAGCCCGCCAGCCGTCGCATGATCGCGATCTGCCCCACGTGAGTGAGCGCGTCAGCGACTGGGCCTTGGAAAAGGCGTTCGACCGAAACGGGCAGCGGCTGGTTGGATGCCAAGTACGCGTCCAGATCCGCCAAACCTCGATGAAAGCGTTTTACGTCGTCGGCCCACGACTGCGGCTTGGAGTTGTGCCATTCCTCTTTTCCTTTGGCCACGGACAATCCCCAATCCAGCAAATCGCCGATGTGCGCCAGGATTTCTCCGGCTGTACGGCATCCGCCGCCGCAGCTAAAAGATGAGAAATTCTCTGGAGCATTGCGGACGGTCTTGCCACCGCGATATGCGAGCGTGGCGAGCGTGTGACGAAGCAATTGTCGAGACGAGGCGTCGATGGCTGGAACTGCCGGGGAGGTCATCGCAACATTCTATGCCGCACGAGAGCCAGTACCATGCACAAATGGAAGGGCGCCCGTCTGGCGGACTGCGTTTCGACAAGTTCCAATAGGGAAAGCTATCTTGCCCCGGCAGCCGATGCCGTCTCCGCTTTGGGGGCGAAATATCCGCGACGGCTGCGGACTTTGTACTTCTTGTTCATACTCTCGATGTCGATCGTGCGGTACTTGCCGTCGGCCAGGAAGTCGGCCGGGTTGTAGGAGATGGCGTACTGGCTGCGCAGCTCTTCCTGAATCTGCGAGAAAGCGTCCGAGACATCTTCTATTTTGAAGGGAAAGAAGGAACGGCCACCGGTCTGCTCCGCAATGGCTTCCATGATTTTGTCGCCGCGACTCTTCACCCCACTCACGTTCGTGCTGATGGCATAAACAATGGCTTCGGCGCGCTGGCATTCCTCAATAGCATCGTCGCGCGTGACACGGCTCTGGTTATCTTCTCCGTCCGATAACAGGATGATCGCGCGCCGTGTGCCGCCGGGAGTCTTGAGCAGCTTGTCGCGACAGGCGCCATACAGCGCGTCGTACAGCGCGGTGCCGCCGC
>DASTJH010000083.1:0-39088 GCA_035716645.1 Terriglobales bacterium | reverse complement strand
GAATGCGTGATTATTGGCACAACGAAGCCGGATGTACCTGGTGCATTCTTGCGTCGGTGATCAGTGAATCCCATAACAGCGCCAGCATGGCGAATGCAGGCGTGAAGCGGCTGCTCTGCATCCAACGGGGTAGATGGCCAGAGCAGAGAACACGTCGAGAAATGGCGACCGCAAGCGAGCGATCGCGATTTCCGTGTGTGCTTTGTTCCTGTTCCTGACCCCGAGTCTGCTGGCGCAGGCATCCAGCACGGATGCTCTGAGTGGCTATGTTCGCGGAGTGCAGCTCTCCGATCCGGCTAGACGACTGGCCGCGATGGAGGAGTTTCTGCGTAGTGATCCCTCCAGCAGTCTGGCGAGGGATGCGCTTGAGATCGCGACCTGGGATTCCATCCAGATTGGTGACACAGCCCGTTGCTCGCGTTGGGGTGGGGAGCTGCTCAAGCGGTCGCCGCGGAGTCCGCTGGCGCAGGCTGCGTTGTCGTTGGCTTCCCACACACCGAGTCTGGCGGGTATCGAGTCGCTGCGTAGCGCGCTTTCTGGTCTCGATCAAATTCACAAGCCGGAAGGATTTTCTGAGGCGGAGTTTGCGGAATTGCGGCGCCGCGTCTGGCTTCTTCTCGACGGCGCTATGGGACTTGATTACGTCGCGCTTCAGCAATATGAAGACGCTCGTCCTTATCTGAAGCTGGCGGTGAGTATTGCTCCGAACGATCCGCGGTTCACGTATTCCTACGCGCTGGCTCTGCTTTCGGGCAAGAATCCGGACACGAAGAATGGATATTGGCAGTTAGCGCGCGCGGTGAATCTGAATGCGGGATCCTCGGCCGGAGCGGGCATCGCGCAATATGCGCGGAGCAAGTACCGCGCCGACGGCGGAACGGACGCGGATTGGAAACAGTTTGTCGCCGTGACGTCCATCGGTACGCACAATCAGACGAGAGCGATGGAGGAATATCGCGCGGCGTCGGGAACAGCGGCGTTGGGAACGACCGTAACGGCGAAGAAGCTGCCGGAAGGTGTTCCCCCACTGCCTCCCAAGACTGCGGACGAAGAACCGCAGTCGCAGACGGCCAGCGCTCTTCCCCAGCTTAAGCTTGCGCCGCCTACCGATCCTGTTTCGCTGGGAATCCTGCTGCAAACGGGTCTGCTGAAAGGGGAGAACCGCAAGGTGATTCTCAACGCATTGCGCGACCTGGTTCTGCATCTGCGCGAGAACGATGAAGCCTTTCTCATGGCGTTCAGCGATCAGCTCGATTTCGAGCAAGACCTCACCGCGCAGGATCAGCTCCTCGACGACGCGCTCGTTCACCTGAAGGCCGGATCTGGCGCGGCGCTGGTGGATGGCGTGAGCTTCGCGATTGGGCATCTGGACCGCATCGCGAAGAATCGCAACCGAGTGCTGCTCGTGATCTCCGATGGAAGGAACACGGTACATTCTCCCGACATGCCTCCGCTGAGTTCCGAACTCCACGATGTACGGATTGACTGCATCGGAGTCAACGCATCCGCGGGCGCGGACCAAAGCTTGTTGCAGCGGCTGTCGTGGTATTCGCGCGGTAACGCGATCTTCGTCTCCGATCCCCAACAGTTTCGCGCGGCTACGTTCAAGATCGCGCAGAGTATGGGGATTGATTTTCCGCTGTAAGCAAGCATCGGTATTGCGTCCGTGGCTAGAGTTTACCCAGCCATAGAAACAGCGATTTACAAAGAGGCAAGTCGCAAAACGGATTCCACGGATGGAACGGATCGGACGGATGAATCACGAGCGAAGAAGTTTGCATTTGCTTTATCCGTCCGATCCGTCGAAATCCGTGAAATCCGTGTAGTGCTTTTGCTCTTCGTCAGTTCCTCCGCCCGACAGTTAACCAGCGGAGAGGATTTCTTCTGCCACTCGATAACCAGTAGCGATCGCGCCGTGCACCGTGCCGTGATACCCAGCAGAGTTCGTTGCCTCTCCGGCAAAGAACAGAACCTTGTCGAGCGGAGCGGCGAAATCGCGCTGCGTGTCGGCGCCTCCTACGGCGACATAGCTGTAAGCAGCTTGCGCGTAGGAATCGGCTTGCCAGTTGTGCGTGTAGGCCCGCACGAGCTGTTTCCCAATTTGGTCCACCGGCAGATGCATGGCGCGGGCGAGCGCGGCTACTGCTTGCTCACAGATTTCATCATTTGAGCGAGAGCTGAGGCGTTCGGCAGCATCGGCCGGAGCCCAGGCTGTCATTACCGGTGCATCCAGCGGTATGAGAGTCCAGAAGGTCGGGAAAACCGGATCGCGGGAGAACAGAAAGGTCATGCGATCCAGGGAGCGGCCTTCGGCTTGCATCTCTTTCCAGAACGGCTCGCGAAAGACCATCGTCACGCGAACAATGTGCCCGCAGCGCAATTTTGCGAGCGCATCCTGCTTGGCGCTGAGCGGCGGATCGAAGGTGACGCCCGATGCCCCGCAGGATTTTAGGTTCGCGAGCGGCAGCGCGACTACACAGCGTCGTGCCTCGAACGTAGCTCGGTTAGCGTTCTTCTTAACTGCTTCCGCGCGCACTCCGGAGCGAGTCCAGCCTACGTGCGTGACAGCGGTCTCGAGCTCAAGACGGACACGGCCGGAATTGATCTGCGAGTGCAATGCAGAGACAATCTGATCGTAACCGCCGGGCAAACGAAACTGGCTGTCGCCGTCGATCTCCTCTTCGGCTTTCATGCCCTCGATCAGTGACTGCACGCTGATCTCGTCCGGATGCGCGGCGTGGAATCCGCGCACGTACATGCAGGCAGCGCGCTTGTCTTCGGCAGTGACCTCCGGATCGCTGAGCGCGTTTACGAATTGCTCGAACGAGAGCCGCGGAGGAACTGGCGGCTTCATCGCGTCGAGTACCTTCTCAATGCGACTCCAGAAGTCGCAACGGCCGATGGCCTGCTCGTTCGAGCAAAAAGGCTGGCCTTGAATTTTGCGATAGCGGATGTTGGCCTGGTGAATGAGTTCGAAGATCTCCGGCGGGCGGCCATGCACGAATTCCGCCCCGAGTTCCACGGTTACGTCGAGTCCTTCAGGATGCACGGTAAGCACGCGTCCGCCAATGCGATCGCGAGCTTCTAGAATGACGACCTGCGCTCCTGCCTGAGACAACCGCGCAGCGGCTGCGAGTCCTGCTGCTCCCGCGCCGATGATCAGCACATCCGCTCGGCCGCTCTTCATTTCTGATTGGATGATAGATTGTTTGTCGAGTATGAAGCTGCTGGTCATCGGCGCAACGGGCGGGACTGGACGCGAGATCGTGACTCAGGCGCTGGAGCAGGGACACGAGGTCGCTGCTCTCGTCCGCAATCCCGACAAGTTCGGCATGGGGCATCCCAAGCTGCGGGTTCTGAAAGGCGACGTCACCGACTACGTTTCGGTCGAGCCGGCTGTTGCTGTCAGGACGCAGTGTTGTGCGCTCTCGGCACCAAGGTGATCCGCAAAAACACCATTCAGTCTAATGGAACGCGAAACTTGATCCGTGCCATGGAGAAGCACGGAGTCCGGCGCTTCGTCTGCGAGACCTCGCTAGATGTGGGCGACAGCAAAGGCCAGCTTGGTCCGGTCTTTCGGTACCTCGTGCGCACGACGTTTCTCCGAAACATCTTTGCCGATAAAGAACTGCAGGAGCAGATCATTCGCAGCAGTTCACTCGATTGGGTGATCGTGCGTCCCGCGATGCTGACGGACGGACCCAAAACTGGCTCTTATCGAGCCTTCTTCGCGGCCAACGAAACCGGCAAGCGCGAAGTCTCCCGCGCCGATGTTGCCGACTTCATGCTGAAGCAAGTCACCGACGACAGCTTTTTGCGGAAGACGCCCGGGCTCTCGTATTGAGTCGCCGCTATGCCCCGCCCTTCTCGCAAGAGCTTTAGCGCGACGCTGGAACGCACTGGCCCGCCGATGCATTGGACGATCATTCGCGTGCCCTTCGACGTCGCGAAAACCTGGGGCACGAGACGGCAGCTTCGGGTGAAAGGCGAGATCGGTGGATTCCCATTTCGGAGCACAATCTTTCCCACCCGCTCGGGCCAGCACTTCCTGATCGTTAATAAGACGATGCAGAAGCAAGCGCGCCTCGCGCCAGGAGCCAGCGCCAAATTCACTCTCGAACCTGACCTCTCGCCGCGTGTAGCCCAAATTCCTCCGAATTCGAGCGCATCCTCCGACAAGAGCGCTCGCTAAAGAAATTCTTCGATCAACTCACTCCCTCGCTGCGCACAGAAATCGGCAAATGGCTTAGTCAAGCCAAGCAATCTGAAACGCGCAAGCGCCGAGCCGAGCAGATGGCCGTGCGCCTGATGGAGACTATGGAAGCGGAAATCGAGCTGCCACCGCAAATCCGGGTGGCGTTAGCCGGAAACGCCCACGCGAAGCGCGGATGGGAGTTGATGCCGGCTGCGTACAAGCGCAGACATTTGCTAGGGATTTTCTATTACCGAACGCCCGAAGGAAGAGCTCGCCGAATCACGCAAGCACTGGAAGCGGCCGAGCAAAGAGCAGGACGAGATCATCCGAACACGTATTTCGGATCGTAATCCACGCCTGCGCTTTTCAAGAGAAACAAGAATTCTTCCTCGAAGCTGCGCTTGCGATGGTGTTTTTCCTGGTTTTGTATGTAAGCGCGCACTTTGTCGCGATTCGAGGCGCTCACGGCGAAGGCTCCGTATCCTTGCTGCCAGTCGAACTTTGGCGAGAGCCAGCCGGAGGAGTTCGATTTGAAAATGCGCAGCGCGTCGGCCAGGGTCATGATGTTCGGCAGCACGAACAGAAGATGCGCGTGATCCTGCATGCCTCCGGCGCAGAGCAGAGAAATCTTATTGCGCTTTGCGATCCCACCAAAGTAAGGCCACAGTTCCGGTAGTTTCGATTTGGGAATACTCTTCCCTCGTCCTTTGGTGCTGAAAACAGCATGAACCAACACATTGTTGTAGGAATGACCCATCTGCTCCTCCAGGGAGTTGCATTCTACACGGCGCATGAAATCACAAATGTCGAGCTGAAGTCGAGCGCCGGAGGCGCGGCCATATGAAAGCCCCACGCGTGAGCGTGGGGTGGGGGAGAAGAGGACACTGAGCGCCGTAGGCGCGGCATATGGATGGTTCTTGTTCGTGTCCGTGGAGAACCTGCCTTATGCCGTCCCTACCGGGACTCGCGTCTTCGTTGGCGCTTACCCCAAGCTTACGCATGGGGCTTTCATATAGCCGCGCCTCCGGCGCTCGCAAACGAAGCATCCCGAACTGCCGATTGCAACTGTCTCTCGGACTGCGTGGTAAGCTCCTGCTGCGTGCCGAAACTTCATTCCAATGCTGGATGAAGCCAATTCAACGATGGTGACGGATTCATGCGAACTCTGAGCTGGTCTATTGTGTTGATATCACTGGCGGCTGCATGCGCTGCCCAAACGACGGCGGAATGGGTGCATTCTCAAGTAAACGATCCGTTACATGGAACAACATTTCAGGAGTACAGGCTTAAAGGAAAATTTCTCGTGTTGCCTTCTAGCGGAACACTCGACGCGCCGGAGCTCGTAATACATTGCGAACCGGGGCCTCATCTGCGTGGGAAGGTACACGGCAAATTTATCGACGCTTTCATTTCGGTCGGAGCGGTTGTAGACACGCAAGTTGATCAACACGCTATTGCTTAGATACCAGTCGAAATAAAGCTCGATGATCGCAAGCTTGAGCGAGAGACTTGGTTCCCTAGCACCGACCACAAAGGCATCTTCGTCCGCGAGGAATTCTGTGGAGACTGCGCGATTTCGAATTTGTTGTATGGTCACAGCCTTCCGCACAAAGAAAACAGCAGCCCTCAGATTCATAGGATCATGCTGGGAGTGGATGAACACCTTGCTAGGGAAATCGAAATGGAATTTGATTTACCGGATGTAACCGAGGTGGCCGATGCATGTGGAATCATCATGCACAGATAAGTTTGCCATTATTAAGAATTTGCTGATTTTTGAAAGATCACTCCCCCCGATTGACAAAGCTGAAAAATCGCAATACCCTTCCGGTCCATCAAGGTGCCAAGCAAGATCGAGAGCAACAGAGCATGAAACACGCAATCGCATTTAGCATAGTGTCGCTGATCCTCTTGGGACAGTCCTTCGCCAAAGACAAATCCAACGATTATCAGATGGGGACATTTGTCAAAGCAACCGCAGTTCGCGATGGAACGATTACGTCCACGATTCGCGGCGATGGCACAACCGTTGCTGGCGATGTGTACCGAAATCACGTCGGCATTTATCTGATAAGAGTTGCCAATCGAACTTGGTACCTAGAGACGGAAAGACAAGCAGGCGATTCCATGCTCCGCAATCTAGGTCAGACCCCGACCCATTTCAAATCGGAAAAACCCAACCCGCTTGACTCATTAAAGAACGGCGACAAAGTTTTGTTCCGACTCGAGCGTCATCGCAAGCTAAACGGAACGGAGACTGATGTGTATATCCCCTTTGCGGACAATCCTAAGAAAGAAGCGAAATTCGTCGCTAGTTTTGTGCCGGATCTTTCTTCCGCAGAGCAGCCGAGCAAAAGACCAACCACAATGTAAAGGCAATGTGTGACTCCGGCCGGCTGTCGCCTGAGCTTCAAAAGCAGTATTGCCAAGAGAGCCATTGACCGCCCTGAAGCGGCGCATTCTCTGACTCCATGGCAGCGTACTAGCGACTCCGAACCATCCCACTAAACACCACCCGTAGTGTTCTTTCCCAATCCCGCCACAATCACCTGCTTTTTCCACAACTTTTACTGAATTGGTACCCCGACCTCCAAAAAAGGCATTGACATCCAACCACTTCAGCGTAGGATGTGGTCAAAAGTGGTTGAAAGTGGTAAGTTATATCGGTCTAGTGGTCGAGAGTGGCAACGGATGAGCATGATCCCCCGAAATCCGGCGAACCACGATGAAACCAGGTCACAGGGAACAGGTGACAGGGTACAGAGACTCGGATTTGGGCCATTTTCGATCTGCATAGTTCGGTTCGTTCCGACGGTTAACCAATGTTTCGTGGCAATCACCCAACGCGCGTGGACGAGAAGGGACGGCTCAAGGTCCCTGCTGAATTCAAGCGCACCATCGACGAGCAGTACGGTGGCGGCCAATTTTACATCACCAGCCGCGATGGAGAGGTTGCCGAGATATATCCCTTTGAGGAGTGGCAGCGGATCGAAGAGAAGCTGGCGAAGGTGTCGAACTTCAATCCGGCGAAGAAGAAGTTCCTGGACCGGGTGAACTATTACGGCCAGATGGTGGAGATCGATAACCAGGGAAGATTGCTGATTCCACAGATTTTACGGGAATCGGCGGAAGTGAAAGGGGAAGTGCTGGTGTTCGGGAACCTGACGTACCTGGAAGTGCGGAACGCTGAAACCTTCCGCAAGCACCTCGAAGCCAACCCGATCACTCCAGAGGATGAAAAGACGCTCGCTGATCTGGGCATCTAGCGGTGGAAGACATCAAGGCCTCCCAGGAGGCCGGACATGGCGAAGGTGGTGGCAGTCAGCGTCATGTTCCAGTTCTTTTAGAAGAAGCGATCCATTTTCTGAACGTGCGGCGCGGCGGAACCTATATCGACGCGACCTTGGGGCTTGGCGGCCACGCATGCGCAATCGCAAGGCGCCTCGGCCCACAGGGACATTTGATTGGCTTCGATAAAGACCCAAAGGCGCTGGAGCTGGCGCGCAAGCGTCTCGACGAACTCGCAGCCGAACTCGGCAGCGAGGCGCCGACGGTGACGCTGATCCATGGCTCGTATGCCGAAGTTGGGCAGCGAGTCGGGCCGGCCGGAGCAGACGGTCTGCTGGCCGATCTTGGGCTCAGCTCGATGCAGCTCGCCGACGCAGCACGCGGATTCAGTTTTCAGGCGGAAGGGCCGCTCGACATGCGCATGGATATAGACCCGCGCAACGAGCGCACCGCCGAACAAGTGGTAAACCACCTCGACGAGAGCGATCTCGCCGATGTGATTTACGAATTCGGTGAGGAAAGGAGGTCGCGGAGAATCGCCAGAGCCATTGTCCGGGCACGGCCGCTACGATCCACTGCGCATCTTGCGCAGGTTGTAACGGCCGCGCTCCCGGCAATGAAATATCAGCGCATTCATCCGGCAACGACCACCTTCCAGGCGATCCGAATCTTCGTAAACCGCGAACTTGAGGACCTGAAGACGCTACTCGATGTAGCTCCTCAGGTCCTCCTCCCTTCGATTGCTGGTTCGAATGGAGGACGACTGGTAGTGATCAGCTTTCACTCCTTGGAAGATCGCATGGTGAAACAGGCGATCCGCGAGGGAGCAAAGGATGGCGTCTATCGGCTGCTGACGAAGAAGCCAGTGACGGCTTCAGATGCGGAAGTGGATCGCAATCCGCGAGCGCGCAGCGCGAAATTGCGTGCGGCGGAACGAACGGATGCGACGGAGAGGATTCGAGCGGAAGCCGTCGCCGAAACGCATGGATTTATCGGAGCTTTAGCTCCGCAAAGAGGTTAGACCGGGCAGCCCCGTCCCACCAGTTGTACTTAAGGGCGAAATACAAATCCACAGCACACCTTCCTCAACGAGCGGTGCTGTCCGGTTCAACAAGTTTCGATTTGGGAAATTGCAAGACGTAAAGGAGGACTGCGATGTATACAGGCCGATTGATTGACGAACTGATCGAGAGCGTGCAGCGCGCAGAATTGCACGCTCACATTGAGCGCGAGGAGATCGTGAGCGAAGATCTCGTGCCCGCGTATCTGCTCGAAGCGCCTTACCAGGAACTACTCGGAGTAGCGTAAATGGCGACTTTGGCAATCCCCCGCATCAAGGGCTACCGCATGTGGCAGCCCGTCGGCTCGCAGCGCAAGTGGGGCGGAGTCACGCCCGAGATCTATTTCAACAAAGCCATCGACAATTCGCGCCTCGTGAAGGTCGCCGATCCCCGCCGCGCGCGTGAGATCAAGATGTTCTCCGCGTCGGTCGCGCTACTCTTTTCCTTTTTGATGATTTATACGTGGCAGCACTTCAGCGCTATTGAGTACGGTTACAAGATTGAAGCCCAGCGAATCCAGCGCGACGCACTGCTCGAGCAGAATCGCGCCCTACATTTGGAAGAAGCCTCGCTGCGCGATCCGGAGCGAATCGAGCAACTCGCGAACCGCATGGGCCTAGAAGCGCCACAAGCTGGGCAAGTCATGCATTTAGAAGCGACGCCTGATCCATCTGCACCAGTGTTGGCGAAGATGTCGGAGATTCAGGTGGTGGAGATGCAGCGATAGTTTTTGGGCCATTCCGAGTCGCGCAGCGACGAGGAATCCCTGCCCGGTGCGTGGATCCAGGTCGGGACTACTCTTTCGCTTCCTTTTGGAAGGGGACATACAAGTTTGGCTGGTTGAGTTCAGCCAGCGTTCGTGGTGACCGTGGAAAACCAACCTGGTCGCCACTTCGTTTCTGTAGTCATACTAAGAACGTTGTCATCCTGAGGCCTGGTTTGGCCGAAGGACCTTGTGGTTGACTTTCGTGGCCGGGAGACAAACGCAAGGTCATTCGCGTCCGCCGCGGCGGACGCTCAGGCTGACAAGTTTTCTTGTCAGCCGGATTCGCCATGCCCGCCAACTCTGCTGGTACCGCAACCCGCTTCCGCCTCTCTCTTTTCGCGGCGATCTTCTTCTTCTGGTTATTTGCGATTTGCACCCGTCTCGTCTGGCTCCAAGTTGTGCAATACGGCTTTCTCACGCAGCGAGCGGCGCGCCAGCAGCAGCGCAGCATCGAAGTCGCTCCACCGCGGGGCATAATTTATGACCGTAAGGGACGAGAGCTGGCGATGTCGGTCGACGTCGATTCCGTTTTCGCCGTTCCCGTTGAGATTCCCGATCATGTCACGACAGCACGACTGCTTGCGCGCATTCTGAAAGCCGATCCCAGGGAGATCCTGGCGAAGCTTGAGTCTTCGCACTCGTTCACCTGGATTGCCCGCAAGGTAGACAATGCGACCTCGGCGCGCATCCACGCGTTGAATTTAAAGGGCATCTACTTCCAGCAAGAGCCCAAGCGTTTTTATCCGAAAAACGAGTTGGCGTCTCAAGTACTCGGCTATGTCGGCATGGACGATGAAGGCCTTGCCGGCATCGAGCGCACGTATGATCAACGTCTGCGCGGCAAGCCAGGCAGGATGATCATCACCATGGACGCGCACCGCCGCTGGTTCGGACGCGTCGAGCAGAATCCCGTTCCGGGACAGAACCTGGTCCTCACCATCGATGAAGATATTCAGCACATCGCCGAGCGCGAACTCGACCTAATCATGGAGCAGAAGCGTCCGCAAGCCGCGACCGTGATCGTGGAGAATCCGCATACGGGAGAAATCCTCGCGCTCGCGAACCGGCCGACCTTCAATCCAAACAATTCGCGCGCCATCGATCCCAAGGCACTGCGCAATCGGGCGGTGAGCGACATCTACGAGCCGGGCTCCACGTTCAAGATGGTCACCATCTCGGCCGCGCTCGACGAAAACGTCACGCGTCCTGACGAGGTCATCGACTGCCAGATGGGCTCCATCGTGGTGAACGGCATGCGCATCCACGATTGGCATCGTTTTGGTGATTTGACTGTCGCCGGCATTCTTGCGAATTCCAGCGATGTCGGATCGATCAAGCTAGGCATGCGCCTCGGCGAAGATCGCCTGTACAAGTACATTCGCGCCTACGGATTCGGATCGCGCACGGGCATTGAGCTCTCCGGCGAAACGCGCGGCATTACCAAGCCCCCGAGCCGCTGGTCGAAGATGAGCATCGGCGCCATCTCGATGGGACAAGAGATCGGCGTGTCGCCGATTCAGCTCGTCGCCATGACCTCGACCATCGCGAACGACGGAATGTGGATTGCGCCGCGCATCGTCGCCGGCACGGCGCTGCCACAACCGGCTTACGTCGATCCGTCAGCTGCGCAGAAAGTCGTCTTTCATCCCGGACCAGAACATCGCGTAATTTCCGCGCTGACTGCGGCCAAAATGCGCGCGATGCTGGAAGGCGTGGTCTTGCGCGGGACTGGTCATCTCGCAGCGCTGAACGGCTACACAGCAGCGGGCAAGACCGGTACTGCGCAGAAAATCAATCAGCTGACGCACCGTTATGACAAGATCAACTACATCGCCTCGTTCTCCGGATTCGCGCCGATCAACAACCCGGCAATCACGGTGACGGTGATCGTCGATTCGCCGCACGTTGGCAGCCATGAAGGCGGATACATCGCTCCGTACTTCTCACAGATCGCGCAGCAGGTGCTCGAGTATCTCGACGTGCCGCATGACATAGACGTCAAAAAGCCACAGCGTGCCGTTCTGCGGGCTTCGGCCACGCCCGACAGCGAGGGCATGTCCGACCATATCGGGGAAGCATTATCGGAAAACGACGACAGCGATCTCACCGTTGCGGACGCCACACCTGCTCCTGTATGGAATCAGGCTATCGTTCCGGCTAGTCTTAGTACGCAGTCCCTTGAAGGGGCATCGAGTTCGCTCGCAGTCTCGGCTAGCTCAGTTCCTGTTCCCAAATCGGGAACGGTGGTCCTGGATGCTGACGCCGCGAAGACCGTGCCTTCCTTCCTGGGCAAACCCGTGCGCGCGGTCGTAGAGGAAAGCGAAAAAGATGGACTCGAAGTGGACGTCTTCGGCTCCGGCATCGCGCGCGACCAGAGCCCAGCCCCAGGATCGCGCCTCCCGGCAGGCGGACACGTCAGCGTGCAGTTCGCGCGCTGATCTCAGGCGAGCTAACTTGACCGCACTGCTGCTTCCACCAGACCAATCAGCTCCGTGGGCGGACATGGCTTTTGCCGGAACACAACGTCCATTCCTTCGTACTCTTTTTCCGCTTCAGGAAGGCCGCTGATCACGATCACCGGCACGCGCGGATTGACGGCGCGCACGAGTTGCACGAACTCCGATCCCGTCGCGTTCGGCATGATGTGATCGGTGACGATCACACCAATCTTCTCGGCCTGTGAGAGCGTGCGCAACAGCGCAAGGGCACTCTCGGCGTTTGTCGCCACTTGCACTTCGTGTCCAGCCTGGCTCAAGACCATTTGCCGAGCGGAAAGCTGAATCGGATTGTCATCAACCAGCAGGACTGTCTTGTTCAAACGATCTGACCTCCCATTTTGGGAACTGCCATGACGTGACTTAGCTGGCCTTTTGCCGCTCGCGCAGCTCGGCCTCCGCGCGATACCAGTCTTCTGCGTGCTTGCCGTGCGTGCCTCCGCGTTGCAGGTAGAGTTCATACGCGCGACGCCGGACTTGTTCCTCGCTCACGCTGGGATTGAAGCTGGTGTTGGTTGTGGTGGAAGGTAGAGAGACGTTGCCATTGCTGGCTTTGCTGTCTGAAGCGGAGCTGCGTTGCAGAGCGGAGATGTTCGTAACGTTCGACGGGTTGGGGGCGCCATTGCTCCCGGCGCCTTCGCTGCCGGTCGCCGTTTTGCTCTTGGAAGTCTTTGCTTTTGGCATGGGGGTTTACTCCAAAATCAGGGGATTGTGTGCTGCGGCTGTGCGGATTCGATGCAAGTTCGAAAAGCAACGTGCTCGACGCCGCAACGACGGTTTCTATTTTAGAACAAAGCTGCGGAGCCGCGAAGCCCTTAACTCTTCTGGGTAACCGGCCTACATTTTTGATGTGAACGAATATTCAGCGATTTGTACAATCTATCGAGCTCGACGCAGAAAAGCTTCGGAGCTTCGCGGTTTCGATGCTGTTTCATCGAAAATCATGCGACCTCGTTGCTGCTTCTGTCACTTGCAATCGGTTCACACGCAGCGCTTTCACGGAAATCACGTTCTCCACATTTTGCAGGATGCCTTCGATCAGCAGAAAACGTTCGTGGATCACTAACATGCGGTTCTGATCGTAAAGATTGGGCATGATGATCGCGTTGGAAATTCCCGTCTCATCTTCGAGGCTGAGAAAAATGAAACCATTGGCTGTTCCCGGACGCTGACGCGCAATCACACATCCGGCAATGCGCGTGAGCTGTCCATGCTTGACCTGCCGCAGATCGATCGCGCGCACCACGCGCATGTGGTTCATCTCTTCACGGCGATAAAGCATAGGATGTGGGCCGACCGTTAACCCGGAGCCGTGATAGTCGGCGATCAATCGCTCTTCCGCTGTCATGCGAGCCAGCGGCGACGCCGAGTCCGGCTGCGCGATCTCTCGCAACAACGGACCTTCTTCCCAAGCCGCGCGTCCAACTTGCCAGAGGGCATCGCGGCGGTGGAGAGAGCTACCAGCTACCAGCTTCCAGCTTCCAGCTTGAACCTCGGAGCCGCCGGATTCCACATGCCAGCGACCATTTTGAACCGTGCTTACGCCATCATTGCGAATGGGAAGCTGCAAGCTGGAAGCTGGTAGCTGGAAGCTGGCAGTTGAAATCTGACAGCTATTCAATGCTCCCAACTGCGCCAGCATATTCAGTTCATTGCGCCGCAAAACGGGAACACGGCGGGCGAGGTCGTCGATCGAAGCGAATTGCGATTGTTGGCGTGCTTGCAGCAGCGCCTTGGCAGCTTCTTCGCGCAAGCCACGCACATAACGCAAGCCCATGCGCAGCGACGGTTTGCAGTGCTGACGATCGTGCGGCGCGGATTCGTTGCACTCACACTCCAGCGTGCATAGCCACTCCGAGCGTGTTACATCCACCGGCCGCACACGGAGCCCGTGGCGCTGCGCGTCCTTCACGATCGTTGCAGGATGATAGAAGCCCATGGGTTGATTGTTCAGCAGTGCTGCGGTAAATGCGGCGAGGTAGTGGCACTTGAGATACGCGCTGGCATACGCGAGCAGCGCGAAACTGGCGGCGTGTGACTCGGGAAATCCGTAGAGAGCGAACGAGACAATCGACTGCACGATCTCGTCCTGCGCCTCGGCCGCGATTCCATTTTGGGACATACCCTGCCGCAGACGCGCTTCGATCGCCGCCATCTTGACTTGCGAGCGCTTGCTGCCCATCGCGCGGCGCAGCTCTTCGGCTTCGCCACCGCTGAAGTTTGCGACCACCATCGCCATGCGCAGCAGTTGCTCCTGAAAGAGCGGCACGCCCAGCGTCCGCTCCAGCACCGGCTCGAGCGACGGATGCGCGTAGCGCACCGGTTCTAGTTCCTGCCGCCGCTTGAGAAACGGGTTCATCATCTTGCCGACGATCGGACCGGGCCGGATGATCGCCACTTGAATCACGATGTCGTAAAAGCGCTTCGGCGCATTGCGCGGCAGAGCCGCCATTTGCGCGCGGCTTTCTACTTGGAACATGCCGACAGTATCGGCGCGCTGCAACGCTTCATAGACCTGCGGATCGTCCTGGGGAAGCTGCGCCAGATCCACCGGCTCGCCGTAGTGCTGAGGAATCAGCTCCAGGCAATCTTCGAGCACGGCCATCATCCCAAGGCCGAGCAGATCGACTTTAATCAGTCCCAAATCGGCACAATCGTCTTTATCCCACTGCACGACCACGCGTCCGGGCATGCTCGCCGGCTCCAGCGGCACCACCGAGCTGAGCTGTCCCTGACAAACGATCATGCCGCCGGAGTGCTGGCCCAGATGGCGCGGCAGGTCCTGCACGCGCAGACACAGATCGAGAAACTTGGCGATGCGCGGATGCCGTAAATCGAATCCTGCATGGCGAAATTGCTGCTCCATCGTGTCGGTTGGTCCGCGCCATTCCCATGAGCCGACCAGCGCGGACAATCGATCGAGCGTCTCGACATCGAAGCCCAGCGACTTGCCGACCTCGCGCGCCGCCGAGCGTCCGCGATAAGTGATCACGTTGGCGGTCATCGCGGCGCCATGCGCGCCATAGCGCGCATACACATGCTGAATCACGCGTTCACGTTGATCGCCGCTGGGCAGATCGAGGTCGATGTCTGGCCACTCGCCGCGCTCTTCGGACAGGAATCGCTCGAAGAGCAGGTCCATGCCGACAGGATCGACCGCGGTGATGCCCAGCGCGTAGCACACGGCACTGTTGGCCGCCGATCCGCGTCCTTGCACGAGGATGCGCTGCTCGCGGCAGAAGCGCACGATGTCCCACACAATTAGAAAGTAGCCCGCAAGTTCGAGGTTCTCGATCAGCGTCAGCTCGCGCTGGATTTGCCGCTCGGCGCGCTCGCGCAGCTCTTTCGGCTTGTGTCCATAGCGCTCGCGCATGCCCTCGCGCGTGCGCTCGCGCAGGAACGACGTCATCGTTTCCCCATTTGGCACGGGATAGTGCGGGAACTCGTAGCCCAGATCCTTGAGCGTAAAAGTCAGCCGTGATGACAGTACAGCCGTGTTGGCGATCGCCTCGGGCAGGTCGGAGAAGAGCTGCTTCATCTGCTGCGGCGTGCGTAGAAAGCGCTCGGAGTTGACGGCGAGCAGGCGTCCGGCGTTTTCGAGTTGTCGGTGATGGCGAATGCATGTGAAGACGTCGAGCACCTCGCGCTCGGCAGCCGTGGCGTAGCAGGCACCGTTCGTCGCGAGCAGCGGCAGACGCAGCTTGCGCGCGATCGCCACCGCAGCCTGGTTGCGCATCTCTTCGCGGCGATCGAAGTGCCGCTGCAGTTCGACATAAACATTGCGCGGACCGAAGATGCGCGTCATGCGCTCGACGGCGCGCAGCGCTTCGTCGTAACCACCGCGCGCGAGCGCCTCGACCAGGGGACCTTCGTCACCGCCGGTCAGTGCAATCAATCCGCCGACATGCTCTTCGAGTTCCTCGATGCGGGCCGCGCCTTCTTCTTTCTTAGCGCGCAGCTTCGTGCGCGTGATCAGGCGGCATAAGTTCTGGTAGCCCGCTTGCGATTCCACCAGCAGCGGATAACGTGCCGGTCCGGCTTCACCGAAGAGCGTGTCATCCACCGTGACTTCGGCTCCGATGTGCGCGCGCACCCCGCACTTTTGCGCCGCCATATGGAAGCGCGGCACGCCATATACCCCATCGCGGTCAAGCAGCGCCATCGCGGACATGCCGTATTCCGCGCACGTGGCAATCAGCGCTTCCGGCAGCGATGCGCCTTCGAGAAAGCTGAAGGCAGAGCGGGAGTGGAATTCGATGTACATACTGTTGCCTGTCATTCCGAGTCCGCCGCCGCGGACGAGGAATCCCTACCCGATCATGCATTCTCGTGAGGGTAGGGATTCCTCGTCCGCCGGGGCGGACTCGGAATGACAAAACTAATCAAACGTTCCCTCCACACGCCACTTCGCCGAGCTCAGATCGCGGAACATTCGTACCAAAATGGGAAACGAATCTTGCGCTCTCAATTCCAGGTCCCACTCTTCGCGCGTCCAGGTTTGTGGTGTCCACCAGCCGCCGCTGTGGCGCCACGGACCGGCAGCGGCGGTCACCTGGTGTGGGCGGCCGCGCAACATCACTTGCGACGGCGCGCCGTTTTTGAGTTGTACTTTGGCTTCGAGCGGCGGACGAAAGACGCGCATCGCAGCGCGCGGTGCTGAATTCGATCTTGGCGCAAGATCGCGGCTTTCTTTTGTCCCTGGGCGAAAGCGGCACATGCGGAACGCCTCCGGCGCGTGTGTGTCCAGCAGCTCCGTCGATCCGACGCGGTCTTCGCCGACGAGGCCGCGCAGGCGCGCTAGAGTGAGTTCGAGCCGCGCCGGCTCTGGGCCGCGCAGAACAAATAAGCCGGACTGCGCGAAACGCGGAAGCGCCGGTTGCGCCACGATCTCAATGTTCTTGACCGGAGCTCCAGGCGGATGCGCGGCGAGATCTAGTTCTAGCAGCTTGAGAAACGTTCGGCTGTCCTGAATCGGAACTGGAAATTCCAATGTTCGTCGATGCACGCGCTTGCTGCTCGCTTGTTCCTCCGTCGTTTGGTCGCAGTGTTCCGCAAGATGCAGCGTGAGATGCAGCGCGGTGGCGCCTAATGCTCGCGAGCGCAGACGGACGCAGATTTGGTCGAGCAGGCGGTTCAGAAGAAAAGCCATAGGATCGAGCAATTCAACAGGATCTTCGAGTTCAAGAATCTCTTTAAAATCCATCGCCGGTTCGCAGGGAATGAGCGCGCGCTGCGCGCGTCCGCGCGCGAGCTGCTGAAGGCGCAAGCCTTCTTGACCAAGTCGCTGGCTGAGCGCGACTTCCGGCAGCGCGGCTAGAGCGCGGAAATCGCGGATACCCCAAAGTTCCAGCGTCTCCAAAATTTCCGAAGACGGTTCGAGCAAGGACAGCGGCAACGGTCCGAGCTTCCGGCCCTCGCCGCCAGGCTCGATGACCATAATGCCGACAAAGCCGCGCGCGGCGTGCATGGCAGCGTCGGGATTACCTGCCACCCCAATATTTGCGCGCATTCCTATATCGGCAACCTGTACCTGCAGATCGCGCGCCAGTTTGGCCGGAGAGCCGAGGAGACGATCGAGGCCGGTGATGTCGAGGAGGACCGTGTCTCCCATTTTGGAACTGGCAGCTTCGGCGTTGCGCCGGTTGGTGTCTTCCACACGCGGCGAGAAGGCGCGAGCGCAATCGAGCAGCGCGGCATGCGCGGCTTGTTCCTGGTCGCGCGCATGGGTACGCAGGCACAGATCAGGACAAGGCTCAGCCTGGGCCTTCGTCATGCCGACTTGAATCCCCAATTCACGCGCGCGGGCGTTCACGGCAATCACGCTGAGCAGCGGCGGAGAGCCGTCGAGGATCGCTACAGCACGATCACGCAGCTCCGGCGTGGAGCGCACGACGGCCTGTACGGGAAAATCGGGAATGTAGAGACAGGCGAAAAGCATGGAATCCATCGGCTTATTCGGGCGAAGTGAAGCAGGCCGTCGGCTTTCAGCTTTCAGCTCTCGGCGTTCGGCCAGCGGTGATTTCTGACAAGGAAAAAATAAACAATCTTTTTTTATGTGGTCTCAAGATCTAAAGGACTTACACGCCAAAGTCCCTAGCCGATCCCTAGCTTTCTGGAGATCAATCCCTGGCCTTTTAGAGATCAATCCCTGGATTTCTTGAGATCGCCTCGGGGATCGCATTGCTTTCGCTCCATCTTTATTTTCCTTTTTCATAACTAGTTCGCTCGATGTGGATTTTGATCATCAGCAAAATTCTTAAATCCAAACTATCGCCCGAAAGCTGACATTAGGCTGTACTTGTCCAATCGATCCTGCGCTTGTCGAAGGATTACCCGATCCAGATCGGGCTGTGCGCCGAATTTTTGCGGCGTACTGCGGGCGCGGGCGACCTCAAAATGTACGTGTACGGCATTGAGCAGGCGCGTGTGCGGAGTGCTCCAGCGCTGCGGCATTTCAAAGGACGAAGCTGTCGGCTCGCCGAACGGAACAGCAACGCCGCGCGCATTCACGAAAAACGCTGGCGCCGGATTTTCACCCGAGTACACGCCGACCATCGTTCCTGCTTCGCTGGTTTCGCTCCAAGAGGTGGCCTGCGCGGCAAAGTCCAGGACCAGCGACGCGCAGCTTTTCGCATGCGGCTCCTGCTCGATGACGATTAAGGCTGTCGAGGTGTGCTCGACGGCTCGCCGAAAACGAAACCAGGTAGTCAGCGGAATGCGCCGCGCCGAAGCCGGATCGATATCGCCAAGGTCGAGCACCACAGCGCCGAATCCACCGGCTTGGAGGAGGAGGTCGGTGGCCTTGAGCGATTGCTCGAGGGCTGATGACTGGGCGTGGAAACCGGGCCATCGGGTGATCGGGCCATCGGGTGAAGTGAAACGCGCATTCTGGAATTCACGAGCAGTACTTTGCCCCGAAAGATTTTTTCCCTTTATAAAAGCTCGCTGCCGGCCGAGGGTCGAGCGCTGATAACCAATAGCCCGAGTTTTCGCTTCACCCGATGACCCGATCACCCGATGGCCCGATTCCCTGCCTCTCACCCACAGCAACCTCCCCAGATCGACGCCAGCCGCGGCGGCAGACTGCGGATCGAAGGCGTCGCTGGCGTCAATCAGCGCGCAGATTTCGTCGCGGCGCAGGCATTGGGCGAGCACGGCTAGAAGGACACTGGTGCGTCCCGAGGAAGCCGGCCCGCAGATTTCGGTGAGGCATCCGAGGGGGATGCCGCCGGTGAGCGCATCAATGGCAGCGATGCCGGTGAGCATCCGTTCGGGCGCAGATCGCGGCGGCGGCGTGAGTGCGTGAGGAATGCGGTTTTCCAGCGATTTTTCGAGTTGACTGCGCAATAGGGAAGCGGCAAGAGACATGGCTTAATTCGCTTTTTATTCGCCTATGGTGCGGCAACAGGAGGCTCTTTGTCAACTGCCCGGGAATGGTGCAAATCTTGTCAGGTGGACAGAACGGACGTGGTGGACCGAGTGGACGAAGCCGTTATTTCAAAAGACTGAAATTACCCCTGTCACAGCGCCGAGCGCGCCTGCAGCACGCGATCCACCGCTTGTTGCACCGTGTCGCCGATGGCGGAAAGATGTCCCATTTTTCGCCCTGGCCGAGGGACGCTCTTCTCATACAAATGCAAGCGCACGCCGGGAATGGCGAGCGCGCGATCGAAGGCAGGCGGATGTGGGCCGAGCCAGATGTCGCCCAGGAGATTGGAAATTGCTGCCGGCTTAATGACCGATGGATCGCCAAGGGGAAGATCGCAGATCGAGCGCACGGCCTGCTCGAATTGACTGGTCACGCAGGCGCGTTCGCTGGCGTGATAGCTGTTGTGCGGACGCGGCGCGAGCTCATTGACGAGCAACCGTCCGCCTTTCAGCACGAACATCTCGATCACCAGCAGGCCTACGACTTGAATCTGCTGCGCGATGTCCAATGCGAGGTCGGTGGCCTGGTTGTGCAGCTCGGGAGGAATGCGCGCGGGGATCGCCGACCAATCGAGAATCTGAGCCTGATGGTGATTGAGTGCAGGTGGATAAGCAACCGCCTCGCCGCCGGGCCGCCGCGCGACCAGCACGGAAATTTCAAATTCCAGCGCCTGCCCGCGTTCGACAACGCATGGACGCGAGCCGAGTGACTTCCACATGTCCTCGGCAGATTGCGGTGGCGAATTCGGCTGGACGCGAATCTGGCTGCGTCCGTCGTATCCGCCGGAAGCGGATTTGATGAAGCAGTCGCGAGCATATTTCGTGACCGCCGCTTCGAGTTCTTGAGCACTCGTCGCGGCGCTCCATTCCCCTAATGGGAATCCGCTCTGCTCCAGCCATCGCTTTTGCCGAATCCGGTCTTGGATGATGCGCAGCACCGACGCATCTGGACGCATAGGAGCATGGCGTGCGGCTTCTTCCAGACTGGCGAGCGAGACTTGCTCGATTTCCAGAGTAACAACGTCCGATCCGCGCGCCAGGTCGGCGGCTGCATGGATATCGTCATAAGGCGCCGTGAAGCAGCTATCGACGACGAAGCTGGCCGGACAGCTTCGATCAGGGTCGAGCACCTGGATGCGATAGCCAAGTGAGCGGGCGGCCATGGCGGTCATACGTCCGAGTTGTCCGCCGCCGAAGATGCCGATGGTCGCGCCGGGAAGGATGGCGCTCACGAAGGCAGCTCCATCTTGAGCACTTCCTGCTGACGAGCGGTGCGCCAGGAGAGCAGACGATCGCGCAGTGCGGGATTATGCAGCGCGCAGATGGAGGCCGCGAGGAGAGCCGCGTTGGCCGCTCCGGGCTTGCCGATGGCGAGCGTGCCTACCGGCACTCCTTTAGGCATTTGCACGATCGAGAGCAGGGAATCGACGCCGTTCAGCATCGTCGCTGGAACCGGCACTCCCAAAACGGGAAGGATAGTTTTCGAGGCAACCATTCCGGGGAGATGTGCCGCGCCTCCGGCTGCCGCGATGATCACTTGCAATCCGCGCTTCTCGGCGGTCGAAGCGTATTCGAACATCCAGTCGGGCGTTCGATGCGCGGAGACGATCCGCTTTTCGTGAGGAACCTGGAGTTCGCGCAGAATCTCGATCGCAGGCTCCAGGATCTGGTAGTCGCTGCGACTGCCCATGATCACGCCGACCAGCGGCGATGCAGTTGCGGTCATTTGAAATTATCGTAGCATCCGACGAGGTCCGTCCCAGGGATACGAAGTCAAAAGCTTTAACACGGAGGACACGGAGGAACGGAGATTTTGAGTTTCGTTCTTGTTCCTTCGTGACCTCCGTGTTCGATTTTGGTTTTTGGCTTCTTCTATACTTGTCTGTTCGCTATAAATTCGATTTTTTGGCTAGATTTCCTGTGTGATGGGGAGCGCTTCTACATCTGCGGAGAAAGTTGGAGGGCTGCGCTTTCGGGCTCTTCCGGCGTTTCGGAGCGGCGAGCTCTGGTACTACTTTGGACCGGCGTTTGTCGCGAGCGTCGCCTACATCGATCCGGGAAATTTCTTCACCAACATCGAAGGCGGATCGCGCTTTGGGTACTCGCTCCTGTGGGTGCTGCTGTGGTCGAACGCGATGGCGATCCTTATTCAGTATCTGGCCGCCAAACTGGGGATCGCGACCGGACGCACGCTGCCGCAGAACTGTCGCCAGCATTTCTCGCGAGGCATGAACTTCTTTCTCTGGCTCACGGCCGAGTTCGCGGCGATCTCGACTGATCTCGCTGAATTTCTCGGGGCGGCGGTCGGATTCTATCTGCTGGTTGGACCGTCGCTGGTTGCGCATGGATGGCACAAGGGTTCGGTGCTGATGCTGGCCGCGCTGGTGACCGGCGTGCTCGTATTTTTGATCCTCGCGCTCGAGCTTTACGGATTCCGCAAGCTCGAAGTTGGGATCATGGCATTTGTCTTTGGCGTCGCTGCTTGCTACGCGATCGAGATTTTCTTAGCGAAGCCGAATTGGCCGCAGGTGGGACTGCACATTCTGATCCCCGAGGTCAGCTCCAGCAGCATTTACATCGCGGTCAGCATGCTGGGCGCGACGGTGATGCCGCACGTGATCTATTTGCATTCAGCGCTGGTGCAGGACAGGGCGCAGAAGGGCCTCGACACTTGTCCGACGGGTCAGCGCTTTCACCGCATTAAACATTTGCAGTTCGAGTTAATTGACGTGCTTGCAGCGATGAATGGCGCGTGGCTGATCAACACGGCGATGATCGTGATGGCGGCTGCAGTCTTTTTTTCATCGGGCCACAGCGTCTCGACCGTCGAGGACGCGCATCGTACGCTGGCGCCTCTGCTCGGCGGCTTCTCTTCGGTGATCTTTGCGGTCGCTTTGCTTCTCTCAGGATTGTCTTCTTCGACTGTCGGCACAATGGCCGGCCAGGTGATCATTGAAGGCTTTCTGAATATTCGTTTCAGCGTTTTCTTGCGGCGACTGATTACGATGGTTCCGGCTATCGTGGTGATCGCATTAGGCGTGGATGCGGCCAAGATCATCGTGCTCTCGCAGGTGGCGCTCAGCTTCGCGCTGCCGTTTGCGCTGATTCCTCTGATCGTGCTCACGCGCCGTGGCAAGGTGATGGGCGAACTGGTGAATGGCCGCAGTACGAATCTACTGGCCTATGTCACGGTGACGGTGATCATTGGCTTGAACCTGCTGTTGGTTGTGCATGGGTTGGGAGGAAAGTTTTAGGGATTTCGAAATTTTGCAATTTCGAAATTGCGGAATTGGAAAACCGAAAATGTTCGCGCGATCTGCCAGGGCTGATTCGGCGGCGGTTAGAAAATTGCGAAATTTCGAAATTATGCAATTGCGAAATGGGGTTACTGGATGAACTCATTTGGATCAAAGGCTTCGCTGCGCGTTGGTACGCGGCAATACCAGATCTTTCGGCTGGATGCTCTCGATAAGCAGGGCCTCTCGACGCAACGGTTGCCATACTCGCTGCGCGTGCTGCTCGAAAACCTGCTGCGCACGGAAAATGGAAAATCCGTTACCTCTGAGGACATTCGCTTTTTAGCCGAATGGCAGGCCAGCGCGACGCCTTCGCGGGAAATCGCCTTCACGCCTGCGCGTGTGCTGATGCAGGATTTTACCGGCGTCCCGGCGGTCGTCGATCTCGCCGCCATGCGCGACGCGATGAAGCAACTTGGCGGCGATCCCGAGGCGATTAATCCGCTGCAGCCGGCGGAGCTGGTGATCGACCACTCGGTGCAGGTGGACGAGTTCGGGAAGCCAAGCGCTTTTCAGGCGAATGCGTTGCTCGAATTCCAGCGCAACCAGGAGCGCTATTCGTTCTTGCGCTGGGGACAGAAGGCGTTTCGGAATTTTTCGGTTGTTCCTCCCGATATGGGAATCGTGCACCAGATCAATCTGGAGTATCTCGCTCGCGTGGTCTTCTTCCAGAACGTCGAGGGCGCGCTGCAAGCCTATCCGGACACGCTGGTCGGCACCGATTCGCACACGACCATGGTGAACGGTCTCGGAGTGCTGGGTTGGGGTGTGGGTGGCATTGAAGCCGAGGCTGCAATGCTCGGTCAGCCGGTCTCGATGCTGCTGCCGCAGGTCGTTGGCTTCCGCCTGAAAGGCAAGCTGAAAGAAGGAGCGACCGCGACTGATCTTGTGCTCACCGTGACCGAGATGCTGCGCAAAACCGGGGTCGTGGGCAAATTCGTCGAGTTTTACGGCGAAGGACTATCCGAGCTGCCGCTTGCAGATCGAGCGACGATCGCCAACATGTCTCCCGAATACGGCGCGACCTGCGGCATTTTCCCCGTCGATACGGAAACGTTGCGTTATCTGCGCATGACCGGGCGTACGCCGGAGCAGATCGCGCTCATTGATTCCTACTGCAAAGAGCAAGGCCTTTTCCACACCAAGGATTCACCGCAGGCCGAGTACTCGCAAGTCGTCGAACTGGATCTAGCGACAGTTGTGCCTAGCATTGCCGGGCCGCGGCGTCCGCAAGACCGGGTGCGGTTGTCGGATGCGGCGGCGAGCTTTAAGCAATCGTTACCCTCACTGCTGGGTCCGGATGCGGACAAGAATTCCGTCCGTCAGGTCATGCGCTGGGAAGGCGAAGGTGGCAACCCAACCGCGACCGGCGCGGAGGGGAACAAGGACGAATCCGCCGCTCCCATTTCGGAACAGCGAAAATGCGATGTGAGCAAGTACCTCGATCACGGATCGGTGGTGATCGCGGCCATCACGAGCTGCACCAACACCTCGAATCCCTCGGTGATGATTGGCGCGGGCTTACTGGCGAAAAAAGCGGTCGAGCGCGGACTGTGTACGCCGCCATGGGTAAAGACTTCCGTCGCGCCCGGGTCAAGAGTTGTGACTGAGTACTACCAGAAGTCGGGGCTGATGCCTTACCTGGATCGGCTCGGGTTCCAGATCGTCGGCTATGGCTGCACGACATGCATCGGCAACTCGGGCCCGCTGCCGGCTGATGTCTCGAAGGTGATCGACGAACACCAGCTTGTCGTTGCTTCGGTGCTGTCGGGCAATCGCAATTTTGAAGGGCGCATTAACTCCGAAGTGCGCGCGAATTACTTGATGTCGCCTCCGTTGGTGGTGGCGTATGCATTGGCCGGGCGCATCGATCATGATTTAGCGACTGAGCCGCTGGGCAAGGATCGCGCGGGAAATCCTGTTTATCTACGCGACATCTGGCCGAGCGCGGAAGAGGTGAATGAGACCGTGCGCAACTGCATCGATTCGTCGATGTTTCAAAAAAACTACGAGCACATCACCGACGGCGACGAACAGTGGCGCAATCTGAAGATCCCAGAAGGGAACACGTATAAATGGGAGAAGAATTCCACCTACATCAAGAAGGCGCCGTACTTCGACGACATGCCGCCTCAGCCGCTCCCGGTGAAAGAAATTGCCGGCGCGCGCGTGCTGGCGTGGCTCGGTGACAGCGTGACGACCGATCATATTTCGCCCGCGGGATCCATCAAGCAAAACAGTCCGGCAGGCAAATATCTGATCGAGCGTGGGGTGAAGGCACACGAATTCAACTCTTACGGATCGCGCCGCGGGAATCACGAAGTGATGGTGCGCGGCACGTTTGCGAATGTCCGGCTGCGCAACAGGTTGGCGCCGGGAACCGAAGGCGGCGTCACCCGCTATTTGCAGAACAACGAGGTGATGTCGATCTTTGATGCGTCGATGAAGTATCAGGCGCAGCGGATTCCGCTGATCATCCTGGCGGGCAAAGAGTACGGTTCCGGGTCTTCGCGCGATTGGGCGGCAAAAGGGCCGAAGCTGCTGGGCGTGGATGCAGTAATCGCGCAGAGCTACGAACGGATTCACCGTTCCAATTTGGTCGGCATGGGAATTCTGCCGCTGCAGTTTCTATCCGAGCAAAGCGCGGAGACGCTGGGTCTGAACGGCGAAGAGACCTACTCGATCGATGGATTGCGCGCGATGCTCGATGCCAAGTTTGCGTCAGGACGGCAGGTGAAAGTTCGCGCCGAGGCGCCAGGCGGAGAGACAAAGGAATTCGAAGCCATCGTGCGCATTGACACGCCGCAGGAGATTCTCTATTACCAGAACGGCGGCATCCTCCAGTTTGTGTTGCGCCAACTGCTTGCCGGATGGGAAAAGCCGAAGATCGTGAGTCGAGGCATGAGCACGGTGGCCGATCCGCGGACGGGGAGCAGCATTACGTAGAGTTTCGTGATTTCGCGATCCTTCGACAATCTCAGGGCTGATTTCGTGATTTATCTGAACGAATCGCGACGCGCGCGATTAGTACTCATTTGTCTGATGTATGTCTATCATTGCCCAGCCTCGGCGGCGCATTGCGACCGATCTTCGGATCGCGATCTGGTCCGCATTTGTGATTGCGCTAGTGCTGCCGCTGCTCTTCGCCCGAGCTGGACATCCTTACTATGGCGCGCTCGTTCTTCGTCCAGGTTCGTGGATTCTGAACCATTTTGGGAATCCGGGAGCGAGCGATCGAGCGGTCACGTTGCTGAGTTTCGTTGTTTATACGATTGTGATCTACGCGATCGTGCGACTGCTGCGCTTGAGGCGACAGGCAACCGTGTCAGAGCAGGTTCCGAAATCCTGAGCAGCGCCAGTTTTCTCCAGCGATGCTTTAGACTCATTTCTCAGCATGAGAGCTTCTTCACTTCCCCTGCGGCACCGGGTCGGCCAACTGATCATCATGGGTCTGGAAGGGCCGGAGATTTCACCCGCCACCGGACGCCTCCTGACCAGCATGCATCCCGGCGGCGTGATCCTGTTCGCGCGCAATATCCAGTCGCCCCATCAGTGCGCACAGTTGCTGCGCATTTGCCAGACTGCGGTGAAGACGCCACTTTTCCGCTGCGTTGATCTCGAAGGCGGGACTGTCGATCGGTTGCGTAACATCATCGCTCCGGCTCCGTCCGTTGCCGACGTGGTGCGCACCGACTCGAACAAGCTGTACGAGAAACATGGCAAGCTGATCGGCGAGGAGGTTCGCGCGCTCGGATTCAATGTGGACTTTGCGCCGGTTTTCGATCTTGATCTCCCGGCAGCGCGCAGCGTGCTCACTTCGCGCACCGTGTCGAATGATCCGGAACAGATCGTGCGCTACGCGAGACGTTTCCTGAAAGGACTCTCATCCGCGCAGGTGCTCGGATGCGGCAAACATTTTCCCGGATTGGGAGGCGCGAATCTCGACACCCACAAAGAGCTGCCTTCAATCCAGCGTACGTGGCAGGAGATCTGGTCTGAGGATCTGGAACCCTATCGCGAGATGCGATCCGCAGTGCCGTTTGTGATGGTGGCGCACGCGAACTATCCGAATGCAATTGACGAGAAGGGCACACCGGCATCGCTGTCAAAAAAATGGATTGGCGACGTTCTGCGAAAAAGGATCGGCTATCGCGGGCTGGTGATTGCCGACGATCTCGAAATGGGAGGCGTCCTCGCCGCGGCATCTATGGAAGAAGCCGCGCTTCGCACGATTCGCGCCGGCGCGGACATTTTTCTTGTTTGTCAGAAAGAAGAATTTGTCTGGCGCTGTTACGAGGCGGTGCTGCAGGAAGCCGAACGCGACAAGCGCTTTGCCAATCTGGTCACGAAAGCTGCGGATCGGATTCTGCGCTTCAAAGCCTCCAGCAAACCGGTGCAGCGCCCGATTCCGCATGAGCCCAGTTCGGCCGACGTAGAGAAGCTGGCCGATAGGATGCGAGCGTTTTCGGACGAGGTGCAGAAGCAGTCCGCTCCGAGCCGCCTATGATCGTCGCCGGCGTGATGAGCGGCACGTCGGCGGACGGCATCGATGTAGCTCTGGTCCGAATCAGCGGACTCAGTCGCACATTGCGTCTGAAACTGATCGCGCACGAACACTTTGCGTATCCTGCGCGAGTGAGGCAGGCCGTCCTTGCCTCCATGAACGCGTCGCAGGCCCGCGTCGCCGATCTTTCCCGATTGAGTTTCCTTTTGGGCGAGCTGTACGCGAAAGCGGTGCAATCGACGCTGCGCAAACATCGTATGCGACGTCTCGATCTGATCGGATGCCATGGGCAGACGCTTTATCACCAGAGCATTCCCAATAAATACTTAGGCAGTCCGATTGCCGCGACTTGGCAAACGGGAGAAGCATCGGTGATTGCAGCACGGCTGCGAACGGCGGTGGTCGCAGATTTTCGGCCGGCGGATCTTGCGGCCGGCGGAAATGGGGCTCCACTGGTTCCGCTGCTCGATGTGGCCTTGTTTGCGCATCCGCGCAAGCTGCGCGTTCTGCAAAATCTGGGCGGTATCGGCAACTTCACTGTCCTGCCCCCTGGCTCCCATTTAGGGAATATGACACGGGTGGTCGCGACGGACACCGGTCCCGGTAACATGGTGATCGACGGCTGCATGAGAGCGCTGCTCGGACGCGAGTACGATCGCAACGGCTCTGTTGCCGCCGGTGGACAGGTGATCGCTAGCGCTCTTAAAAAATCGCTGGCGCATCCGTTCTTCGCGCTACCGATTCCCAAAACAGCAGGCCGGGAAGAGTTTGGTCGCGAGTTCGCAGCGCATTTTCTGAAACTCTGCTGTGGCACGCAGAAACAAGACGTGATTGCCACGGCTACTGCGCTCACTGCATCATCGATCGGAAAGAGTCTTCGGCAGGCGCTCAAAAAATTGCCCAGCAATTCTCCAGGCGATTCGGAATTCATCGTAAGCGGCGGGGGCGCGAAGAACGCGACGCTAATGCGGATGATCGCCGAGCAAGTGAAGCCGCTCGGTTTTCGCGTACTCACCTCGGACGCATTTGGTATGCCCAGCCAAGCGAAGGAGGCCGTGGCTTTCGCGCTGCTCGCGTATCAAACTTGGAATCGCCAGCCCGGGAATGTGCCAGGCGCTACTGGAGCTGCGCGGGCTGCCATTTTGGGAAAGGTCTCGTATCCGTGAGAAAAACGGGGGCGAACACGGAGGAGACGGAGGAACACGGAGCTGTTCGAAGAACGAAGCCCTTGCTTTTCCTCCGTGTATCTCCGTGCCCTCCGTGTTCGATCTTGTTTTTCCTCGCCCTCTGCACATTCTTGACCGGATGCTCGCGGCCGCATCCCGACCCGCACACGATCACGATGCTGATCGAGAGCAGTCCGGCGAACCTTGATCCGCGCGTGGGGACCGACGCTTTCTCGGAGCGCATTGACGAGCTGATTTTCGATTCGCTGGTGCGCAAGGACGAGCACTTCAACCTGCATCCCTGGGTGGCAGAGAGTTGGGAGACTCCGGATCCTCTGACCTACATCTTTCATCTGCGCTCGGGCATTCGTTTTCATGATGGCCGCCCGCTGACTGCGCGCGACGTGAAGTGGACGATCGACTCGATGACGAATGGCACGGTGATCAGCTCGAAGGCCTCGACCACAAGCTACCAGCACATCGCGAACATCGAGGTGCGCGACGAGCAGACGGTCATCTTTCATATGAAAGAGCCGGACGCCGGACTGCTCTGGAATTTGTCCGATGGCGCCGTGGGCATCGTTCCGTACGGAAGCGGCAAAGAGTTCGTGCAGCATCCGATTGGCACTGGTCCGTTCAAGTTTGTGAAGAATGAACAGGACAACGAGGTGGTCGTCGTCCGCAACGACGATTACTGGGCGACGAAGGCGAACGTCGAGCGCGTCCGCTTCGCCGTCGTGCCGGACACGACCACGCGCGCGCTGGAGCTGCGCAAAGGCAGCGCGGATATCGATATCAATTCGCTCGATGCCGATATGCTCGCCCGATTGCGGGCTGACCCAAACCTTCGAGTTGAGCAGACGCCGGGAACTTCTGTTCAGTATCTCGGGTTCAACCTGCGCGATCCGATTCTGCGCGACGTGCGTGTGCGCCAGGCGATTGCCTATGCCATCGACGTGCAGCCGATCATTGAATACCTGTGGCACAACACTGCGCGTGCGGCGGACAGCGTTTTGCCGCCGCAGCACTGGGCGTATGACAGTAATCTGCATCCGTACCTGCATGACCCGCAAAAAGCGCGCGAGCTGCTTGATGCTGCGGGATATCCGATGAAGAACGGCTCACGATTGAAGCTGGTGATGAAGACCTCAACCCAGGAGACCAGCCGCACGCTGGCCGTCATTCTTCAGCAGCAACTGCACGAGGTAGGTATCAATTTGGAACTGAGGACGTTCGAGTTCGCGACGTTTTATTCCGACGTGGTGAATGGCGCATATCAGATTTACACGCTGCGCTGGGTCGGCGGCTCGAATCAGGATCCCGAGATCTTTGAATACATCTTCGACTCTCAGAGCTTCGCGCCCAAGCGCGCGAATCGCAGCTACTACAGCAATTCCAAGGTCGATGGCTGGATCGAGGACGGTCGTAATGAGCTGAATCAGGAGAAACGGAAGATCATTTATGACGACATCCAGCAGCAGACCCTGCATGATCTGCCCACTTTGAATCTTTGGTATTTGGATAACGTTGTCGTGCACACCGCGCGCGTGGAAAACCTCGTGATCGATCCGGCGGGGAATTACGATTTTTTGCGGACAGCGAAGATCGTGGAGTAGTGGCGCTCCTTTTGCGTGGTCATCCTGAGCGGAAGGGCGAACGCCCGAGTCGAAGTACCCCTGCACCGATGACTCGCGAGAGTGCTTCCGGGTTGCCGCAGTTCCTACTGGGCAGTCCATCTCTTGACACGGTAACTCTTTATCGATTACGCTCCCTTCCCGAACGCAGGGAGGGGCGATTATGAAACAACTTCTGTGGCTGATGGCGCTTTGCGGTTCCATGTTCGCGGCCAACATGAGCCATGAAGAGGCGGTCGTGCGGCAGACGTATGCCAAAGTGGCGTACGCCAATGACGTTTACAACATTCATCAGCAGATCGATCACTACGATCTCAGCGGGGCGCAGATCAACGTGGCGCAAGCCTTGTCGGAAGTTTCCCTGCATCATGTCAGCTTTCTTCTGGGCGATTTCAAAGTGGGAAACATTCCCGACATCAAAGGGAGCTATGGCGATTATGTCTCCCAGCCGGACGGGAATAGAGTGCTGGAAGTCACGCCCGATGCCTGGAGCGTCACCGTGAACGGCAAAACCATAGACGGTGTTCGAGCACAAATACAGTGGAACCAAGGCCAGCTTCATACGGTTGATTGGAAGTTTCCCGCCGTAGATCGTCTGACTAAGCCGATTGAAGGAACCATTTACCAACGCTTCGCCGCATACCAAGTGATCGTAGATTTTGACGGTCAAGAACGTGAGTATCATGCCTTGGCTTTATTCGCACTTGGCCAGCAAGAGCAAGAGAAGGTTGAGAAGGTTTTCTTCGCTGACCTGATTACCGGCAACTCGGCGTTGGACTTTTTCGTCAACGCCGACGTAACGCCGAAAACTCTCACCCAAACGCCACTCGCGCGAAACCCAATCGCGGAAGCGTGGCTGCGCAAGAACAGCCAGCCACCCTCCACGCCACAATAGGAGAAGGAATATATGAGACGCAAAGCTCTGTTGATCATCCTCGCTTTAGCGTCCGTTCGCTTGCTGGGGCAGGATTGCAGAATTTACAACGAATCCGTCAGTCCGCTACAAAACCTGCAAGTTAACACTGCGGAGCACATCACCGGCAATCACTACTTCGTAGGCACAACCTCCGGCTCTTGCATCTACTCAAGTCCGAGCGGTGCAGGCGGATGGTGTACGGTCAGGTCAAGCGCCACTGCCATCGCCAACACCTATGAGGCAGGCGTTCTGGCCACGATAGCCGATCAGCACGTGACCGGACGTGCTTCCAAAGGTGGAACCGCATACGGCGTAAATGGAGAAAGCGCCTCAGCGCAGTCACAAGCTGATGGCGCAATAAAGTCCTGCTTCGACGGCCTGTGCTCCGTCAACATCACTATCAGTGCATCCCCTGTTCCTGGGTTCGGTGGACTCAGTGCTTCTTTTCCACCGGACGATCTTTGGAATGCGCAGTCTGACAATTTCTCAATGGATTGTGGAGCGGAGCAAGAGGAACCGTCGCCCACTCCTATTGTGATCGACACGAACGGAGAAGGCTTCCACCTAACCAGTGCTGACAACGGCGTCACCTTTGACATACTGGCAGATGGAAAGCCTCTCCAGATCAGTTGGACTGATCCCCGCTATCATAACGGATGGCTGGTGCTGGACCGTAATGGAAACGGCACCATCGACAGCGGGGCAGAATTGTTCGGCGACGTTACGCCGCAACCGCAGGTCAAAGGCAAGGGTCGGGCGAACGGCTATAAGGCACTGGCCGTATTCGATACTCCCGCCGCTGGCGGCAACGGAGATGGGATTATTGATGTTAAGGATGCCGTATTTTCGCATCTGCGCGTTTGGATCGACGCGAATCACGATGGCGTATCGCAGCCCGAGGAACTACATACGCTGCCGGAGCTTGGCATTCAAATGCTGGCCCTCAAATACCACTCCAACGATTACGAAGATGGATATGGCAACCACTTCCGCTTCCAGTCGTATGTCAACGATCAGAAAGACCGAAAGGACTATGACGTGTTCCTGGTGCGGAAGTAAATTAACCCTCCGAGAAAACAACGCCGTCGCAGGCGGCAAAGCTGCAAACCCGGAGACCGAAGCGAAAAGCCTCGGTCGCCGGGAGGCACCACAAGACCATGACGCGGCGGCAAGATCATTCCCAACAATCATCGCAATGAACGCACGGAGCCGAACAGCGAAGCCATCGATTACCTGGTAGACAAATCGGATCGCGGCTTCGACGACTTGACTACGCTGATATAGAATCGTCTCAGTTGGAATGTTGCGCAGATGGTTATCGCATCTGCCTGTTAAGCGA
Organism: Terriglobales bacterium; assembly: GCA_035716645.1. Taxonomy (GTDB): domain Bacteria; phylum Acidobacteriota; class Terriglobia; order Terriglobales; family Acidobacteriaceae; genus Gp1-AA112. The sequence goes on along the minus strand of DASTJH010000083.1, from coordinate 7,000 downwards.
GCGGGAGTAGTTCAGCGGTAGAACGTCGGCTTCCCAAGCCGGATGTCGCGGGTTCGATCCCCGTCTCCCGCTCCAGCAATTCGACATTCTCCAAGTGAAAGAGAAGAGGCAGCCCGCCTGGGCAGGCTCCACGTTACGCTGATTCGTCCCATCCTCGTACATGTCCTCTCGGACACGGCCTCATTGTCCTTTAGTAACCATCCCAAAATGGGAATTCTTCACATCGCTGCGATCGAGAGCGCATCCTAATTAGTGCTGCATCACCATAGAACGCATTATGGCTTACGTTCGCATCTTGTGTGTCGATGACGATCCTAAGATCAATGAATTGAACCAGATTGTGCTCACGCGCGCTGGTTTTGAGGTGTTGATTGCTGCTTCACCGGAAGACGCTCTTCAGCAGGTTCAGGCCGGAAAGTTCGACCTCCTGATCACCGATCTTTTTACTCCGCCCTCGGTTGGCGCGGGGTTTGTTTCCAAGCTGCGGCAGGTCGCCCCAAAACTGCCAATCATTCTCGTGAGCGGCAACCACAACCCGGCGCCCGAGATCCTCGAACAAGTCAATGCTTTCGTTCCTAAAGCCTACTCGCTGAGTGCCCTGCGTGACGCCGTGCATGAAGCTCTAGCCAAAGAGAAGCTCCGCCGCATCGGCTAATCGTCACCGCGGAGCGGGACAACGCGGAGAAAAGCAAATCCGTGTTCGTGCTGCTCGTTAATCACGCAGTCATGAAGTTCACCGGGTGATACTCAGTTCAAAACCTCAGCTTGTTCTCAGGACGAAGGCCACCCTTGATCGTCCTGCACCTCCATGGTCAAATCGCGTTGATGGCGATGGAGATCCGCGAAGAAGAGCCACGCGACCGAAAGGCCGTTTACGATCTTGTGTCGGCTGCCTTTGGGAGATCAGCTGAAGCGGAACTCGTGGAAAGACTGCGAGAGGACCGCCACAGCGTCATCTCGCTCGTAGCTGATGAAAACGGCCGGATTGTCGGTCATATTCTGTTATCGAAAATGGAGGCTCCGTTCCCTGCATTGGCGCTCGCACCGATATCGGTTATTCCAACGAGGCAGCGGAGCGGTATTGGATCGGCCTTGATTACAGAAGCTATTCACCGCGCTCGCAGCAACGGCTGGGGTGCTGTCTTCGTCCTCGGCGATCCGAAATATTACGAACGGTTCGGTTTTGACAGAGAAGCAGCCGCAGGTTTCACCTCTCCTTACGCCGGACCTCATTTTCTGATGTTAGAGCTACAGCGATCGCACACTGCTAAAAGCGGCGAACTACGCCACGCTCCAGCGTTCGCCGCTCTTGATTAAATCATTCCTGCAATCGATTAAAACTGAGACGCCGGCAATCACCCGATTCATTGACCCTCCTGTCCCCGCGTGCTAGATTGCAGTCTCTTGCTCCTTATTTACAATCGACGTGACGAAGTCTGTTCAGAATCGTCCAAGCAAGACAGGCATTTCCGCCTGACCAGCCATTCGACCGCCTGAGGTGGATCCAGTGAAACTCAAGTCTTCGCTTGCCCGAACTGTTTTGATCGCATTCCTGGCGCAGCTCTGCTTTGGTGCTGCATTCGCGCAACAGAAGGTGGCACCCGCTAAGGTCCGAATTCCGCAGTTCCATTTTGAAAAATACAAGCTGTCGAATGGGCTGGAGGTCATCCTTCTCGAAGATCACCGGCTGCCGCTGACGGCGGTGAACATCTGGTATCACGTAGGACCGGCAAATGAGCTGCCCGGACGGACCGGCTTTGCGCATTTGTTCGAGCACATGATGTTTGAAGGCTCGGAGCACGTTGGCGAAAAGGCCCACTTTAAGTATCTGGAGGCCGCGGGCGCGAGCGAGATCAACGGCACTACTGATTTCGATCGCACGAACTATTTTGAAACTCTGCCGTCGAACGAACTCGAAAAGGCGCTCTGGCTGGAGAGCGACCGCATGGGTTTTCTGTTGCAAACGCTCGACGACGCGAAGCTGGCGAACCAGCGAGACGTGGTGCGCAATGAGAGGCGCCAGTCGGGAGAAGGTCAGCCTTACGGACTGGTCGAGGAAGGAGTCTTCCACCTTCTTTATCCCAAACAGCATCCTTACTATGCCAACGTCATCGGCTCACACGCCGACATTGAAGCCGCGCGCATTAACGATGTCCGCAACTTTTTCAAGCAGTACTACACTCCGAACAACGCGACGCTGGTGATCGTCGGCGACATCGACAAAGCCAAGAGCAAACAACTCGTCGAGAAATACTTTGGCCCGATTCCATCAGGACCGCCGGTGCCGAAGATCACGGCCACGACTCCGGCTATCACCTCAGAACGCCGCGCCACGATTACCGACAAAGTCGAGCTGCCGCGCGTGTATATGGCCTGGATCACCGATCCGATCTTTACCGAGGGAGACGCGAACGCGACGTTGGCGGCGAGCATTCTCGGCGGTGGCAAGTCCAGCCGCCTCTACAAAGAGCTGGTGTACAAGCAGCAGATTGCGCAGGACGTGACCGCGTTCGAATATCCGCTGCGACTCGGATCGATCTTGTGGGTGCAGGCGACGTGCAAGCCGGGAGTGAAGCCGGAAGCTCTGGAATCGGCTATGAACGAGCAGCTTGATTTGTTGCGGAAGCAAGGTCCTACACAGGCGGAGTTGGAGCGCGCGCGCAACATCACCGAATCGCAGAACATTCGTGCGCTGGAGCGACTCGGCGGATTCGGCGGGCTCGCTGATCGCTTGAACCAGTACAACCAGTTCACCGGCGATCCCGGGTATTTGCCCAAGGACATTGCTCACTACGACGCGGCAACCACGCAGTCCATCCAGCGTCTGTTCCAGACCAAGCTCGCCAACAGCGCGCGCGTCGTGGCCTATGGAGTTCCGGGCGACAAGGTCGTGAATGACGTCCCGAAAACCAAAGAAGCCGAGAAGTTCACCATGCCGACTCCGACGGCCAAGGAAGTTGCGTTTGAGAAAGCTCAGGCATGGAGAAGCACGCCACCTTCGCCCGCACCTGCTTCGGCTCTGATGCTGCCGGTTCCGCAAAAGTTCAAACTGGAAAACGGACTCACGGTGTATGTTGTCGAGAACCACGCGTTGCCCGTGGTCTCGGCAGATCTGGCGATCTTGAGCGGGAGTGAAGCGAATCCGCCGGACCGTCCGGGACTCGCGGCGTTCACGGCGACGATGCTGGAGCAAGGCACAAGCTCGCGTTCGGCGGCGCAGATCGCCGACAGCACCGACCAGATCGGCGCGGACCTGAACGTCGGTTCCAGCGTCGATGACATTTCGCTGCGCATCAGTTCGCTCAGTTCGAATACGGCGCCGGCGCTCGATCTGATCTCCGACCTGGCGCAGCATCCGGCGTTTGCTCCGGAAGAGATCGAGCGCGTGCGCGGAATCCAGCTCACTTCTGTGCTCCAGCAGGCAGACCAACCCAACGCGATCGGCACGAAAGTGCTACGGCGGGTGCTGTACGGAGATTCGAATCCTTATGGCTATCTGGAAGACGGAACCGAAAAATCGCTAAAGGCGCTGCAGCGTGACGACGTCGAACGCTTCTGGAAAGAAGGATTCACGCCCGGCAATAGCGTGCTCGTGCTTTCCGGCGATCTGAATGAGAGTGAAGCCCGGCAGCTTGCACAGAAATATTTCGGAAGCTGGAGCGGAGGGCCTCATCTGGCACAGCCGTTCAAAGTGGATGCGGAGATGTCGCGATCTCTTGTGCTGGTCGATAAGCCGCAGTCGCCACAGTCGGTGCTGCGCGTCGGCGAGATTGGCCTGCCGCGTTCCAGTCCCGACTATGTGCCGGTCGAGGTGATGAACACGATGCTGGGCGGCCTCTTCTCCAGCCGCATCAACATGAATCTGCGCGAGAAGCATGGCTACACCTACGGCGCATTCTCGCGTTGGGAGTTCCGCCGCCAGGCTGGTCCCTTCGCTGCCGGCGCCAGCGTGCGCACGGATGTGACCGCGCCTGCGTTGAAAGAGCTGCTCTACGAACTGAATCGGATTCGCACCGAGCCGTTGAGCGCCGACGAAATCGCAATGGCGAAGAGCGCGGTCGCACGCTCGCTGCCCGGTGAGTTTGAGAGCACCGGTCGTACCGCTCGAACGATTTCGCAGTTGTTCCTCTATGATCTGCCCGACGACTACTATCGCACACTGCCCAGCAAAATCGAGAACGTAAGTTCTGACGAGGTACAACGCGTAACCATGCAGTACATCGATCCGGCGAAGATGTCGATCGTGATCGTTGGCGATAAAGCGAAGATCGAATCCGGAATCAAGGAACTCAATCTCGGAGATTTCCAGATGCGCGACCTACAAGGCGATCCGGTCACGCGCGCGGCTGCGGGCGGGAGTTAGAGAAATCCGCACGCACGCGACAGATCAGTACCACCTGCGGTAGCGGGTGGTGCCGTTAGTAAGCGGGCTGGCGAAACTCTGATCTGCTGCGATGGGCCGAAGAGCACCACCCGCTACCGCAGGTGGTACCGCAATTAGTGCGGCTCCTGGTTATTTGGTCTGGGATTGAAGCCGGAGTCGATCAGTCCCTTGAGCGTTGAGCGCTCCTGGTCATTGAAAGTGGATTTAAACCTGTCTGAATTCATGACCTGCTGCTGCTGATCAGGCGGCATCTGGCGCAGGCTTCGGTAGGCGCGGCGCACTTCGCGCTGACGATCGTCCGGCAACTGCCGAAGTTGTTGCAGAGAATTCTTCAGCATTTGCTGCTTTTCCGGCGGCAACGCTTCCATCGCATTCAGACGGTTGAGCATCTGCTCGCGTCTTTGCGGCGGCAGGCTGTTGAAGCGGTTCAGCCGATCGACGAGATGCTGCTGCTGCTGTGGATTCAGCCGCTTGAAGTCAGGATCATTCTTTAATTCCTGCTGCTGTTCTTGTGGCGGCAGGTTCATGTGCTGGCGCAACCAGCGTCCTGCACGTGGCGCGTTGTTCTGCGGTTGCGGCTGCTGCCGTTCGCGATTGCCGTGTTGATGATTTTGCGCAAAGCTTGCCGGAAGACACAAAGACACGCCGAGCAACAGAACAAGAATCGATTGTGCTTTGCGCGTCATATCTTCTGGTCTTTTGGTCTTTGCCGCGAAACTTTACTCGCTTACCTGCTGGGGAGCATCGGACGCGTTGCTATTGTTGACGCCATCTTCGAGCTGCTGCAGTTCGTTCAAGACTTGCTGATTTTTATCGAGCGCCTGCAAATCTACTACAGGACACGCCTGTACGGTTGCGTGAGCCGTTGACGTGCCGCTGCTGAAGACTCCCGAGCTGTAGAGCCCGCCGCCGACGGCCAGCACCATGGCGAACGCGCCGGCTGCAACCGGCTTCCACGAGAGATGGCCAAGGCCGATCTTCTGCAGCCAATTGGCTGCGCGCCCGTGCTGCTCTTGTTCTTTCGCTTCGCGCAGACGCGCCCGCAGCCGCACGTCGAAGTACGGCGACGGTTCGGGCGTGGTCCAGGTATCGAGCATGTTCATCGTGGAGCGCAGGCTTTCGTATTCATTTTGGCACTCGGCACAGTGAGCCATGTGCTCGGCTAGTGTCTTGTCCGGAGCAGCGCCTGCGAGCGCCGCCTCCAGAATCTCGTCTTTGATTTCCTTGCAAACCATATTGACTTCCTTTTCCCGCCAGCCCCGGAAGAGGCTCGAATTCATAAAAACTGTTGCAAACGTTCGCGCAGCGTCTCATACGCGCGGAACAATAACGATTTCGTTGCCGACTCGCTCAGCTTCAACACGCTGCCGATTTCTTTATAGTCGAGTCCCTGATATTTGTGCATCAGCACTGCCATGCGCTGCCGCTCAGGAAGCGCCATCACGTGCTGACGAATCGCCGCCATGCGCTCCTCGCGCAGCAAATCGGCCTCGATACTCGGCGTCTGATCTGCCACATCCGGAGTCGTTCCCGTTTCGGGATCCGGCTCATCCAGATTCACCGTCTGCGCCGTGCGCTCCGAGCGCGTATCGCGCGCGTGGTTCACCGCGAGATTCGTCGCGATCCGGTACAGCCACGTGCTGAACTTCGCTTCCGCCTGATACGAACTGCGCGAGCGATAAACGCGCAAAAAAACTTCCTGCGCCAGCTCCTCGGCGATCGCCTGATTATGGGTCATCCGATACATAAAGCTGACGATCGGACGGCGGAACTTGCCCACCAGGTACTCAAAGGCCGAATCATCGCCGGCTCCCGCGCGAAGCATAATTTCGGCATCGCTCAATTCGCTGAGAGCTACGCCGGTTCGTACATGCGCAGGCGCTCTATTCTGCGTCGCGCCAGGATACAACTCCGGATTCAGCGCTATGGTAGCCACACCCTTGTTAACCCCCTCAGAACGCGAAAGTTGCGCCGACTCTGAGGCAGGTAAGTTCCTGGATTCAGGGACTTTGGAGCGGGTTTTGTCGTCTGGAGGGGCCATCGTTCTCTTCGGGCACTCGGACCGGGAGCCAATCTGGCCGCAGCCAGACCCAAAGCCTACTAAGTAGCCCAATTGTACTGCTTTCTAGGGGGTAGAAAGGCAGCACTCCTCGTCAGTAGCGTCCCCGGTTAAGAGAATAAGCGTTAACCTGAGAATTTTTTGGGGGTGGGAGCCCCCGCATTTATGCGGGGGAGCGAGGCTTTTAAGCCTCGCGGCATGCGCGTTTGCTCCCTGAGTGTGGCTTCAGCCACGGGCTTTCATAACCCTTTGACTCGCGCCTTCAGCTCCGGGGCTAAAGCCCACTTCACAATCCTCCATCATTTCCGGCGGACTCAAGTCCGCCTTCCTCCGCATAAATGCGGGGGATCCCACCAAACAATGTGAGGTTAGACTTGCTTCCCAATAGGGAACCCGGTCGCGGAGCCGAGCGACCGTGGCATCACCCGTTCGCTACCGAGGCCGTTTCGAAACTCCTTCCGCGCCACAGCCGGAAAGGCGAGGCGAAGCTGAGCGACGGTGGAGGGCAGAATCATAATCCGGGACTGTGATCCTGCGGTTCTTATGCGGCGAGCATC
>DASTJH010000082.1:0-67626 GCA_035716645.1 Terriglobales bacterium | reverse complement strand
TTTCGACTCGGGCGTTCGCCCTCGCTCAGGATGACAGAGCATGTAAAGACGAATTTTACGGTGATTTAACCTGCTCTAATGAAGTCAATGGAATCCGGAATCCAAGTACAGGAATCGCAGAGTTCTGCTCCGGCTTCAGGCGCACCGGGGCAGATGCTCTTTGATTTCTGGTATCCGGCGATGCTCGCGCGGGCTTTACGCGGACGAAAGCTCACCAAAGCGACTCTGCTGGGCCAACCGCTGGTACTCGGACGCGACGATCGCGGGCGTGCCTTCGCGATGAAAGATATTTGTCCGCATCGCGGCATTCCGCTTTCTTGCGGGCGAGTCGAAGGGCAGGAGCTCGAATGCTGCTATCACGGATGGCGCTTTGATGTTCATTCCGGAACCTGCATGGCGATTCCGTCGCTGACCAGCGATTCCCGTATCAAGCCGGAGAAGATTCACGCTACGCATTATCCATGCGAAGAACGCGACGGTTATGTATGGGTTTTCATGGCTTCTTCGCGGAATGCGACGGTCGCACCTCCGCCGGTTCCCGCGCTTCCATTGCCGAGCAAGAAACATCGGATTACACATCTGTCAGCCGAGCTTCCGTCGAACGTCGATCATGGCGTGATCGGATTGATGGATCCAGCGCACGGGCCATTTGTCCATCAATCCTGGTGGTGGCGCACGCGACGCAGCATTCACGAAAAACAGAAGACCTTCGAGCCGACGCCGATGGGATTTCGCATTCGCACGCACACGCCTAGCGCTAACAGCGGAGCATATAAGCTGCTGCGGTTTTATGGTGACGCGGTGACTACATCGATCGAGTTCACGCTGCCGAACATCCGCGTGGAGGAAATTCGTATTGGCGATCATTGGGTCACGAATCGAGCGGTGGTCACGCCCGTCGAGCAGAATCGCTGCCGCATCGATTTCTGCGCCGCGTGGAATGTCTTTTCCTGGGTCCCGTTCGTGAAGCCGGTCTTCAACGTTTTTGCGCGTAAGTTTCTGCGCCAGGATCAGGGCACGATGGAAATGCAGGCCGAGGGCCTGGTCTACAATCCGCCGCTCATGCTCATTGATGACGCGGACCGTTTAGGGAAATGGTATTTCCAGTTGAAGAATGCATATCTAAAGTCAAAGCAGGCGGGCGAACCGATGCAGCATCCGATGGACGGTCCGGTGACGCTGCGTTGGCGCAGTTGAGAGTTGCTTTGTCATTCCGAGTCCGCGCAGCGGACGAGGAATCCCTACCCTGTAGATAATCGTGAGGGTAGGGATTCCTCTCCGTCTCCGGCGGATTCGGAATGACATGGCCCGAGTAATGAGGCGCAAATGAAAATCAGCATCGGTTCCGACCATGCCGGATTTCCGCTAAAACAGGAAATCGTCGCTTATTTGTCCGATCAAGGACACGACGTGATCGATCTCGGCACGGACAGCATCGCGCCGGTGGACTATCCTGATTATGCGGAAGCCGTTGGCAAAAGCGTGCTTGAGGGAACCGTGCAGCGCGCAATTCTGATCTGCGGAAGCGGCGTCGGCGCATCGGTTGCCGCCAATAAAATGCCCGGCATCCGCGCGGGAATGTGCCACGACACATATTCCGCGCATCAGGGCGTCGAGCACGACAACATGAACGTGCTCGTTTTAGGCGCGCGCGTAATCGGCGTAGCCGTCGCCAAAGAGCTGGTGGACGCATTTATGAAAGCCGAATTTACGAAGGAAGAGAGACACGTCAGGCGGCTCAAGAAGGTTCTCTCGATCGAGAGCAGATATGCCGCCGCGGAAGTCAGAAGTCAGATCGAGCCAAGTAAGAAGTAAAAGCAAGCCGGAAGTCAGATCGGTGAAGTAAGAAGTTACTTCTGACTTGGCCCGATCAGATTTCTGACTTCCTTCAAGCCGCTCAGCACTACCCAGGAGCTTACCCATGACTGCCATTCGCGCTTCCGCCGTCACTTCCACGAACCCTCTCAAAGCTCTGTCCAGCTTCGGACAATCGGTTTGGCTGGACTACATCCGCCGCAGCCTGATCACGAGCGGCGAATTGCAGCGGTTGATCGACGAAGATGGATTGGCGGGCGTCACTTCCAATCCCTCCATTTTCGAGAAGGCAATCGCCGGAAGCAACGACTACGCGGACAAATTGGCGAAGCTGAATTCGTCCTCGCTTGACGCGAAGGGTATTTACGAAGAGATTGCCGTCGGCGACATTCAGGATGCGGCTGACATTCTCAAGCAGGTTTACACGGCAACCAAGCGCCGCGATGGCTACGTGAGCCTCGAAGTTTCTCCCACGCTGGCGAACGACACGAACGGAACTGTTGAGGAAGCGCGCCGCCTCTGGAAGCGCGTGAATCGCGAAAACGTCATGATCAAAGTTCCCGCCACGCCGGCGGGAGTCCCGGCGATTCAGCAGTTGATTGGCGAAGGCATCAACATCAATGTCACGCTGCTGTTTGCGCAGGAAGCCTACGAGAAAGTTGCCGAGGCCTACATCAGCGGACTGGAGAAGTTTGCCGCATCCGGCGGTGACGTTTCGCGCATGGCGAGCGTGGCGAGCTTCTTCATCAGCCGCATCGATACGCTGGTCGACAACTTGCTCGAAGCCAAGATTCACGACGCGCAGTCCGATTCCGACCGGCAGTTCCTGCGCTCGCTGTGCGGGAAAGTTGCTATCGCCAACGGCAAACTCACGTATGAAAAATACAAGCAGCTTTGCAGCAGCCCACGCTGGAATGCGCTGAAGAGCAAAGGCGCGCAGACGCAGCGTCTGCTCTGGGCTTCAACGAGCACGAAAAATCCCAACTACCGCGATGTGCTGTATGTGGAAGAACTCATTGGTCCCGACACGGTGGACACGATTCCTCCCGCTACGTTCGACGGATTTCGCGATCACGGCGTACCGCGCGAAACGCTCGAATCCAATCTCGACGCCGCGCGGCAGACAATGCAGAATCTTTCCAAATCGGGAATCTCGATGGAGGAGGTCACCGACAAGCTGCTCGACGACGGCGTAAAGCTCTTCGCCGATGCCTTCGACAAGCTGCTTTCCGCGATCGAGAAGAACCGCAACACAACACTGGCGCCGAAGATCGATCAAATGTCATGGAAATTGCCTGCTGATCTCGCGCAAAAAGTGAACGCCACGATCGCCGAATGGGAGCAGGGCAAGAAGATGCGGCGGCTTTGGGGACGCGATTCGTCGCTGTGGACGAACTCCGACGAATCGAATTGGCTTGGCTGGCTGGCGGTTACCGACGACCAGATCGCGCATTTTCCGCGCTTCGCCAGCATCGCCGACGAAGTCCAGCGCGCCGGATTCACGCATATTGCGCTGCTCGGCATGGGTGGATCGAGCCTCTGTCCGGAAGTGATGAACATGACTTTCGGCCGGCAGAAGGGATTTCCCGAGTTCCACATGCTGGATTCCACCGATCCGGCGCAGCTCAAAGACTTCGAAAGCAAGCTGAACCTGAAGACGACGCTGTTCATCGTGTCGAGCAAATCGGGCAGCACGCTGGAGCCGAACATCTTCAAACAGTATTTTTTCGAGCGGATGAAGCAAGTTGTAGGGGCGGACAAAGTCGGCGAACACTTCCTGGCAATCACCGATCCAGGTTCGTCCTTCGAGAAAGTCGCGCAGCGCGATAAATTTCGCCGCATTTTTCACGGACGCGCTGACATCGGCGGCCGCTATTCCGCGCTCTCAGACTTCGGATTAGTGCCTTCAGCCGTGATCGGAATCAATCTGAAGAAACTGCTCAGCGCGACCGAAGAGATGGTTCACGCCTGCTCGGCGACGGTTCCGGTGGCGGATAATCCCGGCGCGGTACTTGGCATCATTCTCGGCGTGCACTGCAATGCCGGCAAAGACAAGGTCACGCTGATCGCTTCGCCCGGCATTTCCGATCTCGGAGCGTGGCTGGAACAGCTTCTGGCGGAGTCCACAGGCAAGCAGGGCAAGGGAATTATCCCGGTCGATCGCGAGGAAATCGGCGCGCCGAACGTGTACGGAAGCGATCGCCTGTTCGTCTACATCCGCCTGCAGCCATCGCCGGACGCGGCTCAGGACGCGAAAGTTGATGCGCTGGAAAAAGCCGGGCTGTCGGTTGTGCGCATTCAAGTGCTCGATAAGTACGATATCGGCCAGGAATTCTTCCGCTGGGAAATCGCTACAGCCGTTGCCGGATCGATTATCGGCATCAATTGCTTCAACCAGCCGGATGTAGAAGCCAGCAAAATCGAGACGCGCGAGCTGACAAAGCAGTACGAAGAGACCGGATCACTGCCTGCGGAGACGCCGCTGGTCGAAGATCAGGGCATGAAGCTTTATGCGGACGGCAAATATGCGGGCAAACTGACGATTGCGGTTGGCAAAGACAAATCTCTGGCGGCATATCTTCGCGCGCATTTAAGCATGATCGGAGCGGGCGATTACTTTGCCCTTCTCGCTTACATCAACCGCAATGACGCCAATCAGGCGGCGCTGGAATCCACGCGAACCTTCGTGCGCGACAAAAAGCAGGCCGCGACCTGTCTCGGATTCGGTCCGCGCTTTCTGCATTCCACCGGACAAGCCTACAAAGGCGGTCCGAATACAGGCGTCTTCCTGCAAATTACCTGCGATGACGCGTCGGATTTGACGGTTCCGGGACAGAAATACACCTTCGGGGTCGTCAAAGCAGCGCAGGCCAGAGGCGATTTTCAGGTACTCTCCAACCGCAATCGCCGCGCTTTACGTGTGCATTTAGGCAAAGACGTGAGCGCGGGATTGGCTACGCTGGATCGCTTAATCCGGCAAACCTGCCAGTGATTTCACCACAGAGACACAGAGCCACAGAGAAATTCGATCGCTTTGTGTTTCCGTAGTTTCGATTTTCTCCGTGTCTCTGTGTCTCTGTGGTAATTCAACAGCGTAAAAATTCTATGCTCCGCGCATTTCCTAGCTTCTCTGGCCGGAGTTGCTCGCCGGAATACCTGCTTTCAACGCGCTAAATCATTGAATTTTCAACCTCAGTCAGAGACTCTGACCGCCTTAGCATTGGCAAAGGCATTGCTCTTCGCCTAGGCAAGCAAGCTGTCTGTCAGGCCAAATCAGCCGGCGGACACCGCAAAATTCCAGCCCGAAACACCACCGGGGCGAAGGAAAACGGGGTTAAGGAGTCCAATGAATCGTTCACTGTTAGTTTTGATCGCAGGCGCTGTGCTGGCGCTTAACGTCGGCTGTGCCACCAAGAAGTACGTGCGCAATGAAACCTCGCCGGTTATCAACAAAACCAATGAGCTCGATGATCTGACGGCGAAGAACTCGAAGGCCATCCGTGATGTGGATCAGCGCGCGCAGCAAGGCATTCAAGGGGTCGATCAGAAGGCCGCAGCCGCCGACCAGAAGGCGATTGCCGCCGGACAATCCGCCGATCAGGCGCAGCAAGCCGCCAATTCGACGTCCGGAAGAGTCGATGCGCTGAATAACACCGTCGCTAATCTCGACAATTACCGTCCCGTAGTCGACACCACCGTGCATTTTGCCTTCAACAAAGCCACGCTGAGCAGCAAAGCCAAAGCCGCGTTGGACGAACTCGGAGCGGCGATTCCGAACACCAAAGGCTACGTAATTCAGATCTATGGCGGCACGGATTCGGTCGGCAGCGAGCAATATAACTACAAACTCAGCCAGGAACGTGCAGCGTCAGTGGTGCAATATCTGGCCAGCAAGTTCAACGTGCCCGCGTACAAAATCTACGTGGCAGGCCTGGGCGAGGACAAAACTGTGGCGCCGAACAAAACATCTACCGGACGCGCGAAGAACCGCCGCGTCGATGTGCAGCTCATGACCAACGTTCAGGAAGGCGCGACGTCAGCACAGAACGTCGCTCCGGCTAGTCCCAGCAGCCGCTAAAAGTGTCTTCCTCACACCCCGAGGAAGCCCCGGAAGGGCCGTTCAGCAGTCTCAGAACGGCCCGATTTTTTTTCTAGCTGCTGGCTACTAGCTTCTCGCTACTAGCTTTTCTCTTTTCGGCTCAACGATTTTCTACACTGCGAGGAGCTCATCGGGCCGTCATGATGGTGTTTTTCGGCTCGATACTGGCCAAATTCGCCTGGCAACATCGACAATAAGCAGTGATTTCAGGTATTTAGCTGCTTTGACGCATGGAAATTGTGCGGCTCAGAGAGCATTCTTCACGGTACATTTCGCTTGCGAAGCGGCTTTTTGATGCAGCGGACGCGCGTTTTTGTGCTTCCAGGCAAAAACCAGACACGGACTACACGGAAAACACGGAAAAACCAAATTCACTGGTTTTGTCTGTGTGTTCCGTGCGCTCCGTGTAGTCCGTGTCTGGTTCTGACGGTTAGGCGGCACGATCGTCGATCTGCACGTCGCCTTCTTGGCTCACGCGCAGCTCTTCGTGCCGAACCGTCGTCGAAACCTGCTTAGTCTCGCCAATCTTCCGGCGCTGGATTTTTACGATCTCCGCGACCGCCGGTTCCTTCCGCACGATCACTCGTTCTTTGCTGATCGGAATGCGGAGCTGCTTTTGGCCGTGCAGGATCTCCATGCAGCGTCCGTCGGGAGTTCTGCGCTCGACCACCAGTTCCTCGCGCATAACCGGGACGCGGATCACCTGCACTTCGGTGATCGTCTCTTTGCGAATGGAAATCTCCCCGTCTTTCACCAGTTCTTTGTCCACTTGCAAGCTCTCGCTGAGGAGTTCCAGTTCGTGGAGATCGTCGGCATCGAGGACGCGCGTGGAACCTGCGACAGTGCTCACCTCGTGCTGCTCTCGACGAGGCGCAAACAAGCTGCTCAATTTTCTTCCGGTCTCGCGCAATTCTCGTTGGATTGAGTCTTCGATTCTGCTCAGGTCCATATTCGGCTCCTGACTGTCCTTATGCTGGAAATGGTTTTGCTATTACAGATGCAGGACTATCTTTGCGGTTTGCAGGAGTAAGGCCTTCCTTACGCCTTGGTCCGCTGAATCAGCGCTTCGATCGCGTGCACGACCATCTCAGGCCGTTGCGTCTGAATTTCGTGTCCGACTCCGGGAACGACGATGAGAGTTGAGTCTGACGAGAGATGCGCCAGTTGCTGCTGCCATTTGGTCCAGGCGATCTCGTGCATGGGATCGGGAGGCTTGTCGAGCCCGATTTTGGGATCGTGCGCCAGTACCAAAACGGGAAGAGCGCCGTAGTTCCTGATCTGCTTCGCCTGCTCGTGGCTCTCTTTCGTGTATTTCGCTTGCTCCAGCACCGCATGAATGTACTTGGCGCAATCCGGACGCGCGCCGGTTTGATGACAAAACGGCAGCACCCGAGTGAGGCCGAAATTCGAGGCGAATTCTACCGCGCCAAAGAGAAACGGACGATCAGGACACTGGGTGGGAAATGTGTCGCACTCGTCGGGAGAAACCGAATCCTCGAGTACCAGTCCAACCACCTCATGGGGAAACTCGTCCGCAAAGAGTCGGGCATAGAGTCCCGCAATCGAATGCCCGACGACGACATAAGGACCGTGCTCGCCGGCAGCGACCAGCGCCGCATGAAATTCTTTCGCGATCTGCCGCGCAGTCTGCGGATACGGACTCGGATCGCTCCAGCCCATGCCCGCACGATCATAGGCACAGACGCGCGTGTTCTTCGCCAACTCCGGCTGCACCAGCTTCCACTGTTCCAGCGAATCGAAGAAGCCGGCGTCGAGAAGAACAGTCGGCGATCCGCTGCCGGAACAGTAAAGATGAATGCGATATCCGCCGATATCCACCAGCTTGCCGCTTGGCGGATGGGCGGCGCGCTCGCGCGCTGTGGCCATGCGATCGCCAATGTATCCAATTGCCGCAGCAGCGATCAGCAGGCAGGCTAGCGCAACCGCGATTTTTCGCAACCACCGCATGGACGCACTCCTCCTCTGGTCTTCCGGTCACCCTGGATTGTGGTCAGGCACTGTAGGCTACTGAGCGTCTAAGCGCAGCGTGAGCCGTTCCGGACGAAAGGCTTTGCGTATGCTCGGCGTGAGCAGCGTTACGATCACAGCAACGTCGATCAGGATTCTTACTCTCACGACCGGGCCAGGATCTTGGGAGAGCTGCGAGATCCAACCCACGTTCATCAATGCATGGCAGAGCGCAAAGAGCATCGAGCCAATACGCGCGGAGTCATCGAGGGTCCACAATCCGAGCGCCAACACCGCGGGAAAAATCGCGATCAGCACACAGAACAGTACGGGGAAGATAGCGTCCGCCCAAGGCTCCCGGATTTTTGGAATCTGCCACGCGATCGTGCCGATCAACTCCACGGCAAAGGCAATCTGGTACAAGGCAATGATCCGCACGGCGAGCGGCGCGGATGCATCTGGATGGATTGCTTTGGCCCACCGCGCAGCGCGCAGGCGCTGAATCGCGAAGCAGGAACCGACGGCCCAGCGCAGCGTTGCCATAGCGCCGCCGACGAAATCGATTTCGGCCAGCATGGCGCCGCGCCATTCCTGCAACTCGGCAGGCAAGCACGCGCTGGCGCCTCGAAAGAGAAATCGTGCGGTCGCTCGCAGCAGTGGTCGATCTCGCATGACGTTTATCCTTTCACCCACGCGGGCTTCAGCAACCGAATCGCCTGTTCCGACTTCAGCGTTGCGCGCGCCTTCGCGCGGCCGTCGGCGGTCAGGCGGTACATATGCCTGGGCTTAGAGTTCTCTTGAGCGTGTTCCCAGCGCGTCTCCAGCCACCCGCGTTCGGAGAGTCGTACCAAAATGGGATATAGCGTTCCCGACTTCAAATCAGTTTCGCGGGAGAGGTCGTAGCCGTAACGCCACTCCGAGGGCGCTTGCAGCAGAGCGCGGACCAGAAGAACGGTTTGCGGAGAGAGGCGGATATCATCCGGCATGACATTAACTCTACATATGTAGAGTTTGTCGGTCAAGCGGTGCAACGACGAAACCGGGGATCGAATGGCGGCACAAGATGAAAAAACCAGACACGGACGACATGGATCGCACGGATCACACGGAAACAAGCGAGTAAACGCCAAACCGCTGCTTTTCTGGTAGTATCCCGCAACTATGAAACATGAGGAGCTGACGGAGCGCATCATAGGAGTGTTCTACACGGTGTACCACGATCTCGGACACGGCTTCCTGGAAAGCATCTACCAGAAAGCGTTCACAGTCGTGCTGCGCGATCAGGGTCTTGCCTTCGAAGAGCAAGTTCCGATTCGCGTTTCTTATCGCGGTGTGGATCTTGGGGACTTCCGCGCCGATTTAGTCGTCGAGTCGATTGTGTTGGTGGAACTAAAGGCCGTGCGGATGCTGGAATCCTCTCATGAGAAGCAGGTACTGAATTACTTAAGGGCGACGAACATCGAGGTTGGCCTACTTTGCAATTTCGGACCGCGTCCACAAGTCCGGCGGCTCGTACTGGATAATGAGCGGAAACTCGCTCGCGGTACATCAGCTTAACCAGAAACGGAGTACGCGGATTGCACGACGTTTGTACAAAGTTAAAATCCGCCCGTCCTGTCCGTGTGATCCGTGCGATCCGTGTAGTCCGTGTCTGGTTTTCTTCTTGCCCCGATCACTTGCTCAGGCGTCCAGCCTTGCTCGCGTAGTGTACGGATGCTGAGCGCGTCGTGGCGTTTGGCCAGGCGGACTCCCTCTTGGTCGCGCACGAGATCGCAGTGGTAGTACCGGGGAATCGGGAGGTCCAACGCGCGGCAGAGAAGAATCTGGCGAGCCGTGGATTTCAGCAGGTCTTCGCCGCGCACGACTTCCGTGATGCGCATGGCGGCATCGTCAACTACCACCGCGAGCTGATAGGTGGGAACATCGTCTCGCCGCCAGACGAGGAAGTCGCCAAAGTCGCGTCCTGCCGTCCAACTTCGTTTCCCAAAATGGGCATCGGTGAAGCTGACCTCTTCGCCATCCGGCACGCGGAGGCGCCAGTTCACTCCGGCGGGATTGGCATCGCTTCGACCAAAAGCGCCCGCCGCTACCGCAGCGGGTACTGTCCCACCAAGCGGGCGGCATGTTCCGGGATAGATAGGCTCGTCGTCCGCATCCTGGTTTGGAGCAGCCGCTGCTTGTGCTACGTGTTTGCGCGAGCAGGTACACGGATAAATCAATCCCGCATCGCGCAGCTTGCGCCACGCTTCGAGATAGAACTCGCGGCGCCGGCTTTGCTCGTATGGAGCGTACGCTCCGCCGCAGTCCGGCCCTTCCTGCCAGCGAATACTCAACCAGCGCAGGTCTTCGATCATCGCGTCGACGAATTCAGGGCGGCAGCGCTGCGGATCGAGGTCTTCGTTGCGCAGCACGAGAGTTCCGTTGTGCTGCCGCGCGCGCTGATAGGCGATCCAGAAGGTGCGGGCGTGGCCGAGGTGGAGGAGGCCAGTGGGAGAAGGAGCCAGGCGGCCACGGTACTGTGCAGAATCGTCCAACGAGAGTGCCTTGGAAGAAAAACCAGACACGGACTACACGGATATCACGGATCACACGGAGCACTTCCTATTTTTATTGATCCGTGTATTCCGTGCGTTCCGTGTAGTCGGTGTCTGGTTTTGTTTTATCTGGTCCGCGCCAGTGATGATTTTGCTCTCCTCATTCCGCGCGGAGCGCCTGGATCACGTTCACGCGGGCAGCTCGCGCTGCGGGCCATGTGGAAGCGATCACGGCTGCGACGAGCAGCACAGACGCGGAGACGAGGATCGGCAAAATCCCTGGGATCTGCATTTCGAGAACATACCTGCCGAGCAAACGGGAGGCTGCGTAACCGAGTGCGCCTCCCGCCAAAACCCCAGCCAGGGACATCGCTGCGCCCTCTCGAATGACGCCTCGGAGAATGTGCCGTGGCTCGGATCCGAGCGCCATTCGTATGCCGAATTCTCGCGTCCGCGCGCTCACGGAAAACGCCAGCACGCCGGCGACGCCGACCACCGCAATCAGCAGCGCAACCGCGGCAAAAACTCCAAAGACCAGAGAATTTAACCTGTCGGGCGTGAGCACTTCGGCGCGGATGTCTTCCAGCGTAGCGGCGTGCTCCACCGGCTGCTCGGCGGACATTCCGCGAATCGTGCGGGTCACCGGCGTGACCAAGGAGTACGGATCCACGCTGGTATGGATGAAGAGGTGCCCGCCAAACATCGCGCTCGCATCGAACGTGCTGTAAATCGTAGCCACAGGCTTGGGAACGACATCTTCATCGTCAACGTCAGGCACAATGCCGATAATGCGGCGCGGCGCAATAAAACGCGCTTTCTCTTCTTTGCTTCCTGGAAGGAATTGCAGCACAGGGTCCGTCCAGTACACATGCCGGTTCAGCGCATCTTGATTCGGGAACATTCGCTGTGCCAACGTCTCGCTCACCATCACCACCGGCTCGCTGTCCGGCCGCTCGTCCAGATCGTTGAAGTCGCGGCCTTCGATGAGGGGAACTCCTAAGGCGGCGAAAAATCCGGAAGAAATTGTGCGCGGCTCCGCGCGAGGATCTTCCTGGCCCGGAACATGCACGTGCCCGTCGGCGGAAAATTGAAACCCCGGACCAAAAACGTTGGCATCGCGCCACGGCTCAACGTCGCCATAGGCTGTTTTCACCACGCCCGGCAGCGCCTCCACTCGGCGCATCGCTTCTTTGTAAAAATCAATCACCTGCTGCGGGCTCTTTCCGTAAGACATCGGTGGGACGTCAATCGCGAGCACGTGCCGTGTGTCCACTCCTGTTTGCGTCCTTTGCAGCGCGATCAGCGTAGTGACCAGCATCATCGCTCCGGCCAGCAGCACGAAGGACGCCGCGATTTGCGTGACCGCGAAAATTCTCTGATGCCGCTTCGTGCTGCTCGTGATCCGCACATTGCCGCTCGTCACGTTCAGCCCGCCTGAGCTCTCCGCCGACGGCAAGCGCGGGACAAACGCCAAAACCACCGCCGCAACAATCGCCAACCCGGCGCCGACCCACAGCATGCTCCAGTCCACCGTCAAACCGACGGCGCGCACGCTGAATCGCGACGCATACCGCGCCAGAATCGCGACCAGCGGCTTCGCGCTGATCAGGCCCAGCGCAGCGCCGGCGCCGCAAAGCAATAAGCTTTCCGCCAGCAGCATTCGCCGCAGCGCGCCTGTGCCCGCGCCCAGCGCCGTGCGAATCGCCAGTTCGCCTTCACGCCGCACCGTCCGCGCCAAAATTAAGTTGGCGACATTCGAGCACGCGATGATGAAGATCAACCCAGAAGCCGCGAGGAGCACAAGCAGAACCGTTCGCGCACCCGAAGTAATCTGGTCGCGCAGCATCCTCGCGCTGATTTGGAAATTATCCTGCGTTGGATACGCCTCGGCGTGATCCTTCTGCATGTTCGCGTACACCGTGTGCAGCTCGCTCCGTGCCTGGTCCAGAGTTGCTCCCGGAGCAAGCTGGCCAAAGAGCTCCGTCATGCGATGGACACGTCCGGTCACCATCGTCGCGGAAAGGTGATGTGGGCTGGTGACGATGTTGGCGATAATTTGTGTGTCGGCGGGATACGGAATCGAAGGCTCCAGCACGCCAATCACTGTCGCCGAACGGTCGCCAATGCTGCCCAGGCGCACAGTTTTCCCGATCACCCCAGGGTCCTGATTAAAAACCGTGCTCCAGAAGGGATAGGTGAGTACAACCACTCCCGCCGCTTTGGGCCCATCGTCCTGCGGCCCAATCAGCCGTCCCAGCGCTGGCCGCAGCCCCATCACACTGAAATAATTTCCGCCAACTACTCCCGCCTGCACTTCGCGCGGCTCGCCGAGGCCGATCATCGTGAATCCGATGGTGGAGAAGTCGCCAAATTTCGCGATGGAGTGAGTACCGTCTTTGAGGTCGTTGATTTCCGGCACCGACCACGTGGTGTCCGGCTCGTCCAGACCCATAGCGCTTTGCTGGATGTAAATCAGGCGGTTCTCGCCGCGATTGACCAGCGGTTTCAGCAATACGCCGCGGACCAGCGCGAAAATCGCTGTGTTCGCGCCGATGCCCAGCGCCAGCGTTACGATCACCGTGAACGCCAGCCCCGGCGTCCGCCTCAGTGAATGAAATGCGACTCTCAAATCTCGCAGAAATGCCATGACAGACCTTTCTTGCCCACAATTCTGGAACGCCCCGGCTCCAGCTCCAAATTTTCCCGTGTTCCGGGATTCAGTTCCTGTCACTTAGGAACCGTAGTTGATCGTCTGCTACCAGATTGTCGTTTGGAAAGCTGAAAATCGACAATCAATTTATCTTTTTTCCGGTGAACTTCAAGAACTAGAGCAAAACCACAGTTTCTGTAGACCGATTGCGCAATCGAGGATTTTTCGTTGGCGGCAAACGGAGAGAGTATAAAGGCGCACCCAATCGTTCCCTGATTGAGGCGCGGAGCGCCGGGTGCCAAACGTCGGCCCACACCGGCAGGTGTGGGTGGAAGGAGCAAGAATTGCCACGAGCGCCGGAGGCGCGGCACCAAACTGCGCCAAGTGCCGCGCCTCCGGCGCTCCTATCTCGGGGGGACCGGAACCCACGCCTTCCCCTGGAGTATTCATCAGGTTTCGGGCGAGTTGACGAATCCTCAGCATTCATGAGGTTTGTCACATTTCCAGCACGACGGAAACCAGGCACTTTTGTAAAATTGTCATCCTCAGTCCGCCTTGGCGGACGAAGGATCTCCGCGAATGTTTCGTGCTTAAATGTGGCATCCCGGTCCCTCGAAGAAAAACTGCGCTGGAGGAGCCGGGACAAAGCATTTGAGTCCTAAGCATCGGCGGAGATCCTTCGCCCGCCAAGGCGGACTCAGGATGACAACGCTTATGCTGCCTCTCTCGACATGTGAATAATCCAGGTTCCGGCGTGGGCTGACCTTTGGCGAACGGCGCTCCGCGCCTGCAAGATAGAACCGCGATTCACTAACGCCAGCAGCGGCAATATTCTTCGGTCTACATCAAACCTGAAACTTGGTCCTGCTCTAAGAATTCCGATTTGTCCGTGTGATCCGTGCGTTCCGTGTAGTCCGTGTCGGGTTTTCCTACGTAGATAACTCCACCGCGCGCTCGGACAATTTGTTCAGCAGCTCCGGCGGGCCTTGGACGACGAAGCGGCGATGGTAGAGCTCCAGCGCGCGCAGCCCGGCGAGTTCTTCGCCGCCGCCGGCGCGGCCGGGACCCCCGTGGAGGCAGTTGGGCATCACGTTGCCATGGCCGGTGTGCTGGCCATCGACAGTGCTGTCCACGACCATGATTCTTCCATGGGTGCTGGCGATGCCGAGCGAAACGCGGCGCTTGAAATCCGCGTCATCGGAAAAAATCGAGGCGACCAGCGATCCGCCGCCGCGGCGCGCGAGGCGAATTGCTGCCGACGGTGAGCACGCCGAGGACAGAAATTCAGGATTCGGATTGTCATGGAGCGGGATTGCATACGGGACCACCGTAGCGACCGGGCCGAAGACTTCGACTTCGTTCACGGCTTGCGCCTTGGCCGCGTCTTCACAAAACAGGAGCGTCGGCTGCACGAAGGAGGATTTCTGCGCTTCGGCATCGACCAGGTGAAAACTTTTGTCGGCTCCGAAAACGACGCTCGCTTCCCTTTTCAGTTCGGCGATTCCTTCCAGCACCGATTTTTGCTGGGCTTTGTTCACGACCGGTCCGCACTTCACTTCTGGATTGCGCGGATTGCCGACCTGAACTTTGGCCAACGCCGCAGCAATCGCATCGGCGACCGCTCGGGCATTGTCTCTTGGCGCCAAGATACGGCGGATCGCCGTGCACTTCTGTCCGGCTTTCTGCGTCATCTCGCGCACAACTTCTTTCACGAGCAAATCGAAGGGCTGTGTGCCGGGCGCATCTGGACCGAGGATCGCAGCGTTCAGGCTGTCCGCTTCGATGTTCACGCGAACTGAATTCGCGATCACGCTTCCATTGCCTCGAACCTTATGCGCCGTCGATGCTGAACCGGTGAATGCAACTACATCGTCGGCGCCGAGATGATCGAGCAGGTCACGCGCTGAACCGCAGACGATCGAGAGCGCGCCTGCCGGTAGAATTCCCGCTTCGATCACGTCTTCGACCATCACCTGCGTGAGCCACGCGGTCGGCGTTGCAGGCTTCACCAGTACGGCTACGCCCGAGAGCAGCGCGGGCGCGGCCTTCTCCCAGAGTCCCCAGGCGGGAAAATTGAATGCATTGATGAAGACTGCCACGCCTTCGAGCGGCTGCAGAAAATGTTGTGCCTGGAAAGCGCCGGTTTTCGAGAGCGGAACGACCGCGCCCTCTTTGATCAACTTGCCGTCTAACGCCTGCCCCCATTTGGCATATTGCTTGAGCGTGTAGATCGCGCCATCGACGTCGAAGCCGGCATCGCCTTTGGTCGCGCCCATGTTGCGCAGGCAAATGTCGAAATATTCATCGCGATTTTTCGTGAGCACATCGGCGATCTTTGCCAGCAGGTCGGTGCGCTGCTTGTACGTGAGCGTCTGCAGGCCGCCGGTGCCGTATTTGCGCGAAAACGCAAGCGCCTCGGCAAAGTCGATGCCTTCGGAGCTGACGCTGACCAGCGCTTCGCCGGTAACCGGATCGATGAGCTGCTGCCCGTCGCCTTCACCTTGCTTCCACTCACCGTTGACACAATTGGGGATCTTCAAAGAGTTCTCCTGAGACGGGGAAAACAACGGATTAGTCTAAATTGAACTGGACGTGTCGGTACCGTCTGCGGTAGCGGACGGGTAATGCCGCGGCGCCATGGAGAGATCCGTTACCCGTTCCTTACCGGGAACGGTACTGACTTGTCTTGCTTACGCCATTGATTTAACAAAACTTAACTCCTCTTCTGACGGGGTGCTCGTCTAATGAGTAAGTGACAGTGGGTGTCCCCGGCCCTCCGTCCAGAGCGTGGGTCCTCCAGGTCTCTTGGGCTGCTCCGCTCTAGCAGATAGTTTCTGAAGGCGACAGCATCCAAAATCAGATAACCGTCGATGCGGTAGAGTAGTAGGTTTGTGTCCCCCAGCAGGAAGTAAGATCGAATATGCCTCCACAATTGACCAAAATTTCTGACGTGCAAGAACCCGAAGTGGAAGCTCCTCCGCCGCAACCGCGCCGACGCCGACCCATTCTCTGGGTCATCGTTGTTCTCATCGTCGCCGCGCTCGGATATGTGATCTATCACCGCGCCGGCGCCAACAATCAGGCGGCGCAAAGTCAGCAGCAGGGGCGTCGATCAGGCGGACGCGGGGGCGCCTTTGATCCGAATCGCCCCACACCCGTGGCCGTCGAAGCCGTGAAGCAGCAGAACGTTCCCGTGTACCTCGAAGGGCTCGGGAACGTGCAGGCGTTTTACACCGTGACTCTTCACTCGCGCGTCGATGGCGAGCTGATGCAGGTGAACTTCCGCGAAGGCCAGCAGGTACACAAAGGTGAAGAGCTGGCGCTGATCGATCCTCGTCCTTACGAAGTCGCAGTCAGCCAGGCGGAGGCGACGAAATACAAAGATCAGGCCAATTTTGAAAACGCGCAGCGCGACCTGCAACGTTATGGCGATCTTTACAAGCAAGGCGTGATCGCGCAGCAGCAGTACAACACGCAGCAGGCGCTGGTTGCGCAGGATGAAGGCGCGGTGCGCGCCGACGATGCGCTGATCAATAACGCCAAGCTGAACCTCACGTATTGCCACATCAAATCGCCAATCGACGGCCGAGTTGGATTACGGTTGGTCGATCCGGGCAACATGGTGCATGCCTCCGACCCGAATGGCTTGATCGTGATCACGCAACTGCATCCGATCGCGGTGCTGTTCACGCTGCCGGAAGACAACCTGCAGATGGTCACCTCGCACATGCAGGCGAATAAGCCGCTGGTGGTGCAGGCTTGGAGCCGCGACGACACGCAATTGATTTCCACCGGACGCCTGGAAACGATTGACAACCAGATCGATCCCAATACGGGAACGTTCCGGTTGAAGGGCGTTTTCAATAACCAGGACAACAAGCTCTATCCCAACCAGTTCGTCAATGCGCGTTTGCAGGTGTACACCGCGAACAACGCGACCACTTTGCCGGCTGCTGCGGTGCAACATGGATCGCAGGGTGGTGACTACGTCTATATTGTGAAATCCGACAACACGGTCGAGTCTCGTCCGCTGAAGATCGCATTTACTGAAGGCACTGTCGATGTGGCTTCCAGCGGCGTGAAGGCGGGCGAGTTGGTC
Organism: Terriglobales bacterium; assembly: GCA_035716645.1. Taxonomy (GTDB): domain Bacteria; phylum Acidobacteriota; class Terriglobia; order Terriglobales; family Acidobacteriaceae; genus Gp1-AA112. Next base: position 50,461 of record DASTJH010000082.1, on the reverse strand, counting down.
GTGACCGATGGACAAGAGAAGCTACAACCCGGAGCCAAGGTTCAGCCGCAACAGGGACACGCCGGGACCGTAGCGCCTTCCGATCAGGAAATGGGAGCGGGTGCGCCGACTCAGTAAATGAATCCGTCTCGCATCTTCATTCTGCGGCCGGTTGCCACATCGCTGCTGATGATTGGCATCCTGCTGGCCGGCATTGTTGCTTACCGGCAACTGCCGGTGTCTGCGTTGCCGCAGGTGGACTATCCCACCATTCAGATCCTCACGTTCTACCCCGGCGCCAGCCCGGACGTAATGACCTCGTCGGTGACCGCGCCGATGGAGCGGCAGTTCGGCCAGATTCCCGGACTGTCGCAGATGACGTCAACGAGCTCTTATGGCGGATCGCTGATTACGCTGCAATTTGGACTCGACCAGAACATCGATGTCGCCGAGCAGGAAGTGCAGGCGGCAATCAACTCAGCCGCCACCTACCTGCCGAGTGACTTGCCCAATCCGCCGATCTACAGCAAAGTGAATCCGGCGGACTCTCCGATTCTTACGCTCGCGCTTACCTCGCAGGCGCTGCCGCTGAGCAAAGTCGAAGACCTCGCGGATACCACGCTCGCGCAAAAGATATCGCAATTGCCCGGCGTCGGACTAGTTACACTGAGCGGCGGGCAAAAGCCTGCGGTCCGCATTCAAGCGAACCCAACCGCGCTGGCTTCGTATGGACTGAGTCTTGAAGATCTGCGTAGCGGCCTGGCGCTCGCCAACACCGATCAGGCGAAAGGCAATCTTCAAGGCAAACAACAATCGTTCAGCATCGGCGCCAACGATCAGATCTATTCCGGCGACCAATACAAACCGCTGATCATTGCGTATCGCAATGGCGCGCCCGTGCGCGTGCAGGACGTGGCCACGGTTACGGACAGCGTCGAGAACTTGCAGCAAGCGGCGTGGATGAACAAAACGCCGGCGGTGATCATGAACGTGCAGCGCCAGCCGGGCGCGAACACGATTCAGGTGGTCGATCGCATTCAGAAGCTGATGCCGCAGCTCAAGTCCTCGCTGCCGCCCACCGTTACAGTTTCGGTGCTCACCGATCTGACGCTCACGATTCGCGCTTCCGTCAAAGATGTCGAGATCGAGTTGATGATCACGATTGCGCTGGTCGTACTCGTGATCTTTCTCTTCCTGCGCCACGTGGCGGCGACGATCATTCCCAGCATCGCGGTTCCGCTCTCGATTGTCGGCACTTTTGCCGTGATGTATCTGCTCGGCTACTCGCTCGACAATCTCTCGCTGATGGCGCTCACGATCTCCACTGGCTTTGTTGTGGACGATGCCATCGTGATGATCGAGAACATCGACCGCTTCATCGAAGAGGGACACTCGCCGATGGAAGCGGCCCTACTCGGGTCCAAGCAGATCGGCTTCACGATTCTGTCGTTGACGGTCTCGCTGATTGCCGTGCTGATCCCGCTGCTATTCATGGGCGACATCGTTGGACGCCTCTTCCGCGAGTTTGCGATCACGTTGAGTGTCACGATTCTTGTCTCCGCCTTTGTTTCGCTCACGCTCACGCCGATGATGTCCGCGCGCCTGCTGCGCAAGGTGGACATGGAGCATGAAGGCTGGTTTTATCGCACCTCCGAGCGCTGGTTCCAAAATCTGATCGGCTTCTACCGGCGCACGCTGACGGTGGTTCTGCGCTATCAGGGAATCACTCTGCTCGTCACGCTCGGCACGCTGATCCTGACGATCTTTTTGTACGTCGTCGTGCCGAAAGGGTTCTTCCCCGTGCAGGACACAGGCGTGATCCTGGGCATTACCGAAGCGCCGGAGACAACATCCTTCCCCTCGATGATGGAACGGCAACAGCGCATCGCCGACGCCGTCCTGCAAGATCCTGACGTGGAAAGCCTGTCGTCGTTCATCGGAGTCGATGGCACGAACATGACGCCGAACGTGGGCCGCATTCAGATCAACCTGAAACCGCGCGACGATCGCACCCTGAGCGCGTCGGACATCATTCGCCGCCTGCAGCCGAAAGTCGCGCAGGTGGAGGGCATCACGCTGTACATGCAGCCGGTGCAGGACATCACGGTTGACAACCGGGTGAGCCGCACGCAGTACCAATACACGCTCGAGGATGCCGACGCACAGGAACTCGCCCAATGGGTGCCTAAGGTGATGGACAAGCTGAAGACCATCCCTGAACTTCAGGGTTTGGCGAGCGATCAGGGTACCGGGAGCCTCGAAGCGGATTTAGTCATCGATCGTGACACGGCCTCGCGCCTGGGCGTGACGCCGCAGATGATCGACAACACTCTCTACGACGCTTTTGGGCAACGGCTGATCTCGACGATCTTCACCCAGCTCAACCAGTATCACGTTGTCTTGCAGGTCGATCCGGACCAGGCGCTCACGCCGGACGCGCTCAAGAACATCTACGTCCATGCTTCCCCGGGCGGAACGCCGGCTTCGGGCGGCTCAGGCGTTGGGCCTCCCACTGTCGGGTCGGCAGCGGCGAGCCAAGCGGCGGGTTCGTCAACATCCGCGACGGCCAGCACGCTGTCGAGTTCGACGACAAACTTCTCTCAGTTGCCGGGATCGTCGGCGGCCAAAGAACAGATTGTCCCGCTCAGCGCCTTCGCGCATATCGAGACCAAGAAGGCCCCGATCGCGGTCTATCATCAGGGACAGTTCCCGGTCACAACGATTTCGTTTAATCTCGCGCAGAACGCTTCGCTCGGACAGGCAACAAAAGACATTGACGCCGCCAATCAGGCGATCGGTCTGCCGGCCAGTATTCACGCGAGCTTTCAGGGAACGGCGGCGGTCTTTCGCAGTTCGCTGGCGAATGAACCGTACTTGATTCTTGCTGCGCTGATCACCGTTTACATCGTGCTCGGCGTGTTGTACGAAAGCTACATTCATCCGGTCACGATTCTTTCCACGCTGCCATCGGCCGGTGTGGGCGCGATCCTCGCGCTGCTGATCTTCCACATGGCGCTCGACGTGGTCGCGCTCATAGGCATCATCCTGCTGATCGGCATTGTGCAGAAGAACGCGATTATGATGATCGACTTCGCGCTCGAAGCCGAACGTGAGCAGGGCAAGCCGCCGGAAGAGGCGATCTTCCAGGCGTGTCTGCTGCGCTTCCGTCCGATTCTGATGACGACCTTCGCCGCGCTGTTTGGCGGCCTGCCGCTCGCGTTAGGCAGCGGCACCGGATCGGAACTGCGCCATCCGCTCGGCGTGACGATCGTGGGCGGATTGCTGGTAAGCCAGGCGCTCACGCTGTACACGACGCCGGTTGTCTATCTGTTCTTCGATCGCCTAGCGCGACGGTTTAGCGGAATGCACATTGTGAATCAGGAAGAGGAGATCGTAGGAGCGGACTGAAAAGCAGGTTACAGGGGACAGGTTACAGGGAACAGGGAGAGAAGGCAGGTTACAGGAAACAGGTTACAGGGGACAGATGAAAGTAAAATCCCCGGAAAGAATTTACGGCGTCTCTCTATGATGCAGATTTTCAAAATGGGAATTCATGATCAGGATCAAGCTTGCTTTCTCCCTGGGCCCTGTAACCTGTCCCCTGTAACCTGTCCCCTGAAGTTATGAGCATCTCAGCGCCATTTATTCGACGGCCGGTGGGCACCTCGCTGCTCAGCATTGCGCTGCTGCTGGCGGGGATCCTTGCTTACATGAAGCTGCCAGTGGCGCCGCTGCCGCAAGTCGAATATCCGATCATCTCGGTGGGCGCGAGCTTGCCCGGCGCAAGTCCGGAGACGATGGCTTCTGCTGTCGCGACGCCACTGGAGCGGCAATTCGGACGCATTGCCGGCGTGACGCAGATGACCTCGAGCAGCAGTCTGGGGTCCACAGGCATCGTTCTCCAGTTCGATCTCAATCGCAACATCGACGCAGCCGGACGCGACGTGCAGGCAGCTATCAATGCCGCGCGCGGACAGCTTCCAGCGAATCTGCCCAGCAATCCAGGCTGGCGCAAAGTGAATCCGGCCGACGCTCCGATCATGATCATCGCGATGACGTCGGACGTGATGTCGCGGCCACAGATGTATGATCTCGCCGATTCAATCCTTGCGCAGAAGATGGCGCAAATCGAAGGCGTCGGACAGGTCTTCGTGTGGGGAAGCTCAAGGCCTGCCGTTCGCGCGGAAGTCAATCCGCTGCTGCTGAGCAAGTTGGGCGTAGGCATTGAGGCGATCCGCACCGCGATCGGCGCGGCCAATGCGCACTCGGCGAAAGGCGAGATCACCGGCGTGAAAGACGCCTGGATGATCAACGACAACGATCAATTGTTTAAAGCCGACCAGTACCAGAACCTGATCGTATCGTCGAACAACGGCACGCCGGTCTTTCTGCACCAAGTCGCCGATGTGAAGGACTCGGTCGAAGACATCAACAACATGGGTCTGGCGAACGGCAAGCCTTCAGTGTTGCTCGTGATCTTCCGCCAGCCGGACGCGAACATCATTTCAACCGTCGATCGTATCCGCGCGCTGATGCCGCAGCTTCAGGCATCGATTCCGCCTTCGATTAAATTGATTCCTACGGTCGATCGCACGACTACGATCCGCGCCTCGGTGAACGACGTGCAGCGCACGCTGGCGATTTCGGTCGCCCTCGTTATCCTAGTGGTCTTTCTCTTCCTGCGTAGCGGATGGGCGACGCTGATTCCCAGCGTGGCTGTGCCGCTTTCCCTAATTGGAACTTTTGGCGGGATGTACCTGCTTGGGTATTCGCTCGACAATCTTTCGTTGATGGCGTTGACGATCTCCACCGGCTTCGTCGTCGATGACGCGATTGTGGTGATTGAAAACATTACTCGACATCTCGAAGCCGGCATGAAGCCGGTGGCGGCGGCTTTCCTGGGAGCGAAAGAAATTGGCTTTACCGTGCTCTCGATGAGCACGTCGCTGATCGCCGTCTTCATTCCCATTTTGGCGATGGCCGGGATTGTGGGCCGGCTCTTCCGCGAGTTTGCTGTGTCGCTGAGCATTGCGGTGATGCTATCGCTGGTGATCTCGCTCACCACTACGCCGATGATGTGCGCAAAGTTTTTGCGCTCCGAGCACGAACGCAAGCACGGCTGGTTCTACAACGCGGGCGAGCGCGCCTTCAACGGCATGCTGACCGCCTACACCCACGGACTCGATTGGGTGCTGGAACATCAGCCCTTGGTGCTGACGATCACGATTCTCACGGTTTGTCTCAACGTTTATCTCTACATCATCGTGCCGAAGGGGTTTTTTCCGCAGCAGGATACGGGCCGCATCTCCGCCAGCGTGATCGCGCAGCAGGACATCTCGTTCCCGGCCATGGCCGAGAAGATGAAGCAGATGAATGCGATCGTGATGAAAGATCCGGCTGTGGACGCGAATACCGCATTTACCGGCGGGCGCGGCGGATTCAACTCCGGCAGCATGTACATCTCGCTCAAGCCGCTCGGGCATGGCCGCGACGTCTCCGCCTATGACGTGGTCAATCGGCTGCGACCGAAGCTCTCGCACATTCCCGGCGCGAACCTGTTCATGGTTCCTGTGCAGGACGTGAACATCGGCGGACGCCACAGCAATTCCGAGTTCCAGTACACGCTGCAAGGCGACAATCTGGAAGACCTGCTGAACTGGGCTCCGAAGCTTTACCAGAAGATGCAGAAGATGCCGGAGCTGCGCGACGTGAACAGCGATCAGCAGAATCACGGGTTGCAAGAGACGGTTGTCATCGATCGTGACACGGCTTCGCGTCTCGGCGTGAGTCCAACGACCATCGACAACACGCTCTACGACGCCTTCGGCCAGCGGCAGGTTTCGGTGATGTACAGCGGCATCAACCAGTATCACGTGATCATGGAGGTCGATCCCAAGTACAGCCAAAGCCCGGATTCGCTGAAGAACATCTACGTGAAGTCCACGCGGGGCATGGAGGTCCCGCTCAGCGCTTTCGCGCATTTCGAGCCGGCCGAAGCTAACATCGCGATCGCGCACCAGGGGCAATTCCCTGCCGTCACGATCTCCTTTAATCTCGCGCCGCACGTAGCGCTTGGCGCTGCGGTCACCGCGCTCGAAGACATGGAACGCACGATGGGCATGCCTTCGACGATCCATCCGGGATTCCAGGGCACGGCACAGGCATTCCAGGATTCACTCTCGAGCGAGCCGATCTTGATCCTCACGGCGCTGGCGGCTGTTTACATCGTGCTTGGCATTTTGTATGAGAGCTACATTCACCCAATCACGATTCTTTCCACGCTGCCGTCGGCTGGAGTCGGCGCGCTGATCTTCCTGCTCTTCACCAACACGCAGTTCACGGTGATTGCCATGATCGGCATCGTCTTGCTCATCGGATTGGTGAAGAAGAACGCCATCATGATGATCGACTTTGCGCTACAAAGTGAACGCGAAGGCGGCAAGTCGCCTGAGGCCGCGGTGCGCGAAGCTTGCGTGCTCCGCTTCCGTCCGATCATGATGACCACAATGGCCGCGCTCTTCGGCGCGCTGCCGCTGGCACTCGGTACCGGAACGGGAAGCGAGCTGCGCCAGCCGCTAGGCATCACCATCGTCGGCGGCTTAATCGTGAGCCAGATGCTCACGCTATTTACCACCCCTGTGGTCTATCTCTATCTCGACCGCTTCCGCTTGCGCTTCTCGCGCAAAGCGCGCCTGCACCAGCCGCGACCGATACAGCCTATCGCCTAGCCCCGACGGCAAGACCTGTTGCTCTTCGTGGTATGCTTCGCATCCACATTTTTTGCTTCGGAATGGACGTAGCGGACTTCGTGGACGTTGTGGATACCCCTGCTCCACAGAAGCTCAAGATCACAGAAGAGAGGGAACGCGAATGAAGGTAAGCCGGCGAACAGCGTTGAAAGCGGCGGCAGGCGCGGCGATTGCGCCGATGATCAACTTGGGCAGCTTCGAGTTGTTTGCCCAGAGCAACGAAAAATATTCGGCGCGGGCGATCAACCTGGTTCAGCAGGCGACGGTGCTGGACATGCTGAATCCCTTCAGCCTCTACGCGGCAATCGCTCCGCTCGCGGCGCCGCGCGGCGGAGTCCCGCCGCGAACGTGGTTTAACGATCCGACGACGTTCACGCAAAAGGATCTGGTTCCGTTTCGGGAATCGGGCATCAACGTCTATCACATCGCTGTTGGCACCGGTGGACCAAACGCTTACGACGAGACGCTCCGCTTCCTCTCGCAATGGGACGGCTTCGTCGCCCATCACAGCGAGTGGATGATGCGCATCGATTCGCCGCAGACGTTGGCAGCGGTGAAGAAGAGCGGCAAATTGGGCATTCTCCTCGGTGTGCAAAATTCCGAGCACTTCCGTACTCCGGCAGACGTGGATTTCTTCTACAGCATCGGCCAGCGCATCTCGCAGCTCACCTACAATTCGCGCAACCTGATCGGCACCGGATCGACCGAGCGCAACGACAGCGGCATCAGCGATTTTGGCGTGGCGGTGGTCGAGCGCATGAACAAGCTCGGCATGGCGGTCGATGTCTCGCATTGCGGAGAGATGACATCGATGGATGCCTGTTCTGTGTCGAAGCAGCCAGTGTTGTTCACGCATGCGAATTGCCGGGCCATCGATCCGCATCCGCGCTGCAAGAGCGATGAGGCGATCAAGAAAATGGCAGCGACCGGCGGTGTGATGGGCATCACCGGCGTGCGTATGTTCGTCACGGCACACGAGCCCACCACGATCGAAGACGCGCTGAACCACTACGATCATGTGGCGAAGCTGGTCGGAGTCGAGCATGTCGGCGTCGGCAGCGACATCGATCTCTACGGCTACGATGCTCTACCCGAGCCGCTGCGCAAGGCTCTCCACGCCGGGTACAAGTCCAGCTATGCGTTTCGTGACAAAGACGACATCGAAGGCCTCAACCATCCCAAGCGCTTCTTCGACATTGCGCAAGGACTGATCCGCCGCGGCTACTCCGATCAGGACATCGCGGGCATTCTTGGCGGTAACTTCTCGCGCGTGCTCACCCAGATCTGGTCCGTCGCGCCGGCGCCGGATCCGAATCAGAAGTACGGATGACCGCGAGCTTTTGTGGACAGTGGTGGACTTAGTGGACGTGGTGGACACGCCGGACGCATGTGTCGCGTTCGTAAGAAATTTTGCTATTACGAAACGCGCTCGGTCTCAACTTCCTTCAGCCTGGCAGCTTTGCCCTTGAGTTCGCGCAGGTAAAAGAGCTTTGCGCGGCGGACGCGTCCGGAGCGAACGCGCTCGATCTTGTCGATGACTTTTGAATTCAGCGGGAAGATGCGCTCGACGCCCTGGCCGAAGCTGATCTTGCGGACGGTGATGCTGGCCTGCGGTCCGCGTTTTTGCGCGATCACCACGCCTTCGAAAGCCTGAAGGCGCTCTTTGTCGCCTTCTTTGATCCTGACCTGCACGCGGACGGTGTCACCGGCGACGAAGTGCGGCAAATCCTTGCGTTCGAGTTTCTGCGTAACCTTGGCCATCAACGGCGATATCGACATAACGAATTCCTTTCGCACACACGCGCACCGAATCTTGCCGGGCCACGCTGAGATTTCGAACGATGGGCGACGCGCCGGTCTTCGCTGGAGGTAGCCGCGGTCGCTTGGGTCCAACCTGGCAGGATCATGCCAGCAGGGACAAAGGTAAATTGTATCGTGAATTACGGATTTTGTGCAGATAGCCCAGTAAAGACGCTGGCCACCGCGACGGGTGTTTTCTGAAGCGCGGCAGGATTCAGGCGTGAAAACGTCTCTACGTTCGCGTGATCTGCTTCAGCAGCTCGCGATCTTCAGCGCTCAACTCCGCTCTCTCCAGCAGTTCAGGACGATTGCGCAGCGTTTTTTCGAGGGCTTTGATCCTGCGCCAGCGGCGAATCTGATCGTGATTGCCGGAGACCAAAATTTCGGGCACTTTCCATCCGCGAAAATCCGCAGGCCGCGTGTAATGGGGATAGTCGAGCAGGCCGCCGGAGCCGCAGGTGGAATCCGGAGCATCACCAACTGCGTTTGACACAGAACTGCTGAAGCTCTCTTGGCGCGCCGAAGCTTCGTTGCCCAGAACGCCGGGAATGAGCCGGGCCACGACATCGACGATCATGGCCGCGCCGAGTTCGCCTCCACTCAAAACGAAGTCGCCGACCGAGATCTCGCGATCGGCAAGATGTTCGCTGATTCGTTCATCGACGCCTTCGTAGCGTCCGCAGATCAATACCACGCGATCCAGACTAGCCAGTGCCTCGGCCTCACGCTGATCGAAAGCCCTGCCTTGCGCGGAGAGCAGAATCACAGTCTCCGGCGAGTCGCTCTGCGCTCTTCTGTCCCGTGGAGCAATGCCCAAGTGTTCCAGGCACTCGAAGATCGGCTGCGGCTTGAGCACCATGCCTTCGCCGCCGCCGAAGGGACGATCATCGACCGTCTGGTGCCGATCATGGGTAAAGGCGCGCAGATCGTACAGTTCGACATCGACCAGCCGCTGCTCGCGCGCGCGCCGCAGCACGCCGTAGTCGAGCGGCCCGCGAAAGAAATCAGGGAAGATGGTGAGAATGTCGAAGCGCATGAAGGAATATTTTCCCAACTGAGGCACAAAGCTCGAAGTAACTGCTTTGTTTTCATGTTGCTAGTAGAGGCTAGCAGCTAGTAGCGTCTGCCGATAGGGAAATTTGCAGGAAATGCGACCGAACGCATGGTTGATGGGGTTCAGATCATCTGTCGTCGATGGAGGGCGCCGAGTGCCCACGCAGCGTTCTCGCGGGCGTAAGCCTTCGGAGAATTGATGAGCGTGTGGATCAACGCGTCGGTCGAGGACTTACCGATATTCACCAGCGCGGCTGCCGCCTCCTGGCCCACCGTCGTCGACGATTCGCCATCCCCATTCGCCTGAGAAGGACTGACTGGCGTCTCATCGCCGAGCAGATCGACCAGGGCGGGAATTGCCTTCTGCGCTGCCGTGCCACGCTCACCCAGCCAATGTGCCGCCGACGCCTTCTGCTGCGCTTCCTTGGAGCGAAGCTGGGCGATGTGCCGGCTGATGTTGTCGTTCACGCAGCGGATGGAGGCATTCGGCGTCTTGCTGACAAATCCCGAAAAGAGGAGGAGGCAGCTCAGTACAGCCGATAAAAGGATGGCGTCTCGATGTTGTCTCATGACGCGGTCTCCTGAAAGAAGCCAACGCGTGGAGCGTCTGGTTGGGAATACGCAAGTTATGTGCCGTAGGGTTCCGAAAGCCAAGCTACTGAAAATGGAAGATTTTTGGTGAGGCCCACCGCCGCGGACCTTCAATTCCCCTGCCCGTGAGCGGGACAGAGTGTTCGGAAGCGAACGCGGCCCCATGCTTTCGTGGAACCGGGCGCCCTCGCCCGGGTGTTTCTTGGCCTCTGGAAAAGTCAACACCCGGGCGAGGACGCCCGGTTCCATGTCGGGACGTTGTGGTTCGGGTCAACCGATTTTTTCGTACACTGAGGAAGTTGGACCTCGGCAAACTCAATCCGCAACAGCGTGAAGCCGTCGAGACGACCAGCGGACCGCTTCTGATCCTGGCCGGCGCTGGCTCGGGCAAGACTCGTGTCATCACGCACCGGATCGGCTATCTCGTTGAGGAACAAGGTGTTTCTCCGGATTCGATCCTGGCTGTGACCTTCACCAACAAAGCTGCGGCCGAGATGGCTGAACGGGTCAACCACCTCGTCGGACACCGCTCGGTCGCCCAACCGCGCATCTCGACTTTTCACTCGTTCTGCGTGCGCGTCCTGCGACGGGACATCGAAGCTCTGCGCATCGGAAATCAGGGACTCACCAAAGATTTCGTCATCTACGACGAAAGCGAACAGCAGACCCTGGTGAAGGCTGCGATCCGCCGCCTCGGGATCGATGACAAGCAGGTCACACCGCGTTCCGTTTTGGGACGAATCTCCTGGGCGAAGAACCATATGCTCGATCCACAAGAGGTCTATCTCAACTCGAACGACGCGAATACGGAACGCGTGGCTCACATTTACAAGCTCTATCGCGAAGAGCTGCTCAAAGCCAACGCGATGGACTTCGACGACCTGCTGCTCGAAACCGTGCGTCTGCTCAAGAGCTCGGCGGAAGTCCGGCAGCGGTATAACCGGCGCTACGAGTACATCCTGATCGACGAATACCAGGACACGAACCGTCCGCAGTACGAGCTGATGAAGCTGCTCGCGGGCGAGCATCACAACGTCTGCGTCGTCGGCGATGAAGATCAGTCGATTTACTCGTGGCGCGGCGCGGACATCCGCAACATCCTCGAATTCGAGCGCGACTTTCCCGAAGTGAAAATCATCCGCCTCGAACAAAACTACCGCTCGACACAGAACATCCTCGAAGGCGCCTCGGCCGTAGTGGCCAACAACAAACAGCGCAAAGGCAAAACGCTGTGGACTGATCGCCAGGGTGGCACGCCGATTTACTACTACGAAGCTCCGGACGGCGAAAACGAAGCGCTCTTCGCCGCGGACTACATAGCGCGCTACCTGCGCGAACCTGCCGAGCGCGATGAGATTCGCAAGGCAGCAGTGCTCTATCGCACGAACTCGCAGTCACGACTCTTTGAAGAAGCGCTGCGCCGCTACGGAGTGAAATACAACGTCGTCGGCGGATTCTCGTTCTACGAGCGCGCCGAGATCAAAGACATGATCTCGTATCTCAAGCTCATCCAGAATCCCGATGACTCAATTGCGTTCCTGCGCGTCGTCAACACGCCCGCGCGCGGAATCGGCAAGACGACTCTGGAAACTCTCGAACATCTCGCGCTCGAAACAGGATCGAGCATGTGGACGGCAACGCAGAACGCGATCAATCGCGACCTGCTGCCCGCCCGCGCCATCTCGGCATTGCGGGACTTCCGGCAGATCATCGAAGATGCCCGCGCGATGCTGGGCGGGAATTTTGCGGAGAAGCTGACGACGGAGGTAAGCACTCAGCACTCAGCAGTCAGCACTCAGTCCCAGGAGATTGCGGCACAGATCGCCACGCCCGAGCATGCGGAACCCGAGGACGAGGCCACGAGCTTCGATTTTGGAGAGCTGGAGCAGCACGAGCTTTTTGCGCAAGCTACAGAAGAGGCGCAGCCGGCTGCGTCTCTTCAGGAAGTCACTCGCGAGGACGCCACCGACGAGCAGCCGACCGGATTTCGGGCGCCCGGTGATGCCGCGACCTTGCCCGAGGTCATCAAATTCTTGATTGACCGTACCGGCTATGTGCGCGTGCTGGAAAACGAAGCTTCGCCGGAATCGCTTTCCCGAATTGAAAATCTTCAGGAACTTGCGAACGCTGCGCGCGACTCCGCTGACCGCGGCGAAACGCTGGGCGAGTTTCTCGATCACGCCGCGCTGGTAAGCGACACCGATCAGTACGACGAGAGCTCGCGCGTCACGCTCATGACGCTGCACTCGGCCAAAGGATTGGAGTTTCCGCTCGTTTTTCTCGCTGGAATGGAAGAAGGACTGTTTCCGCATTCGCGGACATTCCTCAATCCCATTGAAATCGAAGAGGAGCGCCGCCTCTGCTACGTCGGCATGACGCGCGCGATGGACACCCTGCTCCTGAGCCGCGCTTGCTATCGCAGACGCTATGGCAACGAGCTGCCCGAAGCCAGCGTGCCCTCGCGATTTTTGGAGGAAGTGCCTCCGCAATTGCTCGAACCCATCGGTGGCAGCCGGCCGCGCAGTTCATCGGCGGAGTACGTCGGATCAGGCGAGTCACGCCACTACAACTACGAAGACGAAGACCAGAGCGTCTCCGCCCGCGCCCGGTTCGGCGGCTCCTTGGCGAAGGAAAAAGCCTATTCGACGAAGCGAGGTGCGAGCGCTTCTTACCAATCGATCGACAACATCGCGGAATTTTTCGCCTCGCGCGGGAAGAAGTTTTCACGGCCCAAAATCGAGGTACCCGAACCTGCGGGTAAGCGCGGATTCCGTCCCGGCCAGCGCGTCCGCCATCCCAAGTACGGCGAAGGTACCGTCTTCCAGCGCGAAGGCGACGGGGATACGGCCAAGATCACGGTTAAATTCGTGCAGGCAGGCGTGAAGAAGCTGGTGGAGAAATTCGCGCAGCTTGAGAGGATGTGAGAATTTTGGATTTCGCGATTTCGTGATTTCGCGATTTTCAAATCACCCGATCACGAAATCAGGAAATTGTTTGTGACTCCGTGGTGAATCTGAATTTAGAATCAATGGACACTCATGGCCAACACAAAATCGCTCAGCAAAGAAGATCGTAAGAAAGCCAAACGCGCCGCCCGAAAAAAAGCGACGCCTAAAGCCAAGCGCACCGTCCCCCGCGGCTCGGCAAAACGCAAAATGAAGAAGATGGTCCGCGGCCAGGCGAAACGGTAGGAAACTCTAGTGTTCGCAAACGGTGGAAGCCCCTACTTCAGTCGGGGTAGTCCGCCGCGGCGGACTTTAGCGTCGCGGGAAGAATGCGTTTACACGATAATCCGCTTTAGCGCTGGCGCGTGGACCGGCGCTAAAGCGCATTATTTGCGAGGATCGCTTTCTACCGCTGCGTCCGCCGCGGCGGACTATCCCCGCATAAATGCGGGGCTTCCACCCAAAGCTTCACTCCGCCCGCAGCGTGATCGCCGGATCGACTCTCGCCGCCCGCCATGCCGGTATCGAGCACGCGATCAGCGACACGCTCGCGAGCAGCACGATCACTGCGGCGTAAGTCACAGGATCGAGCCGCGAGATGCCGAAGAGCATCGCGAGCAGGGCCTGCGTGGCTGCCGCTGCTCCCAACAATCCGATTGCGATACCCAGTCCCGTGAGCGTCATTCCCTGGCGCACGATTAGGCCAACGATGTCGCCGCGCGAAGCGCCGAGCGCGGCGCGCACGCCGATCTCGCGCGTGCGCTCGGTTACGCTTCCTGACAACACTCCGTAGATTCCGGTTATAGCGAGCACGAGGCCGACGATCGCGAAGACTGCGAACAGATCCAGCGTGAAACGCCGCTGCGCTTCTGTACCCGCAACCAGGTTGTTCATCGTCGCGACACGCACGATCGGCTCGTCTTTGTCGATGGACCAGATCGCGCTTCTCACGGATGGCGCGAGCGCTGCCGCATTGCCGCGCGTGCGCACAACGAGCGACTGCACGTTATCCACCCAAGCCCATTGCGTGTTAGTGGTGTAGAACGCATCCGGTTCGTTCAGTCCAAGCGACAACTGCTTCACATTGCCCACGACGCCGACGATCGTTGCCCAGGGTTTATCCGGCTCAAGCGCCATGGGTCCTACGCGCACGCGTTGTCCGATCGGATCGACATTCGGGAACATGCGCCTGGCCAGTGACTCGCTGATCAGCACAGCCATCGGCGCGCCTGCGCGATCGTTCTCGTTGAGGAAGCGCCCACGGCGAAGCGGAATGCGCATCGTGCCGAAATAGTCAGGACTCACCGCGTAGCGAAACGCAGGCTCCCCCTGATCGTTCGGAAAGTCTTCAAATGTCATGCCGTAGGTATCCGAGTCACCGCTGAGCGGGAGCTGACTGGTGAGTGCCGCCGCCGTGACTCCGGGCAAGTGACGCACGGCCTCCAGCGCGCGATCGAAGAACTGCGCTCGCGCCGAATCCGAGGCATAGCGCGATCCGGACTCCTGCACCTGCATCGTGAGCAGATGAGAAGCATCGAATCCAGGATCGATGGCGAACAAGCGATTCAGGCTGCGCAGCAGAAGGCCGGCGCTGACCAACAAAACGAGTGCGAGCGCTACTTCGGAAACAACGAGCGAGCGCCGCATCGTCTGCCCGCCGGCTGTCATGCGCGAAGCTGCACTCGACTGCAAGCTGCTGTTGGGATCGCTGCGGCCGGCCTGCAACGCCGGCGTGAGGCCGACCGCGATTCCGACCAGCGCTGCGATCGCAAATGCAAACGCAAACACCGCTCCATCGATGCGGATGGCATCCACGCGCGGCAAGCCCGCAGGACTGAGCGCGATCAGAGCGCGCACACCAGCTTCTGCGACGATCAACCCAATCGTTCCACCGATAATCGCCAGGAGCACGCTCTCCGTCAGCAACTGCCGAATGATCCTTCGAGGAGACGCTCCCAGCGCCGCGCGCATGGCGAATTCACTGCGCCGCTGCGCGCCGCGCGCCAGCAGAAGATTGGCGACGTTGACGCACGCAATCAGCAACACCAGCACGACCGCGCCGAGCACGGCCAGCAGCGCCGGTTTCACGTCGG
This sequence comes from Terriglobales bacterium, assembly GCA_035716645.1. GTDB lineage: Bacteria > Acidobacteriota > Terriglobia > Terriglobales > Acidobacteriaceae > Gp1-AA112. Next base: position 35,251 of record DASTJH010000082.1, on the reverse strand, counting down.
AGACCACGTCGTCGTGGAGCGAGACTACGTTGGCTCCCTGAGGAGCGCCGCCGGCTTCGTTGAAGCCTTTCGCATAGATCGTCGCCAGCGTGTGCAGGACCACGTCCAGATCGCTGGCGGCTTGCGCGCGGCTCACACCGGCCCGCAGGCGTCCGATCATGACCAGATGATGTCCCCACTCCCGGCTGTTGGGCGGAAGCGCGGGGTTATATTGCAGCGGCGCCCATAGCTGCGCTGTCGGTGACAGCACATTTTCGAATCCCGCCGGCATGACTCCGAGTACGGTATAGACATTGCCGCCTGCCGTGAGTTGGCTACTGTTGTCGTCGAGGTTGATCTTGGAACCAACGATCGCTGGATTCGCGTGGAACCGCCGCCGCCATAATCGATCGCTAAGAATCACCACATTCGGACCGCGGTAGACATCGTCAGATGCCTGGAAGTCGCGGCCTAGCGCGGGAACAACGCCCAGGACGCGAAAGTAATCGGCGCTAACCCGCTGCCCATCGATCTGCTGCGGCTCGCCGGCGCCGCTCATCGCCGGCTGCCAAGCCTTCATCACCGCCAAAGCTTCGAACGAGTGATTGCCTTCTTGCAGTCCGTGGAAAGTCCCAAAGCTGGGCAGACGCGAGCCGCCGCCCATCTTCTCGAATATGGTCATAATGCGGCTGGAATGAGGATAAGGAAGTGGCTGAAAGAGAATTGGATTCACGGCGCTGAAGATCGCCGTGCTCGCGCCAATGCCCAGCGCCAGGATCACAATAGCGATCGTCGAAAATCCCGCGTTCTTGCGGAGTTGACGAAGAGCATATCGTACGTCCTGCCACGCAGTTTCAAATCGGAACTCGACAGTCTCCTGGCTTCGCTCCCTGAGCAGAGCGGAGTTGCCAAATTCGCGCATGGCGGCGTAACGCGCTTCTTCGGCATTCATGCCGGCTGCGACGAGCTCGCGCTGTTTCTGCTCGCGATGGAAGGCCATTTCTTCGTCGAGATCGGAAGCGAACTGTTGGCGATGAATGAGAGCGCTGAATTTTTGAAGGAGGCGATTGTTCATCGGTTATTTCCTCGCGCAGGAGTCGACATTCTCAAGGCGTTGTCATCCTGAGGCCTGGTGTTGGCCGAAGGACCTTGTGGTTGGTGTTGGGGTTGGGGTTGCTTTTGCCTTTGCTGTTGATCTGCGCAACGGGAGCGAAGCAACATCAACGCCAACAGCAACACCAAAAGCAACCACAAGATCCTTCGGCCAACACCGGGCCTCAGGATGACAACTCATTAAGAGACCCGTGGGATCACTCGGTTCGTAAAGCCTCCACCGGATCCACCGACGCCGCCCGTCTCGCCGGCAAGAAGCTGGCCAGCAGCGCAGCCGCTGCGAGCACGGCCGAAACTCCTAGCAGGGTCGTCACGTCCCACGGACGCACGCCAAATAACATGCTTCCCAGAAGTCTGGCCGTTAAGAGTGAACAGAGCAGGCCCACGCCAATTCCCAAAATGGTCAACAGTCCGGCTTCCCTCAAAACCAGGCGGTAAACCGACTTCCGCTGCGCGCCGAGCGCCATGCGCACGCCGATCTCGCGCGTCCTGCGGCTGACCGAATAGGCAATCACGCCATAGAGGCCAATGATCCCGAGCAGCAGCGCTAACCCGGCAAAGCCTCCCACGAGCCATGCAGAAGAGCGATGCAGGTAGGCCGACGGCGAGGTATTGACGTGTTCCTCCATGGTGGCCAGGTTAAAGATTCCGGTGTCACGATCGACCTTACGAACGGCAGCCACCAGGGAAGGCAGCGCTGCGCCAGGCGCCTGTGATGTACGGACGATTACGGAGAACCCGCCGTTCGGGCTCTGATTGAACGGGTAGTACACGGCCGGCCAGATCTTGGCATCCAGTGGCCCCTCGCGAACGTCGTCCACGACACCAACAATCTCGGTGATCGATTTGGGCGAGAGGTCCGTATCACCCATCTGTTTGCCGACGGGGTCTTCGCCGGGAAAATACAACTTCGCGAACGCCTCGTTGATGATCGCGACTCTGGGTTTCGATTCGTCTTCTGAGTCGACGAAGTAGCGTCCGCGCAGCAGCTTCGCTCTGATCTTGCTGAAATAGCCGGCACTGACGTCGCGTTCGTTCACCTCGTTATGCTGGCCGTTGTAAGGACGCCCAACGAATCGAACCCAAGTCGTGTTCCCGTTGAAGCTTACGGGGACCACGCTGGCGATGGCAGCCGATTTCACCCCGGGCAGGCTGGAAACGCTGTCGAGCACCTTGCGCGCAAACTCGATCAACTGCGGATCGCTCGGCTCTTTCACCGGGGATAAATGCGCCACTCGCATCAGAGCCAGGTGGTCGGGCTGGAATCCCAGATCAACATGCAGCAGCCGGTGGAGGCTCTTGCCGACGAGTCCAGCGCTCACGAGCAATACCACCGCAAGCGCCAACTCGACGGCGACGAGCTGCGAGCCGAGCCGCCGCCATAGCGTTCCCGCAGAACCGCGAGTTCCTTCCGCGAGTCCTTCGCGCATTTCCGAAAACTTGAGTCGCGCGATCGGGGTGAGCGACAGCAAAGCAGTGGCCAGCACAAAGATCCCCGCGGCAAAAGCGATCACATGGGCATGGATTCCGATTCCCTGGAGATAGGGCATCCCTGCAAGCATGTCCTTAGGGATGAGCAGCAGGAGCAGCCGCATCGCCCAGCTCGCGCAGAGGACGCCAATGACGCTGGCCGCGAAGGCCAGCGCCAGACTCTCGATCATGAATTGCTGCCACAGCCGCGCGCGTGATGCGCCAAGCGCGCCGCGCACGGCGATCTCGCGCTTCCTGCTTTCGGATCGCACAAGCAGCAGGCTGGCAACATTGACACACGCGATCAGCAACAACAGCCCAGCGCCTCCGAGCAGAACGAGCAGAATCGGACGAATGTCACCGGTGATCCGTTGAGAGAATGGCTCGAGCGTTGCGCCTTGCCCGCGATTCGAATCGGGATACTCGCTCTCCAACACTTTTGCGATTTTGGTGACGTCGGCCAATGCCGCCATGACGCTCACGCCTGGCTTGAGACGCGCGATTCCGTCCAGATCGTGACAACTGCGACGCAACTCACAGTACTTAGGTTGGGGACGAAGCGTCGTCCACAACTCCGCGTCGCCGCGGGGAGCAAATTCGAAAGTTTGCGGCAGCACGCCGACGATCGTGTACAGCTCGTCGCCCAAAGTGATTTTCTTGCCGATAACGTCACTATTTCCTCCAAAGCGCCGTTTCCATGAGCCATAGCTCAGAATGACAGTTCCCGGCGCCGATGGCAGGTCCTCGCCTTGGTAAAAGTCCCGGCCCAAACTCGGACGCACTCCCAAAGTCCGGAAGAAACCATCGCTCACCCGCGCACCCCGCACCGTCTCGAGTCCCGAAGGAGTGCGCATCAGATATCCCTCCCCTGTGTACACGTCGAAGGAGCGGAAAACCGTGTTCATCCGCTTCCAATCGAGGTAGTCGAGATAAGACAGGTCTGCTCGTGGAATCATCGCCACACTTTCGGTCACGGCAACCAGACTGTTGGGATCGGGATAAGGCAGGGGCTGGATCAGCGCCGCATCGACGAACGCAAAAATGGACACGCTGGCGCAAATGCCGAGCGCCAACACGAAAATCGCGGTTGCGGCGAACCCAGGATTTTTGCGCAGTTGGCGCACTGCATAGCGAAGGTCCTGAAGCGTGGTTTCAAAACGGAACCCAGCAACTTCGGCGCTGCGCTCTTTGAGCAGAGCCGCGTTGCCGAATTCACGCATGGCGGCATAGTGCGCCTCGTCCGCGCTCATACCGCCGGCGACCAACTCGCGCTCTTTCTGTCCGCGATGAAAAGCCATTTCTTCGTCGAGATCGGAGGTGAATTGCTGGCGATGGATTAGGGCGTTCAACTTCTTTAGGAGTTGATTATTCATTGGGAAACTTCCGCTCATTCATGGACGCTGTGGACTCAATGGACTCAGTGGACATATGGGTGGAAAGCCCCTCTCCCCTGTAACCTGTTCCCTGTAACCTCTCGTTAAGCGTTCTCCAGCACTCGCCCAATCGCCGCGATCATCTGCTCGAATTGCGAGAGCTCGATGCCGAGTTGTTTCCGGCCTGCGCGAGTGAGCGTGTAGTAGCGCGCGCGTCGGTTCGTCTCAGTCATCTTCCATTCGCCCTTCACCCAGCCTTGCAGCAATAGACGTTGCAACGCTGGATAAAGCGAGCCTTCTTCCACGGTCAGCACGTCATCCGAAAGCCGCTTGATGGCTTGCGCGATTCCATATCCATGTAGCGGCGCGCGCGCCAGCGTCTTGAGAATCAAAAGGTCCAAAGTCCCCGGCATCAGTTCAGATTTAGTCGCCATGCCAAACATATATAGGCCGTCTATGGATAGACTGTCAAGGACTCGGAAGGTGAGCAGGCAAAAACAAGCCCCGTAGCCCCGAAGCTGAACAGCTACGTCAGTTACGTAATCCTGAGTGAATCTCGCACAACGCCTGCAATCTACTGCGACGCAAGCGGATCAGGAAAAAAATTTAGCTTCGAAGCTTCGAGGCTTCGCGGCTTCCTTCCCGTTTGACATTTCCACTTTCCATAGGCAAACTACCCACTTCCTTTTGAATGGGCGCAATCGGATGCTGCAAATGGCTCTGGGCGGCGGCTGCGCACCCACTCGACAACATGAGCATGACCTCAGAACGGGTCTCATACACGCTGGACTCTTCGCTCGACAGCGTCAATAAGGCAGAGCAGACGGCGGAAGAACTCGCCGCCAAGATGCCGTTTGACGACGAAGAGTGTCACCGGATCGCCATGGCCGTCCGCGAAGCTGCGGTGAATGCGGTGCTGCACGGCAATGCGTACGATCCGAACAAGAAGATGACCGTCTCGTTCGAGAACACGGGTGACACGCTGAAGATCGTGATTGCCGATCAGGGGCGCGGGCTCGACGAAAAAGATATTCCCGATCCGCTGGCGGAAGAAAACCTGCTCAAGCAGTCGGGACGCGGTATATTCCTGATCCGCTCTTTTATGGATGAAGTGCGCTTCCGCAATCTGGCGCCGGGAACGGAAATTACGCTGATCAAACACATCGGCCAATCCTCAGGAGAGGCCTCGGAGGAACTACAGTGAGCATGAAATCCAATAGCCGGCGCGTGGACGGCGTAACCATTCTCGACTTGAGCGGACGCATCACCCTCGGCGAAGGCAGCGTCTTGCTGCGCGACCAGATCCGCGACCTACTCGGCAAAGGCGAAAAGAAACTGCTGCTCAACCTCGGCGACGTCACCTACATCGACAGCTCCGGTATCGGCGAGCTCGTCAGCGCGTTCACCACCGTCCGCAACCAGGGCGGCGAACTCAAGCTGCTCAACCTGACCAAAAAAGTCCACGACTTGCTGCAAATCACGAAGCTCTATACCGTGTTCGACGTGAAGGACGACGAAGCGACCGCAGTAAAATCTTTCGGAAAGTAACAGCTTCTGAGCTCCTAAGCTGCTAGCTTCTCGGCCTGGCAGCTTGGGGGCGAACCACAAATATTTTTTCCAAATCTCGGAAATCGATTTTCCCATTTTGGACTGCCCTGGTTTCAAGCTCAGCAGCTTAGGAGCTTAGAAGCTTAGCAGCTTGTTTCCCATGCGCATCTCCCGCCTCGATCGCTCGACTGTGGACGAGAAGACCGGCGCAGATGTTTTCGATCATTATCAGAAAGCTCGCGGCAATGTGCCCAACATGTTCCGCACGATGGCGCATCGGCCGGAGATTCTGCGCTCGATGGTCGCGCACTTTCGCGCGGTCATGGAAACCGGCACGATCTCGGCCAAGCTGAAAGAGCTGGTGATCGTGCGCACCTCGCAGATCAATCATTGCGAGTATTGACTGGCCTCGCATACCGTCTTGGCAAGACGGCTGGGCTGGAGCGACGAACAGATCGAGCATCTAGCCGACTTCGAGTCGCGCAGCGATTTCGACGAGCGCGAAAAAGCCGCGCTGCGCTTAGCGGAAATTGAAACCCGCGATCCTCACGCCTTCGACGATGCGCATTGGGCTGACCTGCGGCGCCACTTCGACGAAGGCGAAATCATCGAACTCGTCGCGGCGATTGGTCTGTTCAACTACTTCAACCGCGTGAACGACGTGCTGCGGATGGAGCCCACGAGATAAACCAGACACGGACTACACGGAACGCACGGATCACACGGACACTCCAAGGCTCAAGATGACAACCATTGGCTCAAGTCCGTGTCTTCCGTGCTATCCGTGTAGTCCGTGTCTGGTTTTTTATTGCACGCGGATCTCTGATAATCCTGCCGACCGCAATTGCGCGTTGACCTGCGGAATCTGCGTGCTTCTTACGCTTTGCCACTGCTGATGCAACGAGGGCGCGTACTGCTGCACCTGTGTCGTCTGCACCATCGCGGCGGTCGGGGCCACGTCAGCGCCTTGCAGCAGCGACATCACGCCGACGAACAGATTGCGCGCAGCGGTGAGCGATTGTGGCTGTCCGCCTCCTCCACGGCGACGGAAGCCGGTCGCACCTTTTAGCGCGATCAGTTTGGTATTCAGATCATCGAGTGATCGTTGTGCCTCTCCATTGGCTCTGCCTTTGAGCTGCTCGATCTGCGACAACGCGGATTCAACTTGTGTGAGGTCCTGACTCATCTCCTCAGCAGCCTGATAAAGCTGCATCGACAACTCGAACTGCTGGCGCAGTCCCTGCACTGGAGTTTTGACCCGTGGGTCCATCGTCACGGTCAGCGGCTGGCTGTAGGTTTGGCCGTTTACCGTTAGCTTGACGGTGTATTGTCCCGGCATCACCCACGGAGAAGTCGGCGCGGGCGCGGTGTTATGAAAGACCGCAGCGATCGGATACTGCGCACGCATTCCCGAAATGGGAGCATAGTGCATGTCCCACAGGAAGCGATGCAGACCCGGCTCGGCCGAGAGCGCCTGCGACGGCCGCACCCAGTAATCCGGCACTTCAAGACGCGGATCGATCTGCGGAACCGGATCGGTGCTCGCGAATCGGCGCACCAGCTTGCCTGTGCTGTCGTTGATTTCGAGCACGACCGGCCCACTCACTCCTGGTGCCAGGAAGTAGTCGAGGGCAGCGCCGTCCGGCGGATTCTCGCCTGCGGGAACATCGGGAGGCAGAGGCGTGTCCGAATTCGTGTCCCAGCGTATTCGCATGGCAGTCGCGGGATGCAGCAGTTCGGTGCCCTGAGCGGCGATGCTGCTCATTTGCCGCAGCGGTCCGATGTTGTCGAGAATCCAGAAACCGCGTCCATGGGTGGCGGCGATCAGGTCATCATCTTTGGCCAGCAGATCGCGAACCGAAGTCGCCGGCATGTTCAGCCGCAGGGACTCCCAGTGATCCCCATCGTCGAATGAGACATACACCTGGTCTTCCGTTCCGGCGAAGAGCAGGCCTTTGCGTTTCGGATCTTCGCGCACGGCATTCACGTCTTGGTTCGCGGTAATGCCGGTGACGATCTCCTGCCATGTCTTGCCATCATCGTGCGTGCGATAGATGTGCGGACGCAGATCGTCGAGCCGCAGCGTGTTAATTGCCGCCCACGCGGTGTGGGGATCGAAGTGACTCGCTTCTATCACTGACACCTTCGCCCAGGGAACGAGCGCCGGCGGTGTGACATTTGTCCACGATGCCCCGCCGTTGGTGGTGAGCTGGATCAGACCGTCGTCAGTGCCGGCCCAAATGCGATTCACGTCGAGCGGACTGGGAGCGATCGCGTAGATCACGCCACGCTGCGTCGGTTGCGCGCTTGGCTCGTTGCGATACTTCCCGACACTTGCCGGAACTTCCCAGGTTTTGCGCGTCAGGTCAGGACTGATCTGCTTCCAGTGATCGCCGCCATCGGAGGTCTGCCAGAGCGTATTCGCGGCAAAGTACAGGATGCGCGGGTCGACCGGCGAGAAGACCACCGGCTCCGTGCGCTCGACGCGGAAGTTGCCGGAGCGCGTGGGCACGGGCGAGACGTCCTGTCCCTGGCCGGTGCGGCGGTTATAGCGCGTGAGCTTGCCGCCATAAACGATTTCCGGATCGCGCGGATCAGGCGCGACGTAGCCGTATTCCTCGGCGGCAACGGGATGCCAGTCACGAAACGTGATCTCGCCATCGTTGCTGCGCGTCGCGATGCAGACGGAGCCGCTCTCCTGTTGTCCGCTGCACACCCGATAGGGAAACGCGTTGTCTGCCGAGACGTGATACAGCTGCGCTGTGGGTTGGTTGTACCAAGAGCTCCAGGACTGCCCGTCGTCCACCGTGACAATCGCGCCTTGATCGCTCGCCAGGAAGACAATGTTCGGATTGTTGGGATTGATCCAGATGTTCTGATAATCGTCGCCGCCGGGCGCGCCACGGAATCCGGTCCAAGTCTTGCCGCCATCGGTGGATTTCCAGACCACCGTGCTGGTGAAGTACACGGTATTGGGATCTTTCGGATCGACTGCCGGCACAGGCAGGTCGCCTCCGCCGATGCGCACCGCTGGACGCGGATCGTCGGTGGGATTCATCCAGGTGTTGCCGCCATCGTCGGAGCGATAGACCTTGACCGCGCCTTTAGCGTCGGCAATCGCCGCATACATGCGGTTCGGATCGCTGGGCGCAATCGCCAGGTTCGCCTGCGAGACGCCTCCGGCCAGATCTGTCGCGATCTGATGCCAGGTTTTACCGCCGTCTTCCGATTTGTAGATGCCGCCGCCGGGGCCTTCCCATGCAGCGTTCTCCCATGGCCCTTCCTGCGCCTCCCACATCGTGGCATAAATGATGTCAGGATTCTTGGGATCGACTTCGATGTCGGCCCCGCCGGTGTTCTCGTCTTTATAGAGGACTTTCTGGAAGTTCTCGCCGCCGTCAGTCGAGCGATAGATGCCGCGCTCCGCGTTAGGTCCGTAAGGATGTCCGACGACCGCAACCAGCAGCGTATTCGGATCGCGCGGATCGACGACGATCGTGCGAATCTGCTGCCCATCGCGCAAGCCGAGATGAGTCCAAGTCTTACCACCGTCGCTGGATTTGTAAATGCCGTCGCCGACGGAGAGATCGGGACGATGCAGCCCCTCGCCGCTGCCCACATAAACGATGTCTGGATTCGAGGGCGCCAGCGCAATCGCGCCAATCGAGCCGGTAGGCTCATGATCAAAAACGGGAAGCCACGTTCGCCCGGCATCGACGGTCTTCCATAGCCCGCCATTCACCGGCGCCATATAAAACGTGTTCGGCTCATTGGGAATGCCGGCAATCGCCCGCGTGCGTCCGCCGCGAAACGGTCCGATACTGCGCCAGTGCAAAGCGTGCGAGAAGTCGATAACCGACTGCTGTCCCAAAACAGGAACAGCCAGAGAAAACACCAAAGCAATCAAAAAGACGCGAGAGAGAAAGGAAATGAAGGCTTTCAAAGGTCCCTCCGGGAAACACAGGAGCATACAGGAGGAAGCGGAGTTTATCCAAGAATCATCAACAGAAAAATGGACCAATCTGGAGACGACACATGCTTCGCCCATCGCGATCTTCAATGAGTGAGGCGGAACTATTCACCAAAATCGTTCATGTTAAGCTAGATTAAGCTGGAATGTGGAGATTTCAATGAGCACCAAGCGTGAAGTCGGTGCATTCGAAGCCAAGAACACTCTCGGCACTCTGCTGGATCGAGTAGAGGAGGGAGAGGAAATCGTCATTACTCGTCACGGCAGGCCGGTTGCTCGTCTTATTCCCAATACGGGCCAACCTGATCGCGCTTCTGCTTCGGCAGCTGCCGAGCGCATCCGTTTGCGCGCGAAGGGACTAAAGCTCGGGCGCTTTCAGTGGAAGAGGTGGAAACTTGAACGGGATCGAGGAAGGCCTTGAGTCTCGTGCTCGACAGTTCAGCCACCCTGGCATGGATCTACAGCGAGGAGACAACCTCGGCAATTGTGGAAGTATTCCAGCACGTTACCGAAGCGGGAGCATGGGTGCCAAGCCTGTGGCGATTGGAAGTGGGAAACATCCTCGAAATGGGCATTCGCCGCGGCCGTCACGATGCTCGATTCCGAGATGCCACGTTCGCCGATCTCTCGCTAATGTCCATCCGCCTTGATCCTGAAACAGACCGGCAGGCGTGGACCGCCACAGCGAAAATTGTCTCTCGCTATCGCTTAACGTATTACGATGCCGCTTATCTGGAACTCGCGCAGCGTCGTGGCCTGCCCCTGGCGACACTCGATTCAGACTTGCGCAAAGCGGCCAAAGCAGAAGACATTGCCCTGCTTGGCGTCTGATTTCTCACGAGATCCGCTTTTCCAGAGTGCGTGGAACGCTTACGATTCCGTGCGCGATTTTCCTTGCGGCGAGGCTCTACTTTCGGGTGTCCGCTGTCCCTTCCCCAAGGCCATGTCTGAGATATGGCGACAGCACTCATTTTGCTGGTATGTGAACCACGGTATTTCGGACGTTGTCCATGTCTGCCCAGACGTCGTGCGACCCCTGGCATTTCGCGTGCTCTCCGGTTTAGCTTTCTGCTTGCAAATGCGGGAGCTGCGGTCACTGATTCGCGATCTCCTTTTTAGTGTTTGCATGGCGACGCGGCCGCTCGGCATCTCTCCCCGATACGAACACGCTCAAAATGCAGAGACGATGCCCCAATGCTTCTTGTCAAGTGCCCTCGCGCAGAATTCCCGTTTGTGGACGACGTAATTGAAAACGCTGTTCATGAAATCAGGGCCTACCTCGAGCCAACAGTGGTAAACCTCTACCGAAGCGACTCTGACGCGCCAGAGAGCCGGAAAATGGGCGCAAAAGGCATCCTGACAAACGGTGGGCCTGCCGCAAAACGGCCGCGGGAGACCTCTCTAAAAAACATCTTTTTGAAAAAGTTTTTTTCTAACGCATGGTGCTGCGCAGGTCACCGCCTCGTTTCGTAGCGCCATCTCCCAAGTCTTCGAAGCTGAAGTGCAAAGAGACGTTCGCATAGTCCTTGCCTCCAAGTTCCACGTAAGGATAGACAAAGTAATTCAGCGGCGGCCCTGCCTGTCGGGGCGATAGCGTGAGATCACGGCCGACGGTAAACTGAACGCGATCGTCGTCCCAGTGGCCAAAAAAGAACTCTCGCTGCTGCGGATGCTTCCATGCTTCGGAAATGTCTACCGGGACCCATTCGTGATTTTCATTTTGGAACTCCGCCCAGCAATGATAGCCGGCAACTTCGCCCGAGCGCGCCTCGGCCGGAATGGAAAAACCAATCTCGAAACGCGCCGGGATATTTTGCGAGCGCGCCATCGAGATGAATAGTGAATGGAAATCGGTGCAATTGCCGTGCTTGGCGCTGCAGGCATATAACGTGTCTCCGTGCCCCCAGCCCGTGCCGACATGGTCATAGCGCATATTCGCGAGCGCGTAGTTGTAGAGAGCGCGAGCTCTCGCCGGTTCTTTGCGGATTCCTTCAACCTGGCGAGCAGCAATGCTGGCAGGCAGTCCCGTAATAGGAACGAGGCGGTCGGCGGACAGCGCGAGCCGCAATTGCTCTGCGCTTAACGATTCTCGGTATGCCGTGCTCTGGCGTCGAACCACGTCATAGACCACTGCAAAGTTATATTCGGCTTTCGCGCCGCGCAGGTCCTCTGCATAGAGCATCGCGTTGCGGTATTCGCTTTCGCGCGCGCGACGAAGGGGCAGATCGCCGGTTTGCGAGACGATCTTAACCGCTTGAAATTCGCCTGAGTGAGCCAGCGGAAACCAGATCCGGATCGGCTCACCAACGTGGGTATTACGCACGGTGAACGCATAGTGAAAACGGAAATGCCGTTCAGGAGTTCCAGATTGGGCAAAAGATCCGACGGCAAATAGAACAAGCGCAAAAACCACAAAAGCATGGCGCAGCATGAGTCACTCTTTCTTCTGCTATTGGAGGAGATGGCTGACGACAACCCGGGCGTCAAGAGGCACTAGCTTCAGGTGAAGCCGTGGAAGAAAGAGAGCATGCTGTGAAAAGCCTAATCCCGCATAGTGGCATTCAGCAAGAAGCCGCGGGACAAAGAGGAATGGCCGGACAAATTCGCGGGACAAACCGCAAAGCGGCGAAGATGCGGGGTGGCGAGAGTTTCTTCCCGCATAGCGAAGGTTTATCATCGACTGCTTCCCTTCCGATCTCCATGGCAAAACGCAATCTCCCCAACCTCAGCCTCTCTCATTTTTCGTCATGCCGTTTGTCGAGTCGGCTTGTTTATTGCCTGCTGCTGATTGCATGTTGCTCGGCCGCGCAACCACTCCACGCTCAGGGCAACTACGAGATCCAGGTCTATGGTTCCGATACTGTGTCGCCAGGTTCGACCATGGTCGAACTGCACAGCAACTACACCGTGGCCGGAACCAAGGCCGTTCCCGGCAGGCGCTTCGCCGCTGACGGCACTGAGCCAACAACGGGCGCGGAGCATGAGACGGTAGAGATCACGCAGGGCTTTAACGACTGGTTCGAAACTGGCTTCTACATCTTCACCAGCGCGCATAGCGGGTTTGGATACGAATGGGTCGGCGACCACATTCGTCCGCGCTTCCGCATTCCGGAAAAATGGCACTGGCCCGTAGGCGTGAGCTTGTCGAATGAATTCGGCTACCAGCGCGCGCGCTTCTCGCCTGATACCTGGACATGGGAAATTCGTCCGATCGTGGATAAAACGATCGGTCCCTGGTATCTATCGTTCAATCCCACACTGGACCGCTCGTGGCATGGGCCGAGCGTCAGCAAAGGCGTCGAATTCTCGCCCAACTTCAAATTCAGCTATGACGTGACGAAGAAGATCGCCGCCGGCCTGGAATACTATGGCGACTACGGCGATCTCACCGGCTTCGATCCGTTTCGCGATCAGGAGCAAGACTTCTTTCCTGCCATCGACCTTAACGTCTCTCCAAAATGGGAATTCAACTTCGGGGTTGGCGTTGGGGTGACGCACTCGACCGACCATTTGATTGTGAAGGGCATTATCGGTCGGCGATTCTCGTTTCATCGGCACCACGGATCGTGAGAACCAAGCGACGAGCAATTAGCGATTAGCAACTAGCAAAATCAACACCAACGCCAAAACCAACACCAACGCCAAAAACGGGCAAGAAAGGGGCGGACCTGACCATGGTGTTGCTAATCGCTAATTGCTAGTCGCTTAACAGCAGAACTGCTGCCAACGAAATCCACTCTCGCGCATCTAACTGCTATGAGTCCCCCTGGTCCTCTGCAACTCCAAGCGATGAGATTGCGTATCCAGAGGAAGAGTGCCGTATGAGTTGCAGATTTCTTAAGGTTCAGCTCTTTGTTGTCGCCGCTACGCTTTCGATCGCGATGCTGCTCTTCGCGGCTCAGCGGCGGAGTTCAGCGTCCGCCCCGCAATTTCGGACGATCGTGGATTTAACTTCCAGCGTGTCGCCCCAAAATGCGTCTCCTACTACCTCGCTGGTGGCTCCTTCCGATTTCGGCGGCGCTTGGACGATTGATCAGCTTCCGGCGGTGCGTCTGATTGCTCCACTGGTGGTGATCGTTCCGCATCTCAAGAATTTTCCCAATTCGGAATCGCTGGTCACGATGGACGATGTTGCCGCTTACGAGCGCACGCATGGCCCCGTACCACAAGGATCCATTGTCCTGCTGGCTTCGGCAAAAAAAGGTGTCGAGCCCGTCGTCGATCCGGATGCGCTCCGCTTTCTGGTTGAAGCCAGAAACGTTGTTGGTTTCGGCACTGCCGGAAGCAGCGCTGTCATCGGAACTGAAGCACCGTATCTGGCGCAAAAAGGAATTTACGAATTACGGAACGTTGCCAATCTCACGCTTATTCCCAAATCGGGAGCGATCGGCGTGGCCGCGCCGCTCAAAATGCAACGCGCGAGCGAAGCGCCGGTGCGGCTGATGGCAATGCTGCGGTAAGGCAGCTGCTAAGCTGCTGAGCTTCTAGGCTCCTAAGCTAGTCTATTCGCACGTTTCGTCAAAGAGAACGGAAAGAGATGCAGCTCGCCGTGGCAGGCTGCATCTCGATGCCGACTATGGATTGTAGAAGCCGCGATTCTTGCTGTATGGCGCCTCGCCGGGTTCTCCGCGGCGGAAGTGCCCTGACGGGATCGACTTGCCATCGCGCTCGTGCGCGAGCAATTCAATGAACCACGCTTCGTGCTCGATCTCTTCATTCAGAATGCGGGCAGCGAGATCGTACGTGCGCGGATCTTTGCCAAACGTCACGTCACAGATTTCGCTCCAGCTTCGAATCGCACAACGCTCGGATTCAAGCAACAACGTAAGAATATTCACCGCAGTCGGCGGATTGGGAAGTTTTGCCGCCTCGCATCCTGCCTGATCGTGAAAGGCCTTGAGGTCGTTCGGCAACTCGCCGCCGAGTTCGTAAATCCTGGGAACGATCAGCTCCCAATGCGCGCGATCTTCGAGGCGCGCATCTTCGCAGATTTCTTTGTAATCTTCGTGTCCCGCAAGGTGCATGCGGAGAATCGTGTAGTAGTAATAGGTGCTGGCGAACTCTGCTCCGGCGTTGGCGATGAGCATTTTGATAAGCTTCTCGACATCGACTCCGCGCGACCGGATCACTTCCACCCCGACGCGCTGGTTCACGTCGCCACTTTTGACGACACTACCTTTTGCCATAAATTTTTCCTCCGCAATCGAGACTAGAATGCCGCCGAGCCATAGGTCTAATATATCGTTGCTATATTTGTCATAGGTAAAACAGAGCGATTAGCAATTAGCGACTAGCGATTAGCTAAACGGCCTCTGAAGCATAGGGGACGGCCGGAGCCGGGCTTGCTCCTGCTCGGTGTTGCTAATCGCTAATTGCTAGTCGCTGCGTTTCCATGGAAGTTCACCAAATTCGCTATTTTTGCGCCGTCGCTGAGGCGGGAAACTTCACCCGCGCGGCGGAAGCGGCGCGCATCTCGCAGCCGTCGCTTTCGCAGCAAATTCTGAAGCTGGAAGACGAACTAGGGGCGAAGCTTTTCGACCGTCTTCCACGCTCAGCGCGGCTTACCCAATTTGGGAAAGCCTTCTTGCCGAAAGCGCAGGCGATTCTGCGGCAAATCGGCGACGCACGTATTGAAATACGTGAGATGGCGAACCTCGAACGGGGCGAGGTCGTCCTCGGGGCAATCCCGACAATCGCGCCGTACCTGTTGCCTGCGATTCTGAGCAGCTTTGCGCGCCAGCATCCCAGCGTGCTGGTGAGCGTAGTCGAGGAGATCACGCCTGTGCTCCTCGACCGACTGCACGAAGGCACAATCGATTTAGCGCTGCTGGCACTCCCGGTGCCAGGCGATGAATTGATTTCGACCGAACTCGCGCAAGAACCGCTTTTCGCCGCACTCCCCGATCATCACGCGCTTGTACAGCGAGTGTCGGTCGCGCTCGCTGAGCTCGCGAATGAACCGTTCCTGCTCCTTAAGGAAGGACATTGCTTCCGCGAGAACGCGCTGCTCGCCTGCCGGCGGTCCCGCATGAATCCGAATGTAGTTTTCGAAAGCGGACAATTCGCGACAATCCTGGCCATGGTATCGGCCGGCGTCGGTGTCTCCGTGGTTCCGCAGATGGCCGCGACTCCGATGAAGGGATGCCGCTTTGTCGCGATCGCCGACAAGCGCAGCTATCGCCGGATCGGCCTGGTGAGACTGAAACACCGCTATCCCACACGCGCCCAGGTCGCCCTGCTCGAACACATGCAAAAGCAAGCAAGATGAGAGCAGACCTTGTCAGAGCCTACGCTAGTTTGGCTGAAGCATTGCTCGGTGCGTCAGGCCGATCCCATGGACGCTTTCGTATAATCGAAGATTACCGCGCCAACTCCGGTTTTCCTGAGTAGTTGCAGACGCGCTTCCCTCAATGATTCAGACTCTATTCGGCAGTCTCGACGAGCAGAAGGAACAGAAGACCGGCCTTTTTCAACGCATGAAAGAGGCGGTCTCGCGCACGCGCGAGAACCTGAGCGATCGTATCGAGGAGATCGTCGCTTTCAATAAAGAGATCGACGCCAACACGCTCGACGATCTCGAAGCTTCGCTCATTGCCGCCGATTTGGGGACGGCCACCACGCGCGAAGTCCTGGACGGCTTGCGCGAGCGCGCCACACACAAACAGATCGACAACGTGGACGAATTGAAGCGTCTGCTCAAGGAGCAGATCGCCGGCATCCTTAACAGCGCGACCAGTGTTCCGCCTCGCCGGGTCGATGGCCCGGAAGTCCTGCTCATCGTCGGCGTGAACGGAACCGGAAAAACCACCACCATCGGCAAGCTGTCGAATCTGCTGCGTGGTCAAGGAAAAACCGTGCTGCTCTGTGCGGCCGACACGTTTCGTGCCGCGGCCATTGAGCAGCTTGAGATCTGGGGCAGCCGCACTGGCGTGGAGGTGATCAAGACGCGCGCCGGCGGCGATCCTTCGGCGGTTCTCTTCGACGCGCTGAGCGCCGCCAAAGCGCGCGGGACTGACTATGTAATCATCGATACCGCAGGCCGCTTGCACACGAAGCAGAACTTGATGGCCGAACTTGAAAAAATGCGACGTACCTCGCAGAAAGTGATTGCCGACGCGCCGCATGAGACGCTGCTCGTCATGGACGCCACCACTGGCCAGAACGGCTTGCAGCAAGCGCGCCAGTTCACGCAGTCGGCGGGCGTGACCGGGATCGTCCTCACGAAACTCGATGGCACTGCCAAAGGTGGCGTAGTCGTAGCGATCTCGCGAGAACTGAAACTGCCGGTGCGCTACGTCGGTGTAGGAGAAAAAGCCGGCGATCTTCTGCCATTTGATTCTCAGGCATTTGTCGATTCGTTGTTCGAGTAGCCGACGATGGCCGATCTCGATCACTCAACTTTCATGCGGCGAGCGCTCGAACTGGCTCGCCAGGGCACAGCACTAGCTTCACCTAATCCGCGTGTTGGCGCTGTGATTATTAACTTTCGCGGCGAGATCATCGCAGAAGGTTTTCATACCTACGAAGGCGTGAAGCATGCCGAAGTGCTGGCGCTTGAAAAGGCCGGAAGCCGCGCTCGCGGCGGAACTCTCTATCTCAATCTTGAACCCTGCTGTCACACTGGACACACTGGACCCTGCGTGGACGCGATTGTCCAGGCCCGCATCGCGACGGTCTATGCAGCGATGCAAGATCCAAATCCTCTGGTCGCGGGCAAAGGAATCGAACGGCTGCGAGCCGCCGGCGTTGAAGTCCACTGCGGCGTGCTCGAAGCCGAAGCGCGCGCGCTGAACGAAGCGTTTGCGAAGTATATCGTGCACAAGGCGCCGCTAGTCACGTTGAAAGCCGGCATGACGCTCGATGGCAAGATCGCGCCTTCCTACACGCCTCCGAGTTCCGGAATGGGAATGGGCGATGCCACCGGAAGCTGGATCACCAGCCAGGAAGCTCGCGCGAAGGTTCAGGAGATGCGGCATGCTGCCGACGCAATCATGGTCGGCGTGAACACCGTGATCACCGACAATCCGCTGCTCACGGATCGCACGGGATTGCGGCGTCGTCGTCCGCTGCTGCGCGTCGTGAGTGATTCCAAGCTGCGGTTGCCGCTGGACTCACGGCTGGTCCAGACCGTCAACAACGATCTCGTGATCTTCTGCTCCTTTGCTGAAGAAAAAAAGCGCGCGCAGCTCGAGGAGCGCGGGATTCGCGTCGAGCAGGTTCGCGCGGGAACCCCGGAGGGACGTCCCGACATCGCCAGCGTCGTTCAACGGCTCGGCGAAATGGAGATCACCAGCCTGATCATCGAAGGCGGCGCGCTCGTCAATTGGACGGCACTCGCGGCTGACGTGGTGGACAAGGTGTTTCTGTTTTATGCGCCGAAGATTCTCGCCGGTACCGGATCGGTTCCATTTGCCAGCGGTCCCGGCTTTCCGCGCATTAGCGAGGCCGCGCAGGTCAAATCGATCGCGCTGCACCGTTTTGGTGAAGATTTCGCGGTGGAAGGCTACATTCGAGATCCATACGAGGTTGCGCCATGTTCACCGGATTGATCCAAGAAACAGGAACGATTGCCGGCGTGGATCGCACGGCGAGCGGCACGCGGATTCGTGTTTACGCGCCGACAATCGCAGCCAAGCTGAAGGAGGGAGACAGCATCGCGGTAAGCGGAGTTTGTCTCACCGCCCTTTCCCCTACAGCCGAGGGCTTTATCGCGGATCTCGCGCAAGAGACGATCACGCGCACATCGCTCGCCCAGCTTCGTCCTGGTCGCGCAGTGAATCTCGAATTGCCGACACCCGCAGGCACTCCGCTCGGCGGCCATGTCGTTCAGGGGCATGTGGACGGGGCGGGGAAGATCGTTTCTCTTCAGGCAGCAAGCGCAGGCAGCGCCGACCGGATTCTGGAGATCGAGCTTCCCGCCGATCTCACGCGCTACGTCGTCGAAAAGGGATCGATCGCGGTAGAAGGGATTAGTCTTACGGTGGCGAATATCGTCGGAGCGGGGGTGCGGATCGCCATTATTCCGCACACGTTTGCAGCAACGAATCTGTCGAAGCTCACGCCCGGCGATCTGGTCAACATTGAAGTGGACGTCCTAGCGCGCTACGCGGAAAAGTTGCAGAACACAAAATCGCGAAGTTGGAATATCGAAGAACTCACCGCGCTCGGTTTTTAGAGAGTGCGATCGGCTCGCCAATTTTATAGAGACGTAGTCCGTCGTCTCTGATGCGCTTGCGAAGAAGGATGAATGCCGAAGAACAATGTCTTTGAACCCGGAGACGGTCCCTTTCGCTTTCGCACAAAACTTCAAGGCATGGAAGGAAGCGAAGTGGCCGCGTTAGTGCCGCCATTTGACGTGCCGAAGGTCTTCGGGACCAAGGCTCGCGTTCCCGTGCGCGGAAGCATCAACGGCTTTCCCTTTCGCAGCTCGCTTTCGAATATGGGCAGCGGCCACATGATGGCCGTGAACAAAGATCTGCGCGCCGGAGGCAAATGCAAAGCTGGCGACATGGTGGATGTGGTGATGCAGCGCGATCGCGAAGAGCGTGTCGTAGAAGTGCCTGACTCCATGACCAAAGTTATCGCCGCGGACGCACGCGCGCAGTCCACCTGGGATTCGCTCTCGTACACTCATCAAAAGGAATGGGTGCGCGCGATCTTGGAAGCGAAGAAGGAAGAGACGCGGCAGGCGCGTCTGCAGAAGATGATGACGGCTCTCAAAGCGGGCAAGCGCGTCGGAATTTGACGATTGTTGTTACAGTTCCCTTTCAGGACATAACGTTCATGCGCTAGGCTTGAATCGATGTACTGGCAATCCGAATCTACGTTGCTATGACCGAATTCCACATGCAGCCTCGTCCGGTTTCGGCTTCGATGTCACAGATGGCCGAGGTCGTTCTTCCCAATGACGCCAACCCACTCAACAGTCTTCTCGGCGGACGTCTCATGCACTTCATCGATCTGGCCGGCGCGATGGCCGCGCATCGGCACAGCCGCAGCTACGTCGTAACGGCATCGATGGACCACATCGATTTCCTCGCCCCGGTGCATGTGGGCGACCTGCTCATCCTGCGTTCGTCGGTGAACCGCGCATTTCATACGTCCATGGAAGTCGGCGTGAAGTGCTGGGTCGAAAACTACATAGCAGGAACCAGCCGCCACATCGCTTCGGCTTACCTGACGTTTGTCGCCGTGGATAACCGTGGACGACATGTCCCCGTGCCACAGGTAATTCCCGAGGCCGAAGAGGAAAAACAGCGCTTCGAAGATGCCGGACGCCGCCGCGAAATGCGCGAAGCCGAGCGCGAACGCAAGCGCGCCATCCAACTCGCCCGCGGATGAAGCCGGCACTTTTCCCCTCTATAATCGATTACTTGTGGAGCTGATGCGTCAACTCGCTGACACATGAGAATTTCGCGATTTTGTGATTTCGCGATCGGGTGATTTTGAAATCATGAAATCGCAAAATCACGAAATCGCAAATTCCGCATAAGGAGTCACCGTGGGACACATGCATGGCGGTCCGCAGCCGCCGAGCCCGATGCCGCTGCCGGGCGTACAGAGCGTGATTGCCGTTGGTTCCGGAAAAGGCGGTGTGGGCAAGACCACCGTGGCCGTGAATCTCGCCGTGGCGCTGGCGAAGCTCGGCTACAAAGTCGGTCTGCTCGATGCCGACATCTATGGCCCTAACGTTCCGCTCATGATGGGCGTGAACCGTCAGCCGGAGGTGATCGGCCAGAATCGAATTGCGCCGCTCAGCAATCATGGCGTGAAGGTGATCTCCGTCGGCTTCATCAGCCCTGGCGATAAGCCGCTGGTATGGCGCGGACCGATGCTGCACTCGATCATCAAGCAGTTCCTCCAGCAGGTGGAGTGGGGAGAGCTGGATTTTCTCGTCGTCGATCTGCCGCCGGGCACTGGCGACGTGGTGATCTCGCTTTTTCAGACGGTGCCGCTTACCGGAGCCCTCGTGGTCTCGACTCCGTCGGACGTGTCCCTCCAGGATGCGCGTAAGGCCATCGAGATGTTTCGCGGTGTGAAGGTCGACGTCTTCGGAGTGGTCGAGAACATGAGCCACTTTCACTGTCCGTATTGCCAGCACGAGATCGACATCTTCTCGAAAGGTGGCGTTGAGCGTACAGCGCGGCAATTCGGCGTTCCCTATTTGGGAGCGGTCGAGCTCGATCCCGACATCCGTAAGGGCGGCGACACCGGCCTGCCCGCAGTCCTCGGCGGCGAAGATTCGCCGCACGCGAAGGCATTCTTCAATTTCGCACGCAAGGTCGTTCAGGCTGCGGCGGAACACAACGCGCACGCGGAAAATGTGATTGAGGTTCAGTAGGAGCACAGCCAAACCGGGGTGAACATGGAGGTCACGGAGGACACTGAGGAGGCAATTTGGAGTTCTCCTCTGTGCTCTCCGTGACCTCCGTGTTCACCCGCTTTTCGGTTCGTTTTCTCAGTATGAAGACTGTCTGCAAGTCGGTTCTGACATTCGGCGCGCTAGTCGCGACGGGCCTGCTCCTCGCGCAAACGCAGACTGCCTCCACCGCCATCGACGGTCAGCAGGTGATCTCGTTTCTCAACCAGACTATCGACTGGTATCGCCATCTCGCGGTCGAAGAGCAGTTATCGAGCGATCCCACCGACGTTCTGTTTCTGAATGACGATCAGCAGATGGCGAATCAGGTCGTCCGGCTCTCGTTCGATTTTGCGCGTTCCGAGGCACAAACGCTTTCGGCGCAGAGCGCTCAGGCTCAGGAGCAAACAGCATCGCAATCGAGATTCCAATCTCTGCTAAAGGCACAAACCAAGGCGGACGCAGATCTCAAGCAAACGCAGGCGGAAGTGGACGACATGCGTGCCAAGCTTCCCACCGCGCGCGGTAAGGCGCGGAAGCAGATGCAATCCACGCTGGACGAAACGGAGGCCGAGGTAGCGCTAGCCCAGGCGCGCAGCGACGCCATCCACAATATTCTGCAGTTTGTCAGTGCGGGCGCTGCCGGAGTGTCCGGCACGAGCCTGCTCGCGCAAGTGCAGGAGCTTCAGAGATCCGTGCCAGAAGCAGTACCGTCCACGGCCGCCGCTGCCGAGGCGCAAAACACTAAGTCGAGTTCGACGACAAATAACGCGAATGCTGCGCCTGCACGTCATGAGCAGCCATCCGGCATTCTCGCGCTGACCACCGATCTATTTGCTCTCACCCGTAAGGTCAACACAATCGATAAGACGATCGATATGACCGACGCTCTCGAGCAGACATCGCAGAAATTGCGCGCGCCGCTCCTGCAGCAGATGCGCTCGCTGATCCAACAAGGTGACGTATTAGCGAAGGCCGCCGACACTAGCGATGCTGCCACCCTCGAGTTGCAGAAGAAGCAGCTCAACGCGCTGACCGCGCAGTTCAAGCAAGTCTCTGCAGCCGTGCTGCCGCTGAGTAAGCAATCTGTTCTCTTCGATCTTTATAAGAGCAATTTGCAACGCTGGCGCGGAACCGCGAAGACGCAATATCAGGTCGAGCTGAAAAGTCTGGTTGTTCGGCTGATCGTGGTGGCGATCATCATCATTGCGTTCTTCTCGCTGTCGGAGATCTGGAAGCGCGCGACCTTCCGCTACGTTCACGATTTTCGCCGCCGCAATCAATTCCTGCTGCTCCGCCGCATTCTGCTCTGGTTCGTGATCGCGGTCACGATTGCCTTTGCGCTAGCTACAGAGATCAGTTCGCTCGCAACATTTGCCGGACTGATTACCGCCGGCATTGCCGTCGCGCTGCAGAACGTGATTCTCGCTGTCGCCGGATATTTCTTCCTGATCGGCCGATATGGCGTGCGCGTCGGCGACCGCGTGCAGATTTCCGGCGTCACCGGCGATGTGATGGACATCGGTCTAGTCCGCATTCACCTGATGGAACTCGGCGGCAGCGGCAACTACATGCAGCCGACCGGACGCGTCGTTGTCTTCTCGAATTCCATCGTGTTTCAACCCACCGCCAGCTTCTACAAGCAGATTCCCGGAACGAACTTCATCTGGCACCAGATCTCGCTCACACTCGCGCCCGATAGCGACACGCGATTAGCCGAATCGCGGCTGCTCGACGCGGTCGAAAAAGTCTATGCCACTTATAAAGTACGAATCGAACGGGAATACCAGCACATGCAGCAATCACTCAGCTTGCGAGTCGCCCTGCCGAAGCCGGTAAGTCGTCTGCGTCTTACCCAGACCGGACTCGAAGTCGTAATCCGTTATCCGGTAGAACTCGAAGGAGCCGCCGAAATCGATGACAATATCACCCGCGAAGTGGTGAAGGCTCTCCGCAACGCACCACGTCTGAAGTTGGTTGGCTCGGGAACGCCGAACATTCAAGTGATGCCGGAAGCGGAACAAACTGCCGAGGATCCGGAGTTGGTGACTAAGAACGGCAAACAATAGTACTCGGGGAACTTAGTTGGAAACGTGGTGGGTCGCTGAGTCTCGGATCTTAGCCAGTTCAGGATGTGATTTCGTTAATTCTTGCAGGCGCAGTTGTGAAAGAGTGTAGGTAGAAACTGGATCGGCGATGTTCGGTTCTTCCACGCGTTTGTAGTCAATTTCCGCGGCATCGTATTGACCGTAAGCCTCGGCGACTCGGCCGAACCCAAACCAAATATCCGAGTCAGGCTCAGCCAACTGATTCGTTTCCATGGCGCGCACCAAGAGCTCACGAGCTTCGTTGGTCTTGCCAACCTCAGCATACAAGCAAGCTAGCGTGTGCAAAATGGCGTAATTCCGATTTTGCGTGAGACCATTCGCGCGCTGTGCGGCTTCGATCGCGTCCTCCGGTACGGAGCCGATGAACAGCGCAGTCCAGGCAAACTGATTGAGATCGGTCGTCGTTGCCAGACCATCGGCGGCAATATGTCGCCACGCGTCAAACGCCGCGTCTATGTGGCCCTGAAGAACGTCATCCTGGGCCGCCACCCGCTTGGCGGGTAAATCGTCCGCGTCGCGCGCCAGCCGCGCCTGAATCGCGGCTTCACAATCTTTCCATTGTTTCTGCTGCTGACAGGAAGCTTCAAAGAAAGAGAATGCTACGTCAGACGATGGAAACGACTTCAACAAACGTTGCGCTACTAACCGCAAATCTTTCCATCGCTGCAGCTTTCTATAAGCATGCGCGAGCGCGAGATCGAAGTTCGTCTTCTGGTCACCAGCGCTCTGCGCGCTGTCGCGCTCAAGAGCCTGAATGTAATCCTTCACACTATCGTCGTCGACAATGAGGGAAAGGGCTGCCGAATGCATTGCCTGCTCATCGCCATTTTGCCCTTTCATCCAAAAACGCGGAAAGACTCTCCCCTCAAGCGGATCGTCGCCCCCTCCCAAGGTTTGCCGATCACGAGCAAAATCCAGCATCACTCGGGCGCTCTTCTGATCACCGTGTTGGAGGCGATCCAGAACCTCTCGGCCAATCTCCGGGAGATCGTCGCCACTCGCGAGGACTTTGTACCTGCCGTTCTCTTTC
Source organism: Terriglobales bacterium (assembly GCA_035716645.1). Taxonomy (GTDB): domain Bacteria; phylum Acidobacteriota; class Terriglobia; order Terriglobales; family Acidobacteriaceae; genus Gp1-AA112. The sequence continues at coordinate 11,301 of DASTJH010000082.1, read as the reverse complement.
ACGACGTAGGCATATTGTGTTTTCGCATTCAGAGACGTCATAGTTATGCGGTACCCCTGCTCGTCATTGCCTTCGGCCGTGAGTTTCATATTCGACATCAGCAAGTCGAGAAAGACATTGGCAGGCAATTCCGAATTCAGCACCAGTGCATGCAGTTTACGCAGATCATTTCCGAGCTTCTTCACCGATTCCTTGCTGCTGCGGTCCAGCGCGTTTTTACTCAGGAGATCCATGAAGTTGTTTTCATCGGCATCAAGAGAAAACCATTCACGCGCCATTCTGCGGATCACGGTCGTGGGATCCGCGTCATCAAAATGCATCCCTTCTATTCGTTTCGTTCTTACGAAGGCGTTGATCTGGGCGAGAGTGGTTTGCGATTCGCTCTGCCCTTGCGAGCCGGCGGCAAGCAAATCCGCGCCCTCAGTGTAAAGGCGAACGCGAAAGAGAAGTTGGCCAGCGCCGACCAGAGTCTCATTTCGGGACTGATCGCTGTCTGTGATTGAAGCCGCGTATTCTTTGCCTGCGGCTGCGCCTTTCAGAGCCGTGGACGCAGCCACCATGAGATGCCGCCTGGCATTCGTCTTCGGTAAGCCGCTGGCCTCATTCAGCAAGTCCTGATAATGGCCGGCATAAAAATCGTCATACAGAATATTGTCTTCGTACTGCTTAAATGCGTTCTCGTTGTAGTCCTTCAAGTTGCGAAGTTCCTGAATCGCATCCTCGAGGTGAGCTTGCGGTGTGTAGCGTTTGCCCCATTTGTCGTGTTCCAGCAGGATCGCGTAGTTTTCTCTGATGGCCTCTTTTTTTGGATCAAGGACTAGAGCTTGGCGATAGGCCCCTAATGCCCCCTCATAATCAAAGCCGGTTTTGAAACGTCTGCTAATAAGATCGTGCTGCAAAATCCAGGCCAGCGTAGAGTAAGCGACAACAGACTTAGGATCCTGCTGAACCGCAGAACGTGCAACAGTGCGCGCCTTTTCACCTAAACCCGCGCTCAACAGCGCGTCGGCAAAACGGACCTTGTCGAGCGCACTCGTCGGGTGCTGGGACACTATGTCTTGGTAAATGGCCAAACCTTCGGCGATCTTTCCAGATGACATGAGCGCGTGGCCCGCGTGATCGAACGAGAGCAGCAACATCTCGGAATTGCGGAGCTTCACGTTGGCATCGCGCAGTGCCGCAGCCTCTTCGGGGGTGAATCGCGACTTCACCGTGTTAAACCGGAGCAGAACTTCCACTGTCCCGTCCGAGGAAGCTTTGAACTTCTCGGTGAATTTGGCAGGGCCGAGCTGTTGTTCGGAATCGGCCGGAAGACTACGAATTGTGAATCCTGCCGGCAAAAAAATTTTGTAATGCCATTCCGTTATGAACGGAGTAATCGCCCAATCGATGTTGCGCTGGGGTGCTTGCTCGGTGGCATGCTTGTCGACCTCTTTACTGAAATACTCCGGCAACCGGTCTGTGATATAGCCCTGCTGAATGCCGACAGCAGCATCGCTCAGAGCGGTGGTGGCACGGCGGCAGTCTTTTGCTTCCAAACGCAATTGAAAAGGTTCGCGCAGGTTTTCGTCATTGTTCGTCTGAAACTGGGAAAGACTATCCGCCAGGTACACGGATTTTACGTAGGCTTCGAGCTCCTTCTGTCGTTCCTTCTTCTTATCCGCTGTGTAATAGGAACGATAGTTTTCCTCGACGTTACCGTGCGGAAACGAAGTTTCGGTTATGGAAGCCGAACCGTAGTCGGAAAGATGGATTTCCCGCTGTTCAACCAGCAGGTTGTCTGATGCCGCGGACTCTGGCGTTTTAACCAGAGCGGTTGTACCGCTTTTGACGATTAATGCCAGACGCCCCTGGTCATCGACAGGCAAATTGCCTGCGCGAGTGTATTCTGCAGTGGCGTCGATCCAGAGGTCCGACTTGCCGGGAACATACACGATGGCATGATCGAACGTTCCCATTCCGGGAAGCTCCGGGTTCAGGTCCTGTCCCGGTCCGGTCTCCAGCAATGCAAGATAAGCCGGGATTCCCCGACTCTTCAACATGGCCACGAGAAGCGACGATTTATCCTTGCAATCGCCGTATCCTCGCTTCAGAGTTTCGCTTGGCGGCTCCGGAATCAACTGAGACTCGCCGAACTCCACCCCGGTATAGCGGACTCGCTTGTGGAGTAGAGAAACGAGAGCAGATATCGTCTCGTCTCGCGAGGCAGACTGTGGCAACGTCAGCGCAAGGGCTGACTGAGAAACTCTGCGGGAGACGGCCTCCGAATACGTCTGCGCCACCTCATGCCAGGAATTTCCAGAAGCGAATTCGACTTGGGGATAGATCACGGCATCGGAGGGTGCATAGCTCACCGACTCCACTGGGTTCATTGTTCCGTTGCTGATCGTGATCTGCTCGGTCGCATTTGAAGTCTGCTTTGTCACCGCAGCAGCCGGCAGAAGATGCAAAACGTACTTCAAATTCAACGGCTCTGGATGTCGAAGAATTAGACGTGACCTCAGCACCGGAACTGGCCTGACAAAGTACACTCGATCCTGGACTCCTCCATCAAAAAACGGTGCCGTGTCCACAATGGTGATCAATCCTCGACCACCGAGCCTTCTGCCACGGCCGGGAGCGGACCGCCGAAGCGACGTCCATCGCTGTAAAGATCTGGCGAGTCCTCGTGGAGAGGAACATCGGTAAGCGTCTGCGGGTCTAGTTCATGAACCGAGCCATCGGCAGTTATGACACGAGCGCGTATCTCTGGTTTCTTTTGCCGCCAAGGTTGCCATTCCGCGCTCGTTTCAGACCAACCCCCAACTCCCTCCGCAGAATTCACGCGATAAATAAGGTGCCGTTCTTCTGTTGCTACGCCCGATGACTGAAACGTAAAAGTGTGCTCATCGAGCAGGACAGTGGCCGGATAGGGCTTATCGGATTTAAAGCTTTGTCCCGCCTGCAAAAGCTGAACGGGCGAGGCAGTGAAGGGAGATCCTTCGGGAATTTGAGAGAACAGTAATGCAGGAGAAAAAGCGAAGAAAAGGAGACAAAGACGCTGACGCAATCGCGGACTCCTGTGGAACTTTTGGGGGTACCTCTTTGTAGCTGCTTGCTGAATTCTTAGCAAGATAATTCGTGAAAACGAAGGTGCACTGTCGCCCGAAGTGCTCCTGAGATCTCCTGGATGTTCCGGGTCGGATACGTTTGCACTCAGCGTTTCACCAAGAACGGATTGCTCTGGCGTTCATGGGCAATTGTGGTCAGCGGTCCGTGCCCTGGCACGACTACCGTTTCATCGGGCAGGGCGAGCACGCGGTCGTGTAGCGAGGTAAGGATTTTGTTGAACGATCCGCCTGGTAAGTCCGTGCGGCCGATGCTGCCGGCGAAAAGCGTATCGCCTGCAATCAGCTTCTTTTCTGAGGGAAAGTAGAGGCAGGAGCTGCCTTCGGTGTGGCCGGGGGTATGCATGGCGATGGCATGAATCGTGCCAACCTGGATCGCTGCCTGATCGTCGAGGCTCTGATCGATTTCCACCATACCAGGCGCCGCGCAGCCGATCCAGGCTGCCTGCATGTCCAGCATCTTCAGCAGCGCGTAATCGTTTTTGTTGAGCAGGATCGGAGCGCCCGTCGCCTGCTTGAGCTTCATCGCTCCGCCCACATGATCGATGTGCGCGTGGGTGACAATAATCTGCTTCAGTTTGAGCTGATGTTCGCGCAGGATCGCGAGAATGCGTTCGATCTCATCGCCGGGATCGACGACGAGCGCCTCGCGAGTGCTCTCGTCCGCGATGACCGAGCAGTTGCAGCCGAGAATGCCGACGGGGAAGATTTCGTGGAGCATCGTTCGAAGGTTATAGGGAACAGGTTACAGGGAACAGGAACACATTCAACCTATCGCTACCTGTTCCCCGTAACCTATCCCCTGTAACCTGCCTACTTCGGCTGCGGCTTGGCCTGCGATCCGTTCTTCGGCGCCGCCAGTTGCTGAGGAAGGGTGTTCGTCTGGGACGGCTTCAGTCCTTGCAGAACCGAGCCTGAGCTGCGCTTGCTCATCATCACCGAGAGCGCGACGGAGGTGACCATGAAGATCACGGCCGACCAGGTAGTCGCCTTGGTGAGCACGTTGGCGCTCGAACGGGGACCAAAGGCTGTCTGTGAGCCCATGCCGCCGAAGGCCGCGGCAACGTCGCCGCCTTTACCGCTTTGCAGCAGGATGACGATCACAATGAAGAAACAAACGATAACGTGAATGGCTGTAATGAGATAAATCATTGGGAATTGAGTAATTGCGAAATTTCGTAATTGGGTAATTGAAAACCGAGTCCAGAGGAAATTCCGAAATTTCGAAATTACCAAATAGGACGTTCTTGGTGCGGAAGGGGGGACTTGAACCCCCATGCCTTGCGGCGCCACCCCCTCAAGATGGTGTGTCTGCCAATTTCACCACTTCCGCACACGGGTAGTCAGATTATTTTTCAGTATAGCAGGAGCACGGGTGCCCCACTCTTGCGTTCGCCGCGGCGAATTCGCAAGGGTGGGGTCGGGAGGATGTTGACCCCTCAGGTGGTTGGTTTCTTATCGATATGGGTAATAGAAGTCATGCTGTGGGGTCAACATTCGTCTAATCCCACCCTCGCGAAAACCGCGCGAGAGTGGGGCACCCACACCATTCACTCGGACACCCACATCATTCAGTGGGACACCCACATAATTTGACATTACGAATCAACAAGACAATTCAACTATCTCATCGCAGCGATTCCGCTGGATCGGCGAGGCTTGCGCGTCTTGCTGGCACATAGCTCGCAAGCAGCCCAATCGTGGCAAAGATTAGCGGAGCCGCGATAAATGTGAGGCCGTCATGCGCTCCAACCGCGTAGAGCAATCCGGATAACACGCGAGTCACCGCTAGCGCGGCCAGCAGGCCAATGCCGATGCCCACCAGCGTCAGAGCCAGTCCCTGGCCAAGGATCAGCCGCAGAATGTCCGCTTTGTTCGCGCCCAACGCCAACCGAATCCCCATTTCCTGCCGGCGCTGCGCGACCGAATAAGCGAGCACGCCATAGATTCCAATCACCGCGAGGACCAGCGCAGTCACGGAAAAGATGGTCAGCAGCATCATCATGAAGCGCGGCTGCGCGCGCGAGCTATCCATCAACTCTTCGGCCGTTTGCACATGCGTGATCGGCTGATCCGGATCGATGGAGGCCAATTGCGCACGCACCTGCGGCACGAGCGTGAGCGGATCCATGGCCGTGCGCACCAGCAGGTACATGTTCGCCCACGGCAACTGCGGAAACGGAAGGTAGAGCTGTGGTTCTGCAGGCAAGGCTAAACCATTGTTCTTCGCGTTCGCGGCGACGCCTACTACCTCCGCCGGCATGCCCCGTCCAACGATCACGTGTTTGCCGACCGGGTTCTGGTTAGGCCAGTAGCGCCGGGCGAGGGCTTCATTGACGATCAGGACTTTCGGAGCTTGCGCATTGTCTGCGGCAGTGAACGCGCGGCCGGCGCGAAGTGAAATGCGCATCGTGTCAAAGAATCCCGGACTGATGGTCTGGATCACGGTAAACGGACGTTCCGTAATGGGAACCTCGGGCTGGCCTTCGGCGAGGATCGGAGTGATGCGAATGCGCGTGAGCGGAAGCGCCGCCGAAACTGCCGCTGCGCTCACTCCGGGCAACGCTGAGACCCGGCGCGTAAGCTCGTCGAAAAACTCGATCTGCGTTGGCGCCTCGCCATACTTCACGGTCGGCAGAGCGACGTCCATCGTGAGCACGTGGCGGGGATCGAATCCTGGATCGACGGTCAGCAGCCTGGAGAAGCTGCGTACCAGCAATCCCGCGCTGATCAGCAGCAGCATCGAGAGCGCCACTTGCCCCACGACGAGTGCGCTTTTCCATTGCTTGCGCTCGCGTCCACCGGTGCTTCCGCGTCCCTCGTCGCGCAACGCGGCGTTGACATTGATCTTTGACAGTTGCAGCGCCGGAAATAGGCCGAACAGCAATCCCGTGAACAGCGAAATTGCGAGCACGAAGACGAGCACGCGTAAATCGGTGGTGATGCTGAAGCCTTGCGGCAAATCTTCGCTGCCGGCGCGCGCCAGCAAGCTCACGGCCGCATAGCTCAAGCCGAGTCCCAGCGCTCCGCCGAGTAACGACAAGATCAGGCTCTCGGTCAACAATTGCTGAATCAGCACGCCTCGTCTCGCGCCTAGCGCGGCGCGGACGGCAATCTCTTTGCTGCGTGCCAGCGCGCGCGAGAGCAAGAGGCTGGCGATGTTCGCGCAGGCAATCAGCAGCACAAGCCCTACAGCGCCGGAGAGCAGCAGCAGCGCCGGACGAATGTTCGCCACTGTCCTATCACGCAGATCGACCACTGACATCGCTACGTTCGGACCAACGTCGTGAGCCTTGGGATTGTCGCGTGCGTATTCGCTGTTGAGCACATTCATCTCGGCGGTGGCCGAAGAGATCGATGCCGTCGGGGCGAGGCGCGCGAGGATCGTGAGGTAAGAGACGCCAGAGCGAATGTGCTGCGGCGTCAGCAGCGACAGCTCGAAGTAGCGCGGCGTCCACACCTCAGCCGGACCGAGGAACGGAAACTGTACGCCGCGAGGCAGCACGCCGACGATCGTGGATGGCGTGTCGTCGAGGTTCACCGTTTGTCCAACAATGCCGGGATCGCCGCCAAAGCGCGTGTGCCAGAGCGAGTCACTGATCATGACAACCGGCTTGCCCTCGGGACGGCCTTCCTCGTCGGAGAACGCTCGCCCAAGTTGCGGACGAACCCCAAGCACATCGAAGAAATTCGGCGAGATACGCGCGACGGAGACCTGCTCCGGCTCTCCGTGTCCGCTCAGCGCCAGCGAGTCCGAGGTGACAGCAGCAACACCGGAAAACGAACGGCTATGATCGCGGATTTCCTCATAGCGCATAAGCGTGCAGCAATCGCTCTGCTCCTGATTGCCTTCGCGCCGGTTGACCTCGACCAAGACAAGCTTTCCCGGATCGTGATACGGCAGCGGCTTGAGCAGATACGCCGACGAGACGGTGAAAATGGCGACATTGCCGCCAATCCCGAGCGCCAGCATAATCAGCGCGGCGATGGAGAATCCAGGATTCTTGCGCAACGTGCGCACGCCAAAGCGCAGGTCTTGGGGGAGGGTTTCGAGCACCATCGAGAGTTTTTCCTTGGAGAATAGTAAATCAGGTACTTTCATCGCCCCGCTATCTCACTCTGTCATCCTGAGCGAGGGCGCACGCCCGAGTCGAAGGACCCCGAGGATCATTAAGAGTAGGAGCGCCTGTCAGGCTTTTGCGATTAGAGTTCCTAAGATCGTAAAATCCTTGAGTTCCATTTCGGAACCAACTTCGCTGGGGTCCTTCGACTCGGGCGTTCGCCCTCGCTCAGGATGACAGGAGTTGCAGGTTGCAGAGATTTCCATAAGGGACTAGGCCAGCACTATCCTTGCTGTAACAGCCAAGCCACAGTCGCCCGACCGACAACTGCGCAGTCCAGCCCAGCATCTCCCTAGTTTCAGCCTTGCCCCTGGGAGGTCCTCTGAGCGCGCATCCCACTTCGCCGTCGCCGCGCGACGCTTCTGATCTTTCCCAAGAGCTGGCGCTTGCCAACGAGCACATCCGCGAAGGACGCTTCCAGCGCTCGTTGGCTTTGCTCGCCGGACTCTCCAGCATTCCCAGCGGACTGGAAGTTTCCTACGAACATTACCGCGGTTCATACAGCCAGCGCATCATGTACACGCCGATCATTATGTCCGGCGTGCTCACCGCGACTGGGCTCTGGGGAGTGAAGAGCCGATGGGCAGGGACCGTCGCGCTGCGGTGGGTCAGCTATGCCACGCTGGCGGACTGCTTCACCGGCTTCTACTTCCACATTCGCGGCATTCATCGCAAACCGGGCGGCTGGCGGATTCCGATCGTTAACATCGTCATGGGACCGCCGATCTTCGCGCCGCTGCTCTTCGGAATTTCCGCTTACCTGGGCGTGATCGCCAGCTATCTGCGCCGTGAAGAAGATGACGACGAACGCGGAGGCGAGCTGATGCCCCGCTCCGCTCGGGAAGGCAGTTGGCACAAGCAGCTCACCGGAAGATCGCACGAGCCCATTTCCTGGGAGCAGGACCTACGGGAAGGACGATTTCAGAAGCACGTCGCCGCAGCCACCGCCATGGCTTCGTTCTTCAGCGCATTTGAAGCCTGGTATTCGCATTACAAGAACCGCTTTCAATATAAAGTCCAGTGGACGCCGCTGATTGTGGGCGGCGTGCTGATCGGCACGGCTGTGGCTTCGATCAAGAGTCGGCGCGTGGCGCACAAGCTCTTGCCTGCAGTGAGCGCCGTCGCGGTCGTGAACGGCGCGATTGGCTTTGGCTACCACGCGCGCGGCGTGCTGCGCCGTCCGGCGGGAGCGAAGAAGCCGCTCTACAACATCATGTACGGGCCGCCGATTTTTGCGCCGCTGCTTTTTGCGGCGTGCGGCATGCTCGGCCTGCTCGCCAGTCTCTTGCGGAGAGAAAAATGAAGGACGATCGTCGTGCGCGCTACGCGCGCACCGGAACGCCAGTCGAACTCGAGCAGCCCGGCTACTATCCCGGCTACAGCACGCTCAGCCAGAAGGGCTACTGGGATGCGACGACGCGCGAGAAAGTTCTGAGCCGCGTGAACAAGGTTCCGCCGATTCGGTTTTTCAATGCGGATCAAGCCGCAACGATGCAAGCGATCATCGATCGCATGTTGCCGCAGGACGACCGTCCGCCTTCGCGCCGTATTCCCATTTTGAACACGATCGACGATCGTCTGCACACGGGTCGCATCGATGGCTATCGCTACGAGAACATGCCTCCCGATCGCGAAGCGCATCTGCTCGGCATGGAGGCGATCGACCGCGCAGCGCAGAAGCTTCACGGCAAGCGCTTTCGCGAACTCGATCAGCACAGCCAGGATGCGATCCTCAAATGCCTGCATGACGGGGAACCGCCGGTTGAGGACGAAGTCTGGCAGCGCATGCCGATCAAGCATTTCTGGATGCTGCTGCTCCAGGATTGCGTGGAGGGCTACTACGCGCATCCGTGGGCATGGGACGAGATCGGCTACGGCGGTCCGGCGTATCCGCGCGGCTACATGCGCCTTGAAGGCGGCAAACCCGAGCCGTGGGAAAAAGATGAGCTGCGCTATGAATGGAAAGCTCCCGAGGGTTCCCTTTCCGACGAATATGAACCGATGGGCAGCAAGCATGCCGAGCACTTCATGTCCGGCCAGGAGGGCACGCATTGAGCGACGATCCTCTCTTTGGCGCCTTTGGTCCGCCTGATCCAGATGACGGTCACATTCTTGGCCCGATGCAGCATGTCTCCACGTCGATGCGGCACTTCGCCGATAACCAGACCGTGGACTACTGCATTGTCGGCTGCGGATCCGCCGGCGGCGTGCTCTCGCAGCGGCTGGCGCGCGCGGGCTTCTCGGTTGTCGCGCTCGAAGCCGGACCATTTTGGGACACGGAACGCGACTGGGTCAGCGACGAAGCCGGCTCGCACAATCTCTATTGGGAAGACCTGCGCATTACCGGCGGCAAGGATCCACTCACGCTCGGCGCCAACAACAGCGGCAAAGGCGTCGGCGGCGGCAGCGTGCACTGGGCGGCGTTCACCCCGCGCCTGCATCCTTCTGACTTTCGCACCCACTCGGAAGACGGCGTCGGCTTTGACTGGCCAATCTCCTACAACGACCTCAAGCCCTATTACGAGCTGCTCGAGTTGGAAATGCCGGTCGCCGGTCCCGCTTACTTTCCCTGGGGTGATCCACATGGGTATCCGTACGGCCCGCATCCGATGGGCGGCGTGGGCGACATCCTCATTAAGGGTTGTACCAAATTGGGAATTCGGGTTTCTGCGGGCGGCCCAGTGGCGATCACCTCCGGTTCGCATGGCAGCCGTCCGCACTGCATCTATCGCGGCTTCTGCATTCAGGGATGCAAAGTTGGCGCCAAAGCGAGCACGCTGATCACGCATGTGCCCGACGCCATCGACAACGGCGCCGAGATTCGCGACCGCTCGATGGCCTTTCGGGTCGCTCTCGGCAAAGATGGGCGCGTCACCGGCGTCCATTATTACGACGAGAAAAACTTTGAACATTTCCAGAAGGCGCGCGCGGTGATCGTCTCTGGTTATGCTATCGAAACGCCGCGTCTGCTGTTCAACTCCGCGTGTCCCGGACACGAGCATGGCCTCGCCAATTCCAGCGGCACGTTGGGCAAATATTTAATGGCCCAGGCCGGCAATGTCGTTTTGGGAAGGTTCGAGTCGCTGGTCCGCATGTACAAAGCTCCGCCGGCGCACGCGCTGACGGAAGAGTTTTACGAAACCGATCCCAAACGGGATTTCGCCCGAGGCTTCGCCATCCAGACGGTCGCGCCGTTGCCGATCGCCTTCGCCAAGCAGATGATGGTCGCCAAAGGCGCCTGGGGATGGGGCATGCGCCGCCTGCTCATGGACTACAACCACTGGGCGTCGATCGCGCTGCTCGGCGAAATTCTTCCCTGGGACGACAATCGCGTAACCCTGGCCGAGGAAAAGGACCACTTCGGAATTCCGGTCGCCAAGGTCAGCTTCAACCTGCACGACAACGACAAGAAGATGATCGAGTTTGCCAAGAACAAAACCCTGGAGATCATGTGGGCGGCAGGTGCACAGGAAGTGGTGCAGGAAGCCCGCTACGCGCACTTGGTCGGCGCCACGCGCATGGGCAACGATCCGGCGAGTTCAGTCGTCGACAAGTTCGGCCGGACTTGGGATGTTCCGAATCTGTTCGTCTGTGACGGCAGTATCTTCCCCACGCAAGGGTCCGCTAATCCCGGTCTGACGATCCAGGCTCTGGCTGCCCGCACCGCTGATTATCTAATCTCGCAAGGCGAAGCGATCTTCACCAGCAGCAAGCGCGATATGACGCCGCCACCTGTCAGAAAGAATCTCTCGCCGCCAGAAACCTGGGGCAAAGGCGTCCCCAGACCGGCGAATTTGATTGGGGCGTTGTCCTAGAACGTTTAAAGGCAGGGTGAACCGTGCCGGACCACTGGGTATCTTGGCAGGTATATGCGAGCTTGATTCGAAGCCGGGCAGGCGAAGTGAACCCTTGCATGAGACAAAGGCGAATTCTGGGGTGACCCCCTGAAGTGAGACAGTAGGGACATTCCCCGGTTGCCGTTCGCTGCATAGTGCTGGACGAACGAAAGTTGTTGGTTGAGCATGAGGCTGGCTGAGGAAGCGGAGGCCAGCTCTGCTGGAGAGCAACTGGCC
>DASTJH010000081.1:0-17488 GCA_035716645.1 Terriglobales bacterium | reverse complement strand
AGCATCGGGATAGCCTGGATGACCTGGCTTTGCTCGTATTTTAGCAGCGTTGTGGTTCGCAAAGCTGGGGACATGTACCTTCGTGGCCAGCGTAGCGCTATCTGAACGAGCAGCCTGTTCCGCCAACCTCCAGCGCACAGTTGCGAATCTCAATTTGCGGAGAACCATTAGGGAGGCTATTCACTATGGCAACGAAACATCGCTCCACCTCGCGCAGCAAGAGCTCCAGCAGCAGGTCGCGGAGTTCGTCCTCGCGCTCACATCGAAAATCTTCGTCTCGCAGCAAGAGCTCCGGGCATCGCAAATACGGGAAGAGCGTCGGCAAAGATGTGAAGCGTGAAATGCACGAGTTCAAACGCGGCAAGCTCAAAATGGGACGCAGCGGCAAAAAGGTAAAGAGCCGCAAGCAAGCCATTGCCATCGGACTATCGGAAGCGCGTCGTGAAGGCAAAAAGGTCCCGCCGAAGAAGAGCAGTTCGTCGTCGCACAAGAAAGCTGCGTGAGGCGAAGCGGTACAAGCGTCTCACAGAGTGACATTTTGACAATGCGGAGCAAGACGCAATCCAGTGCGTCTCTCCCGAAACGGAACTTTAGATTATTCCTTGGTTCCGCTGGGCTTGGTTTTGCTTTCGGGTTTGGATTCGCTCTTTGTCTCGGTTTTTGAGCCGGCGCTGCTTTCGCTCGAACTGCCGGACTTGCCGTCTGATTTCGAGCTGCCGGACTTCGCGTAGTCAGTCACATACCATCCGCTGCCCTTGAACTGCACCGCGGGCGCGTGCAGCACTCGATGTACGTGACCTCCACATTTGGGGCAGGCCTCCGGGTCAGGCGCGGAGAAACTCTGGATCTTCTCGAACCGATGTCCACATTGTTCACACTGAAATTCGTAAAGGGGCACGTGTTTCCCTGATGAAAGCTCTCCCGCCAGACAAAGTCAAAAGGCAAGCCCTTATGCTGACGAAGGATATTTTTATGTTACCTCAGGGACCAAACGCTGCGGAGTACCTGCGAGCGAAGTTGGATGCAAAAGCAAAAGGCCCCCTTTCACCCGATTCAGGATCGTCCTGCTCACAGAAAAGCTTGCAAGCCGGACCGAGGTGTCGAGAAGCCTTCGTCTTCCGGCGGCGATGCGCCGGTTTCCGCGCGGTTCAACGTCGTGCGAACCTTTTGCCTCGCGCTTTCCAGCGTGGGCACGTGAAAGCTTAGATGCTCGCCCGTGCTTCGGGTTGCGCGTTACTCGATCCACATGCAGTCACCGTACGAGAAAAACCGGTAACGAGAATCGACGGCGTGGCGATAGGCGGCGAGGACGTGCTCGCGGCCCGCAAACGCGGAGACGAGCATCAGCAACGAAGACTGCGGCAGATGGAAATTAGTCAGCATGGCGCGGACCACGCGAAATTGAAAACCTGGATAGATGAAAATATCTGTCTCGCCCAATCCTGGAGCGAGCCGCCCGCCATACTGCCGAGCAAGATGCTCTAACGCGCGAATGACGGTGGTGCCGACTGCCACGATCCTTCTGCCCTCGGCCAGAGCGCTGTTGATGGTTTGCGCCGCTTCGGGAAAAAGCTCGTAATTCTCGACGTGCAACGCGTTTTCTTCCACGCGCGCGTGTCGAAGCGGTTGGAAGGTGCCCAGTCCAACGTGCAGTGTGATCTCCGCAATCCTCACCTGCCGCGCGCGAATGCGGTCGAGAATCTCCGGCGTGAAGTGCAGGCCCGCGGTGGGCGCTGCGGCCGATCCAGTTTGGCTCGCGAAGACGGTCTGGTAACGTTCCCGATCGCTGCTCTGGTCCTCGCGGCCGATGTAGGGCGGCAGCGGCGTATGGCCAATTTTTTCCAATCGCGCAAAGAAATCGGGCACGGATCGAAAGCGTAGGCATCGTTCGCCAAATTCGCCGCGCTCGACGATCTCGGCTTCCAGCAGCGGAGCGCCGGATTCGTCCGAGCCAAAGCGCAGCATCTCACCGATCCCGAGTTTGCGCCCCGGACGTACCAACGATTCCCACTCATTGTTCCCAAGCTGGCGCACCAGCAAAACCTCGATTTCCCCTTGCAGGAAATCGCGTGCCGCAGGATTGCGCGGGCTTGTCGGCTGGGCACGCTGCCCCGAACGTCGTCCCAGCAGACGCGCCGGAAACACGCGGCTGTTGTTCAGCACCAGAACATCACCGGCGTGCAGATGCGAAGGCAGGTCAACGAAGCGCTCGTCCCGAAATGAACCTGAGCTCCGGTCGAGCGCCAACATATGCGAACTCGAACGGTCCGGCAGCGGTTCTTGCGCAATCAGCTCAGGGGGAAGCTCGAAATCGAAATCGGAGAGGAGCACAGGGAATTTTACGTGGAGCGGAAGGGCCGTCGGCCCTCGGCTCTCGGCGTTCGACCATCAGGCATTTTGTTTGGGAATCAAATACGACGATGCTGGCCGAAAGCCGTAAGCCCAGTGCCGACAGCACGCAGTAAACCTGCCATAATGGTCGGTTTCCTTCGGAGCATCCAGATGATGCGCGTTGCGATCTCTGTTATTTCGACCCTCTTGTTGGGAGTTTCTATGGAAGCACTGCAAAGCCACCCTTCGGGCACTCACGCCAAGCCTCATCAGACGCAGGCAGAGACAGGTAATCTGCCGAATGCCGCGCGGCTTCAGCGCATGATCGCGCGCTTCGCGCCGACTCGCTTGGAGGTGAGCACCAGCGGACTGTCCGCGGGTGACAAGCAAGCGTTGGGCAAGCTGATCGAGGCAAGCCGCGTAATCAACGACATCTTCCTCACGCAGCTCTGGTCCGGCAATCATGCCGAACTTGCCAAGCTTGCGCACGATTCGTCGCCGCTGGGTCGAGAGCGGCTGCATTATTTTTGGATTAACAAATCACCATGGTCCGATCTCGACGGACACACCGCTTTCGTTCCCGGCGTTCCCGAAAAGAAACTGCCCGGCGCGAACTTCTATCCCGAGGACATGACGAAAGAAGAATTCGAGTCTTGGGCCAAAGCGCTCCCCGCCGATCAGCGCGAGCAGGCGGAAGGCTTCTTCACCGTCATCCGCCGCGACAATGCCGGCAAACTCACAATTGTTCCGTACAGTCAGGAATACAAAGCGGATCTCGAACGGGCGGCTACGCTGCTCAAAGAAGCGGCGGCCTTGACCAGCGATGCCACCTTGAAGAAATTTCTCGAAACTCGCGCAGCCGCATTTCTCTCGAACGACTACTACGAGAGCGATCTCGCGTGGATGGACCTCGACTCGCCCCTCGACATCACGATCGGTCCTTATGAGACCTACAACGACGAACTGTTTGGCTATAAGGCAGCGTATGAAGCTTACGTCAACATCCGTGACGAGCAGGAGACGGCCAAGCTTTCTTCGTTCTCTCAGCATCTTCAGGAAATCGAGAACAACCTTCCGGAAGACCCGAAATACCGCAATTCCAAATTGGGAGCGCTCTCGCCGATTCGCGTCGTCAATCAGGTGTTCTCAGCCGGCGATGGCAACCACGGCGTAGCCACCGCCGCTTACAATCTGCCCAACGATGACCGCGTGATCCAGCAAAAGGGCAGCAAGCGCGTGATGCTCAAGAACATTCAGGAAGCGAAGTTCCGCAGCATTCTCACGCCGATCGCTGGGGACGTGCTACCGAAGGCCGATCGGCAATATTTGGACTTCAATTCGTTTTTTACGCACATTCTCGCGCACGAACTTACCCACGGCCTCGGCCCGCACGAGATTACGGTGAATGGACGCAGCACCAATCCGCGGCTGGAATTAAAAGAACTCTACAGCGCGATCGAGGAAGCGAAGGCCGATGTCACCGGTCTGTTCGCGTTGCAGTACTTGATGGACCATCACGCGCAAGGCGTCACCGGGGGAGAGTTGGCGGAACGCAAGCTCTACACGACGTTTCTCGCTTCGTCGTTTCGCACGCTGCGCTTCGGATTGAAAGAAGCTCACGCCAAAGGTATGGCGGTGCAATTCAATTACCTGCTCGACAAAGGCGGCTTCCAGCACAATGCCGACGGCACGTTCTCGGTGAACTTCGCGAAGATCAAGTCTGCCGTGCGCGATCTCGATCACGAACTGCTCACGCTCGAAGCCACAGGAGACTATGCCGGGACGAAGAAGTTCTTCGAGACGCTCGGCGTCATTCGTCCCGAAGTGCAGCAAACCCTGGATCGCCTCACACATATCCCCACGGACATCGAGCCCGTCTTCGTGACAGCCGATCAGGTGGCGCCGCCGAGTGTGAATGAGCCCGGCTCGGAGCCGGCGGCGTTGCGCACGCAGCAATAAGCAGTAAGCAATAAGCAATAAGCAATAAGCAATAAGCAATAAGCAAACCAGGTACCTCGAGGTACGCCGCGCTCACCTGCTGTTAAATTCCTAACGCCGATACTCTCCGAGAATTCTTGGGACTGACCTTGCTTTGGTGTTGCTTTTGCTTACTGCTTATTGCTTACTGCTTATTGCTGCCTCGTGCTCACTCAAATCACCATCATCGGCACCGGTCTGATCGGCGGCTCGCTGGGCATGGCCCTGCGCGCGCGCGGGCTGCGCGTGATCGGGTCGGACAAGAAGCGCGTACTTGAGCGCGCGCAAGAACTTGGCTCGATCGATGCAGGCATCGAGAATCCGGCGCGTGCTTGTGTGGGGAGTCAAGTGGTGGTGCTTGCCGCGAATGTGGGCGGCATCATCGATTCCATCGAGAATCTCGGCCCCATGCTGCCGCGCAATGTCCTGTTCACAGATGTGGGCAGTACCAAAATGGAAATTGTGAAGCGTGCCCGCTCCGTGTTTGGCGCAAACAGCGGAGCTCGCTTTCTCGGGGGACATCCGATGGCCGGCAAGGAACATTCCGGTATCGACAACGCCGACGCAACGCTCTTTTCCGGCGCAGCCTGGATCTTTACTCCCGAAACGGAGCCGCTGTCCGAAATTGGGGAGGCTTACAAGAACATCATCTCCTCCTTGAGGACGGACGTACTCTACCTCTCCGCAGAGCAGCATGATCGGCTGGTCGCATGGACGAGCCATTTGCCGCAGATGCTCTCCACCGCCTTTGCCGCCTCGCTATTGGACGAGACGGCCGTGGAAGAGCGCGCGTCGATCACCCACGAGCAAATGCATCAGGTCGGCGGACGCGCGATGCGCGAAATGACCCGCATCGCTTCCAGTCCGTACTCGATGTGGCGGGATATTGCACTTACGAATGCCGGTGCCATCGAAGAGGCGTTGCTCAAGCTGGAACAGCGCCTCGCGCATATTCGCGAAAATCTGCGAACGCCGGAACTGAGGGCGGAATTTGAAAGAGCCTCAAAATTCAAAGAAGTCGGAAGTCAGATCGGGCCAAGTCAGAAGTAAACCCGACGCAGACCCGCGATTTACTTCTGCCTTCTGAATTCTGACTTCTAACTTCTGCTATTCTGCCAAGTCCCATGAACAAAATTTTCTCCAATGCTGACTCAGCAATCTTCGACATTGAAGACGGCGCTACTGTGATGGTGGGCGGATTTGGGCTTTGCGGCATTCCGGAGAATTTGATTGCCGCGATGGTGCGCAAAGGGCCGAAGAGGCTTACGACGATCAGCAACAACGTTGGCATTGATCACTACGGGCTGGGCTTGTTGCTCGAAGCTGGGCAGATCGTGCGGCATATCGGAACTTACGTCGGCGAGAACAAATTCCTTGAGGATCTAGTACTCACGAAAAAGCTGGATTTGGAACTCACGCCGCAGGGGACGTTTGCCGAGCGCATCCGCGCCGGCGGCGCCGGCATTCCTGCTTTCTACACGCCGACCGGCGTAGGAACGCTGGTTGCTGAAGGCAAAGAAATGCGCGAGTTCAACGGCCGGCCCTATTTGATGGAACGAGGACTCACCGCGGACTTTGCATTGATCAAAGCTTGGAAAGGCGACAAGTGGGGGAATCTCGTTTTCCGCAAGACCGCGCGCAATTTTGCCCCGATGATGGCAACGGCCGCGAAGACGACGATCGTCGAAGTCGAGCATCTGGTCGAGGTCGGCGAGATCGAGCCTGATCAAGTGATGACTCCGAGCATCTACGTCCAGCGAATTTTTCAGGGCACGAACTACGAGAAACGCATCGAGCGGAGAACGTTGCGTAAACCGGCGGCTTGATCAGAATCAGGCGCAGCGTCCGTGTGCGACCGTGAGCAGGATGATGTTGAAGACGATGCCGATGATGACGAAGCAATAGGTCGCAATCAGCAGCGAGCGCTCAGCGTGAACGGCGGGAAATTTGATTCGCAGCAGGAGCAGGACAACCTGCATGACGCCGAGAATGGTCGCTGGTCGGCGGAAACGGCAATACATCTCCGCCGGCGGAAGCAGCGTGAGCGAAAAAAAGAAAAGGACGAAGGCAGCGAACAGAAACGCCAGCGTAGTGCCTTGAGAGTTGGTCATTGCGTTTGATTGTAAGCTGAGGAATCGAGCGGATGGTTTGGCGCTGCTCCAGAAGTCTCGATCTTCAGCTAAGTCTGTCATCCTGAGCGAGGGCGAACGCCCGAGTCGAAGGACCTCCGCTGCTGCTCGGGCTATAAGCGCGTTGTCCGAGTTTCACGACGGAGTTGCGTTTTCTTAAGAGCACAGGTTCCGCTTCAGCGCGCTTGCCGATTCACAGAATTCCCAAGCTGCTGCGAAGACGGCGACTTTAGAAAATGGACTCGCAGCAATTCTGGATTTTCCATTTCGGGGGTCCTTCGACTCGGGCGTTCGCCCTCGCTCAGGATGACATAGAGATCTATGACGACGACCACTAATCCGCCTAAATCCAAAGACCTCGAAAAGCGCGAGCGCATCGTGCGTCGAATTGCGCGCGAGCTGCGCGACGGCTACTACGTGAACCTTGGCATTGGCATGCCGACGATGGTGGCCAACTATGTTCCGCCGGGAATTGAGGTCGTCCTGCAAAGCGAGAACGGCATGTTGGGCATTGGGCCGTATCCGCTGCCCGGAGACGAAGACCCTGACCTCATCAATGCCGGCAAAGAAACGGTCACCGAAATTCCCGGCACGGCGTACTTCTCCAGCGCGGACTCGTTCGCGATGATTCGCGGCGGGCACATTGACTTCAGCGTGCTTGGCGCGATGGAAGTGGACGAAGAAGGCAACATCGCCAACTGGATGATCCCCGGCAAAATGGTCAAGGGCATGGGCGGCGCGATGGACCTGGTAGCCGGCGCGAGACGGGTCGTCGTAGCTATGGAGCACACCACGCGCGAGGGTGCTCCGAAAATCCTGAAGAAATGCACGCTGCCGCTCACGGGATTGAAAGTTGTCGATACCATCGTGACCGAAATGGGATATATCAAAGTCACGCCCAACGGGCTGGTGCTGGAAGAGATCGCCCCGGGACTTGCCCCCGCCGATGTGCAGAAGGCAACCGAAGCCAGGCTGCAGATTTCGCCTACACTCAAGCCGATGTCGTAACTAACTCTGCAATTCCGTGTTCCTGTCTACATCCCGTCTCAAGACTTACGTCATCTTGTAATGCAGGAAGACTAAGTCCGTAGGAAAAGCCCGGGACTGGGACTAAACTAGGCGCAGCGACGGCCTGCGTTTGTCTCACGCAATGATTCGTATCTGGAAGTATCTGCAGATTCTACTGCTCAGTGGGACCATGCTCGCCGCTGGTGGATACCAGACCGAGCTCCTGCCCGACGCTCCCAGCGAATCGGCTGGCCTCGCGCCGATCCCGACCTCGGCAGTTTCCCACAGCGAGACTTGCAGTCGCCTTGCCGAATTGCAGGAAGAACTGCAAGGCAATCTCCGGCGCCGAGACTTGCAACGCGTCGAAGGTCCGCAGCAGAGCGCGCCGCTCACGCCCTCAGGCAAATTCAAGCTAGCGATGAAGAACGCCTTCGATCCCATCAACGTCGCAGGCACGGCGCTGGATGCGGGCATCTCCAACGCGACGAGTAGTTCGACTTCCGCTTTTGGAACGGGATGGCCTGGCTTTGGCCGGAGGTTCGGCATGTCAATGGCCGATGAAGTGTCAGGGGAATTTTTTTCGACCTACGTCTTCTCCAGCATCTTCCATCAGGATCCGCACTATCATCGCGATCCCGACGCGCCCACCCTGCGGCGGATCGGCTATGCGCTGAGCCGTGTCGCCGTGGCGCGTTCCGATTTTGGGCAACCAATGTTCAACTATGCCGAGATCCTCGGCACTGCGACGGCATCAGTCTTCCAGAACAGCTACCGCTTCGACCGCGACACCAGCCCCGGAGCCACGACCACGCGCATTTTTGTCAGCATCGGCTCCGATGCCGCGTGGAATCTAATGACGGAATTCCTGCCCGATGTCGCCAGGCACGTGAACCCGCGTTTCATTTTTCTCAGACGCCTGGCCGAGCGCGCTGCGCAGCAGAATTAGCCTAGCGACGCACCGCAGCCACCTGCGGTAGCGGGTGGTGTTTTTGGGGTTGCTCTTTTTCATGTTGAGACTTATTCAATGCTGCTGTTTCCATGTCGTCTTCATCCGACCAGCGAGCAACGTCAACAGCACCACCCGCTACTGCAGGTAGTACTTTCCGCAACGAGCGAGGGCACGTGCATCCCCAGTGAGATCGCCAGCTCTGGAAATGATTTTGGTACACTGTGCGGCGCGATGGACGACAGCTTGCCGTTGGCGTACCTGATCAGTTTTCGTTGCTATGGTACGTGGTTGCATGGAGACGAGCGAGGCTCGGTGGATCGGTTCCACAATCGGTACGGTACACCGATGCTGCCATCCAATAGTGCTCAGCTCCATCAGGCTTGCCGACGGCTCACGAGAGAGCCGATAGCTCTGAGCCCGGAGCAGCGCGACTGTGTGGAGCGCGCACTTCGTGAAACCTGCGCATTACGTAAGTGGGCGCTCCGCGCGCTGAGTGCACGTACCAACCACGTACACGCCGTCATTTCTAGCGAAGTTCGTCCTGCGTTAATCCTCAACGCGCTAAAGGCAAACGCAACGCGACTAATGCGAGAGGAAGGACACTGGCGACAATCGCAAAGCCCCTGGTCTGACAGCGGCAGCAAACGCTACATCTGGAGCGATGCTAGCCTGAAGCGCGCGATCGACTACGTGTTGAATCAATAAACATTCTCGACTAGGGACGCATTAGCAATGCCGGCGCGAAAAGCACCACCCGCTACCGCAGGTGGTACCGTTTTGAGCCAACCTGCAAGCGAACGTTCGGTTATACTGCGTCGTTCCCAAACACCTACCCGGAGTTTCACCATGCGTCCAGCCTACCGTGCATTTTGTCTTGCCCTTCTCTGCCTCTCGTTGTCTTCGTTGCTTTCGGCGCAGCGACCGAAAAACTTGCCTCCGGCTAAGCCGGTTTCGGAAACGGCCGCGACCGGGGCGCCGCAATATGACCAGAAGCTGTTTGGCGCGATGCGCTACCGGCTGGTTGGACCATTTCGCGGCGGACGCGTGCTGGCCGTCGAGGGCGTCGTGGGTGAGCCGAATGTCTACTACTTCGGCGCGGTGGCGGGTGGCGTGTGGAAGACAACCGACGGCGGCGATAACTGGAAGCCGCTCTTCGATCATTACCCGGTCAGCTCGATCGGCGCGCTGGATGTCTCGCGCTCGAATCACAACGTGATTTACGTCGGCACCGGCGAAGCCTGCATTCGCGGCAACATTTCCTATGGCGACGGCGTGTACAAGTCCACCGACGGCGGCATTAGTTGGAAGAACGTTGGACTCAAGGACTCTCAGCACATTGGCGCGATCGTCGTCGATCCTAGTAATCCGGATGTTGTCTTTGTCGCCGCGCTCGGACATGCCTATGGTCCCAATTCGGAACGCGGCATTTTCCGCACGACCGATGGTGGGAAGACCTGGACGAAGGTCCTCTACAAAGACGACAAGACCGGTGCCATCGACGTGGCCTTCGATCCGAACAACTCAAACATTCTGTATGCCGCTCTGTGGGAGGCGTATCGCACGCCTTACAGCCTGAACAGCGGCGGCCCGGGCAGCGGACTCTACAAATCCGAAGACGGCGGCACCACTTGGAAGCATCTCGAAGGCAACGGCCTGCCGGACGGCATTATGGGCAGAATTGGAGTCACAGTGTCCGGCGGCGATTCCAATCGAGTGTACGCGCTCATTGAGGCGAAGAAAGGCGGACTTTATCGCTCGGACGATGCCGGCCAAAACTGGACACTGGTCAACGACGATGGACGCTTCCGCCAGCGCGCCTGGTACTTCACCCATGTCTTCGCCGATCCCAAGTCGCCGGACACGCTCTACATTCTGAACACCGGCGCTTATAAATCCACCGATGCCGGTCGGACGTTCACGCTGCTGCCGGCGCCGCACGGCGATCATCACGGCCTCTGGATTGATCCGACGAATCCGCAGCGGCTGATCAACGGCAACGACGGCGGCACGACGATCTCGACCGACGGCGGCAAGACTTGGACCTCGCAGCTCAACCAGCCGACCGCGCAGTTCTATCACGTGATCACCGACAATCGCTGGCCGTACTACATCTACGGCGCGCAGCAGGACAACAGTACCGTCGGCATCGCCAGCTACGACGATGAAGGCGTGATCACCATGCGCGATTGGTATGCGGTCGGCGGCGGCGAGAGTGGATACATCGCGCCCGATCCTCGCGACGGCAACATCGTTTACGCCGGCTCGGACGCGGCAACAATCACGCGCTACGATCATCGCACTGAGCAAGAGAAGGACATCTCGGTCTGGCCGGAAGACACCTCGGGTGAGGGAGCCAAGGATCTCAAATATCGCTTCCAGTGGACTGCGCCAGTGATGATCTCGCCCAATGATCCCGACGTGCTCTACACTTCGGCGCAATTTGTCTTCGAGAGCAAAGACCACGGGCAAAGCTGGCAGACGATCAGCCCAGATCTCACGCGCAACGACAAAAGTCGCCAGCAGCCTTCCGGCGGTCCGCTCACGAAGGACATCACCAGCGTCGAATACTACGACACGGTTTTTGCGCTCGCCGAGTCGCCGAAGAAACGTGGACTGCTGTGGGCAGGAACGGACGATGGCCTGATCCACATCACGCAAGACGACGGCGCGCACTGGGCGAACGTGACGCCGAAGACGATGCCAGAGTGGAGCATGGTCAGCCTGATTGAGGCGTCGCCGTTTGACGAAGGCACAGCGTACGTCGCGGTCGATCGTCACAAGCTCGACGACTTCAAACCGTATATTTTCAAAACCAGCGACTACGGCAAGAGCTGGAGTCCACTCAACAACGGCATCCCTGAAGGCGCGTACGTACATTCCGTCCGCGAAGATCCCAAGCGCAAAGGCCTGCTCTATGCTGGTACCGAAACGGGACTGTACGTCTCATTCAACGACGGCCAGCACTGGCAGCCGCTGCAACTGAATCTGCCCAGCACGCCGATTCACGATCTGGCTGTCAAAGATGATGACTTGGTGGTCGCCACGCACGGACGCTCGTTCTGGGTACTCGACGACATCACGCCGCTGCGTCAAATCACGTCGGAGCTCGCCGCCCGCGACACCGTGCTGTATACGCCTGAACCGGCGTATCGCCTGCACTATCCCGAGCAGGTGGACGCCAGGCGTCCTGTCGGCCAGGATCCTCCGCCGGGAGCGATTCTTGACTACTACTTCGCAAGCGAGCCGAAAGGCGAGGTGAAGCTGGAAATCTACGACTCGCAAGGCAAGCTCATACGCTCACTGTCGAGCGTCAAGAAGAAAGATGAAAACGAGCAGCCTCCGGAATGGCCGGATCAAATCCAGGCGGTCACGACGATCCCCGCCAAGGTAGGCATGAATCGTTATGCCTGGGACCTGCGCTATGAATCGCCCGTGAAAATTCCGAACTCGTTTTATTCAGATAGCGGTCCGATCGGACCGCTGGTGATGCCGGGCACGTATGAGGTGAAGCTGATCGCGAACGGACAAACGCTGACGCAGCCGCTCGAGATCAAACTCGATCCGCGTATTCGTGTCTCACAAGCGGACATGCAGAAGCAGTTTGACCTGGCAATGAAGGTTTACCAAAGCAACAACGAGCTGCACACCGCCGTGAATCAGATTCGCGAAATGCGCGCCAACCTCGACCGCCTCAGCAAACGTTTCGACGGTGATGCCCGGCTGAAACCGGTAGTCGCAGCCGCAGGCGACCTGTCGCAAAAGGCGTATGGCATTGAGGAAGGCTTGATCCAAGTGAACATGAAAGGCTCGGAGGCGAACCTCGCCTTCCCCAACGAGCTCAACGAAAAGTTCGACACGTTCGTCCGCAGCGTCGAAAGCGCGGACGGCGCGCCGACCAAGCAGCAGTACGAAGTCTATGACTACCTGAACGGCGATCTGCAAAAGCTGCTAGCGGCATGGCAACAGGTACAGAACTCTGACGTGAAGTCGTTCAACGCGATGATCGAAAAATACCAGGTGCCATTCTTGCCGGAGTCGATTGGAGGCGGGCAGGCGAGCGCAGGTGGGGCGCAGCGGTGATGCATCGCGAACTTTTCGCAAGGCTGTCATCCTGAGCGAGGGCGCACGCCCGAGTCGAAGGACCTCCGCGGCTGCTCGGGTTCTGAAATGCAGTTTCCGAGTTCCACGACGGATTTGCTTTTCTTTTAAGCGCAAAGCATCGCTTGAGTGCGCTGACGAAATCTGGTATCCCTAACCTAACGTGAAGAGGATCAATCGTAGAAAATGAATCTCGCAGCAACTGTAGACTTCACATCCTCGGGGTCCTTCGACTCGGGCGTGCGCCCTCGCTCAGGATGACAGAGCGAAGGATCGAGTAGTGCTTTGCGGCACAAGTGAACTCTTGCGCTGATACGAACCGGACCTCAAAGCCATTGGTACACTGGTAATCCATGTCCACGACCATCGTCCCGTCCACCGAAGTTCGCGAGATCACGGTTGCGCACAGTCCCGATTCTGATGACGCATTCATGTTTTACGGCCTGGCGACGAACAAAGTCCGCTCTCCGGGCCTGCGGTTCACGCATACGCTTTCCGACATCGAGACCCTGAACCGTAAAGCCCGTGAAGCTTACTACGACGTGACGGCAATCTCGTTTCACGCCTATCCGTATCTTCAGGAAAACTATGCGCTGCTGCCCAGCGGCGGGAGCGTTGGCGAAGGCTACGGGCCGATGATCGTTTCGCGCACCGCTTTCTCTCCAGACGAGATCAAGAAAAAGCGCATTGCTGTCCCGGGAACGCTAACTACGGCGTATCTGGTGCTAAAGATCTTTTGTCCGGAGATTCAGACGGAAGTTGTGCCCTTCGATCAGATCATTCCCCTCATTCTCGAGGGCCGTTGCGAAGCCGGACTCATCATCCACGAAGGCCAGCTCACGTATTCCAAATCGGGACTACACTGCATTGTCGATTTCGGCCAGTGGTGGCGGGAGCAGACCGGGATGATGCTGCCGCTCGGCGGCAATGCGATCAAGCGCGATCTCGGCCCCGAACTGATGTGTCAGGTTTCGATCACACTGAAAGACAGCATCCAGTTCGCGCTCGACCATCGCAATGAGGCGCTCGAATACGCGATGCAGTTCGCGCGCGATCTCGATCCCCATCTAGCCAGCCGATTTGTCGGCATGTACGTGAACCAGCGCACGCTGGATTATGGCGCTGAGGGCCGGCAGGCAATCGCGCGTCTTCTCGAAATGGGCTACGAGCGCGGCATCATTTCTGTTCGTCCGCGCGTGGATTTTGTGGATTGATGGTGGGAGCCCCCGACTTTAGTCGGGGGGAGCGACGCTTCAGCGTCGCGGAAATCGTGATCGCGTCTTTGTTGCGCTTTAGCGCCGGCACAGGAGGCCAGCGCTAAAGCGCCGCCGTTTGAATCACGCTCTCTCCCGCTGCGCTGAAGCGCAGCTTCCCCCGCATGAATGCGGGGGCTCCCACCCTGAACCCGCTACGAATGTTCGACAGAGATACTCATCGCCTGGAGAATCGATTGAAATTCATCCGCTTAGTTCTAACGCTCTCTTTTCTGCTCGCCTCCTCCTTCGCTGCCGCCCAAATCGACGATGCCACTCGCCAGCTCTCGCACGACATCTTCAAACAATTGATCGAGATCAACACCACCGATTCTGTCGGCAACGTCACCACCGCGGCCGAAGCCATGGCGCAGCGGCTGCGCGATGCCGGCTATCCCGACCAGGACATTCAGGTGATCGGTCCGAATGACCGCAAGAAGAACATGGTTGCGCGCCTGCATGGAACCGGCGCGAAGAAGCCCGTGCTGCTGATCGGACACCTCGATGTAGTCGAAGCCCGGCGCAGCGATTGGACGACCGATCCCTTTCAGTTTGTCGAGAAAGACGGCTACTACTACGGACGCGGCACGCAGGACATGAAAGCCGCCGACGCGATCCTCGTCACGACGATGATCCGCTTCAAGAAAGAAGGCTACAAGCCGGACCGCGACATCATCCTCGCGCTCACCGCCGACGAAGAAGGAGGCAAGTCCAACGGCGTCGCGTGGCTGGTGAAAAATCATCGCGATCTGATCGACGCTGAGTTCGTGCTCAATCCGGATGCCGGCGGCGTGTACCTCCAAAATGGGAAACCGGTGATGATGGAGATGGACGCCACCGAAAAGCTGTACTCCGACTTTCAGCTGACGGCTAAGAATCCCGGCGGACACAGCTCGCTGCCACGCCCGGACAATGCCATTTACGAAATCGCCGACGCGCTCGTGAACCTCGAGAAGTTCAAATTTCCCTTCGAGCTGAACAACGTCACGCGCGAGTACTTTCAGCGCATGTCGCAGCTCGAAAGCGGACAAAAAGCCGAGGACATGAAAGCCATCCTAAAAAACCCACCGGATCAGGCGGCGATTGACCGGCTCTCGACGGATCCCACCAACAACTCGTTGCTACACACAACGTGTGTGGCTACGCGTCTGGACGGCGGACACGCCAACAATGCTCTTCCGCAAACCGCGCACAGCAACGTGAACTGCCGCATCCTGCCCGGACACTCTATTGAAGAGACGCGGCAAACGCTGATCAAGGTGTTCAACGATCCGAAGGTCACCGTCAATTACGTGGACGATGCTGGTGTTGTGCACACTGAAATTCCAGACAAGAAATCAGTGCCCCCTCCGCCGTTAATTCCCGAAGTCATGAAGCCGCTCGAAGAAGCTACCCAGCAGATGTGGCCGGGCATTCCCGTCATTCCTGCTATGGCGACCGGCGCCTCGGACGCGATCTACACCTCGCCTGCGGGCTTGCCGACTTACGGCGTCTCCGGGATCGCGCTCGAATACAACGACATTCGCGCACACGGAAAAGATGAACGCTTGCCAGTGAAGTCGTTTTACGACGGCGTGGCTTTCTACTACCAACTGCTGAAGCGCGTGACCTCGCCAGGACTGTAGAAAGCAAAAGCAATCGAACACGGAGGTCACAGAGGGCACAAAGGAAGAATGGATTTCCTCTGTGTACTCTGTGACCTCCGTGTTGAGCTTTTGCCTTTCGCTTCCTGCTGGCTACTGTCTACCTGTCGGTAAACCCATCAAAATACAGGTCGTGACCTTCGTGCCGTACTCCTCAAGGAATTCACGCTACACTTTACGCAAACTGCGGCAGCTACTCTGCATCCATGTAGATAGATGAACGGTTTGGGAGCAAATCGCGCGCCGCTCGACGGCCAGCACTTTGAGGTGGCGATCGTCGGCGGCGGCATCAACGGAGTAGCCATTGCGCGCGAGTGCGCCATGGCGGGGCGGCGAGTCCTGCTCGTTGATCAATCCGACTTCGCAGCCGGAACCACCAGCCGAGCGACGCGCATTATCCATGGCGGGCTGCGCTATCTGGAGCATGGCGACATCGGTCTGGTGCGCGAGTCGTTGCGCGAACGCGAGCGCTTGCTGTGCGAGCGTCCTCATCTCGTTCATCCTCTGGAATTCGTGCTAGCGCTCAAAACGCACGGCATTCGCCGCAGCGCTTTGGCGATTCGAACCGCTCTCTGGCTCTATCGGCGCGCGGCCGGCAATAATCGTCGTCCCGACCCGACTGCGGTGCATCGTCTCGAACGCTCGCTCGACCGCGGCTTGGGTCTAAGCCTCTTTTCTTATGAAGACGCGCAGTGCGAGTTTCCCGAGCGACTCGTGGCCGAGTGGCTCACCGAGTCCGTCGCGGCCGGAGCCACGGCGCGGAATTACACGCAGGCGATAGAGATCGTGGTTCGCGAGGGCAAAGCCAGTGGCTTGCGTCTGCGCGATCTTTTCAAGCGCGCAGAATCGGCGATCACTGCCGACTGGGTGGTCAACGCGACAGGTCCGTGGGCTGACGAGGCATTGGAGCGCTCAGGTCTGGACCAGGAGCGACTGATCGGCGGCGTACGCGGCTCGCACATCGTGCTGCCGTTCTTCACTGGAGCGCCGGGTGATGCGCTCTACACCGAAGCGCCGGACAAGCGTCCGATTTTCGTAGTCCCCTGGGCAGGACAAATTCTTGTAGGGACAACCGAAGCGCCGCAGGACGGCAGTCCCGACGATGCCGAACCTTCCATCGCGGAAACTGCGTACCTGCTTGCGGCGGTGCAGCGGCTCTATCCGCAGGCGGGCATTACCGGCTCAGACATTCGCTACTCGTATGCGGGCGTCCGTCCCCTGCCGTTCCGTCCTGGCGAGTCGATGGACGCGGTCTCGCGCCGCTACGAACTGCACGACCACCTGGAAAACGGCATCGCGCAACTGATCACTGTGATCGGCGGCAAGCTCACGACGGCAGCGGCGCTGGCTCGCCACTGCGCGCACCTGCTAGGCATCCGCATACGCGAGCCTCACGCCGGACTTGTGGCTATGGGTCCATCCGCCGGCATAGAGAATACGTTGTTGCAGTGGTCCACGGCTGTGTCCCGTATTGCCGGCATTTCCGTTGCCTCCGCCGGCGCGATTGCGGAGTGGCACGGACGCGACGCGCTCTGCATCGCACGTCTTGCAGCCTCAAGCCCCATGATGCAGCGGTCGATCTGTCCACATACCGAGCACATCGTCGCCGAAGCCGTAGAAGCCGTACAGCGCGAATACGCTATGACGCTCAGCGATATCCTGCTGCGGCGCGTGCCCGTGGCGTTCTCGCCTTGCTGGCAGGAGGAATGCAGCCGCACGGCTGCCAGCCGCATCGGCGCGGCTCTGGGATGGACGGAACGCGAGCGCCAGTCGCAGCTCGAATCCTTCACCGAGGAGCGCCGGCGATTCCTGCACCCCGCGAGCCCCATTTTGGGAAAGGAAACGGTACGCGAGTCGTCGCTACTCCAGCGTGCGCGGTGAGCTTTTTCCCACGAAACCATAAGCGATGTCGGTACCATTCCCGGTAGGGAATGGGTCAGTCCAATGCAACCGTAGCGACACCCATTCGCTACCGAGGCCGTTTCGAAACTCCTTCCGCGCCACAGCCGGAAAGGCGAGGCGAAGCTGAGCGACGGTGGAGGGCAGAATCATAATCCGGGACTGTGATCCTGCGGTTCTTATGCGGCGAGCATCTCCATC
>DASTJH010000080.1:0-37540 GCA_035716645.1 Terriglobales bacterium | reverse complement strand
CGCGCTTTAGCGCCTGAGGTAACCGTTTGATGAAAAGGAAAGGCTACCTCAGCGGCTAAAGCCGTGTCTTCTTGGAACGCATAACGGCACGGATGAATCCGTGCCCTTCCCTACTGCGAATGTCATTTTTCCGCAGCCTGTGAAGTCGGGGGCTCCCACCCGGAAGACACCCCAAAAACTAAACTGCTCTAGTAGGCGTTTCGCTGCGCGGTAAAGCCTCGAAAACCGGATTTTCCAAATTCAAAATTGCAAAATCCAGGTTCACACGATTCGGCTTTGCACGTTGGGCATTTCTTTCTGCATCACGCGCTCGACCATCCGCTCCACGGCAGGCATGAACGGCTCGGCTGTCCCGACGGCAACCTGGCCACCGGAATGTCCCAAAGCCAAGGCCACTTCGTTCCAGCGCAGCAGCGGCGAGGTGAGCGGAATCTGGATACGCTCCTTCGACCGCTCGGGTTGAAGCAGATAAACAGCCCAGATCACCAGCGAAAACAGATAAACAAGAGGAAGGAGGCGCTCAAACATCGGGAAGCTGCTGAGGTGCGAACTCGCAGCCGCAGACCAGACGATGAGCTGGAAGAGAGCGTCAAAACCGAATCCCAAGGCCAACCCAAAAACTCGATTGCGCTTGGAAACTCCGAGATGTTGTGAGCCGAGGAATAAGAAAAGAAGGAGAGCGCATTCCATCACTCTGACGATGCGTTCGAAGCCGTTCACGCCAAAAACCAACCAGTTGAACTTTGTCGGCTGATCTACCGGAACGGAAACAAACACCAAGATACCCAGGAACACAATGGATCCCGCTGCCCACTTGAAAATGACTTTGGCAAGATCCTGCAATCCTGCGAAGGGTTTAAACGACGCACAAAAAATCTCATAGAGGACGGCGATCGAGAACAGGTCCGCCATTGCCATCCCTACCCAGTATGCAGAGAAATATATCCAGGGATGGTGGAAGCGGTAGCAAACAACGAGAAGCGTGTCTTTAAGAGCGACGAAAACAAGATAGGACGCGAAGAACCTGAATTCGCGCAGCAGCTTCCGCCGAAACAACAAATAGACGCAAAAGAATTCCAGGGCCGGGCCGAGCGCCCAGACTATGATCGATTCAAGAGATAAGGCGGGCATAGTTCACCTGTTCAGGGCAGGAGCATATCCCCTTGCCCGCCTCTCTTCAAGCAAAAACTTTAGTCCAGTAACCGATGGTAATGATTACTAATTGATCGCACAAACGCCCGGAGGGCACATCGGCACTGGCGCCGTTCCGTTGCTCAGCTGGTTCTTCGAGTTGCTGGAAGAGGCAGCGGCGGCGACGGTGGCAGCCATAACGAGAGTGGCGAACAGCAGACGGAGCGACTTTTTCATGGGGAATCTCCCTAAGTGTTAATAAGTAACCCTTATTACCACCGTAATTCGGTAAATGGTTACTTTCGGCACTAGACATTAGCAGTCGGAATCGAATTTGCAAACAGCATTGTCTGTGGAAAACTGTGGAAAACTAAGAAACAGCTGATGGAAAGTAGCTTCTGAGCAATCGGCCTCGCTTTTTAGCGAGGCGATGGAACCCAACTCCCACTGCAATAAATCGGGAGGAACTGGCGAAAAGCAAAAGCACGACACGGATTTCACGGATGATCACGGATCGGACGGATAAATCAGGAGTGAAGAACTTCGAATTTGTTTATCCGTCCGATTCGTTGAAATCCGTGTTTCGATTTTGCCTTTTGTAGATCACCGCTTCTAAACGCTGAAAGATTTTGTTCCCGTAGCTTTCTAAGCCGCCAAGCCAAGGTGTTCCTTCTGAGCAATCGACCTCGCGATAGGCGAGGTTATGGATCCAATGAACAGTTCGCGCATGGTAGACCCCTTCAACCGGAGCCAGTGCCAGCGCCGAAGGCGCGGCATTCTTTTAGCCCAGCCCGTGAGGGCTGGGTGAGATGCACCGAGCATCCCGCGCGCCGGAGGCGCGGCACTCATCGCTGCACCTTCCCGGTGCCGCCCCTCCGCTCCGGGGCTCTGGACTGCTGTATCCGCCACCCAGGCCTCACGGCCTGGGCTAAAAGAATTCCGGCCTATGGCCTCTTTACTGCGAAATCCCACCCGGGTCTGCCACTAGACGGAATTTCTTCCTTGGGAGAATCAGAAACGTGTGGAACAACGCCGTGAGCTGATCGTCGACTTGGTTTGGAGCTTGACTTTTCGCGCCAAGATGCAGTACACTGGATAGCGAACAAAAAACGAAATAACAATGCCAGCCACATTCCAAAACGAGCGGAAATTCAGGTGTGTGGCAAAAATTGCCGACGCTGGTCGTGGTCAGACGTTTTGCATTGGCAAAAATGGGCCGGATAGAGTTTTGGGTTAACCCAAAAAAAGCTTTGGGTTAACCCAAAGCGAACCCAAAGAAAATTTGGGTTAACCCAATCAGAAATTGGGTTTAGGTTGGGTTATCCCAACGTAAGTCTTTTAGATTTTGGGTTTCCACTAAAAAATGATTCTTTTTTCTCGCTGCCGTTCGCGGCGGACGAGAGTCACTGGGCCAGAGCTCTGCTGCTCAGAAGCTGATCGGCTAATAGCTCAGAAAGCACCGTAATCTGTGGTAAAATCAGTACTGTCTCAAAGGCGATAAATCCCTGAAGAATCAAGTGCTTTCCCCAGTAGATGGCAGTCTCCGCGAGGCCGGCCGCAGGGCTCATTTCCGCCGTAAAAACGGGGTCCCCCAACAGTGAGAGAATCAGCAGCGATCAGGACGAAAGTGGAAGAACAAATCGATCCAGAGCAGGACGCGAAGCCGAAGAAAACCAACGGCAGCAACGGCGAATACACCGCCGAAAACATCAAGGCTCTGGAGGGCCTGGAAGCCGTCCGCCTGCGTCCGGCGATGTACATCGGCTCGACCGGCGAGATGGGTCTGCATCACCTCGTGTACGAGGTCGTGGACAACTCTGTCGACGAGGCTCTCGGCGGCCACGCCGATCACATCGATGTGACCATCCATATCGACAACTCGATCACTGTGGTCGACAACGGCCGCGGCATTCCTGTCGATGACATGGAGTATCACGGCAAAAAAGTCCCCGCCGCGCAGGTGGTGCTCACCGTACTGCACGCGGGCGGAAAATTTGATTCTTCCAATTACAAGGTTTCTGGCGGACTGCACGGCGTAGGCGTGAGCTGCGTGAATGCGCTCTCGCATCAGCTTGATCTTGAAATTTGGCGTAACGGCTTCGTGTGGGAGCAGAACTACTCGAAAGGCGAGCCGACGACGAAGTTCCACAAGACCGGACAGACGAAGAAGCGCGGCACCAAAGTCCACTTTCTGCCAGATAAAGAGATTTTCTCGACCATTGAGTACAACTACGACACGCTGGCACAGCGTCTGCGCGAACTCGCGTTCCTGAATAAGGGCCTCACGATCGTGCTGACCGACGAGCGCGCCACCGATCCCAAAACGGGAGAAGCTAAGAAAGCCGAGTTCAAGTACACCGGCGGCATCGCCGAATTCGTGAAGCACCTGAACCGCGGCAAGAGCGTCCTGCACGACAAACCGATCTACATGGAAGCAGAGCGTGACGACGTCGGTATGGAGATCGCACTGCAGTACAACGACGGCTACTCGGAAACAGTCTTCTCGTTCGCGAACAACATCAACACCGTCGATGGTGGCACACATCTCTCCGGCTTTCGCAGCTCGCTAACGCGCACGATCAACTACGCTGCGCAGCAGATGGGTCTTTTCAAAGACAAGACCGAGAACCTCTCCGGTGACGACGTGCGCGAGGGACTCGTCGCGGTAGTCAGCGTGAAAGTTTCGCAACCGCAGTTCGAAGGGCAGACGAAAGGCAAGCTGAACTCTGATATCGCCGGCACCGTGCAGGCATTCGTGAACGAACGCCTCGGCGCTTTCCTGGAACAGAATCCGCCGGTGGCGCGTCGCATCATCAACAAAGCTATCGAAGCCGCACGCGCGCGCGAAGCAGCGCGCAAAGCTCGCGATCTCACCCGTCGCAAAGGCGCACTCGATAGCGGAGGTCTGCCGGGCAAGCTCGCTGACTGCTCCGAGCGCAGCGCCGATCGTTGCGAGATCTATCTCGTCGAAGGCGAGTCCGCCGGCGGTACCGCGAAGCAGGGACGCGACCGCCGCTTCCAAGCAATCCTGCCGCTCAAAGGCAAAATCCTCAACGTCGAGAAAGCTCGCTACGACAAGATGCTCGGCCACGAAGAAATTCGCGCGATGATTACCGCGCTTGGCTGCGGAATCGGCAAAGAAGACTTCGACGCGACCAAGCTGCGCTACGGCAAAGTGATTCTGATGACCGATGCCGACGTGGATGGCTCGCACATCCGCACACTGCTGCTCACGTTCTTCTTCCGCCATATGACGGACCTGATCAAGCGCGGACACGTGTACATCGCGCAGCCTCCGCTCTATCGCATTAAGAAAGGCAAGTTCGAGCAGTACATCAAGGACGATCGCGAGTTCGTGAAAGTGATGGTCCGCCGCGCAGCCGATGGCATGACCATCCGCTACGGCGAAGGTGCGGCCAAGCTCGAAGGCGCCGAGCTGACACGTTTCATGACCAAGCTCAACGAATACATCGGCTTCTTCGACAAGGTGAACAAGCACCTGCGCGAAGAGCGCATCACCGAGCTGCTGCCGAAGATTGACTTCCTCAGTCGCGCGGATTTCGAAGGCACGGAGAAGGGTGTCCCGCCGAAGGTGAAGGAACTCGAGAGGAAAATCAAAGCGATGGCGAAAGACCTCAGTCTCAAGTCAGTCGAGACGCGCCACGAAGAAGAGCACAACACCTGGCTGGTGAGCTTCGTCGATTCGAACGGCGCCGAGCGCGTCATCAACTGGGAGCTGATCGCGTCGCCTGAGTATCGGCAGATGCTCTCGAAGTACAAGCAAGTGTCGAACTACATGGAGCCGCCGTTCGTGATCGAACACGCTCCGCGCGAAAAAGCCAAAGCATCCGAAGCGGAGGAGCAGGAGATCACCGGCACCGATCTCGAAAAACAGGAAAAAGAAAAAGCCGCGAAGCGTAAGACTACGACCGAACCAGTCGAGAAGCAGTCTCCGCGCGAGCTGTTCGATTACGTGCTCAACCAGGGCAAGAAAGACTACGACGTCCAGCGTTACAAAGGCCTGGGCGAGATGACTTCAACCCAGCTTTGGCAGACAACCATGGATCCGGAAGTCCGCAGCCTCATGCAGGTGAAGCTCGAAGACATCGCAGAAACCGAAACGATCTTCACGACGCTCATGGGCGAAGACGTCGAGGCGCGCAGGAAGTTCATTGAAGAAAACGCGCTGGATGTGAAGAACCTGGATATTTGAAGAGCTGCTTAGCTTCTGAGCTTCTAAGCTGCTGAGCGGGTACTTTTTTCACCGATGAAACCGGAATCACTGGATAGGAAACTTGCCAGAATGATCGAGCGGCTAGCGGCGAAAATGCCCGCCGGTCGAAGGCGAACGGCAGAAGCCGGTGAGAGGGCGATAGTTGCGCGAATACGCGCCAAGGCCTGTAGCGGCTAAGAATAGAAGAACGGCTGCAAATCCGCCAGCGGAACGTAACGAGCTGCCTGGCGGAGAATAGCGCGGCAAGTACCTGTATCAAGTTCGCGATGATCTGGAATCGTGAGCGTTTCGCGATCGCCGCGCGAGTTCACACGCTGCAATTTCATATGACTGCCGCGTTGCGACACGATCGTGAACCCGAATCGTTGCAGTATGGCTGCGACCTCTCGTCCAGAGAGCCGTCTAAGCCGGGGCAGGGGAAGTCTCCAACTCGAAGGTGACGAGAATCGATGGAGAAGGAGCTAGACCAAGCGCACTCAAGTCCTCTCCTTCTAAATGCAGGGCTACCGCTTCTCGGAGATTCTTGGATACTTCGTCCAGCGTGGCTCCCTGGGTCACGACCGGAATTTCCAGACACTCTGCTACGAATCCAGATTGTTCGCCTGGACGGATCACGGCTTTGATCGTACGCTGCAGTCCCATAGCTGATCTCGATAATGCTACCAAACGAAATTAGCAGCAAGTGATTCGCTTCATGATCTTCGACTGTTCCGGGCTGATTTAGAATCGGAATTTCTGTCTCGCCGTTCACCGCCCGCATGGCACTCCAACTCTTCAACACACTCTCCGGACGCATTGAAGAACTGAAGCCGCTTGAAGTCCGGCGCATCCGCATGTACTCGTGTGGTCCAACCGTCTATGACTACGGGCACATCGGCAACTTTCGCACGTTTCTGTTTGTCGATCTCTTTCGCCGTTTTCTGCGCCAGAGTGGATACACGCTCGACCACGTGATGAACATCACCGATGTCGATGACAAAATCATCCGCAACGCTGCGGCGAAAGGTGTGGGCGTGCGAGAGTACGCGAGCAAGTACGAGCAGGCGTTCTTCGAGGATATGCACACGCTCTCACTGGAAAAGCCGGAGCGAATCGCGCGCGCCACCGAGCACATTCCCGAAATGGCAGCGCTGATCGACCGCCTTGAGCAAAAGGGGTTTGCCTACCGTACCGAAGACGGATCTTATTATTTCCATATCGCCCGTTTTCCCGAATACGGAAAACTCTCGAAGAAGGACATGACCGGCATCGCCGATGGCGCCCGCGTGGATGTGGATGAATACGAAAAAGATAATGTTCGCGACTTTGCGCTCTGGAAATCGCCTAAACCGGGCGAAGCGCAATGGGAAACCCAAATTGGTTCTGGACGCCCGGGCTGGCACATCGAGTGTTCCGCGATGGCCATGGCTTACCTCGGCGACACGCTTGATATTCACCTTGGTGGCGAGGACCTGATCTTTCCGCATCACGAGAACGAGATCGCGCAGTCGGAAGCCGCCACCGGCAAAACCTTTTCGCGCTACTGGATGCACGTGCGCTTCCTGCTGGTCGAAGGGCAGAAGATGTCGAAGAGCCTCGGCAACTTTTACACCCTGCGCGACCTGATGTTGAAGGGACACAAGCCCTCGTCGATCCGCTTTCTGCTCGCGTCGGTGCCGTACCAGAAGCAGCTCAACTTCACTTTCGATGGACTCACACAAGCAGCGCATTCCGTCGAGCGCCTGCGTAATTTCAAGCTGCGCCTCGATGCCGGACATTTTCTTGAAGGATCGAATCCGGCGATCGCCGAACTGGCAGCCTCCACGCGCGGGAAGATGCGCGCGGCGCTGGAAGATGACATGAACACCGCGCAAGCCCTGGCTGCGATCTTCGACATGGTCCGCGAAGCCAATGCCGCCGCCGATGCCGGTAAGTTGATGCGCGACGATCTACCCGGCCTGCGCCAAAGCCTTCAGCAATTCGACGAGATTTTCGCCGTCCTCGACGACAGCGATGCCGAAAAAATGCAGCAAGTTCAGCATTGGGCCAAAGCGGAAGGCAAGCTCACCGAGGTTCCCGAATCGGAACCAAAGCTAAGCGACAGCGAAGTAGAAGCGCTCATCGAGCAGCGCCAGCAAGCCCGCCGTAACCGCGACTTCGCGAAAGCCGACGCGCTACGCAAGCAATTAGCCGACGCGGGGATCATCCTTGAAGACACGAAAGATGGCTTGCGCTGGAAACGGAAGTAGCTACCAGCTACCAGCCGCCAGCTACCAGCTTCCAGCTTGGT
The DNA here is from genome assembly GCA_035716645.1 of Terriglobales bacterium. GTDB lineage: Bacteria > Acidobacteriota > Terriglobia > Terriglobales > Acidobacteriaceae > Gp1-AA112. Next base: position 29,906 of record DASTJH010000080.1, on the reverse strand, counting down.
GCGGATTCCTGCTGGTAGCTGGTAGCTGGCAGCTGGTAGCTGGAAGCTGGAAGCTGATAGCTTCACCTGTGAAACGAAAAGCCGGCATAGATCAGATTCGAATCGATCCCCGGATTGAATGGATTGCCGGTATTCGCGTTGGAAATATGGTGATAGCGATAGCCGATCGTCACCGATCGTGACTCGCTGATAAACATCTGCAAACCCGCGCGCAACGAGAACGTGAAGTCGAACGAATTCGAGTTGCTTACCGGAACGTCGTGCCCGAACTTGAGAAACCCACCATTGATGCCCACCACGGGCTGAAAGCGGCGCCGCCGGCGAAAGTTGAAATCGAAGCCGACCGGCTCAAGTCCAAAGCCATAATCGGTGCGCCGGCCGACCGTAACTCCGCAAGCCGCGGGCGTGCCGCAGATTGAGAACAGCTGCTTAGGATCGTCCACGACGGTCGCGCCATTCACGGTCGGCTGCGAGACGAGCGCTACGGGAACAATGTCGACCGTAAATTTCCACGCGATGCTGTCGCTCGCGACTATCACCCGCCGCCATCCAAATCCGGCCAGAAACAGCCGCCGCGACTCCGTCTTCCCAATCCAGGAGATCGAATCCGGCGAGTATCCCGACCAGATCTGAATTTCGTCAGCGCCAGTATGGAAAGCGTCGGTACGAAAACCGGAAGCCGCCGGAGTCTGTGCCCATAAGAAGAAAGGAGAAGCGCAAAAGGAAAGGAGGAGCAGGAATCGAATTTTCATTCGCAAATGAGAGCTGCTGATGCCACTATATCGTGCTGGAAGCAGCTACTGGCAATTAGCAACTAGCTGCTAGCTGAGACATCGAGGTAAGCGCCTCCAGTTCGAGAGTCGAACGGAATGGGCTGGTCTGAGAGCACGTTTTTCGATCGCGGTATCACAGCACCTCGTCACGAGCGGATACCACGTCCACTCATGTCCACGTGCGTCCATAGAGAATCCCGCGTCACTGGGTGCCGCCAGGGCGAGAACCAGCACTGGAACTGGAAGCAGCTGGAGGCTATCCAGGTAACTGCGAAGGAGTGACTATACCGGCCAGTCCTTAATTTCTGTATTAATTTCTGTATTCCATCCCACAATTTCGCTATTTTCTCCCTGACAGTGATGAACGGGCTGTGTTATGCTGCGCGGCCATAAAGGAAAAGCCGCGCCCGCAGTGCTGTCAGATGTTCGCGAGCGCAGCACGGGCTTGATTTCATCCGGTTTCATTTTGGGCATCATTAGTCATCGGCAGTGAACTTCCGTATGACCTTTTTCTGGAGGGATGAATGAAAGGGCAACCAGTGCTGTGGCGGACGTTCCGTCAAACGTCCGTACCAACCCCCAACTACTCAACTCAATGTCGCAAGCTGCTTAAACTCGCATCGCTTGTACTCGCCTCGTTCGTGCTGATTGCATTATTTAGCCTGGGCAGCTTCGCCCAGTCAGCGTCAACCGGAACGATCATCGGTACCATCACCGATCAGTCCGGTGCCGTGGTTCCGGATGCTTCGATCTCGGTTACCGATAAAGCGACCAACACAACCATGAAGACGACGAGCAACAGCGCTGGCCATTATGTGCTGGCGAACGTCGCCCCTGGTTCTTACGACATGAAGATCACCAAGCAGGGATTCCAGACTGCTGTCGTCCAAGGGCAGGCGGTCGATGTCGGCAAGCAGTTAACCGAAGACATAAGACTGACGGTAGGACAAGTTACGCAAGAAGTGACCGTTGAGACTACCGGAACCGAACTGCAGACGATGAATTCCACCGTAGGCAATGCGGTGTCAGGAATTGCCTTATCGTCGCTTCCCAGTCTCGGCCGCGATGTGAGCACGTTTGTTACGCTCCAGCCTGGCGTAAGTCCCGATGGCAGCGTCGCCGGCACCGTCGTCGATCAGAGCAGCTTCCAGCTTGATGGCGGACAGAACACGAATGACATGGACGGCAGCATGAGCGTGTACACGCCCAGCTTCTCCGGCGATCCCACCGGCGGCGTAGCCAACCAGGGAAATGGCGTAGCTGCAGGTCCCACCGGAGTGCTTCCCACTCCCGCCGACAGCGTGGAGGAATTTAAGGTCAATACGGCCAACCAGACGGCTGATTTCAATAGTTCGTCGGGCGCGCAAGTGCAGATGGTGACGAAGCACGGCACCAACACCTTCCACGGCAGCGTGTATGAGTATTATTTCGACAACAATCTGAACGCCAACACCTGGCAGAACAATCACACAAACACGCCCTTGCCGAGCTATCACTACAGCCGCTTCGGAGCTTCCCTCGGCGGCCCACTCATTCCGAAGGAAATTCTTGGAGGTAAGACTTACTTCTTTGCCAACTACCAAGGCTTCCGCTGGCCCAATTCAGACACCATAGAGAGAATCGTCCCCACCGACTCCATGCGCCTGGGATTGATCTATGACACGGGAAGCAAACAGTATTTCAACATGAACTCAACCCCGGTCACATTCAACGGAGTGACCTACCAACCCGCGGCATGCCCGGCAAGTGCAAACGGCTTGTGCGATCCGCGAGGCCTCGGGATCAATCCACTGGTCTCCCAACTTTGGAGCAAGTTCGAACCGCTTCCCAATGAGGCCACTTGCGCAAACGGCCTTTGCGATGCCACCGGTGGCGTCGGCAACGTTGGCGGATTCCGAGCTAACATTGGGATTCCGCAGAACGACAACTTCGGGGTTTTGCGCTTGGACCATGACTTTGGGCAGAAATTCCACTTCAACGCGACCTATCACTACTATCGTCTCACTCGCGCTACCGAAGATCAGGTTGATATCGGCGGATTCTTCCCGGGCGACAAGTTGGGTGTGCCGACTTCTCTCTCCAACCGTCCTCAGGTCCCGTGGCTTTACACGGCAGGCTTGACGACCAATATCAGCAGCACCATCACCAACGACTTCCACTACAGCTTCCTGCGGAATTGGTGGCAGTGGGGAACGGCGCAAGACGTGCCGCAGTTCTCGCAGTTAGGCGGAGCGCTGGAGCCATTTGGGGAATCGGCAACGTCGGTTCTGATCCCTTACAACGTGAACACGCAACAAACGCGTCAGCGTTTCTGGGATGGCCTGGATCACTTCTTCCGCGACGATGTAACCATGTTGAAGGGCAATCACCTGTTTACCTTTGGTGGCGCCTACCAGCACAATTTCGACTTCCATTCCCGCACCGATAACGGGGGCGGCATCAATTACCAGCCGGTGTACCAGTTGGGCACGACCTCCGGTTCCGGAATTGATATGACTGGTTTTATCCCTGACGGCTACACGGGATCGGCCAAGAACTTCGGTCGTGACTATGCAGCCATGCTGGGCATCGTTTCGGTATCGCAACAGGCGTTTACGCGAAGCGGAGCCAACCTGGCTCTGAACCCGCCGAACACCCCTGCTTTCGATAAGAGCACGATTCCTTACTACAACGTGTACTTCAGCGATAGTTGGCACATGAAGCCCAACTTCACCCTGACCTACGGCTTAGGGTGGACATTAGAGATGCCTCCTGTAGAACAAGATGGCAAGCAGGTAGAATTTGTCGATCAAGCCGACCAGCCTATTGACGTGCTGTCCTACATAGCCTCGAAACAACGAGCTGCCTTGCAAGGACAGGTCTATAACCCACCAGTCGGTTTTGCTTTGATCGGCAACACCGCCAACTCCCCGAAATATCCCTATGATCCGTTCTATGGAGAGTTCAGCCCGCGCATTGCCGCAGCCTGGAATCCGCACTTCGATAGTGATACCTGGCTCAGCAAAATCTTTGGCGAGGACAAGAGCGTTCTCCGGGGCGGTTATGGCCGCATTTTTGGCCGCCTGAACGGAGTGGACCTGGTGCTGGTTCCGTTGCTGGGAACCGGTCTTATCCAGCCTGTGCAGTGCGTCGGAGCTCTTACGGGCGGAGGCTGCGGAGGTTCCACAGGCGCGACGCCTGCGAACGCTTTCCGCATTGGTACGGATGGAAATACTGCTCCGCTTGGAGCGGCGCTCCCTACGTTACCTCAGCCTGATTTCCCGGGAATCAACGACATCGCCGCGGGTGCAGGTGAGTCCTTGGATCCCCACTTCCGTCCCAATGTTGTGGACTCTTTCGATCTGACGCTCCAGCGTCAACTTTCGAGCAAAGTCACCATGGAACTGGGCTACATTGGCCGTCGCATAACCCATGAATACTTGCCCATCAACGTCAATGCTGTGCCTTACATGATGACCATGGGCGGGCAGCAATTCCAACAAGCCTACGCGGCCGTAGAAAAGGCGATGGGCTGCACGATATCCACCAACGCTTGCGGTGCCGCAGGCGCAGCAGCGGCGGCAGCAGCAGTAGCTCCGCAGCCGTTCTTTGAAAGCGCTTTGGCTGGAACCGGCTACTGCACCGGCTTCAGTAGTTGCACGGCCGCCGTGGTCACTAATCAGTTCAGCAACTTCCAAGGTCAGGCAGTTTGGGATCTGTGGAGTGCGCTGGATAACGGCGGTACAGCTCCCGGATTCAATTTTGGCCACACCATGCTCAATACCGCCGGGCAGCTTTCCAGCGGCGTTGGGGTGAACGCCAGCGTTGGCTATGGCAACTACAACGCAGGCTTTGTAACGCTGAGGATGGCTGATTGGAAGGGTTTGACCATGCAATCGAACTTCACATGGTCCAAAGCCATGGGAACTGGAGCGCTGGTTCAGGCTACCAGTGAATACACAGCGGACGATGCTTTCGACATCGGCAAGATGTATGGGTTGCAGGCATATGACCGCAAGTATGTGTACAACATGTTCGTCGTTTACCAGCCACCGTTTTTCAGAAACCAACCGGGCATAGTCGGACACCTCCTAGGTGGATGGGTCATTGCTCCCATTTTTGCGGCGGGCAGTGGCTTACCCTTGGAGGTCAACACCGTGAACGGGGACAGCGAAGGCTTTGGAGAAGGAGACAACCTCAATTTCTTCTCTAACGAAAACTCTGTGCTCACTTCCGCATACAACGCAGGAACTTCGCGTCACGACGGCGTGACCGGTTCAGGCGGTGTAGGCACTTCGGGCTTCGGATCGAACATGTTCGCGAATCCGGAAGCGGTGTTCAATCAATTCCGACAGCCTATTTTGGGAATCGATTCCAATGTCGGCGGTTTCGGAATTCTCCGCGGCCTGCCGTACTGGAACGTGGACCTTAGCTTAAGGAAGGAATTCAGAATCACTGAGCGCGTGGGCACCGAAGCGCAGGTCATCTTCACGAACGTTCTGAACCATGACCAATTCGGCGATCCACAAGGCTCTCACCTCGACACCAGCAACCCAGCAAGATTCGGAACTCTGCCCGGCGAAGTTGGTACTCCTCGCCAGATGGAGTTCGGGCTGCGAGTGACGTTCTGACGCCTCTCGGTTAACTTACTGACACACGGGCCGATATTGAATTTTCAATATCGGCCCCTTTTTTCTGCCGGACCGAGGCGATCCAGTATTGACACAAAGCGTAGAAGGAACTCCACTAGAGCAGAACCAAATTTGGTGTAGACCTATGCCCTATTTTCCATTCCCGAACTGCCGCAACCCCGCCCGATACTGTCATCCCTCGGCCCGTCGCGCTGCTTTCGACCGTGACCAAAACCGAGTGCGGGCCGGGGGATCCGCTTTTCTCTTCCCCGGGCGGAAAGCAGATCCCCCGCCCCGCCGAATCGATCACTAAATCCTTTGAGGATCGCCCGGCGGGGCGAGGGATGACAGAATCAATCGGCCTACACCAAATTTGGTTCTGCTCTAGAGTTATGCTTTAGCGAAACGACGTTTTCTCTCAATCGAGTTTTGTGGGGCATTGAACATGCAACGGATTTCGGGGCCGTCAGTCCTGCTTCGTTCATCGTACGTAGTGGCCGTTCTAGTTTTCTTTTTCGCACCGGTTTCCGCGCAAATTCCGGTGAACACCATACCCACCATCAACGTGGGCGGAAACTATATGGAATCCCAATTCGCTCGTCTGGAGTTCACACAAAAATACCTCGAGGAGCAGAACCGCAAATCGGAAGATCAGCGGAAGCAGCGAGAGGCCCTCATCCAGTCCGGCACGGTCTCGGCTTTGGATCTAGAGGCGCCACCCAAAGCGGTGAACGAATTCAACCGAGCCGCCGATTTGCTGAAGGCTCAGCGGGCCAAAGAGGCGATCCCACATTTGCAAAAGGCAATCGCCGACTATCCGAAATTTATTTCCGCGCTGAATAATTTGGGCATCGCCTATCTGGATTCAGACGATCCTACGCATGCGCGCGAGGAATTCGAAACCGCCGCGCGACTCGACGGAAAATTTGCAGCTACCTTTGTGAGCCTCGGGCGACTGGATCTTTCGCAAAATCAGTTTGCCGCTGCTGAGCAGAATCTTGACAAAGCTGCTGCCTTGCGGCCGCGCGACGCGAGCATTCTCACCGCCCTGACTTACGCGCAGAGCTCGAACCACCAGTATCATCACGCGATCGAAACCGCCGACCGCGTGCACGAACTGCCGCACAAAGATCTGGCGAATGTCCATTACATCGCTGCATCGGCAGCCATTGCGCTGAAAGATTTTCCCACCGTCCAGCGCGAGCTCGAGTCTTTTCTACAAGAGGATCCGGCGAATCCGCTGGCGCCAAATGCGCGCTACAACCTGAAACTTCTGGCCGATTACAAAGCGCGAAATGCTGCTGCCCAAAATGGAAAAGCGGCGGCCGTTCCGGTCAGTGAGACGAAGGTTACGACCTTTCCCAACTCCGACGCGCTCAAGCGAGCGCTGGCTTCACTCGGCAATGACGAAGACGACGACTGTGCCGACTGCTCCAGTTCTGATCCGGTGCCTTCAGGCGGAACTTCAGCAGGCGGTCCGCACGTCGATCGCTCCGACCAAGGAGGCAGGCGTGTGGAAGATTCGCGACACGGTCGACGAGGTCGCGATGTTTTTCTCGGCCACGGATCACGGTGCGCTGGTCGATAATCTGCGGTTGAGCGACATTGCGATCCGCGACGATCAGAAGCGGCCACTGCGAGTCTTGCAGTTGATTCCGCAAGCGAAGCTTCCCTTGCGCCTTGGCCTGCTGGTCGATGTGAGCGGATCGCTCCAGCCGCGGTTCTCGTTCGAGAAAAAGGCAGCCGAGCGGTTCTTGCAACGGATGCTCAGCAATCCTGCCGACCTCGCGTTCATTACCGCGTTCTCCGACAAACCCAACGTCGTGCAGGACTTCACCGGCGACACGAAGCAGCTATCCACCGGAATTGAAAAGTTGAAGATCGGGGGTGGCACCGCCATCTGGGATGCCGTCTCTTATGTGTCCTGGAAATTGGCCGCGTATCCCGACAAGCAGCGTGTGGCCAAGGTGCTGGTGGTGCTCACCGATGGGCAGGATAATCTCAGCGCGATCACGCTCAAGCAGGCGATCCGCGACGCCGAAGATGCCGGCGTCGCCGTGTATGCGATCAGTACGGAAACCTTCGACCAACTTGGCCAGTTCGCGAATCCGGTCTCCGACGCAGATCGTGTCCTTCAGGCTCTCGCGGGACGTACCGGCGGCGAGGCCTTCTTCCCCGGGAACATGCGTTCGCTCAACAAGACGTTCGACCGCTTGCAAGAGGTGATCCGTAGCCGGTATCTGATCGCGTACAAACCCGCCAATCTTGAAAGCAATGGCAGCTACCACCGCGTCACCATCGTCGCCAAAAAAGATGGCAAGCGCCTGCAAGTTCACGCCCGCAAAGGGTACTACGCGCCCAGCGCTAGGTAGGGCACCCGTTACCAACTCTTTGAGATCAGGCGCCACGGTTCAACAATCTCGCTCCTGCACATTTTCACCTAGCGTGTTTTCGCTTGACTTTCGCCTGCGATTACGCCATACTAACCGCTGGCGAACAAAATGCGAACAGTAAGAGGTGGACGGTTTGGCTTTACGCTCTGCTACTTCGTATGCCCTTTGGAGTTGGCGAATGAAGAAACTAACGGCGGCCTTTGGCAGGCATCCGCACTCCCGGGCGATTTCTAACTTTCAGGGATCGATCTCTACAAATCCAGGGGTCGATCCCTGGAGAGTCTAGGGATCTCTAGGGATCTCGGCGTGTAAGTCCTTTAGATCTTGGGATCACGAAAAAAAGATTGTTTCCATGGCGTCGGCAAGATGGGCGATTCAAGGCTCATCGCTATTCGTGATACGCTAACCTGCTTCCGGCTATGCTCCTCTCCGCATTGTTTTCGCGTTTGAGAGTTCTATTTCTGCTTGCTCTTGCCTTGCCGTTGTCGGCGCAATCGGAACGGCACTACGTGGGCTCGTCCGCCTGTTTGCGCTGCCACGCGACGGTACATAGTCAGTGGTCTGGATCGGTTCACCGGAAGATGGTGCAGACGGCGGGCGCGCAGAGCGTCCAAGGCGATTTTGCGCGGGGCAAGGTCGCTCTGCATGGATCGAACTATCTGTTTCGGCAAAGCAACGGAAGTTATGCGATTACCGAATCCGATCTGACCGGCAAGCCGGTCAGCTATCGCGTGGATTACACGCTCGGCGACGATTGGGTCCAGCAATACCTTACGAAGTTGCCCGACGGGCGCATCGTCCTGCTTGCGCCGGCGTGGGACATCCGGCGGCGCGGCTGGGTTCACGATCAGGACATCGCCAATCCCGAAGAGTCGGGCAGCGGCGTTCAAGTGTGGAACCGGTCGTGCTTCTCGTGCCATGTGAGCGGAGGAAAGAAGAACTTCAATGTTGAGACCTTGCAATATCGAACCACATGGCGCAGCGCCGGAGTCGATTGCGAGGAGTGTCATGGACCGGGGAGCGAGCACGTCGCTCGCGCCTCGGCGGCCAAGGCTCTCGATGCCGGCACGCGCAAACTGATTCGCGATTCGATCGTGAATCCGGCTCGGCTCGATCCGCTGCGCAGCACGATGATCTGCGCGCAATGTCATTCGCTGAGCGACGAGTACTCCAATGCGTTTCGTCCTGGCGACAACTACTCCGATTTTTACGAGCCAGTCATGGATTACCGCTTGCCCGCGTCGCAGGATCCTGCGTACTGGCCCGACGGGCGTCCGCGCTGGCTCTCGAACGAGGTTTCCGGGTTGTGGGAGAGTCAATGCTTTTTGAAAGGCGGCGCTACCTGTATCACCTGCCACGCGCAGGCGCATGACATCGACGATGCGCACAATGTCAAACTGCGTGCCGGCAGCAACGCTATGTGCACGCAGTGCCATGGCGATATTGGCGCGAATCTCTCGGCGCACACGCATCACGCGGCGAACAGCGCGGGGAGCTCGTGCATCGAGTGCCACATGCCGGCGACAGTCGTCGGCATTACGACTGCCTTTCGCGATCACTCGATCAGCGTTCCCGTTCCGGGAAACACGTTCGCTCACCAGACGCCGAACGCCTGCAATCTCTGCCATCGCGATAAAGACGCGATTTGGGCGGCACAGCAGATTGCAACCTGGTACGGAGAAGGCAGCGGTCGCCAATGGATCGCGCGCGCGAACGCTTTCACCGAAGCTCGAAGCGGCGACGCCTCGGCTATTCCCCTTTTGGAGCAGATTCTTGCCGATTCCTCACAAGGACCGCTGCTGCGCGCCAATGCCGCCGGATACCTGGGCGGCTTCCCCGACGATCCGAGCGCGTACGAGGCCGTGCTGCACGCTTTCTCCGATCCCGAGGCTTTGGTACGCGAAACTGCTGTCGAAGCGATTCGTCCTCGCGCGGCACAGCGTGCTGCGGTGGCTCCCGCGTTGGTGAAACTGCTGCGCGATCCCGTAGCCATCGTGCGTACGAACGCCGCCGTCGCGCTCGTCGCGATGGGCGTTCGCGAAGTGCCGGGCGACGATGAAGCATGGTTCAAGAGTGCGCAGGATCTGTATCGCTCGCGCGCCGAGCTCAACGCCGATCAGCCGCAGCAGCAGTTCGCCGCAGGAAGATTCTTCCTGCTGGCCGGAGACGTCGATGCCGCAATCCGCAATTTGCGTAGTGCCCTGAAGCTCGACGACAAGCTTCCCGCGCAGTATCTTCTCGCGCGTGCTCTGGCGGAAAAAGGCGAGTACAACGACGCGCGTCAGATTCTGAAGGGAATTCCTCCGAATGACGCGCAGTACTCGTCGGCTCAGCAACTGCTCACCGACCTGGAGCTGAAGACTGCGAACGAGAACACCAAGATCAATCTGAGCCCGAGCAGCGCCGAGGCGGAAGCCGACTTCCGCGACGCGCAAGTGCTGTTTCAAAATGACAGCTACGGCGGCGCTTTGCCAAAGTTCGAACAGGCGTTGAGTCTGGCTCCGCAAGCGAAGTGGGCTGCGACAGCAAAGATCGATCGCGCGATTTGTCTTGAGAAGCTGGGAAGGACGGACGAAGCCGAAGCGGCCTTGCAAACACTCTCACAAAATCCGGGGGAGCGGCAGAATGTGGAGCTCCAGCTCGCGTTTGTGGAATTGCTCTACGACACTGGACACTCGCCGGAGGCGTTAAAGCGCGCGGACGATCTAATCAGCGCGAGCCCCAAGTCGCCGATGGCGCAGGTGTGGCGCGCGAAGGTGCTGTTGCAGCTCAAGCGCGTGGATGAAGCTGCGCAGGCCGCAGAGGAAGCGATTCGCCTGCAGCCTGAGCTTCCGGTTGCACACAATCTGCTGATCCGGATTTACCAGCTACAAGGCCGTACCGCGCAGGCGGCAGAGCAGGCGCGATGGGTGCATGACTATGAACGGCGCATCCAATCGCGCTAATCGCGGTGGCGATCCGCTATTGCGCCAACACCGCGTCGATGGTTCCAACCTGTTGGCTGGCGCGATCGACGGCTCCGATGCGGACTCGGTAGGCTCCGGGTTGCACGGCGATTTCCTGCGAGGCTTGCAGGCCCGAGTGCAGGACATTCTGGTAGGCCGCCTGGTCGAGCGTGGCATCGATCGTGTCGGCCGCGTGCCCGACATCTTTGCCGTTCTTGTCCCAGACTATCGCGAGCAGATCGACGAGCGCGTGCTTGCGGCCATTGGGCATGTCGGAAAATGTGACCTGTTGAGGATCGATCAAGTAAGTAACGCGCAGGCTCTTGTGACCGGCATCGGGTGGAAGGATCAGAGCCTTAATGAACAGCGACGTCGAGTCCGGCATGTCCGGGCGAAGAGCGGCAACCAGCTTAACGTTGGAGTCCTGCGCCGTCCGTTCCGTTTCGGGAATCGCGTAATAGCCTCGTCGATATTGCAGCCGGTATCCGCCGCGCAGCAGCTTGACTTGGATGCGGCGAAACTTGCCGTTCCACGCGGTGTTCTCGGGAATGTAGCTGAGCGAATAATACGAACTGCCTTGCACGAGGCCGCGTTGCAAGGCATCCCGCACGTCGTTGCTGCCGTAAAAAGCTTTGCCGCCGGTCTGGTCGGCGATGTCGTCCATCGTAGCGTGGGCATCGGTCTCCTGCTGCAACTGCCGCGCAAAGGCGGTGTTCAGGCGAGAGATGCCGGTCTGAGCATCTACGCCGCTGGTGCCCTCGCCCGTACTGCTCAGGTCTGTGCCCTGCGTATGCACGCCGCCTACGTCGATCGGATAGACGGCGACTTGTGCCGCGGCCAGCAGCGCCTCGGTCTGACGCACGGGCGCGTCAAAATGCCCGGTGTTGCGCAGGTCCGAGCGTTCGAATGGATTCGGACCGAAGCCAAACGGGAATCCGCCGGAAAGCCACAGCAGGTTCTTGCGGCCTTGAAAGCCGCGCATCATCACCGACAGCTCAGCCAAGGCTTCGAGCGTAGTTCCAACACGCTCGCTGATTGCCGCCTGCTGCTGCTCGGTCAACGCGTCGCGCAACTTCTGCGTAGCCACTGCGAGGGGCGCGATGCTGGTGGCATTCGGCAACTGCACACCGCCGGACAACACTCCTCCGGTCGTCGGCGCCACCATGCGCTCGCGATAGATGAGGTCGTCTTCCTGCCGCTGTTGCTCGGCTTCTGTTCGCACGAAGGCCGATGGACTCGCGAGCAGCCGTGTGGAAGCTGCGATCAGCACGTCCGATTTGCCGGTGAAGGTCTGGATCATGCGCAAGCGAGTGCCCAGCGCAAACAGCGCAATGCGTTCGCCGGCCGGCAAAGATTTGAGAAATTCAAGCATCTGCTGCCGCGCATAAACTTGGTCGCCGGCAGCGGTGTTCAACGTATCGAAGAGCACGACAGCCAGCGGAGCGCTGGAATCTTCCTCGGGAACGTTCGTGTATTGGTTTGGCGGAAGGTGAAACGGGTGCGGCGGATCAATCGCGGGCTTCTGCAGGTGTGCATCAAAAGCCGCGATTTGCTGCGGCTTGCCGTCTTCCAGCACGTGAAAATCGCTGGGCTTAAGTCCCAAAACGGGATGACCAGCCGCGTCAAGCACGACGACATCCACTTGCACGAGCCGGGAGTTCGCATGGAATGTGGCGACGGGAACGCCGGCTTGTTGCGGAGGAGAAGCGGACGCGGCGCGTCCCCAAAACAAGGTGAACGGAAGCAGCAGGAGCACAAAGAGAAATCGAGGTGGACGGAGGCTGCCCATCTTAAACCGCGACAGTAAACGAATCCTCGGTGCGCGTGACCGGATGGTAGAGCGTGTCGCGCTCTACCGGAGTGCGTCCGGCTTCGCGGATCAGCCGCGTCAGATCCTCGCGGCGCATGCCTTGGGGTGTGGTCGCTCCGGCGTCATGGTAGATCTTTTCTTCGATAACGGTGCCGTCAATGTCATCCGCGCCGAAACGCAACGCGATCTGCGCAATCTTGGGTGTGAGCATCTGCCAATACGCTTTGACGTGCGGAATGTTGTCGAGCATAAGCCGGCCAATCGCGATCTGCTTGATGTCCGAGAGACCCGTCGTCTTGGGCAGATGTTGCAGCGGCGTGTTGTCCGGATGAAACGCGAGCGGAATGAACGTTTGAAAACCATGCGTCTCATCCTGCAACTCGCGGAGCCGAACCATGTGATCGACGCGGTCCTCCTCGTTCTCGATGTGGCCATAGAGCATAGTACAGTTCGACTTGAGCCCGAGCGTATGCGCCGCGCGCGCGGTCTCGATCCACTGGTCGCCATCGATCTTGTGATCGCAAATCACGCGGCGCACGCGGTCGTTGAAGATTTCTGCGCCACCGCCAGGAAGCGAGTCCACGCCGGCCTCTTTGAGCTTCTCCAGGGTTTCCGCGATGGTGAGCTTCGCCCGCTTGGCGAGAAACGCAACTTCGACCATGGTGAAGGCTTTCAGATGCACTTGCGGAAAGCGCTGCTTGAGTCCGGAGATCAAATCGAGGAAGTACTGGAGCGGAAGGTCGGGATGCAGCCCGCCGACAAGATGAAATTCCGTAACAGCTTCCGAATATCCGGAAGCCGCCGTCTCCCACGCCTCTTCGAGCGCCATTGTATAAGCGCCTTCCGAGTCTTTCTTTCGTCCAAAGGCGCAAAGCCGGCAAGCAGCCACGCAGACGTTCGTGGGATTGATGTGGCGATTCACGTTGAAGAAGGTGGTATCTCCCCAGAGCTTCTCCCGAACATGATTAGCGAGCCAGCCAACAGCGAGGATGTCCGGCGAACGATACAGCGTGAGGCCGTCGTCAAAACTCAAACGCTCGCCGGCAAAGACCTTCTCCGCGATCGTCGCGAGACGCGGATCATCGGTCTGGAACGGATGTCGCAAGCTGCCGGCCCCGCTGGACATGCCTTCGATCATAGCTCATTCACCCTGGAAACTTGCATCCCGGAAGCTTGGCACGCCAACTGTCCGAATGTGGACAGAGCATTCCGAAGCAGGACGGTTTTGAGTGTTTGTAGTTCGCGACGCGATGTCGGCAAAGCGAGGGTTTTAGGCGGGTTGTGCAATATTTTAGACTGGCGCGGAACTTGCTCTGAAGAGAAGACGTAGATAACCTACAGGGTAGAATATCAACTACCTTCATTCGCCATGAAACCTCGTTATCAGAATCGCATTGAGTTGCTTCAGGGCACGCTGGATCTCCTGATCCTGCAAACTCTGCTTTGGGGCGAACAGCATGGATACGGCATAAGTCAGGTGATCCGCTCGCAATCGGGCGACGTGCTGCAAGTGGATACCGGCTCGCTTTATCCGGCACTGCATCGGCTGGAAAAGCAGAAGTGGATCGCAGCGTCGTGGAAGCTGACCGATAACAATCAGCAGGCAAAGTTCTATCGGCTCACGACGGCGGGACGCAAACAGTTGGCCGAGGAGCGCTCGCGCTGGGAGCAGCTCTCGGATGCGATCGGCGCGGTGCTGAATCCGGTGCAGGTGGAGAAGAAATAATGAGTTTGTTTCGCGCCAATGATCGCGATGAAGAATTGAACGCAGAGATCGAAGCCCATCTGAAAATGGCGGAGCGAGACCGGGTTGAGCGAGGCGCGACGGCGACCAAAGCTCACGAGGCGGCACTCCGCGAATTTGGGAACGTCGGCCTAGTCACCGAAACAACGCGCGCCATGTGGGGCAGTTCGTTTTGGGAACGGCTCATCCAGGATCTTCGCTTCGGCGCGCGTTCCCTGCGCAAGACTCCAGGATTCACGTTTGTCGCCGTGCTGTCGCTGGCATTGGGCATTGGAGGCAATGCGACCGTCTTCAGTTGGGTACAGGCAGTGCTGCTGCATCCGCTGGCCGGCGTGCCGCAGTCCAACCGGCTGGTTGCCGTTGAAACGGTAATGCCGAATGGCGAGTACCACACCAGTTCGTATCCGGACTACCGCGATTTTCGCGATCAGAACCACGTCTTCTCCGGCGTGGTCGGCGCCGAACTCATCAACACGATGGTCAAGCTCCCCCAGGAGTCTGAACCGGAACGCAACTGGGGAGAGATCGTTACTGAGAACTTCTTCGACGTCTTCGGCGTTCAAGCCGAGCATGGACGTTTCTTTCATCAAGCTGACGCGCACGGCCTCAACTCCGATCCGGATGTTGTCTTGAGCTATCGCTTCTGGCAGAAGCGTTTTGGCGCCGATCCGCACGTGATCGGCAGCGCAGTGACGATCAATCAACATCCGTTCACTGTCATCGGCATTGCGCCACCGGGATTCACTGGCGCAATCGTCGGCATTGCCGCTCAGTATTGGGTTCCCATAATGATGGAGCCGGTCGCGCAGGGCGCCGATCTGGAATATCGCGCGCCGGGATTCATCCACATCCTGGGCAGACTGCGGCCGGGAGTCTCGATCGAGCAAGCGAACTCGGAGTTGCAAACCATTTCCGCTCGTCTTCAGAGCCAGTATCCGGCGAACAGCAAGAGTGTCGGTGTACACGTGTTCCCATTGTGGGAAGCACACTATGGACTGCAGCCTCTTCTTCTTCCGGTGCTCGGATTCCTGACGATCGTCGTCGTGCTGGTATTACTGATCGCCTGCGCGAACGTCGCGAACCTGCTGCTCGCCCGCGCCACCGTGCGCGAGCGCGAGATTGCATTGCGCGCCGCATTGGGCGCAAGCCGCGCTCGGCTCGTGCGGCAGCTTCTCTCGGAAAGCCTGGTGCTTGCCGTGCTGGGCGGCATTGGCGGCGTGGCGCTCGCGTATGGCGCGAGCAATCTGCTCATGTACTTTTTGCCTCCGGCGCATCTCCCCATGGGACTGCCGCTGGGACTCGATGTTCGCGTGCTGTTGTTTACTTTGGCGCTGACGCTGGTCACTGCTGTCCTGTTCGGCCTTACGCCGGCTCTGCAGGCCTCGCGTCCGAACGTGAACCAGTCGCTCCAGGAAGGCGGACGCACCGCTTCCGGGAGCGCAGGACGACAGCGCCTGCGCAATCTGCTCGTTGTTACGGAAACCGTGTTGTCGGTTGTGCTGCTTGTCGGCGCAGGTCTGCTGGTGCGCAGCTTGCGCGCGGCTGAGCACACCGATCCTGGTTTCAATCCGGAACATGTGCTGCTCGCTGCCATGAGCCTGGGCGGCAGCAATGGATACACCGACGTCCAGGCGGCTCAGTTCTATGGTCGACTGGTCGAACAACTCAAGACGTTGCCGGGCGTGAAGTCGGCGTCAATGGAACACTGGGTGCCTTTGTGGTTTGAAGGGCGGGGAAGCACTCGACCTACCATCGAGGGCTACACCTTCCGTCCTGAAGAAGATCATTCGATCGACTACAACGTCGTCGGTCAGGACTATTTTGGGACTATGCAGATTCCGCTCCTGCAAGGCCGAGACTTCAGCTTGCGCGACAACTTGAACTCGCCGATGGTCTGCATCGTGAACGAGACGATGGCCAAGCGCTTCTGGCCAGGCCAGAATCCGATTGGACATCGCCTGAACAGTTGGGGTGTTTTGTGGACAATTGTCGGCGTCGCGAAGGATACGAAATACCACAGCATGAACGAGCAGCGGCAATCGTTCCTCTACTTCCCACTTCTCCAGGACACGGAGTCGGACGCCAACATCCTGATCCGGACTGACGGGCCGCCGCTGCAATTCCTCACCACCGTACGCGCGCAGGTGCATGCGCTTGATCCGGCGGCGACGATTGTTGATTCCGACGACCTGGGCAACCTCCTGTCCGTCTCGCTATTTTCCTATCGCATCGCGGCTAGCCTCTCGACTGTCCTTGGCATCCTCGGGTTGCTATTGGCATCGGTGGGACTCTACGGCGTACTGTCGTACTCGGTGAACCAGCGACGCCAGGAGATCGGCATCCGCATGGCTCTAGGCGCGGATCGCCGCAGCGTTCTCCGTCTTGTGGTTGGCGGCGGTTTGCGACTGAGCCTGATCGGCATTGTGCTGGGGTTGGCGGCGGCGCTGATCTTCGGACGCGGACTGGGCAGCCTGCTGTACGGCGTGCAGGCCAGCGACCCAGTTACGCTGGTCGGCGTAGCCATAGTTCTGCTGATCGTAGGATTGCTTGCTTGTTACTTGCCTGCGCGACGAGCAACGCTGGTGGATCCGATTGTGGCTTTGCGGCACGAGTGAGGGCATTTCGTGATTTGGTACTGTCATTCCGAATCCGCTTGCGGATGAGGAATCCCTACTCCCGCGGCAATGTCCTCTGGTGACGCTCCTGCCGGGAGTAGGGATTCCTCTCCGCCTGCGGCGGCTTCGGAATGACACTACTAGAGGTCCATCAACAGCCGAAACGCGTTCGGCACGATCGAAATCCGAACCGGCAGCTTCCAGAGGCATTCGCCGTCGGCTTCGGAATAGATGCTTTGGTCTTCTCTTCCGGCGATGGGCTGGCAGACGATCTCCTGGGCATCGATAAGTTCCACTCCGGGAATGTTCAGCTGCCAGCCAAATAGCGCCGAGAGCAGATACGCTGGATAGCTGAGGCGCACGCCGCCGCGAAAAACAACCGCGCGCAAGTCATCGCATCGCAGATCCGCGCCGCGCGCGAATTTTTTCAGCGGTCCGCCAAAATTGTGAATGCGGACGACCATCACTTGTGCGGTAGTCAGGTTGCGCTTCATGCCATCACGCGCGGTTATCGTGATTTCGTAGGGAGCGTGCTGGTATTTGAGGTATTCCCAAAGAGCTTTGAAGACGTATGCGGCAACACCCCACCGTTCCTTGGCTTCGGTGGTCAGCGAATAGACGAGCAGGGCGTCCGGGCCGACTCCGCTCATGACTGTGAAGTAGCGACGATTCCGCGGATCGTCTTTCGGCTCCGAGCAACTTTCGATCACGCCGGCAGCGATCGTTTGCGGTGTGTATTCGAGCAATCGGCGCATCGCCTGCCGCGGATCGCGAGGAATCTGCAAATCATTGGCTAGCGCGTTCGCGGTCCCTAACGGCAGAACTCCCAACACAGCAGGTGATCCGATCATCCCTTGCAGCACGTCATGAACGGTGCCATCCCCGCCGCAGGCGATTATCGTGTCAAATCCGGCTTCGACGGCTTCGCGTGCTTGTTTGCCAGCTTGCCCCGGGCCGTTGGTCGGAGCGATTTCGGCGATTACGCCGGCGCGTTGCAGTTCTTGCGCCGCCGCCTGCACCTTCTGCAAACGATGCCTGCGCCGTATGCCGGCCTGTGGATTGTAGATAAGTAGCGCTCGTCTCATGAGCGAGAATGTCGTTGCGGGTTGTGTTTCCGGAGGACCGAGACTCAGTATGCCATTGATCCCGCTGCTCGCCATGGCAACTGCTGAAATCCAGCTTCTTTCTGATATTCTCATTAGTTTTTATTTGCGGGAGTTTTTCATGGTAGCGCCGCGTGCTCCGAAGCATCAGCGCGAAAGGCGGGTGGAAGCGTTGCGGGAGGAGATCGACCTGATTCTCGAAGGCGAGTTGGGCGATCCACGCATTGGCTTTGCCGCCGTGTCGGAGGTTGTGCTCGCTCCTGGCGGCAAGACGGTGCGAGTCTTCGTTCGTGCCGAAGGCGACGAAGAGCAGATGGAAGATACGCTCGCGGGACTGAATGCCGCGAAGGCTTTCATCCGGCACGAGCTCGCCGAGCGCATGGGACTGCGCCATGCTCCGGAACTGATGTTCGTACTCGACCGCTCCGAGCAGTACGCCTCGCGAATCGATGACCTGCTGGGGCGAACTAGGAAGCGAAAAAAATCCTAATTGAACTGGGAGGCACGTTTCGTCGAAGGCCCTCATGCTGGATCAGGTGCTCAAGGAAGTAGAGCGGCGCGAGGCGTTTCTGCTCACCTCGCACGCGCGCCCGGATGGCGACGCGATCGGCTCTCTTATCGCGCTGCACCTGATGCTGGAACAGCTCGGCAAGCGGACTCGAATGGTCATTAGCGATGCCGTCCCGCTCATCTATGGGCCGCTGCCGTGTGCCGATAAGATCCTGCACAGCTCCGAAGTCCCGGCGGACTCGCCTGAAGCGGCAATCATTCTCGAGTGCGACGGCGTACAGCGCACGCGGTTGCGCGGACTCGAAGGAAGATTTTTGATCAACATCGATCATCACAGCAGTGCGCGCGAGTTCGGCCATGTGAACTGGATCGACAACCAGGCATGTGCCGTCGGCGAGATGGTCCACATTCTGGGCAAGGCTGCCGGCGTTCGCTGCACACCGGAGATGGCGACTTGTCTCTACACTGCTGTGCTCACCGACACTGGATCGTTCTGCTTCGTCGGCACCAATGACCGGACATTCGAGTTGGCGCTCGAGTTGGTGCGCTGCGGAGCCGACCCTGTGAGCATCGCGCATCACGTGTATTTTTCTAACCCGACCTCCAAGATGCGGTTGCTGGGCGCAGCGCTTTCGAATCTCCATCGGGAAGGCGAGCTCGTCTATATGCACGTCACCCAAGACGAGATGCTGCGCAGCGGCGGACTCGATGAGGACTGCGAAGGGCTCGTGAATTACGCGCTCAGCATCGATGGCGTGGAAGTTGCGCTCTTCTTTCGCGAGCTGGAAGACGGACGCTATCGCGTGAGTCTACGCAGCAAAGGCCGAGTAAACGTCGCAGGCATAGCCGAGCGCTTCGGCGGAGGCGGTCACACTTGCGCCAGCGGCTGCGCCGTCCCTGGACCCTTCTCCGTATCGCTGGAGGCGATCCTAGCCAGGCTGCGGCAACCAGCGAGAAACGGCCACGAAAAACCTGCGCACTGATCGCGGCGAATGCAGTTGATGCCACAAAAATCCAACCTGCGCATCGTCGGGGAAATGGCAACGGTGTTTGGCGTATGCCTTCTGCTGTTCTTCTACGGGCTGGGCAGTTTCGGCCTTGTCGGGGCGGACGAGCCGCGCTACGCGCAGATCGCGCGCGAGATGTTGCGCAATCGCGATTATGTGACGCCCACGCTGCATGGCTTGCCATGGCTGGAAAAGCCTGCGCTTTACTATTGGCGCGCTGCCGCTGCGTTCCACACGTTTGGTGTGCACGACTGGGCCGCGCGTCTGCCGTCAGCGACCTTCGCTCTCGCGCTGGTTGCGATCGTGTACTTTCATATGCGCCGCTTTCGGCCGGGCGCGGAGTTCGGCGCCGCGATCATTACGGCGGCTTCGGCGGCGATCATCGGCTTCTCCCGTGGCGCCTCGACGGACATGCAGTTGGCCGCGCCTTTCGCTTTCGCCATGCTCGGCTGGTATGCGTGGTTCGAAACGGGAAGCAAGTTCTGGCTGTTCGACCTGTACTTCTTTATCGGCATCGGTACCTTGGCCAAAGGACCGGTCGCGCCCGGCCTTGCGTTCCTGATCGTCCTAATCTTCGCGGGCCTGCGCCGCGATTGGCGGCTGGTGCTGCGAAGCTGGTGGTGGCCCGGCGCAATCATTTATTTCGCGATCGTTCTGCCCTGGTACATCGCCGTGCAGCGCGCCAATCACGAGTTCTTCAAAGTCTTCATCCTTCAGCACAACTTGGAGAGATTCGCGACCGACCTGTTCCAGCATCGGCAGCCATTCTGGTATTACGTTCCCGTTCTGCTGCTCTCGTTGCTGCCCTGGACGATCTACGCCATCACCGCTCTCGTCTCCGGCGTGCGCCAAACCTGGTCCGACTGGCGTAGCTCCGCTCCGGGAGTAGTGCGTGAAAGCGAGCGTACTGGTGATGGGTTTCCCGAGTTTCTCGTGATCTGGGCACTTCTGCCCGTAATCTTTTTCTCCTTCTCGCAATCCAAGCTGCCGGGATACATTCTCCCGGCGATTCCCCCCTGTACGATCCTCACCGGCGACTATCTCTATCGCCGCAGAAATCGCGAGCTGCGGAGGGGACTGCTCTTCGGCCATGCCCTGCTGACTGGATTGCTATTGGCTTCGGTGTTGCTGATTCCTTATTTGGTACTCGATCTTCGTGTTGTCCCGCCTGCGCACTCGATAGCTCTTGCCGTTTGTGCGGCGATTGCTGTGTTCTGCTTTATCTTTTTTCCCAGCCGGCGATTGGGACCCAACATGCTCCTCTGGACAACAGTCGTCCCTATCGCGCTCGGCGTATTTTTTCTCTTGCATTATTCCGGACGCGCGCTGGGCGAAGCCTATTCGAGCCGGCAGGTCGCGTCGTTCATTGAGCAAATCGAGCACGGCGATCTGCACGTCGCCTCCGAGCCGGTCGCTGTTTTTCGAACCCGGCGCGACGTCGAGTACGGTCTCGGCTTCTATCTCGATGAAAAGGTCGATCGCTACGAACGCGGAGAGATTCCCAAAACGGCACACATCCTCGTGGCTCGTTCCGGAGAAGAACAGCAAATCGCGAAGTTGCTCGGACCGGACCGCCATCTGGTTCCCCTGGGCTCTCCATTTCGCGACCCGCAAAATCCGCAGGAATTAGAAGTGTTTGCGGTGACTGCGGCGTGAAGCCCAAAGCTCGCCTTCCCTTTGCTTATGCGAGGTTGGGTCGAAGCAGAAGTCCAATCTCTGTTCTGGCAGTGCATGTCCTCTGGTACCGTCCTCTTCCTGCTATGGCCGCAGGTAAAATCTTCCCATCAGGCGCCGCAACATGATGTAAGTTACTGAAATTCAGACGCAGAATCTGGAAGTCCGCATGCTCGTTTTGGGGTGACAGGGGGATTCATGAAACGTCTCTTCGTAACTACCGCGGCTATAGCGTTGTCGGCCGCCATGTTGCCGATCGCGGCTTCGGCCGATCACGACAAAGATCACGATCGTGACCGGGATCATGCCCGTGCCGAACACGTCCGCGATCATGACCGCCACGACCATGGCTGGCACCGAGACCATGACCGGGATCGCGATCGCCACCACGATCGTGACCGCGACCGCCGGGAGCGCGAAGCACGTCGTCAGGAGCACCACGACCATAACTTCCGTGCTGCCGACAATCACCACGGGCGCGGCTGGGACAAAGGCCATAAGAACGGCTGGCATGGGGACAATGTGCCCCCGGGACAGGCGAAGAAAGGCCAATAACCGCCACCCAAAATTTCCGCAAAAGGCCGGAGCGATCCGGCCTTTTTTGCCGTTACATTCAGAGCTGCACAACCAGTGCGTCTCCTCTGCTATCCAAGTCAGAGAAGAAGCGCCGTGCCCAAGCGTCCCCGTCAAACCGATCTGAGCAGTCTGGCCGCCACTGACGCCGACGGACGCTTGCAGGTGATCATCGAAACGCCAAAAGGCAGCCGGAACAAATACAAGTTCGACCACGAGAAGCGCGCGTTCCTGCTGAACAAGGTGCTGCCTGAAGGAATGGCGTTCCCGCACGATTTCGGCTTCATCCCGTCCACGCGTGGAGAAGATGGCGATCCCGTGGATGTGCTGATCCTGATGGACCAGCCGGCGTTTCCCGGTTGTATTGTGCGCGCGCGACTGGTAGGCGTGATCCAGGCCGAACAGCGCGAGGACGGCAAGACCGAACGCAATGACCGCCTGATTGCCGTCTCTGAAACCAGCCGCACGCATTCCGATCTGCGCTCGATCAAGGATCTCAACGCGAACTTCCTTGACGAACTCCAGAAATTTTTCGTCAATTATCACAGCAACGATGGCGTCAAATTCAAGGTGCTGGCCTGCAAGGGGCCAGACGCGGCTCACAAGCTGCTCAAGAAAGCGAGGGCTTAAAGCGTTCCCCGTACTCCGAAAGCAAACATCGAATTTGCCGGTTTTGATGGCTTTTTATGCCGCAAATGGCCGGAATTGAACCTATAATTGCGCTGAACCTCCCCCATGGCTGAACCAGTTTCCATTTTGTTTCCGGGCGATGCGCTGCCTGGCGCGTCGGCTCATGGGCGCGATCTCTCGCTGCTCGCGCAGGAGGCGCTCGCTCGCCTCGATGCCGCCGGCATTGCCATCGCGCTGCACAATGGCGCGGCAATGGTGTGCGATGCGCGCGCGGGAAAGAATGCGCCCGAGCTCGGCACTCTCGTCGATATCTTTTCCGGCATCACCGGACGCTGTGTGCGTGAAAACCGCGCGCTGCGGGTCCACGACACGGAAAGCGATCCGCGCGTAAATCGCGCGGCCTGTCGCACTCTCGGCATTCGCTCGCTCGCGGTGGCTCCGGTGCATGACGGAGAGTGCCTGAGCGGAATCATCGAAGCGGTTTCCGGCGAGCCGGGCAAATTTACCGACGACAGTCTTCGCGACTTGCAAGGCTTCGCGGAACGAGTTTTCGGGGACGATGACGAACCTATGGACGGACGCACCGGGTCCGGTGCAGAACCGAAGCTAATCATTGCCGATTTCCGGCGCGAAAGCTCAAAGCCCGAAGCTCCCGCAGAAGAGTCTGAGGTAGAGAAGTCCGCCGCCATCGCCATGCCAGACTTCGAGATCGCGTTGCCGGAATTTGAGGAACTCCGTTCTTCCGGATTGGGATGGCGCTGGCCTGTGATCGTCGCCGCCGCGATCCTGCTCATTACGGCATTGGTTTATGTGCTGGGCGCTATTCATCGTCCATGGCCGCAGGCGATGCTGAAATTTTTCCCGCCGGCTCCGTCGCGCGTGAGTGCCAACACAATCGGCACACCGGGTCTGGCTGCTAGTCCGGCTCCGAGCCCTGCTACCCCATCTTCCGCTGCATCGACAGCGAGTGCACCAGCGCCCACCGGCGTCGTCAAAGTGGAAGCGCTCTCGCCTTCGCTGAAGGACATCGCCGAGCGCTCGGTCGATGGAGATGCACAGGCGCAGGTTTTGCTCGCCGATCACTATGTGGCTGGAGAGGGGGTCACGCGCGATCTCGTCCGCGCCGAGACCTGGTACGTGATTGCGAGTCTAGGCGGCAACGCCAAGGCGAAGCGGATTTCGACCGAGATGACGAGCAAGTTACGTCCGTTCGAGATCGCCCAGACACGCTTCAACGTCGCTAAAATGTTTCAGGACGGCATGGGAGTCTCGCCCGATCTGGTCGCCTCCTATTCCTGGCTGGTGCTCGCGCAAGCAGCGGGAGATCCGCGCGCACAGAGCGAAGAAGACAAACTCGCCGCGGTGATGAAGCCCGAAGAGATCGCGCAAGCGCGCGAGCGCGCTCATGCCTGGCTGAGCAAGCCCAAGACAAGACATTAGAACGGAGAACTGCGCCCCATGAAGGACATCCACGAGGCAGTCCGCGAACGCGAGACCCAAATCGAGCGACTCACCAAAGAGATCGAGACCTTGCGAACGGCAGCCCGGATTTTGGAAGACGAAGAACACGAAGTGCCCAAGAAGATCGCCAAGCCGGCCACGACGCGCGAGCCTGTCTCCGCGAGCACGGGCGGAATCAAGCAGTTCCCGTAAGGTAGCGATAGCTACTCAGGGTGCGGCCCTTGCTTCCCCTTTTGGGAACACCACCGACGCGATCACCGAGACCGCCAGAATCCCCAGCACCACGCCTAACGTAATTCCCAGCGGTGGCTCGTAGTAGTGCGATACGAGCATTTTCAGTCCTACCAAGCACAAGACCGCCGCCAGTCCGTAGTTCAAGAATCGGAACAAATGGAAGAAGTGCTCCAGCGCGAAGTAGAGCGAGCGCAGGCCGAGAATCGCAAAGACGTTCGACGTGTACACGATAAAGGCGTCGCGGCTGATAGCCAGAATCGCCGGAATCGAATCCACGGCAAAGATCAGATCGGTAGTTTCGACGACCAGCAGCGCGAGAAAGAGCGGCGTGGCCATCCAGCGGCCGTCGCGGCGCACGAAGAAGTTTGGTCCTTCGAATCCGGGAGTAATCGGGAAAAATTTGCGAAAGAGGCGCAGCATGAGATTGCGCTGCGGATCGACGTCCGGCTCGTGTTCCCGCATCAAGCCAATTCCGCTGTACACCAAAATGGCTCCGAAGATGTAGATAAAGAATTCGAAATGCTGCAGCAGCGAGACTCCGGCTAGAATGAATCCGAGCCGCAGGATTAGCGCGCCCAGCACGCCCCAAATCAGCACTTTGTGCTGATGTTCGCGCGGGACCTGGAAATAACGGAATAGCACCAGAAAGACGAACAGGTTATCAACGCTCAGCGACTCCTCGACCACATAGCCGGTCACGAATTGGAGCATCTTGGCGCGGCCTTCCCCGAAGTACACGAGAACGGCAAAGCACCCGGCTAATCCGATCCAGAAGAGTGTCCAGCCCACCGCCCGACGCAGGCTCATCGCCGGCTGACGACGGTGTAGCGCGATGTCCAATGCAATCATCGCGAGGACGAAAAGGTTGAACAACGCCCAGAATGTCCAGGATTCCGCCATGGCTGTGGGAGATAGAGAATTTCGAATCTACCACGGCGGTTCCGATCATTGTCATTAAGAGCATTGTCATTCCGAATCCGCTTACGGATGAGAAATCCCTAACCTGCTAGAGTGTCTCCTGGTTAGGTTCTCCAAGCGGGTAGGGATTCCTCCTCCGCCTGCGGCGGAATCGGAATGACACGACACGGAAACCGTGTCAGCTCACACCTGTGGAGCGGAAGCTCCAGTCGCGAGTTCTCTTAACGAGTCAAAGATTTCCGTGCGGGCACTGCACTCAGGGCTGATCGTCTCCAGCGCGAGCGTGGCGCTGAAATGGGGCGAATGCTGTCGGAAGGCGATGCTCAGGAACTGCCGTTCCGGGCAGCTCAGCAGGCTCGAAATCACGGAGGTGATCTCGCGCTGCCAATCTTTGCGGGTGGTGAGAATGAACGGCGTAGCCTGCTCGAAGTTCCATCCTGGAGCTTCCGGCGCCAAATCCTTGCGCGTGCGGGCGAATAAGCGGTAGCTCTGGAGCTCAAGAGAAAAGGGCGGAGCGAGGTCGAGATCAGCCTCAAAGATCAGCGTCTCTGGGCGGTTGCGTAATTTGCGGTAAATCCAACTAAAGGGCAAGTTTCGCGGCGCCAGGTGCACATGTAATGAGGCATTGCGAAACGTATTCGAACGCAGGCGAAGAGGAACCTGGAACTGCGATGCTCCTTCCCACTTAATGCCGAGCGGATGTCCTTGCCCATAGAGCAGGACCTCGATCCATTCCAGCACCTCGCAGGCCCGCTGCTTTGATTGGCGCGCGTAAATCGCGCGCCAGACCAAAAGCGCGCACGTGCAAAGAAGCAAGCAGTATAAAGCGGCGCCGAACATTACTTTTCCATAGATGCCTGGGTCAACCATGTAGATGTGCGATTGTTGCCTGCCGTCTGGCTGCATGGCAAGCCAATCCAGCACGACTAAGGGCGGGAAAATCTCACCACGGAGACGGAGACGGGCAAAAACTCGACACGGATTACACGGATACCACGGATCGAACGGATGAACCAAAACAGTTTCAATAGTTCTGCTCAATTCAACCGTGCAGGATCTCCCGCAGCATCTCCGGTGCAATATTCCCGCCGCTGACGATCGCGGCTACCGTTTCCGATTTGGGAAATTCTTCGCGATGGAAAAGCGCGGCGGCGTACGGCACGGCGCCGCTGGGTTCGGCAACCAGATGGGCATCGAAGGCGAGACGGCGGACAGATTCGCGAATCTCGTCTTCGCTCACGCTGATGAATCCGTCCACGTATTTCATGATGTGCGCGAAGTTGCATTCGCCCACGCTCTGCGTGCGCAGCCCGTCGGCAATCGTGCGCGAAGTCTTTTCGGCCGGGAACGTAAGACGCTCGCCCGCCTCAAAGCTGGCGCGTCCTTTGTTTGCCAGTTCCGATTCCACGCCCAAGACACGCGCTTGCGGGCGCAGATTCTTGATGGCTGTAGCAATCCCGCTGATCATGCCGCCTCCTCCGACACAAACGAGGACGACATCAACTTCGGGCAGATCTTCGAGGATTTCCAGGCCCATCGTCCCTTGTCCGGCAATAATCGCTTCGTCATCATAAGGAGGCACGAGCGCGTAGCCGTGTTCGCGCGCCAGTTCTTCGGCGCGCGCCTTGCGCTCATCGCTCGCCGGGCCGACGATCACGATCTCCGCGCCCAGAGCTTTCGTCTTTTCCAGCTTGAGTTTAGGCGAGTTGCTGGGCATCACAATCGTCGCGCGACATACCAGTGCGCGTGCTGCATAAGCGACGCCTTGAGCATGATTGCCGCTGGAATAGGCAATTACGCCGCGCGCTCGCTGCTCGGCGGAAAGCGAGGCGATCTTGTTGTACGCGCCGCGCAGCTTGAACGAGCCGATCGGCTGCAGGTTTTCCGGTTTCAGATAGGTGACGCGTCCGGCCACCGCACAGCTTAAGAGTGGCGTGCGCACGGCCACGCCGCTAAGGCGTTGCTGTGCCTGTTGAATGTCTTGCAAGTTGACCAATGCTAAAGATCTCCGAAATTGAAATTGCGCCAGTCCTCATCGCGCCACGAATGTCTTCCGGTATTCGGAATTCCATGATAGCGTGCCGCATTGCACTGGATTGGGGTCCGTTTCGTGTCGCGCCAGTACCGTTCGTCATCGCGAGCGCGTGACGGCGCGTCCGGCATTTGTTCACCCGTTCCCTACTGGGAACGCTATTGGCTCGGAATGCGTGACGCCATGCCTTGTGATTCTGGCGTTTGTTGGCATCCAAAAATCGACTCGGCGCGAATAGAGTAGAAGCAGCATCTAAATTACATTGAGTCCGGCTCCTGAGCTTCGTTTGCCGTTGCCCAACCATGAGAGGCCAAAACCGATGCAAGACAGGAGAATACTGAATTCCTGGAAAGAAATTTCACAGCACCTGGGACGCGGTGTGCGCACCGCGCAGCGCTATGAAGAAAAGCTAGGACTCCCGGTGCATCGCCCAGCGGGCAAAGAGCGCAGCGCGGTGGTAGCGTTTGCGGACGAGATCGACCGCTGGCTCGGCGGCAGCCCCACGCGAGAGCAGATGAATGTCAGTCCCGTTCCGGAACTGCCTGCCCCGGATCCCGGGCCGTCGTCCGACCTGCTCAATGAAGTGCTGATCACTCCCGAACTCTGGCGTCGACCCGCGCACGATGTGGATGCTGCCGCGCTGGATCGAGTGCGGCGCCATATTGGGAGCTGCGTGACTAGCTCCGAACAGCCGCTGCTGCAAGCTCTGGTCGATGCTGCGCTCGAATTGTGCGAAGCCCATACCGCCGGATTCAGCGTGTGCGCTAAAGACGCGCACGACGCCGACTGCTTCCGCTGGGACGCTATGGACGGCGCACTCGCCCATGCCGTCGGTGGCAGTACTCCGCGCAATTGGAGTCCTTGCGGCGTTACTCTCGACCGCCAATCGGCACAACTCTTTTTCTATCCGCACCGCTATTTCACGTACTTCAGCGAAGCCAAGCCGCGCATCGTCGAAGGCCTCGTCCTGCCAATCTATCTGGAAACGAACAGACCGCTGGGAACGCTATGGATTGTCTCCCACGATGAACAGCGCAAATTCGACGGCGGCGACGTCCAGATCATGAACAGCCTCGCCCATTTCTGCGCCGCAGCCATCAGCCGCATGCGCAACCGCAAGCCCCAAACGCGAGAAGAGGAACAGCCGGCCAGAATGAGCGCGTAGCTTCGGCGCACGCGGATTCAGCACACATCCACCCTCGTTGACTGACGGAGGTAACGCTTTGTCTGCGCGGCGACTGCCTTCGCTTGCCCGACCGACTCCACACGTGGACGGAGCGCGAGAAGCGAGATTCCAATGGGAGCAAAAATCGCGGCGGCGATTAGGAGACCACTGCGGTCGCTTGCCAGCCCGATCGCCATAAGTGCCATCACCGCCGCATGCGCAAGGTTGGCCCATCCTGCGAACGCGATGAGACTCCGATGACGTGACGGATTGCGCGCCGCCAGCAGCAAAAAAGCTCCGAGCGCCACGTAGATGCTAATCATCATAGCGTCGGCTTCGGAAGCTTTGTCTGGGTGCAGGACGGATAAGGCAAGCGGATAAACGAAAGCCAGAAAAACCAGTCCGAACAGCACCAACAGGACCTTCAGCGTTCGATCTCGCCACATGATGTCCTCCTGCAGAAGTACTCATAAGCAGAGACGCATCTAGATTCGGAAGATTAGCGGATAAGATATAGAGAGATCCCAAGCCTCCTAGCAGAAAACTGGCGGAGGGAGAGGGATTCGAACCCCCGATACCCTTTCGGGTATAGCGGTTTTCAAGACCGCCTGTTTCAACCGCTCACACATCCCTCCGGACAGCGCAAAGACGGGTGCCGCTAGTTTACCGCAGGTGATTCACCACGGAGACGCGCAGCGCACGGAGGTGCGTCGGCCCAAATGCGTTCACTAGCCGACAATAAAAAGCCCAGCCTAAGCTGGGCCTTTTTGTGCCTTCTTGAGAACTTACTGTGGGTTGCTTTGCGGCTGCACTAGCGCGGCTGGGGCAGCGGGGGTTGTCGGAGTTGCCACTGGCGCAGCAGCGGCAGGAACCTGGGCTGCAGCTGGCGCAGCGGACGGCGGCGCAATTGGACCATGGGCCTGCCAATCCGCCATGATCGCGTTGCAGGCATCTTTTGTGGCGCTGGACACGGCGTGCGTTGCTCCAGCGCTGAGCATGTCACCGGCCCGGTTGGTGATCATGATTTGGTTGTTGCTCCGGAACAGCCCGCGATTCTTTTTGGATTCGCGATTCAGGTCGACCGTGTAGTCGGCATACGCCTGGTTCACGGTAACGGTGACGCCAGTACATTCTTTGCTGAAATCCTTGGCCATTTCGATGGACTCGTTATGGGAGTCGATCGTGGAGCGGGAAGAACCGGTGCGAAACCAGCGGTTCCCACCCGAGGATCCGTCACTATTAACATCTGTACTGCCTTTGCCGGCGATAAACACACGCGGCTTTTGCGTGCTCTGAGCGAGCGCTACTCCGAGCAGTGATGCGAACGTCAGTAACAATGCGATCTTCTTCACGATAGTCTCTCCTTGGAACGCGCAGCCAGCGTACTAGCTCGGGCCTCCTGGGACCAGATTACTAAGGTAAATGTGGGGAACGAAGGTGAAGCCATACGCCACTGTCCGATGGAGTTGGTACGTCGGTGCTGGGGATTGCTGTCATCTTCCTGGCATAGCTGTTCCGGTAGGAGCCCCCGACTTTCACGGTTGCGGAAAAGTGTGTTGACGCCGGTTTAGGGAAGGGCACGACTTCACAGGCTGCGGAAAAAAGGTGTGGGAATCAAGGCGAGTAGCAGGTTTCCACAGGCAAATAGGTTAAGAAATAGGCATGCGAGGACACGACGAGCAACAGGAGAATGCGTTCAGTTATCGGAT
>DASTJH010000079.1:0-94325 GCA_035716645.1 Terriglobales bacterium | reverse complement strand
GCAGCGTCTGTCATTCGGAACCCGCGAAGCGGGAGAGGAATCCCTACCCTTTAGAAGTACTGCATGGGGTAGGGATTCCTCTCCCGCTTCGCGGGTTCGGAATGACAGGACAGGAGAATCACGCCGCCTTCTTCTCCGCCGACTTCAGCGCCGGCAATCCCTTCTGCTTACGCCGCCAGATGTAGATTCCTGCGCCGATCCCTGCCAGTACAGCCAGTCCAACCAATCCCCAAATGATCGGCTTCGAATATTCTTTGATTCCGCTGATGATGCTGTCGCCGTACAGCCGCCCCAGCCAGGCGACAATGCTGTAACGCACGAAGCGTCCGACGGCATACGCCGAGAGGAACTTCTTTTTTGGCACCTTCATCGCGCCGGCGGCGAGCAGGAATGGCGAGAGCGGGAACGGCGGCGGCAGCAGCGCGGGGACAGCGACCGCGCCCATGCCGTACTTCTCGCTCCATTGGTAGACCTTCTTCAGTCTCTTTTCGGGAAAGCGCTTTTCCAGCTCTTCCTTACCGCCCTTTCGCCCGAGGCGGAAAGTAATGTAAGCGCCGACGGTCGAGCCAAAAGTCGCGGCGATCACGTAAATCCACCAATGCTGCGGCTCGCCGGCCACGAGCAGGATAATGAGAATATCGAGACTTCCCGGAGTGGGAATCACCGAGGCGTCGGCGATGCCGAGCAGAATTTCCCCAACAGGGCCGAGCGCACGAATCTTGGCCCACAGTCCACCTGCGAGGATCAGCTCGGCTATCAGTGAATTTTCCCCTGTGACTTTTAGACGCGGGTTTTTCTGGGCAAGTTGTTGGTGGGGAAGGAAGCACTCAGCAAACAGTCAGCTCCGGAGTTGCCTGGGGTCGTTTCCCACTCGACAGGTATGCCCGTTTTCATAGAAGGGTGACAGAGTTAGCGCAATAAATGCGTTCGGGACGATAACCAGCTACAATCCACAATCGATTTACTGGGAGGCCCTCGCTTGGTCCGAGTGATCCGCTGTTTTTGCGTTGTTCTGCTCGCGGTTCCTGCCCTGATTGCCCAAAATGGGAATTCCCCCAAAAGCGCCGATATCGAAGCACGCGTAAATTCGATCGTCAGCCGCATGACGCTTCAGCAGAAGATTGACTTACTCGGTGGAGTAAAGGGCTTCTATGTGCGTGCGTATCCGGAGCTGGGCTGGCCGGAGTTGAAAATGTCCGATGGCCCTGTTGGCGTGCGCAACTACGGACCGGCGACGACGATGGGCGGCATCGGTCTCGCGGCCACTTGGAATCCCGATTTGGTCGAGCGCATGGCAAAAGCCATTGGAGAGGATGCGCGTGCTCGCGGCGTCCATTTCCTGCTCGGGCCGGGAGTCAACATCCAGCGCGCGCCGATGTGCGGCCGCAACTTTGAATATTTCGGGGAAGATCCCTTCCTCGCCGGCCAGACCGCAGTCGCGTATATCAAAGGCGTTCAGAGCGAAGGCGTGATCGCAACCATCAAGCACTACATGGGGAACAACTCCGAGTATGACCGTCACAACACGGATCCCGAGATCGACGAGCGCACGATGCGCGAGATCTACCTGCCTGCGTTCGAAGCTGCCGTGAAAGAGGCGAAGGTTGGCGCGATCATGGATTCCTACAACCTAACCAACGGCGAGCACATGACGCAGAACGGCCACCTGAACGTGGACGTGCTCAAGAAGGATTGGGGCTTCGACGGCATCCTCATGTCCGACTGGGACGCCACGTATGACGGCGTCGCCGCCGCGAACAACGGGCTCGATCTCGAAATGCCGTCGGGCAAATTCATGAACGAGCAGACGCTGCTGCCCGCGATCAAAGATGGCAAGGTGAGCGAGGCGACCATCGACGATCATGTGCGCCGCATCGTTCGCGAAGCGGTGCGCTTCGGCTTCCTCGATCGCGACCAGACCGATGTCTCCATTCCCCGCCTGAATCCCGAGGGCGACCGAGCTGCGCTGCAGGCGGCGCGCGAGAGCATTGTGCTGCTCAAGAACGATGGCCATATCCTTCCGCTGAATAAAACTGCAGTACACACGATCGCAATGATCGGGCCTGACGCCTATCCCGCCGAAGCCGACGGCGGAGGCAGCGCGCACGTGCAGCCGTTCCATGCGGTGAGCTACCTGGTGGGCATGAGCGAATACGTGAACTCGCTCGCTAGCGGGGCGAAGGTCCTCTACGATCGCGGACTACCAACCTACGAAGACATCGCCAAGAACACCGAGTTCACTATCGACGCGCAAGCCGGTGAGCCTGGCTTGCGCGCGGACGAATTCCCAAATCGAGAAATGACCGGCGCTCCGACTCGCTCCCACGTGGATCGTCATGTGAATTTCGGTAGCGACAACTATGACGCGCCGACCGGCACTGGCGCCATTCGCTGGAGCGGCTACTACACTGCGCATACCAGCGGTCCGCATTCGTTCTTCGTCCGCGGACCCGGAGAGAACGGCGGTTTCCGCCTCTTCGTCGATGACAAGCTAATCGTCGACAATTGGGACCGCGCTACGGCGATCCTGAACTTCGCAACGATTCCGCTCGAAGCGGGCAGCAAGCATAAAGTGCGTCTTGAGTACTATCGCAAAGATGCCTGGGGACCGAAGCGTGTGATCTTCGGCGTGCTGCCTGAGTCAGAAGCTGTCACCGCCGATGCCAAAGCGATTGCCGCGAAAGCAGACGTTGTCTTCGTCTTCGCCGGATTTAATGCCAGCATTGAAAGCGAAGGGGGAGACCGCACCTTCGAGCTTCCTCCCGGACAAAACGAACTCATTCGCAAAATGGCAGCAGCCAACAAGAAGACCGTCGTAGTCCTCACCGCCGGCGGCAACGTGGACATGGAGCCCTGGATCGATCAAGTCCCTGCGCTGATCCACGGCTGGTACGCCGGACAGGAAGCAGGCACAGCCTTCGCGCAGCTCGCCTTCGGCGACTTCAGTCCTTCCGGACGTCTGCCGATTTCGCTCGAACGAAAATGGTCCGACAGCGCGACCTACAACAGCTACTATCCGAATGACGGACCCAATCGCGTGAAGTACACCGAAGGCGTCTTCCTCGGCTACCGCCATTTCGATCACGACCACGTCCAGCCGCTGTTCCCTTTTGGGTTTGGACTCGCTTACACGAACTTCACCTACAAGAACCTGCAGGTCTCGCCCGAGTCTTCGGATTTCAAGCAGCCAGTGACCGTGAGCTTCGACGTGACCAACGCCGGCTCGCGTGCCGCCGCCGAAGTCGCGCAGGTTTATGTCGGCGAGGAGCACCCAAGCGTCCCCCGTCCGCCGAAGGAGCTGAAGGGATTCTCCAAAGTTCTGCTGCAAGCGCATGAGACGCGCCATCTCTCAATTCCGCTGAACTTCCGCTCATTCGCGTACTACGATGTGGGGAGCCACAACTGGAAGGCCGATCCCGGGGTTTACAACATCTACGTGGGATCGTCGGATGCGGATATTCGCTTGACTGGGCAGATCAGCCACGAGTCATTACCTAAGTAATGAAAACGACGCAGTAGTAACCCCCAGAATCAAAAGGAATATCCCCTAATCGTGCTGGAAAATTCAGAGTTCATGGTATAACCCGAATTGCCCCCACCCGGCGCAGGAAAATTGCCCCGCAACTTGGGGTTGTCAAGGAGATGCAGTTTGGCTGACGCGAGAACAGGCAGAAGGTTTCCACTGAATCTGCCGATCACCATTCGGGAGGGCGAGTCGGCAGACGAGACCTCAGGCACCACGCAGAACGTGAGCGCGGCGGGCGTGTACATCCACGCCGACGCCGAGCTCGAGGTCGGATCGCAAATCGAATTCGAAATCACGTTGCCGTCGGACATTATCGGCAGCAATCGCGATGTTCGAGTGAAGTGTCAGGGCAGAGTCGTTCGCAGAGAGCGCACCAGCGGCAGCAGGGGACCGAACTCCGGCGTCGCATGCGTGATCGACAACTATAAGTTCGTGCGCGGCGTATAACGCGCGAGAAGAAGAGAGAGGCCGGCGCCGCGAGCGCCGCGAGTCAAAACATGCTCAAGATCATTCTGGCAGATAGTCAAGCAATCTTCCGCGCGGGCGCAGCCAAAGTGCTCGCCGTAGAAGACGATTTTCGCATCGTCGCGCAATGCGAGAACTCCGATCGCATGATGGTCGCCGTTGAAAGCTTCCGCGCCAATGTGCTCGTCTTCTCGACCGCCATGCGCGTCGACGTGCGCAAGCTGGTCGACGCGTGCAAAGTGACGAAGACCCGCCTGGTCATCGTGATCGAGAGCAGCGACAACAGCGCGCAGTACCTGCAACTCGGCATCGGCGGAGTGGTCTTCCGCAACGTGAGCGGAACCGCGCTGGTCGAGTGCGTGCGAAAAGTCGCGCGCGGCGAAACCTGGGTGCAGGACGCCGGAGCCGCCGCCGAAGCTACCGAAAATGACATCGTCGGCGCGCGCGTCCGCGATCGCCTCACGCCCAAAGAGCTGAAGATCGTCGCGCTCATCGTCCAGGGATTCAAGAACAAAGAAATCGCCAACCAACTCGGCACCACCGAGCAGGTGATCAAGAACTACCTGCGCAACGTCTACGACAAGATCGGCGTTTCGGATCGGCTTGAGCTCGCGCTGTTCACAATCCATCACAGAATCCTCGCCGAAGCCGCCGCCGCGCTAGCCGGAACGGCGAACCAGATGAGCAATTAGCAATTTCCGAAATTTCGCAATTTCGAAATCGGGTAATTTGGGAGTCCTCCACAGGACAATCAAATTACCCGATTTTGTTTTTGCAGCATTCTCGAATTTTGAAAAGGCCAACGTGGAACCGGCCGCCCTCGGCCGGGTTTTTCGTGGCCTTTTCCAAGAGTCAAATTTTGAGCAAATGCCCCAGGCTCAGGATTGCCGTTTCCCCCTTGCCAACCTTCACCAGAATGCCCATTCCCGGCATTCCTGTCCTGCTGGCTGCGTTTTTAGCTCGCGGATGGCCCTCAGGGCCTCCCAATTCGCAGCGAACGAAATTAGCCCAGAATAGCGTTCTAAAAAACGCTGCTCATAGCGAGTTCCAATTTGGGAAGCAAGAAAATCGATAAAATCCCTGTAAAGACGCGGCCCTCCCGAAAGGGGATCAAGTGTTGTTTCATTCGTGGAACGCGTCGCTGCCGGACGGCCATTTTGGCAGGATGTTGGAGCCATGTGCCATAAGTCTTCGCAGCATAAGCTATTAGCCAGCAGCTAGAAGCCAGGAGCTAGCTCACGCACGAACAGCGGATGAGAACGTTTTCCGCAAACTACGAAATGGGATCATCAACTGGTCGGCATCAGAAGGCTTTTGCGCGATAGGGAAGGAGCCAAACAAAGCAGGGGAATCAAGCAGGAAACCAGGTCCGCGACAGCATCTGAGAGTTCGGAAACAACGGGCAACGCGCCCGCAAGCGGCCAAAAAAAACAGCACGAAGACGACAAAAATGAGACGTCAAAGCCATTTTGGAAATTTTCACGAATTTTCGCAACAAGCATCTGGTTCCAGAAAAGCAAAATCAAAACTTTCTCCACTGTGTTGGATAAAATCGCGCCAGGACACACATCGGCCTTTCATTTTTCTCGTCTTTCGTTCATGTTGGCAACAACCTTGCTCTCCCGAGCAAGCGAGTCACCAAGAATGCGCGCGACATCGAAGGCCGCTATGCTTCCCAAAAAGGGAAGAAGGGCGCAACCAGAAAAGCTCGATTTATGAAGAGCGGCGAAGCCGCGAGGGTGGAAGCCCTCCCATTTTATGGGAGGGAGCGAGGCCTTCAGGTCTCGCGGAAAACGAGCGCAATTTTGTGTGCGTTTTAGGGCGATTTTAGGTCCATTCGAGCACGGATTCCGAAGAAGAACCTCAGCTGGGTCAGCGCAGAGTCGTGCCAACCCGGCGCGGATCTGGTGACCAAATAATGTAGAGAGGCTTTCCCGATTCGGGACTCAACGAAATCGGGCCATGCTGCGGCTGCCGGCTGTCATAGCTAACATCACGATTGTCGCCCATCACAAAGATCTGACCCTGCATCAGGGTAACCGGTCCGAAGTTGACAGTGTTGGGAAAAGTATCGCGCAATCCATACAGGTGACTCACGTACGGCTCCCGCAATTGCTGGCCATTGCGATACACCAAATCCGATCGGCCGTAGATCGTGTCCCCGCCAAGCGCGAGAATGCGCTTCACCTCCCAATTGCCTTCGCGACGAAATACCGCGATGTCGCCCATCTCAGGCCGGTGCTGCTCGTAATACCAACGGTCAACGACGACGCGATCCCCAACAATGAGAGTGTTCTCCATAGAACTCGTAGGTGAGCTGAAGACTTGAAAGCCGGCGAGGCGCAGCGCAGCATTGCTGTCGAAGCTAACCCCCACGCAGGCGATCGGCACCACAAGAAGCAGCCACCAACGACGGAGACCGTGAGACTTAGCGTCAGAAAAGCGAGCCACATGCCAGGCAGAGGCGATCGACAAGGCCGCGAGTGCCAGAACCGAAAAACATAGCGCGAGGTAGGTATGTGGAAGACGCAGAGGCCAGAAGAGCGCCACAGCCGCAGCGAATCCACCTAGAAACAAAGCTGCTGCGCGCATGCGTGCATACAGAATTTGCCCCGCTCCGGGCACGATGCCGGATAGCAGCGCCGCAGTAAGGCGTTTCGCGACTTGGCGCGAAGTCAGCGTAGGCCGTTTGCCAGGTGCTGCGACTTCAGATTCGGAAAGACCCAGAATCGAACTCATCGAGAATAGATTAGACAGCAGGATGCGAAAAGCAAAACAAAAGATCCTTCGGCTACGGCGTTTCCCGCGCTGGAGAAAACACGCGGGTCCCTCCTTCGCTCAGGATGCTTGCTTGACAGAAGGAGACGATCGCTTAGATCGGGGTTGAAGTTTATAGGCATTTAAGATTTTGCTGCCCATTGCTGCCGCCACTCTACACGGAAAGCATCCTGAGCGGAGGAGGGTTCCCGCGCGGTTTAGGGGCCCCACGAGTCCGCGAATGCGGAGTCGTGGGGTCGGCGCGGGAGACCGGAGTCGAAGGATCTTTTGTTTTGTCCGCCCAAGAGAAAAGGCGCCCGCCGCTACCGCAGCGGGTACTGATGTTGCTTCTGCTGTTAATCTTCCGAAGGTCATTCATGCACTACAATGTCGGCCCATGTCTGACCCGCGATTCTTCGTCTACATGCTTCAGAGCACCTCGCGGCATGCGCTCTACATCGGGCTCACTAATTTGCTTACGGCTCGCGTTGTCGAGCACCGCGGTCATAAATATCCCGACAGCTTCAGCGCGAAGTACCGGACTTGGCGGCTGGTGTACTACGAAGAGTTCAGCGACGCGGAAGCGGCGTTTGATCGCGAGCGGCAGCTTAAGGGTTGGAGCCGGGCTAAGAAGGAAGCTTTGATCGTGAGGATGAATCCGCATTGGCATGACTTGATGGCGGATTGGGAAGAGAAGTTTGGGATTGAGTTTCGGTTGGATGGGCGGATCGTGGCGAAGAGTCGTTAGGGGAAAGGCAAGAGCAAAGCCAACAGCGAAACCAAAGGCAAAAGCAAAAACAAAAACAAAAGCAAAAGCAAAAACAAAAGCAAAGGCAAAAACAAAAGCAAAACAAAAGATCCTTCGACTACGGCGTCCCCCGCGCTGGAGAAAACGCGCGGGTCCCTCCTTCGCTCAGGATGCTTGACTGACGAGATTGCTGCTGTTTACTCCTCCCTAATCAAAATTCTTGCGAGCGCGTCTTCGGCGCGCTCGGCCACCGAGCGCGCCCTCCAGTCCTGGCGATCGAGTTGTTGTGAGTGGCGAACGTCTTCTTCGAAGTCTTGTTCGATTCTCTCCACTAGCTCTCGGTCGAAGATCGCGACGTTTACTTCGTCGTTTAGCGCGAACGAGCGGTGGTCGAAGTTGGTGGATCCGATTACGGACCAGCAACCATCGACGTTCATGATTTTGGCGTGGATCATGGCGGCTTCGTACTCGAAGATTTCTACTCCTGCCTGAAGCAACTTGCGATCCATGGACCGGCTCAGCTTGCGGGCTAACGGATGATCGCTGTACTTGCCGGCTGTGATGATCTGGACTTTTACTCCACGTTGGGCGGCGCGTGCGATTGCTTCGCGTGCGCTGCGGTCGGGGAGAAAATAGGGCGTGGTAATTCGAATGGATTCGCGAGCTAGCTCCAGTAACGCCTGAAATAAAATGCGCGAGCGCGTGCATCCGCCGGAAGGCGCGCTGTTGACCACCATGGCCATGGCGTTGCCGTGGACTTCCCGAAACGGGAATTGCACTCCTCCGGAAAGGATGTCGCCGGAGGATTCCAGCCAGTTCTCGGCGAAGACCGACTGCACCGCTCCTACTGCCTCGCCTTCCAGGCGAAAGACTGTGTCGCGCCAGCGCGGGCCGTCTTTGGTTGCGCGAATCCAGTGGTCGGCAAAATCGGCTCCGCCTACGAACGCTATGGAACCATCGACGACCGTTAGTTTGCGATGGGTGCGATTGTTGTAGCGCGGCCAATTCACTGCGCGCAACGGGTGATACCAGCACATCCGTCCTCCCGCTTGACGCAAGCGCGAGAAATAGCTGTCTTTCGTGGACATGCTGCCGACTGCGTCAATCACCACTCTGACTTCCACGCGGGCGCGAGCGCGCTCGGCGAGCGTGTCCAGGACCGTGTTCGTCAGCTCGCCTTCGAGGAACTCATAGGCTTCCAGATTGATGGTGGATTTCGCCTGGCGCATGGCCTCCAGCTCGGCCGCATAGAACTGGTCGCCATTGGTCAGAACCGAGACTTGCGTTTTCGGATGGACAGCCGAGTCGGTGATGATCGACAGAAAGCGCCGGAACTCCTCTGAATCGAGCGGCGCCTCAGGAGGCTGCGGCAGACGATACGGCAGTCCCGGACCAAACAGCGCGATCACGGCGCGCGAGGTCACCATCAGCGCCGCAGCGGCGCCGATGGTGGTTAACGCAATCGGGATGGATCGAGTGACTCTGCCGCGCTTTCCCGTTTTCGATTCCATCGCGCTGAAGATCGGCCTGGACCACCGCGAAGGCCGCAGCTAAGTACGATTCGCAGCGACGACGAAGATGTTGCTACGCGTGAGGACGGCACGCGTACTAACTCCGATGGACCTTCGCGGCAGTCTCCACCAACCTGGCGATCCCAGGTTCAATAGCGCTCAAGGAGAGAGCGCCGAAGCGGAGCAGCAGGCCGTCGCCTCGCGCGGGGACGATGCGATAGGAACTTAGCAGAGCCAGATCGAGCGAACTCTTCCTGGCCACCGTCCGAACGTATTGGCCGTTTTGATGGTGGGTTAGCAGATGCATGCCTGCCGGAATCTCAGGCCAACTCCATCCTTCCGCTCGCAGCGGCTCCAGACCTTCGATTAGCTTTGCCCGTTTGCCGGCGTAAACGCCGCGCATGTGGCGGAGATGCGACGAAAAATGGCCTTCGTCCATGAACAAGCTCATTGCCATTTGTTGTGGAGCAGGAGTAAACCCATCGAACTGTGTGCGGATGTTCGCCAGCGGCTCTAACAACTCCTCCGGCACAACGGCATACGCGAGCCGCAGCGAAACGAACATCGATTTATTCAATGTGCCTACGTAGATCACGCGAGCCTGCGAATCGAGCGAGTACAGCGCTGTGAGCGGCTGGCCGTGGTGGCGAAATTCTCCGTCGTAGTCGTCTTCAATGATCCACGAGCCGGCACGTGCAGCCCATTCCAGAAGCGCGAGCCGGCGCTCGAGGCTCAGAACCACACCTGTCGGATACTGATGCGAAGGCGTCACATAGGCGAGCCGTGCGCGCGGAGTAAGACGGAGGCCCGCCTCCACGCGGATGCCGTGTTCATCCACAGGCACCGGGACGACTGCCGCCGATCCGAGCCGCTCCCAGGCGGCACGCGCGCCCAGATAACATGGATCCTCCAGCCACACGCGATCGCCGGCATCGAGCAGCAGCACCGCCAAGGCATTCAGAGCCTGCTGCGCGCTGTTGAACACGATCACCTGCTCGGCACGGCACCGGATTCCGCGAAACTGAGCCAGATAGCGCGCGATGGCGGCGCGCAATTGCGGAAAGCCGCGCGGATCGGCGAACGTAAGACTTTCGCGCCCGAGTTCCCGCGCGGCGCGAATTTCGAGGCGATGCCACTGCTGCCACGGAAACTCGCTTGTATCCGCGATGCCGGCATTGAACGGACGCAGCTCTTCGGGCTCGCGGCACGCAGCGCTCGCTGAAACGGAGCTGCCGCGGCGCGATGGCTTTGGCAACTTGCGCTTACGCGAGCACCGCGGAGGGGGAGTCGCCGTCAAACGCGAAACCGTGGCCGCGACGAAGGTCCCCTTGCCCACAGCTCGTTCCAGAAAACCTTCTTCGGTGAGCTGCGCGAAGACTTCTTCCATCGTTCCTCGCGAGATGCCGTAATCCAAAGCTGCCTGACGTGTGGAAGGCAGCCGCTCGCCTGGTGCGAGCGTGCCGTCAAGAATTGCCGCGCGCAAGGCTTGATACAGATCGCCACGACGCAATCGGCGGGTAGGAATAGGCGGCAAAAAGGAGCCTTGCGAGGAGCGCGCGATGGCTTTCTCCGGAAATGGTCTAGTTTCAGGCGCGAATTCGGCTCTGGCAGTTAGACCGATATCATTTTACGATTTTCGATGTGCGGGGGACTCGGAATTGAAACATCTCAACCGATATATCTGCGTACTGCTGATCGCGATGGTCGCCATATCTGCCATGGCAGTAACCACGCCGCTGCCATTCATCCAGGACGATTACGGGAAAGCGCTGGCTGAAGCCAAGTGGCAACACCTGCCGATCTTCGTGGAATGCTGGGCGCCATGGTGATCGACCTGCCGCCTGATGCGAGCCATGTTGGCGAAAGCCGACCTCGCCAGGTACGCCGGACAGTTTGTCTGGCTCGAACTCAACTACGATAAGCCGGAGAATCGCGCTGTCCTGACGAAGTACGGAGCGAACGCCACGCCGACGTTCTTCGTTATCGACCCTGCTAAAGAGCAGGTGACCGCAACGCAAATCGGCGCGATGTCGTTGCCCGAATTGGAACAATTTCTGCAAAGAGGAGCCGCCGGCATTTCCCAAAATGGGCAAACTTCAGCCGACGCGGCGCTTCGACGTGGCGATGCGCTGCTCGCGCCACATCCGGCACAGGCCGCCGCCGAGTACGAGCAAGCTCTGCGTCTGGCCCCGCCTTCGTGGCCGAGACGTGAACTCGCTGAAGCATCGTATGCCACCGCCCTGGAAAACAGCCGGCAATGGCAAAAATGCGCCGAGACTGCCACCGAAGAAGCGGCACACATGCGTCGCGACTCTATGTTTGGGAGAACGCTGGTCGCCGGTATGTGGTGCATGGACCAGGGCGATCCTGAGCCATGGTCGAAAACCGTCGCCTTCAAACTTGAGCCGCTCGCCAGAGAAGCTCTGAGACTGGCGAGCACGGAACGAGACCATCGCGACGAACTCTATCGCACTCTGATGTATTTAGCGCTGGCCCGCAACAACAAATCTGCGGCCGCCGATTGGGGTGATCGCTGGCTGAAGGAACTAGACGCTATTCGTCCGAGCAACGACGAAGAACGTTCAGCGGTGGATATCGCGCGCGTCGAGAACATCCAGGTGTACGGCGATCCCCAGCGCGTCTTACCGGCGCTACTCGCGTCCGAGCGGGCCATGCCCAACAACTACAATGCTTCGCTCCGCGTGGCACAAATGGAAATTGCGGCGCAGAAATATGATCACGCGGTAGCAGCCTGCGAACGAGGGTTGAAGCGCGCTCCCGGCGCGAGCGGACGCTCATGGCTGCTGCAAACCAAAGCCGAGGCGCTGAAAAACGCAGGACGGTCCGCAGCGGCGCGGCAAGCCCTCGAACAAGCTCTTGAAGCGGCGCAGAGTATTTCGACAGAGACGGGGCGAGACGCGAACATCAACAAGATCAAACAACAACTCGCTGAACTGAGCGCGGCGCGACAGTAACAGGCTGAGCATCGTCCTTGTCATTCCGAATCCGCCGAAGGCGGAAGAGGAATCCCTACTCTTGTTCGAAAAGTAAACAGGGGGATTTTTTTGCGGGATAGGGATTCCTCATCCGCAAGCGGATTCGGAATGACAATTCACGGCTGCGATTTACGCGCCGCAGCAGCGTTTGTACTTCTTGCCGGAGCCGCAGGGGCAAAGTTCGTTGCGGCCGACTTTTTCTCCGACGCGGCGTTGTTGGACTCCGCCTCCATCGCCGCCTCCGGCCATGCGGGCTTGTTGGAGTTCGCGTTCCTTCTTGCGGCGGAACTCGCGTTCCATGTCGTCCATGGAGGTAGCGGTGCGGCCGCGTCCGTTTTGCGGAGCTGCGACTGCAGCTGAAGCCGCGATTGGTCTTGTGGGATCGAGCGGCACGCCATCGGCTTCGAGCATGGGGGCCTGCTGCCTGGGTTGCTGCTGGCGCGCAGGCTCGGCTTCGATGACCTGCAATAAATAAAGATAGCGGACAGTCTCTTCCTGGAAGCGCGTCATCATCGCTTCGAACATGTCGTACGACTCGCGCTTGTACTCGACGAGCGGATCGTACTGTCCATAGCCGCGCAGTCCGATGCCTTCCTTCAGGTGATCCATGCCGAGCAAGTGATCTTTCCACTGCCCGTCCAAAACGCTGAGCATGATCATGCGCTCGTGATAGCGCATGGCATCGGGACCGATGAGCTTTTCTTTCGCGTCGTACCGCTCTTTCAATTTTTCGAAGACAGCGTCGCCCATCTCGCTGCGATTCAGTTCATCGAGATCCACTCCCTCGGTCGCGAGATCGACGCCGAAGCGGGTGAAAATTTGCGATTTCACCGCGGCCGCGTCCCACTGATCGGCGTGCTGGTTCGCAGGCGCGTACTTGTCGAGCAGGTCGGCGACGATGCTGGAGACGTAGTCTTCGAGAATCAGATCTTTCTGGTCGAGTCCTTCGAGCAGTTGCCGGCGCAGGCCATAGACGGCCTCGCGCTGCTTGTTCATCACGTCGTCGTATTCGAGCAGATGTTTGCGCGATTCGAAGTTCTGCGCTTCCACCGTCTTCTGCGCGGCTTCGATGCGGCGCGAGATCAGCTTCGACTCGATCGGCACGCCTTCTTCCATGCCCAGCCGCTGCAGCAGGTTTGACACCCACTCCTTGGCGAAGATGCGCATGAGATCGTCTTCGAGCGAGAGATAGAAGCGCGAGGATCCGGGATCGCCCTGGCGTCCCGCGCGTCCGCGCAGCTGATTGTCGATGCGCCGTGATTCGTGGCGTTCGGTGCCGAGAATGTGCAGTCCGCCGATTTCGATCACTTTCTCGTGTTCGCTCTCAATCTGCTGCTGGAAACGCGCGAGCGTTTCTTCCCACTGCTGCGCGTCAACTTCGTACTCGGCGCCTTGGTAATAAAAACGGGTGAGTGCGGCTGACGCCGCGATCGGCGCGATCTCGCCCGCGGCCGCACCGACTGAACGCGCGATTCCCTTTTTGAGAAGCTCCTGCTTGGCGAGAAATTCGGCGTTGCCGCCGAGCAGAATGTCGGTACCGCGACCGGCCATGTTGGTGGCAATCGTCACTGTCCCAATGCGGCCGGCTTGCGCGACGATCTCGGCTTCTTTTTCGTGGTACTTGGCGTTCAGCACGACGTGCTTGACGCCTTTTTTCTTCAGCAGCTCGGAAAGGCGCTCCGATTTCTCGATGGACGTTGTTCCAACGAGCACCGGACGCTGTTCGACTGCGACCTTCTGAATGTCATCCGCCACGGCAAAGTATTTTTCCTTTTCCGTGCGATAG
Source organism: Terriglobales bacterium (assembly GCA_035716645.1). Taxonomy (GTDB): domain Bacteria; phylum Acidobacteriota; class Terriglobia; order Terriglobales; family Acidobacteriaceae; genus Gp1-AA112. The sequence goes on along the minus strand of DASTJH010000079.1, from coordinate 80,536 downwards.
ACCACATCTGGGTTTTCGAGACGCAGCAGCGGTTTATTAGTCGGAATTACGACGATTTCCAACTTGTAAATGCTTTCAAATTCCGCCGCTTCGGTTTCTGCGGTTCCGGTCATGCCGGCCAGCTTGCCGTACATGCGGAAATAGTTCTGGAAGCTGATCGTGGCGAGCGTCTGGTTTTCGCGCTCGATCTTCACGCTCTCTTTCGCTTCCACGGCCTGGTGCAAACCGTCGGACCAGCGGCGACCGGGCATCAGGCGTCCGGTGAACTCATCGACGATGATGACTTCGCCTTCCTTCACCACATATTCGACATCGCGGCGATAGAGCGAGTGCGCTTTGATCGCGGTTTCAACGTGGTGCTTCAGGTCCCAGTTCTCAGGATCGGCAATGTTGCCGATGCCGAGCATGCCTTCAATTTTTTCCCAGCCTTCGTCGGTGACGGTGATCGTGCGATGCTTTTCATCGACCACGTAATCGCCGGTGAGGATCGTCTCTTCGATGCTCTTTTCGATCTCCTCGCCTTTAACCAAAGCGGGAATGATGCGATTGACGCGGTAATACTTGTCGGTCGATTCCTCACTCGCTCCGGCGATGATCAGCGGCGTACGCGCTTCGTCGATCAGGATCGAATCGACTTCGTCAACGATCGCGAAGTGATGCCCGCGCTGCACGCAGTCCTTCAGGTCGAACTTCATGTTGTCGCGCAGGTAGTCGAAGCCAAACTCGTTGTTGGTGCCGTAGGTAATATCGGAGCCGTAGGCTTCTCGGCGCTCTACGTCATCAAGGTCATGAACGATGACTCCGACTTTCAGGCCGAGGAAACTGTAGAGTTTGCCCATCCACTCGGAGTCGCGTTTGGCGAGGTAGTCATTCACCGTGACCACGTGTACACCGCGTCCGGCGAGCGCGTTCAGATATACAGGGAGAGTGGCGACGAGGGTTTTACCTTCGCCGGTCTTCATTTCGGCGATTTTGCCTTTGTGCAGCACCATGCCGCCGATGAGCTGGACGTCAAAGTGGCGCATGTTCAGCACGCGGCGTCCGGCCTCGCGGCAAACGGCGAAGGCCTCGGGCAGGACCTCTTTAAGCGCCTCTTCGAGCACGGGATCGCGCTTGTCCTTGGAGGTGACCTCCTCTTCTTGTTCGAGATCGATCTCGTTGGGCGCCTCGCGCTTCAGGGCTTCCCGGATGCGCTGACGGAACTCGTCAGTCTTGGCGCGCAGCTCGGCGTCGGAGAGCTTCTGCATCTCAGGCTCAAGCGCGTTGATTTTGGCCACAATGGGCCACATGCGCTTGAGTTCGCGCTCGTTCGCGGTCCCGAAGATTTTTCCTAAGACAGTTTGGATCGGCAACGCTCTATTCCTTCACCCGAAGGGGCAGACGAGAGACTCCGGATTCGCTCGACAGTACTCGAAAGGCGAGAAACTCCATAGAAAAGCCTAGCACATTGGATGCCCCTGAAATCGAGAGGTCGCAGACGAGAGGCAGCCGTGTGGAGACTGCGTCGCGCAGTCATTGTGCGTAATCGGAAGTAGAAACCCAGTGGACCTGTAAGCCGAATTCTGTATCCCGCCGGAGCGGGATGACGATCATTCCTCTTGGCTGGGCATTGCTGCCCGAGCTCATGCGACCTACCCGGAGGTTCTGACGCGCCGAGCCGGTACGTCTCCGCCGAAGCGGAATCCCTCCCTATTTGGTCTTGCTCCGTGTGGGGTTTACCCTGCCCTGCACATTACTGCGCAGGCGGTGCGCTCTTACCGCACCTTTTCACCCTTACCCCGGCAAGCCGGGGCGGTATGTTTTCTGTGGCACTGGCCGTCTTCCAGCCTTAACGCTGGAATCCCGGACGTTATCCGGCACACTGCTCTACGGAGTTCGGACTTTCCTCCCCGGCATAGCCAGGGCGACCGTCCGGTCCACTGGGTTCTGGCTCCATTATAGATGCTCACTTCCTCTGTCATTCCGAACCGCCGCAGGCGGAGAGGAACCCCTACCCTCAAAAGTGCTCTGAGGGGTAGGGATTCCTCCATCCGCAAGCGGATTCGAAATGACAAAGCGGTGTCACCTCTGGCACTTCGGGCAGTAATGCGTCCCGCGTCCCCCAAGCACAATCCTCTTGATTGGAGTCTTGCACACCAGGCACGGCTTGCCGGTGCGTAGATACACGCGATGGCGAAGCTGAAAGAAACCTTCTTTACCTTCGGCGTCTACATAGTCAGATACCGACGAACCGCCAAGCTTGATGGCCTCACGCAGAACCGCCTGCAACGATTTCCGCAGCCGCTCCAGTTCCGAGCGCGTAAGCTCGCCGGCTCGCCGCCGCGGGCGAATGCCGGCGCGAAAGAGTGACTCGTCGGCATAGATATTGCCGACTCCGTGCAGTAGTTTCTGGTTCAGGAGCGCGGCTTTGATCGGAGTTTTCCTTTTTCGGAACAGACTCGCGAAAGCCTCAGCATCAATGGTGAGCGGTTCCGTTCCGGGACCGGCGAAGCTTTGCTCGGCGGTTACGCTCAATCGTCCAAAGCGGCGGGGATCGACAAAGCGCAGCTCGCGTCCCGAGGTGAGCGTGGCGATCGCGTGCGTGTGTTTGGCGACCGGCTCCTCAGGAGTCGCCACGACCATCCTGCCACTCATACCGAGATGTACAATCCATTGCCGCTTCGTTGCAGTCTGCGATTTCTTGCGACTCGAACCATTCGCTTCCAGATCGAAGACGATGTGCTTGCCGACTCGGCGAACTTCCGCAATGCGCGAACCGGCAAGCGCCGCTTCGATCTCACGTGCTGACGATTTCAGCGGCTCCGGATGCGAGCCGAGCCACACCGAGGCGATCACGTCTCCGCGTATGCGGCGATCAAGACCGCGCGCTATGGTTTCAACTTCGGGGAGTTCGGGCACAGGGATTGTTATTCATCTTTACACACCTGTCATCCTGAGGCCTGGTTCTGGCCGAAGGACCTTGCGGTTGCTTTTGTCTTTGCTTTTGCCTCTGCTTAGACCAAAACCCAAAACCAACCCCAACACCAAATGCAAAATCAACCACAGGGTCCTTCGGCCAAAACCAGGCCTCAGGATGACAAAAATCAAAACTATTGCTGATCCTTGTAGACGTGCCCGCCCTTCATCACGAACACGACGCGTCGGACCGCTGTAATGTCGCTCGTAGGATCGCCGTCGAGCGCGATGATGTCCGCTTGTAACCCCGGAGCGAGGCTGCCGATTTCGCGATCGAGCTGCATCGCTTGCGCGGCGAGTGAGTTGGCTGAAACGAGCGCGGCCATCGGATCCTGTCCGCCATCACGCACTCGATCGATCAGCTCTTCGGCGTTCCGGCCATGCGCTCCGGCTACGGCATCAGTGCCGAAGACGATCTTCAGGCCTGGCACTTTCAGCGCCCGCTTGAACATCGCTACGTTGAGCGGGAGAACTTCCTCCATCTTCTGAAAGCCGTCTTCGGTGTAGCCGGGCGAACCGAGAAACTTCTGCTTGTTCTCGAGATAGTTGTGGATCACGAGCCCAACCTGAGGATCGAAGTACGTTCCATTTTGGGCCAGGATTTGGAGATCCTGGTCTTCGGTCAAGCTGCCATGCTCGACTTGCGTGCAGCCTGCTTCAGAAGACGCTTTCACCGCCTCCTTGTACGCGTGAACGATCGAGCGCAGGCCAATGGCCTTGGCCTCCTGACAGGCAGCGCGCAGTTGCTCGTCGCTCAGCGTTTGTCCGCCGCCCTGGCGAATGCTGCGCGAGGCAAAAATCTTCAATACGTCGGCGCCATCGGCTTTCACTTGGCGCACGAATTCGCGAATCTGGTCCGGCGTGAGCTTGGAATCGCTCAACGGATGAATCGCCGTCAGAATTCGCGGGCCGGGCACGACGCCTGCGTTGATCTCGTCGCGCAGCGGCTTGTCTTCCGGCGAGCCGACGCTTTGTACCGTGGTGAATCCCGCCACCAGCGTGCGCCAGGCGTTGCCTTCGATTTCGAGCGTGGCGCGTTCGGGATCTTCATTCTTGCCGGCTAGATGGCCGTCGGGTCCGAAATGCCAGGCGATGTGCACGTGGCTGTCGATGAATCCCGGCAGGACGGTGAGTCCGCGCAGATCGTAGTCCGGCTTAGTGGAGTTCGCATCAGCGTTTTCGCGAACTGCTGCGATCTTATCGCCACGGACTTCGATCAGCACGTTGTGCAGAACGTTTCCTCGGCCGTCGAAGGCTTTGTCGGCGAAGATGGTTATGGGTTTGGAGGACTGAGCGATCAGAAAGGCGGAAGTGAGAAAGAAACACAAAACCAGGCGACGAAGGAACATGCGAGAGATTCTCGCATACAACCGTCTTTTCATTTTGGCACCGCGAAAGCGGGATGCTGTCGGCACCGAGCTACCAGCGATTTTCATTCTCTTCTAAGTAAGTGTTTAGGTGCCGAACGCTGAAAGCCGAAATGCCGACAGCCCTCCAGCGGGTAGGGATTCCTCTCCCGCTTCGCGGGATCGGAATGACAAAGAAGACTCAATGCATCATCACCGCGCCGCCCTTCTTCTTTGGCGGGCGCAGCAGCAGGATCAGCGGCAGCATGCATAGAAAGATGATGCCTAGCAGCCAGAAGACATCGTTGTAGGACATCATCGTCGATTGCTGACGGATCATGTTTTCGAGCATGCCGTTGGCCATGTGCTGGGCCGTTGCCGGATCGATTCCGCCCTTCGACATGAACGCGCCTTTCAATCCATTCACGATCGTTTGCGCCTGCAGACTGCTGGGCGTGACGTTACTGGTGAGAGTGTTCACGTGCATTTGCGCGTGGCGCACTTGGATGGCCTCGACAATGGAAATGCCAATGCTGGCGCCGAGGTTGCGCATCAGGTTGAAGATACTGGTAGCGTTGCCCATTTTGGGAAGCGGGATGGGATCATTGGTGATCGTTGTGAGCGGAATGAAGATCAGGCCCATGCCGATGCCCTGCCAGATGAGCGCCCAGAAGAAATTCCAAAAGCCGACGTCCATGTTGAAATGCGCCATCTGGAACATGGCATAGGAGCCGAGCACGATGCCGCATACCAGCAAATAGCGCGGCTTCACTTTACTCATGAGAAAACCGACGGCGGGCATCGCAATGAACGAGCCAAGCCCGCGCGGAAGCATGGCGATTCCGGCCTGCATCGCCGGATATCCGAGGAGCGTCTGCAGGAGCAGCGGGATAAGCACGGTGCTGCCGTAGAGCACAAATCCGAGCACGGTCATCAGGAATACGCCGGTGGCGTACGTACGAATCTTGAAGACCGAGAGATCGACGATGGGGTGCTCGGCTGTGAGTTCGCGCAAGATGAAAGCCGTGAGTCCAATGATCGACAGCACGCACAGAATGACGATAAAGTGCGATCCGAACCAGTCCTCTTCCTGGCCTTTGTCGAGCATCACCTGCAGGGAAGCGATGCCGAGGGCGAGGAAGCCCATGCCGTAGAAGTCGATCTTGGCGCCGATCTTGCGCTTGATGTACGGCGGATCAAAGACAAAGACGGTCGTGAGAAAGACAGCCAAAATGCCGATCGGCACATTGACGTAGAAAACCCAGCGCCAACTGTAGCTGTCGGTGAGCCATCCGCCGAGCACCGGCCCCAGCATCGGCGCGACAACTATGCCGAGACCCCAGAAGCCCATAGCTTTTCCGCGATCCTGCGGTGGGAAGACTTCCATCAGGATCGCTTGCGAAAGCGGCTGCAGGCCGCCGCCGAATGCGCCTTGAAAACAGCGGAAGACAATCAGCAAGGGCAATGTCGGCGCGAGTCCGCAAAGAAACGAAGCTGCCGTGAACCCGACGACGGAGAGCAGGAGAAGGCGCTTGCGTCCAAAGAAGTTCGCGAGCCATCCCGTCATCGGAAGAATGATCGCGTTAGCGACGAGATAGGAAGTCAGCGCCCAGGTCGCTTCGTCCGGTGTGGCCGAAAGGCTGCCAGCGATGTGCGGGAGCGAGACATTAACGATGGTCGTATCCAGCACTTCCATGAACGTGCTGGACATTACAGCGATGGCCACCAGCCATGGGTTGACTTCATTCCATGCAGGAGTTCCCACGCGATCGAGGGGCTGGGTAGCGGTCGCCATCGGACGAAACTATGAGATGCCCGTGAAGCTCAGGAAGACGCGGAAAGAAGCCGTCAGCACTCAGGAGATCGGTTTAGTTTTAGTGCGTTGCGGCTTGCCGGAGGAACCCGGCAACTTCGCGTCGCGGAAGACCGCTGCGACCACTTCGGCATCGCGGGAAGCGTTAGGACCGGACCGCGGTCTGCCATGGCGGGAGGCGATTTCCCTGTTATTTCACTGCTCGCTTCGCTCAGCTCGAAGGCGCCGGCCGCTCATCAGTGGCTAATTGTATGAAAACAAACTCAGTTAGGTAAAAAATCGGGAATTTCCCTGTATTTCGCTGTTCCTTTCGCTCAGCCAAAACGCCAGACCCGCGTCTTTGTTGGCGAGAACACAGTTCAGAAAACCACTCCCCTGTTAATTTCGCTGTTCTCAGGGAAACTTTCACTCCTGCCCGCACGCGGAGACTTTATTTTCCCGGTCTGAAAGTTTAAAAACTGGGGAGCTCAGGAGCTTACTCCCAAACGCACAAGAGCCGGACAGGTTCGTCCGGCTCTTCGTTGCTTGTCCTATCCGTCTAGCCTCACCGCTGGCGGACGGGCAAAATTGTTTCCCCTCGCTACATCACCATGGCCAGACTCTCGAGCTCGTGCTGGAGAACGTCGATAGAACATCCGGCCTCTTCAACACGGGTCGCAGCGTCAATGGCGGCGTTGGAAGAGACCCCGTAGCCACGGCCGGACAGGAACACGTGAAACAGTTCCGCCGCCTGCCAGGAATCCATTCCGCCTTGCAGAAGTTCGTTCCGCAATGCGGACAACTCGGCAATTGAGAATTTTTCCACCATTTTCAGGTCACCTCCGACCCTACTTGCTTCCTGCAACATTAGACTCAAATGCCTGTGCATTTGTTGCAGATTTGCCAGCCGCAGATCACGAAAGTAAGTCACTTTGGGGCGTAACACCCGTGGAATCCGGCGATTACCTTGGGGACCAGAATGCGGTTCGTACGCATATTTACTGTACGCACACAACACGCGCTTAGTTCTCGGGTTCTTACTACAAAAACCTCTGCGCGCAAAAGATTCATCCCACTTCTAAACCGCTGCGAAACCTCTAAAGGACCGACGCGCGGCCCTGGCGCGGCCGCTGGTTGCGACCCAAAGCGGCATTTCTCACGTCATCGAATTGCATTTTGTGGGTTTGCTCCAAGAGCTTCGAATTCCCGCGTTTTGAGAAAAAATGCCCGGGCGGGTTCTTTGGCCGTTTAGCCTCCGCCAAAAAATCCGCTTATTTTGTTGACAGCTTCATAAGCATTATCTATAGTTGTGCTCCACGGAAATGAACCCCGTCCTCAATACCGGCAGCGAACTAGTCGCGGTAGTAGGCATTATTCGCCTTGTAACAGTAGTTTCCCTTTTTGGGAAGAGCGGATGAGGGCCGGCGAAAGCAGCAGATTTCGAGGCCATCATCCAGAAGATGATGGCCTTAGTCGTTTTTGGGCGAATTTTCGAGAACTTAACTTAAGGGTATGAAGAAACACAAAGAACATAGCTTCGCGATTACCGATGGGCCGCAGCGCGCGCCGGCGCGCGCCATGCTGAAGGCCGCCGGCTTTAGCGATGACGACTTGCAGCGTCCCATCGTGGGCATCGCGAATACGTGGACGGAAATTGGTCCGTGCAACTTCCATCTGCGCGAATTGGCGGCGGCGGTAAAGCGCGGCGTACGCGCTGCGGGCGGCACGCCGATGGAGTTCAATACGGTTTCGATCTCCGACGGCATCACGATGGGCGCCGAAGGCATGCGCACGTCTCTGGTGAGCAGGGAAGTGATCGCCGACTCTATCGAACTGGTCGCTCGCGGGAATCATTTCGACGGCCTCGTTGCGCTGGTCGGGTGCGACAAAACAATTCCCGGCGCAGTGATGGCATTAGCGCGTCTCGACTTGCCCTCGCTCGTGCTCTATGGCGGTTCCATTGCGCCCGGCAAATTTCGCGGGCGAAACGTCACGATTCAAGATGTCTTCGAAGCCGTTGGCGCGCACAGCCGCGGCTTGCTTGGCGATGCCGAGCTCAAAGATTTGGAAGATCACGCCTGTCCTGGCGCCGGCGCGTGTGGCGGACAGTTTACGGCCAACACGATGGCGATGGTTTGCGAATTTCTCGGCATCGCTCCCATGGGCAGCGGCGGCGTTCCGGCGGTGCATAGTTCCAAAACAGAACAGGGGGAACGAGCGGGTCGACTCGTCATGGAGTTGATCGCGGCCAAGCGAACTTCAAGTCAGATATTCAGCCGTGCGGCACTCGAGAATGCCATAGCCAGCGTGGCCGCTACGGGCGGCTCGACCAATGCCGTCCTGCATCTGCTGGCGATTGCGCGGACTGCAGGGATTTCTTTGGCCATCGACGATTTCCAGCAGATCAGCGCGCGGGTGCCCTTGATCGCCGATCTCAAACCCGGCGGCCGATTCATGGCCACGGATCTGTTCGAAGCCGGCGGCACGCCGCTAGTCGCCAAGCGGCTTCTCGATTTGGGACTGCTACACGGGGACGCGCTTACCGTCACTGGCCGCAGCCTAGCCGAAGAGGGGCGGATTGCCGTCGAGACTCCGGATCAGGAAGTGGTGCGTCCGGCTGGCAATCCGATCAAGACCACAGGTGGGCTGCTGATCCTCAAAGGAAATCTCGCGCCTGACGGCTGTGTGCTCAAAGTCGCCGGCCACGACCACCAGCACCACGCCGGACCGGCTCGCGTCTTCGATAGCGAAGAGCAGGCGTTCGCGGCCGTGCAGCAGGGAAAGATCCAGGCAGGCGATGTCGTTGTGATTCGTTACGAAGGACCCAGAGGCGGGCCGGGCATGCGCGAAATGCTGGCCGTAACGGCAGCGCTTGTAGGTGCAGGACTGGGAGACTCAGTGGCATTGCTCACCGATGGCCGATTCTCCGGCGCGACGCACGGAATTATGGCTGGTCACGTTTCTCCCGAAGCGATGTGCGGTGGACCCATCGCCGCTATGCGCGATGGCGATCAGGTCATCTTCGATCTGAGCAAACGCGAGTTGCGCGTCGAACTGTCTGACGTTGAGATTCAGCAGAGGTTGAGCTCATGGCGTCCGCCGCAGCCGCGCTATCCGAGCGGCGTGATGGCGAAGTATGCGAAGCAGGTGTCGTCGGCGTCGGAAGGCGCCGTCACGAGTTGAGCGAACGAACGAAAGGTAAGTCGCGATGAAGAAAACCGGAGCGCAAATCTTGTGGGAGAGCCTGATTGCAGAAGGCGTGAAACATGTCTTCGGCTATCCCGGCGGAGCAATTCTGCCGGCTTATGACGCGCTGTGCGGATATCCCGAGATTCATCACGTCCTGGTGCGCCATGAGCAGGGCGCGACCCACATGGCGGACGGATACGCGCGCGCCGGCGGCGGAGTCGGCGTAGCGATGGCTACTTCAGGTCCCGGCGCGACCAACATGGTCACCGGCATCGCTACGGCAATGATGGATTCATCACCCATGGTGTGCATCACGGGCCAGGTCGGCAGCGGTTTTCTTGGCAGCGACGCTTTCCAGGAGACTGATATTACCGGCATCACGCTGCCGATTACCAAGCACAACTATCTCGTCAAGCGCGTGGACGACATTGCGCCGACGCTGCACCAGGCCTTTCATCTCGCCCGCAGCGGTCGCCCGGGACCTGTGCTGGTTGATATCACCAAGGACGCGCAGCAGGCATCGTGCTCTGCGCCAGCGCATCCTCATCTTCCCGTTGTGGGAAAGCAGGAGCTGCCAGGCGTCGATGCTGCTCAGATCGACAGCGCGATCGAGATGATCCGCGCAGCAGAACGCCCGGTGATCCTCGCCGGACACGGCGTGCTGCTCTCGTCGGCCATGCAGGAGCTGCGTGAGTTCGCGGAGAAGACCAGCATTCCCATCGCGATGACTCTGCTCGGGATTGGAGGATTTCCGGCTTCCCATCCGCTGAACCTCGGCATGATGGGCATGCATGGCGAGGCCTGGGTGAATCACGCGATCCAGGAGGCCGACTTGCTCTTGGCATTCGGCATGCGCTTCGACGATCGCGTTACGGGCAACCTGAAGAATTACGCCTCGCGCGCGCGCAAGATTCACATCGAGATCGATCCTGCCGAGGTGAACAAGAATGTACGCGTCGATCTTGCGATTGTTTCCGATCTGCGCGAGGCGCTGCGTGCGCTGTTATCCAAGCTGCCGCGCCTGGACCGAGGCAACTGGCTGCAGCATATCGACGAACTGCGCGGCGATTCGGCGGTGCGCGACATCCAGAACCTTCCCGATGACGGGCATCTCTACGCGGCTCATGTGATCCACGACCTCTGGCGCGAGACGCGCGGCAACTGCGTGGTCGTCACGGACGTAGGGCAGCACCAGATGTGGGAGGCGCAGTACTACAAGCACGAACATCCGCGATCGCTGATCACTTCCGGTGGACTTGGCACGATGGGATTTGCCCTGCCCGCAGCCATTGGCGCGAAATTCGCGCGGCCTGATGCGGAAGTCTGGGTCATCGCCGGCGACGGTGGCTTCCAGATGACGATGCCCGAGTTGGCAACGCTGGCGCAGGAGCGGCTCGGCGTGAAGATTGCCGTCATCAACAACGGCTATCTCGGCATGGTGCGGCAGTGGCAGGAGTTCTTCTATGACCGCCGCTATTCGGCCACGCCTTTGCTGAGCCCGGATTTCGCCCAACTCGCGACTGCGTTCGGTTTACGTGGACTTACCGTGCGCAGCCGCGGCGAAGTGCTCCCGGCAGTCCGAAGTGCGCGCATGACGGAAGGCGCGGCGCTCATCAACTTTATGGTCGAGCAGGAAGACTCGGTCTTCCCCATGGTGCCGAGCGGCGCGGCGCTGCACCAGATGATTCGCCGTCCCAGTCCACTGGTCGAAACCGCATCCGAGGCCTGACATGATACGCACCTTTGTCATTTACGTTTCCGATCACCCTGGAGTGCTGAACCGCGTGAGCTCGCTCTTCCGCCGCCGCGGATACAACATCGAGTCGCTCACCGTCGGCCATACGGAGATACCCGAAGTTTCACGGATGACAGCCGTGGTCGCGATTGACAGCGAGGGCGCACTGCTGGTGAAAGCTAATCTCTACAAGCTCCCCGAAGTGATGCACGTGGACGACATCACCAGTGTCCCATCTGTAAATCGCGAGCTCGCGATCGTGAAGGTGTCTGCCCCACCGTCGCTGCGCGGCGATCTGATGCGTATTCTCGAAGTCTTTCGTGCGCGCGTGCTCGAAGTGGCTTCCGAGTCGCTGCTGGTGGAGACAACCGGAGCGGAAGATGCGGTCGATAGCCTCATTGAGGTTCTACGCCCCTACGGGATTCTGGAAATGACGCGCACCGGCCGTGTGGCCATGACTCGCGGCAACAAGCCGGCTTTCGCTTTGGGAATGCAGAAGAAACAGGCCGCGCAAGTTGCGTCAGTTCCAGAATGGAACTCAAGTTTGGAATCGATGACGGCAAGAAACTGTTCGTAAGAGAGGAAACATCAATGGCAAAAATGCATTATGAAAACTCCGCAGACCTGGGATTGATTCGCGGCAAAAAAGTTGCGGCTTTTGGCTATGGATCGCAAGGACACGCGCATGCACTGAACCTGCGCGACAGCGGCGTCGAAGTCAGGGTGGCGCTGGAGCCGCAAAGCCGTTCGCGCAGCAAGGCGCAGGCAGCGGGCTTAGAGGTGTTGTCGCCTGCCGAGGCGGCGCGCTGGGGCGACGTGCTGGTGCTGCTCGTGCCGGACACTGTACAGCCAAAGCTGTACGAGAGCGCAATCGCATCCGCGCTCGCGCCGGGCAAAGCGCTGATGTTTGCGCATGGATTCAACATTCACTTTCACACTATTCAGCCCCCAGCCGATGTCGATGTGGTGATGGTCGCTCCGAAGGCGCCGGGCCATCGTGTGCGCGAAGTCTTTATGGAAGGCGGCGGCACACCGGGGCTGCTCGCGATTCATCAGGATGCAAGCGGCCAGGCCAAGGCGCTGGCGCTGTCTTACGCAAAAGGCATCGGATGCACACGCGCAGGCGTGATCGAAACCACCTTCGCCGAAGAAACTGAGACGGACTTGTTCGGCGAACAGGCTGTGCTCTGCGGCGGCGTGAGCGCGCTCGTCAAAGCAGGATTCGAAACGCTGGTCGAAGCGGGATATCAGCCGGAGATCGCCTATTTCGAATGCCTGCACGAACTGAAACTGATCGTCGATCTGATGTACCGCGGCGGCCTCAACTACATGCGCTACTCGGTCAGCGACACCGCGGAATACGGCGACTACACCGGTGGTCCGAAAATCGTCACGCAGGAAACGTACGCGCACATGAAACGTATGCTGTCCGAAATTCAGAGCGGCGACTTTGCTCGCCGGTGGATTCGAGAGAACGAAGACGGTCGGCCGTGGTTCAATGCCGCGCGCAAGCGTGACCACGAACATCTGCTGGAAAAGGTTGGAGCTGACCTGCGGGGGATGATGGCCTTCGTGAAGCCGGTTGCGCCGGACGGGATGGCGGTCGGAGCGGCTGACTCTGCAGACGAGCGAAAACAAAAAGCGGCCGTTTAGAGCGAGAAAGGATCATCATGCCAGTCTTCGACATGAACCACATGCGGCCTGAGTATCTGAGCCGCGAATACAAACGAAAGATCGCGACCGGTGAGAGTCTCTCGCTGGCGCGTCTTGAAGTGAAGCAAGGATCGGTGACGCGTCCGCATCGGCATCGGCACGAAGAGATGATTTTTCTTCTGCAAGGTTGCTGGCGATTCCATTTGCCGAACGGACCGGTCACGCTGTATCCCAACCAGGTGTTAACGATTCCCTCCGGTGTCGAACATTCGTCCGAGGTGCTGGAGGACGTCATTGCCGTCGATGTCTGTACGCCGAAGCGGCAGGACTGGCTCAATGGCGAAGATCGAAAGCTTCATTCGGAGAGCGATGATTCGTTGTGGGCTGTGTGAGGAAAGCAGGGAATTGTCATTCCGAGCGCAGCGAGGAATCCCTACCTTGAGAGCAACTCTAGAGGCAGGGATTCCTCGCTGCGCTCGGAATGACAATACCCCAGTTCCCTTATTTTCTTAGCGTTTCCACTTCCCGATAAATTTCCGGCAGTTTCTCGGCGTCTGAAGCCGAGTTCCCGAAGCGGGCGCGTTCGTAATGGCGGTTGAAGATTTCGACCCGTTGTTTCATTTCGGGAGAAGCAACGGAGTTCGCGAGTTCCTCGGCGGTTTGCGCCGGAGATTTGCGGATGCCACGCTTGGCGAGGAGCTTCAGAAAGCGTCCGTACCAGATCGTGGCTGCCGAATCCGGTTCAAGCTGCGGATGGCGTGCCAGGCGCATTCGCCGCATCACTCGATAGGTTCTCGGTCCCAACAACAGGGCCACTACAAGACCGAACGCCACGGCGCTCAATGCGGTCCATGATGCGATATGTTCCTGAAGATTTTTGCGAACCGAGTCGGCCGCGCGCAGCGCAGAATTATAGAGCGACTCGATCCAATCTCGGCCCCGCTCGACGCTTGAACGGCCATGCGTCAGCGTGGCAATACCTAAATTGCTCTGATGGCCGGAGTCATAATTCATGACCCACTCGCGCCAGAACTGCTGCATCGCATCCGCGTACAGTGCAAGCTTGTTCGAGCTACCGGAATCCGCTCCGGATGCCGGCGTTGGATCGAAGGTGTACCAGCCGTATCCGTGGAAGTAGGCTTCGACCCACGAGTGCGCGTTACGCGCCCGCACGATGTAGCTGCCGGTGAGGCTGTTGTACTCGCCGCCGTGGAAGCCATTCACGACACGCGAGGGAATTCCGATTGTCCGCAGCATAATAGCCATCGCCGAGGCGAAGTACTCGCAGTGTCCTTCTTTGCGCACAAACAGGAAGTAGGAAATCGGATCTCGCGGCACGACCCGCGGAAGTTGCAGGGTGTATCCGTAAGTGCTCGATAAATAGCGTTCAAGCGCAACTGCCTTGAAAAAAGGTGTCGGCGCACTGGCCGTCACTTGTTCGGCGAGCGCGCGAACTCTCGGATCGAGCTGCGGCGGCGTCTGTAAGTAAACGATTCGGCTGACGTCATCGGCTCCGCCAGGCGGAAGCCCTCGCGGCATCGGGGGCGGTAATTGAGAAAGCGCCAGATAATCCGTTACCGGATGAGTGCTGTCAAGATTGAAAATGGAGCCGGTGGAATTGATGCGAACCATTCGGTAGCGGCCATTGATCGAAAGCGCTTCCGGCAAAACAAAAAAAACACGCGTGCCGAACGGCTCCATGGAAACGCGATAGCGCAGGATTCTTCCGCCGCCGGAAAACAGACGTGTCGTGTTGGCGTTCATCGGCAACTCGCCCCCACCGGCTTCGATGTCGCCTTCTCCTGGAGTGCCCGACCAGGAGTGCCCATTGAAATTCGTGAGCGCAACGCCTCTCCAGTGCATGTCTGCCGGAGGCTGCTCGTCGCGAGCAAACTGCACGTGCATCACAACGGCGTTCGATTGCTGAATTTGGCCGATTTGGCCGAGGTTCACCTCTTCGCTGAATCCGGTGGCAAGATCGCTGCGCGAGGAGAAAGCGCTCAGGTATCCGGCCGAAGGTTTGCGGGGAATCAGGAAGAACAGAACCGAGGTTGCCGCGACGATACTGACGACCAACAGAATGCAGGCCCGCACCACCGAAGAGGGCAGGCACGCCAGCGTGCGCGAATCCGGCACTTCACTCGGGGCGGCCGGCTGGCCCGAAATCCACGAGCGGCGCATTTCCATCGTGACAAATGTCATTACGGCGAGCAGGACAAAAACGCAGAAGATCGCGAAGAATACTGCGTTAGCTGTGAGCACAGTAGCCGCGAGTACCATGCCGAACGACAGCAAAGCGAGCAGCACGTAGTCGCGCTCTCGCTGCACGGAAAACAGTTTTACCATCGCGGCGAAGAGCACCATGTGCACCAGCGCTCCAAGAAAAGCGCGCGAGAGCAGAAAGTAATCGACCGCGAAGAAGAGCACGTACAGCAGAGTCAGGTAGGTGGTAAGTTGTTCGGGAATTTTGGCGTCGATCTGGCGAGCGAGAAAGTACCCTTTGAGCGCCAGCGCGCCAACGCCCCAGACCAGCGAGAATCGGTCCAGCTCGCCAGTGCCGGCGAGCATGGCAAATCCGCTGAAGAGCATCAGGTAAAGCGAAACGTCAAACAGACGCTGCAAAACCGGATGCGCCACGCGTGGCCCAGATTGCGCTACAACGGACATCTGCCTAGATGGTAGCCGATGTTGGCCGGAACCCGCTGCCGTAGCAGCGGGCGCATTGATTACCTTCGCTGTCGGCGCTCGGCTGTCGGCATTCGGCCAGCGGTGATTCCGGAAAAGGCACATTGGCTTGAATTACTACCCAGGCCACCGCATCATAGAGTTGCACAGTTCGGGCCGAACTATGACTCCCGAAGCCGAAGAAGAACTTCGCCGACTGATTGATCATCCCCCCGAGGGCAGCGCCATCGCGGCGGCGAAGGCGTTTGGCGTCGATCTATATGGCTTGATTGAGAATCTGAAGCTTACCCCGGGGGAGCGCTTCCGCCGAGCCGCAGAAGAAACGGACTTCGTGCGGCGGCTGCGAGAACAAACTGGAAAGGCTAGTTCTTGAGCGGAATCGAAAGCCTGCTCAAAGCGCTTGTCGCAAGCCAGGCCAAATTCATCGTGGTCGGCGCCTACGCCGCCATTGCGCAAGGTTCGCGGCTGCGAACTGACGATCTTGATATTTGCTATGAGCGCACCGCCGACAATTATAGAAAAATTGTTCAGGCTGTCGGCCCGTTTCATCCGCGATTGCGTGATTTACCGGAAGGGCTCAAGGCTCCTTTCGATGAGCGATCGCTGGCGCAAGGAACCAACTTCACGCTCGTAACAGATCTCGGTAATCTCGATCTTCTCGGCGAACTGTCTGGCGTTGGCGGATACAGAGAGATCGTCCGCGACGCGAAGGAGATTGAATTCGAAGACTTGAAATTCCTTGTCGCATCCTTGGATACCATTATTCGATCGAAGGAAGCAGCGGACCGACCCAAGGATCGCGCGACCCTGCCGGAGCTGAAGGCGCTGCGAGTCATCCAAAAGAGCGGCCGCGACAAGAAGAAATAAACTCCTTTGTGTTCGCCGTGCAGAGCCCAACGATGCTGCGTCCGCGGAGCATCTGCGATTGGGCGGAGCCACCGCTGGCCGAACGCCGAAAGCCGAGTGCCGACTGCCTCTTCTACTCGTGCCGTAATGCCACGACAGGATCGATGCGCGTGGCGCGCAGTGCCGGAACGTAGCTTGCGAAAAGTGCGATACCGAGCAGCAAAAGCGACACGGCAAGAAATGTAGCGAGATCGGTTGGGCGGACCTCATACAGCAGGCTGCTGATGAGCCGCGTGAGCGCGAACGCCGCACACAATCCTGCGCCGACTCCGATCAGCGCCAGCCGCAGGCCTTGCTGCAGGATCATCTTCAGAATGAGTCCGCGCTGCGCACCCAGCGCCATGCGGATGCCCATCTCGCGCGTGCGCTGCGCGACTGAATAAGAGATCACACCGTAGAGTCCGATCGCGGTGAGGATAAATGCGAGTCCGGCAAAAATGCCAAGCAGCAGCGTGTTGAGCTTAGGCTGCGCGATCGACTCGTCTACGTAGTCGGACATCGTTTTCACGCCGAGCAGCGGCAGATCGTGATCAATCGAGTGAACTTGCGTGCGCAGATCGGGCAGGATCGTCGCCAGCGGCAGCGCGGTGCGGACCACAACGTTCAGGTCGTTGATTGGGCCTTGTGTAGTAGGGAGATACACCTGCGGATCGGCCGGCGCGCTGAGATCGCCCGTGCCTTTAACGTCGCCGACGACTCCAATTACCTCGCGAAATTCTTCGGGAGCATCCTTGCCGAATCCGATGCCCGGCTTCACCTGCTGTCCAATCGGATTTTCGCCGCGAAAGTACTTCTTCACGAAGGCTTCATTCACCATGAGCACTGGAGTGGATGACAGAGTGTCCTGGGGCGCAAATTCGCGGCCGTTCAGCAGCGGGATTCCCATTGTGGGAAAGAATCCTGGAGCAACGATTTTCGTGTCTGCGGAGGGACGTTCGGATTCCGGTACGGGATGGCGCGCGATATCGAATCCGATCGTTGCGCCGTTCGGAGCGAAGGGCAGGCCAAAGGCGCCGCTCGCTTCCTGCACGCCGGGAATCGCTTGCAGCTTGGGCATGAGATCGCGGTAGAAGGCCAGCACCTGGGGATCTTGATAGCGTGACCCCGGCAGATATAGCTCGAAGGTGATGAGCTGATCTTTGCGAAATCCCGGGTCGGTGCGCTGCAGCTTCCACAAGCTCTGGATCAGCAGCCCCGAACCGATGAGCAATACCAACGCGAGCGCCACTTCCGAAATCACCAGCGTGCTGCGTATGCGGCCTTGATCTCCACTCTCGGTCCCGGTGCGCCCGGCTTCGTTCAGTGCATGGCTAATGCTCAGCTTCGACGTTTGCAGCGCGGGCGCCAGTCCGAACAACAGACCGCATAGGATCGTCACTGCGGCAGTGAACGCCAGCACAGTTCCGTCGAGCGTGATCGTAGCGGCTCGCGGCAGGCTCTTCGCCGCCATATTGACTAGAGCGCCATTGGCCCAGAAAGCCAGCAGCAATCCGCATGCGCCGCCGATCAGCGAAAGCAGTACACTTTCTGTGAGCAGTTGACGAACGATCGCCATGCGCCCGGCACCCAGGGCCGCGCGAATGCTGATTTCTTTCTGGCGGGCTGTCGACCGCGCGAGCAGCAGGTTGGCGAGATTCGCGCAGGCGATGAGGAGCACAAAGCCCACGGCCGCGAACAGAATCAGTAGTGCTTGATTCACATCACCGACCAGGCGTTCCTTTTCGGGAATGATATCGATGCCTGTGGGACGATTCTCCGGATGAGCTTTGTTGATCGCCGACTGAACTACGTTGAGACCCGCCGTCGCTTGCTGGATCGTCACACCAGGTTTCAGCCGTGCAATGGTCCGCAGCCAGTGTGCGCCGCGTTGTGCCGTCATCGGCGTACCGCCATCGCGAACTACCATCTTGGGAGCGAGTGTCGTCCACAGATCGACGTGGTCCTGTTGAATCGGGAATTGAAAACCATTCGGCATCACGCCAATAACGGTGAAGCTTTGGCCATTGAGCGTGAGCGCGCGGCCGAGGATCTGCGGATCGCCTCCGAACCTGCCTTGCCATGTCGAATAGCTCAGGATGGCGGCGAAACCGCTGTTGCCGGGCCGTTCTTCGGAAGGCAAAAACGCGCGGCCCAGAACCGGCGAAACTCCCAGCGTCGAAAACAGATTGGCTGATGCTACGGTGCCGGAAAGGTCAACCGGCTCGGCTTGTCCCGTCAGCGTGTAATCCTCGGTGTCCCATACCGTCATACTGCTAAACGAGCGGCTCTGCGCTTCCCAATCCTGAAAGTCCGGATACGAGACGACGCTCGAGATGCGGTTGGCCTCACGCTTCTCCGTCATCCTGATGTTCACCAGCCGCGAGGAATCCTGAAACGGCAGCGGCTTCAGCAAGACCGCATTGACAACGCTAAACAGCGCCGAATTTGCGCCGATCGCTAAAGCGAGCGTGAGCACCGCGACCGCGGTGAATCCCGAATTTTTCAGCAGCATGCGGCTGCCGTAGCGGATGTCTTGGATGAGAGTTGGCACGCGGTTCTCCGTTAGGTTTCGGTTCCGAGGATTATGAAATGCAAGCGCGTGGCCAAAAGAACAATGGGTAAGCTGCTGCAAAGAGACGAGTTGGCGATGCGATGGAAAACGCCAGCGTTCGCAGTTGCACGCTAGTGTGCGCAGGCGAACAGCGGAAGCCATATCATCCGCTCTCCGAACGTCGGAGAAATGCGTTCCTATGCAAGAATGATGGGTGTGGGCGCGTAGCTCAGATGGATAGAGCGACCGCCTCCTAAGCGGTAGGTCGGCAGTTCGAATCTGCCCGCGCCCACCAGACGATCCACTGCGCGCCTCGAACAAATCCTGTCCGAATCCTCACCGTTTCGTGCCGCGATCCATCGCGAGATTCGCCAGGTGATCGGCTTTCTTGTTGTCGCCGCGAAGCACGTGCCCAATTTGGAACGCGTCGAGCTTTCGCGTCAAGCTCTTCGCTTTCTCATACATCGGCTTCAAGTCAGGACTGTTGACGCGATATTGCCCGTTCATTTGCCGGACCATCAGCTCGGAATCGCTGATCACTCGCAGCGCGCGATGTTGATGCGCAATGGCGTATTCCAGTGCCGCCAGCAGGCCGGAATACTCGGCGAAGTTGTTGGTGCGATGTCCTAAGTACTCGCTCAGCTCCGCCAAAGTTGTGCCCTGAGCATCGCGGATATGAACGCCAAATCCAGCCGGACCAGGATTGCCGCGCGAGCCGCCATCGACATTGGCGATGATCCAATCGGAAGCGGCGAGGCGCGTAGGTGGCTTCGCCTCGCCTGCTGAGCTAAACAAAGATCCCTGGGGAGCCGGAGATTGCGGTTTGAAGGTCATGAATTGTCTGTACGAGAACTAATGGCTAAATATTATTGTCGCTGCTCTTGACTAGACTGTCATCCCTCAGCCCGCAGGCGCGGGCGTAAACTTCTTCGTCATTTGAATGCGGGCTGGGGGACCTGCTTTTCTGTCACGCTGCGAAAAGCAGATCCCCCGCGCCGCAGTGACTTCAATTCCCAATTTGAATAACCTTCACGCGGCGCGAGGGATGACAATATTTCATTTTGGGAATGAGAAGCTTCATCTTCCTTCCGCCAATCGCGAAGCCAATCGCGGCGGCAGCCCGACGCCGAGGATCGTCTTTTGAGCGCCGTCAATATCGTAGGGCACGCGATAGAACGTGACCAGACGCTCGTCGGAGTCGTAGAGCGCAAACGCAGCGCGCGGATCGCCGTCACGCGGCTGTCCGATCGATCCGGGATTAATCATGTAGGTTTTATCGTTCTCCAGCCGCAATTCGATGCGCTCCGGCTGATTCTTGGTTCGATACTGCGGATGGATTCCATGCACGTTGGTTGCGTTGCGCATGAATCCGCCTTGCAGATGCGTGTGCCCGAAAAACGTGACCGGCGCAACCGGATGCGCGAGCGGAGCGGCCGCGTCCTGCGCGTTGATCAGATATTCGTCTTCATCGCCGGGAGAGCCGTGAACGCAGGCGAGATCGAGTTCCAAATCGGGACGCACCGGACCCTGCGGCAGCTTGCGCAGCCATTCCAGATTCGCCGGCGTGAGCTGCTTCTGCGTCCAGATCGCAGCCAGCGCGGCGACGGGATTGAATCCGTCTAAATCGCTGATTCCTGAGCACGCTTTGTCGTGATTGCCGCGCACAAAAACAGCGCCGAGTTGGCGCGAGCGCGCCACCGCTTCATTGGGATTGGCGCCGTATCCGACTACATCGCCGAGATTCCAGACAAAATCGTAGGCGGGAAAACAGCCGCTGCAAGCGTCCAGCGCCTGAAGATTTGCATGAATATCGCTGACGATGAGCAGACGCATGAAACGGCAGAATGGGAATTGTACAGCGAGCCGGAACTCAGCCGCGAATCAGCCTTGCGCCGCTCCCGGCTGCCATTTGTATTTTTTTCCGTTCCACCAGATAAACGCGTCGAGAACGCCGGTTTGCTGCACGTCAATGTCATCGTAGGAATGTTTTTTATGCGTGATGCGGCCGACGGAAATGCGGTCAAACACCACGTTAATTAGCACAAATTTTGCCGTCGGATTTTTCGCGTGCCATCCGTCTTTTCCGCTGCCATGAAGAATGAGCAAATAACGCGGTCCGGTGGGATATTGCGAAACGAACGTGGACGTCACTTCAGGATCGGAATAACCAAAATACTCATCCGACGGATCCAGAACTTTGTACTGATCCGTATGGATTTGCACGCCCTTGTCGGATTTGACGGCAAACGCGGCGTCCGGAATGCCGTCGCCATTAAAATCGCCGACCAGAACCGAAATTCCCGGGATCAGCTTAAATTGACTGCCAAACTGCGCATTCACAACTGCTTGAGCGTCGCTCGCGGACGGAGTTTCCGCTGCGTTCTGCGCCATCCCGAGCGCGCCGGCCGCCAAGATCGATAACAAAATACGGAAAACCTTCTGCATGTTCCCTACTTTAACCCGCCATGTTGCGCGCGCTAGTGCCGACGCTGAGTCGCGGAAGCCGGTGACCGGCGTGGCAGACGGTCAGCGACCAGAATCTCACAATGAGATTTCCTGAGTTTTGTGGAAATCCCTGTGAAAAACAATTCCTGAGTTCCCAGACCTCGCCTGCTTTCAGCAATTTACACAGTTTGCATAAACCGCGTGGCATATATAACAAGCTTCCATTCAATAACTTGCGTGACTAACGTTGAGCGAACGCGAGTCCAGATTACCTAAGTTTCAAAATCGTGAATCCCGGCGGTTTTGCACAGTTGGCGAGGTAAGTAGGCCCATTTGGGGAAAACTCTTAGGTGCCCAGCGAGCGCCTGTCTCATCTCGCGAACCACGGAATCCGGGTCCAATAACGGGCAACTATGAAAATCAATAGGCCAAAAGCCAGCAAAACCAGTCCTAAAGCTTGCCGCTGCGAGGCATTCATCGCTATTTAATGTCGCCTTTATCCGGGTTGTAGTAGAAGCGGATCGCCAGCGCCAGATACGGTCCGCCACGATCCACAAATTCTTTCGGCAGCGGCGGAAACGGATTCGAAGCCGTAATTCCCCCCCAGGCAGCACGATCCAAAGCGACGTTTCCGGAGCCGGCAACCAGGCGTAATCCATCCACGGAACCGTTCTTTGTGATCACAAATTGCAGGGTCAATTTGCCTTTTACGTGCGGCGGATAGATCACTGACTCAGGGATTAATCCATACCAATTGCGGCGAATATCCTCAATCACGCGGGCCAGATACGGTCCGAAATCCACGCCCAGCGTGTCACTAAGCACGTTTACGTCGCTCTGCAACGGGGTATTGGGATTCAGCGGACCAGCGCCGAAATCGCCGGCAGAGCCGCGACCTTGCGCAGCCGCGCGCGCTGCTTGCTGGATCTGAGACCCGGCCGAAGTAGCACTCTGGAAGACATTGCGATCCATTGGCTTAGGCTGCGGAGGTGTTTCCAGCTTGGCTACCTGATTAGAATTGTCAGCCGGTTTCTGCACCGAACCCTGCGCTTGCTGCTGCGCGGGCTGCGGCGGAGCCGCCGCAGGACTCGGTTTCGGAGGCGGAGCCGCCATTGCGCGCGGTCCCGGAGTGCCCTGCCGACGCGCATTTTGCAGCTCTTCGAGCGTGTGGCGATCGAGCGAAGGCGTGCGCGCCTGCGCAATTCTGTTCTTATCGGACAAAATACTCGTCTTCGAAGGCGGCGTGGGCTTCTGTAAATCTTTCGGCAAAGCGAGGAATTGAACGTTCTGATCCGGGGTAGCCTCAACGACGGAGACCTTATCTTTCGCTGAAAACAGGTCGGGAAAAAACTTCGGCTGGATAATAATCAGCAGAATCAGCAGTAAATGCAGGATGACGGAGAGCCAAACGGACTCCCGCCAGCGGCCTTTTTGCCGCTCATCCTCAAGTTCTTCAATCAGCAGATGCAGCTCTGCGGGATCCTGAGGCAGGTCCGGACGCGCCACGCGCGGCTCTCGCGGGGAATGGGGTGGCGCCTCAGTGATGGGCATGCTGGTTCAACTTCCGTGGCCGGGCTTTCCGGATGGACTCAGCTAACGATTTTCGCACTGTTCGTGGTCATTCTGCACTCAGGCCGCTGCCTTAAGCCCATACCTGAGTACGTAATTAGACGCAAACCTTGCGGGGAAAGTCGCGGTCATCCATGGGTTTAGCGGGCTTTTACGAGGACAGGTATTAAGAATTGTAACGCGCACAGTCGAGACGAAGTGCGGCTGCGTCGTCTTTGTAGCGAACAGAATTGCGCTGCGAAGCGGCATTCTTGCGACAACGAAACTGGGTTTTTGCGACTCTCACACCGCCTTTTTTCGACAACGAGTGATAGAATTCGCGCCGGACTGGAGGCCATATGAAAGCAGCCATCGTCCTGTTTGCGACCATCGCGCTCGCTGCGCAAGCGCAGCCAACCCCGTCCACGACATCGAACTTTGGCGCCGTGAACTTCCGCACGTCGTGCGCCGCAGCCGTTCAGAAAGACTTCAACCACGCCGTCGCGCTGCTGCATTCGTTCGAATACGACGAAGCGCGCGACGCTTTTACGACAATCGCGAAGCAAGATCCGAAGTGCGCGATGGCTCAGTGGGGCATCGCGATGACCTATTTTCACGGTCTTTGGGGAGAGATTGATGTCCCCCAAGGCCGAGCCGCAACAGAAGAAGCGCAGCATCTCGCGGCAGCCGATCCACAAACCACGCCGCGCGAAAAAGCATTCATCGCCGCCCTCGTTGCGCTCTACGACGGCGACAAAGTGGACTGGCCCACGCGCACAAAAGCATTTTCCAGCAAAATGGAGCAGGTTCACGCGCACTCGCCGCACGACGATGAAGCGGCCATCTTCTATGCGCTGTCGCTGGATGAAAGCGCCGGCAACGATCCCGAACATCACAACGAGCACGCGTGCGTCGCGATCCTGAAACCGCTCTTTCACGAGCATCCCAACCATCCGGGCATCGCACATTATTTGATTCACTGCAACGACAATGACGCGATGGCGCGCGACGGACTCGCCGCCGCCGAAGCTTATGCGAAGATTGCACCGTCGTCCTCACACGCCGAACATATGCCGTCGCACATCTTCGTGCGCTTAGGCATGTGGAAGCAGACGATCGATTCCAATATCGGGGCCATGAAGGCGGCAGAAAACGACCAAGCGGAATCCGAATGCGAGCGCCGCGACAACGAACTTCACGCCATGCACTTTCTCCAGTTCGCTTATCTGCAGGCGGGAAGAATGCAGGATGCGAAACAAATCGCAGATCGCGCGCAAGCGCTGCCGCCAATTCAAGGTCATGACTGCCGCGCCTCCGCCGCGGGCGTAGTCGCCAGCTATGCGCTCGACGCGCGCGATTGGCAAATGGCGAGCGCGATGAAGGAAGTGGGCGAAGGCCCGGATCGTCTGCTGACGGCCGCAGCCATCGCTCTCGGTAGCGCGCACACCGGCGATCTGGCCCGTGCCGAAGAACTCGAAAGCAAACTGCAAGACTGGATCAGCAAGCGTTCCTTGCCCGGCGGACACGACCTGCGTGAAGTAGTTCGCCTGGAAATCGCTTCGGCAATCGCCGAACAACGCCACGACGAAACCAAAGCCCGCGAACTCATGCAATCCGCCGTGAAGGCCGGTCCGATTGCAGCCTGGATCATGCCTCCGCCCGAACAACTCGAAGGCGATCTTCTTCTAGAGCAACACCACCCCGAAGAAGCCCTCGCCGCCTATCGCGCTGCGCTAAAAGCTACGCCGAATTTGTTCAACGCCGTAGCCGGCGCAGCCCAAGCCGCCGAGATGATGGGTGACGCCCCCACCTCAGCCCGCTACTACCGTCAATTGCTGGAAGTCGCCGGCCAGGGCGATCGTCCCGAATTGGAACAAGCAAGAAAACGCCTGGTAGCGGCTAAGTAATGATAGCTGCCTCGGCAGGTGGCGGGGGCTGCCGCGCAGCATGTAACACGGAGTAATTCGACCGCGGCTGTGAGTTTTCCCATTTCGGAACCGTGAAGTTACCGGCGTAACTTGCTGCGTTGCCCAGCGACCCCTAGAGTCGCGCAGGAGCTTGCTATGCCATCACGTTTGCTAGGCGCCTTCCTGTTCGCCGTCAGCTTAGTTCTCTGTTGTCAGACCACGGCGCAAGATGATTCCGGCTGGTGGATCTCCCCGGAAAGGATCAACATCCAGGTGGGAGAAGATCGCCCGCTGCAACTACTCAATGAATCTGCGCAGGAGCTGCAAGGACTCACCTGGGCTGTTGATAACCCCAATCTCGCGGAGCTGCGCGAAGAACAAGGGCGTATGGTTCTTTACGCAAAGGCTGCAGGCACGGTCCGCGTAAGCGCATCGTGGAACTCGGAAAATCGATTTCGCGAAGTAACGATCTGGCCCGCGGATCATCCTCTGCCGAAGGGAACAACCCATTGGGGCATGCGACCCATTGGTCGCGACATCGACGATTTACCGGCCGTTCCCACTGACAACGGAGCGGACATATTTTCCCTGGAGCAGAACTCCAACGCAACCTATCTCCGGGGTACTCTGAATGATGGCATTCAACTCTGGGCGTGGCGGCTTCCGGAAAACACGCGCAACGTCGATCTAGTTTTTGGCGACTGGTCCGGAGGCGCTTTGATCAGCGCCAACAAGCGGCAGTCCTTTACCTTGTATGACGTTGGGAAAGATGGGAAGCTCCGATGGCAGCGTAGTTTCGCGGGCGCTCGCAAAAGCCAGGCCAACAATCACGACCGTCTGATTCAAGTGGTGAGTCAATCTCCGGACGGCAACTCGACAACTTTTACCGCTTTGGACGAAACGAGTGGCGCGCAAAAATTTCAGCTAACCGTGCCCGCTTCCCTCTACCGGCAAGTCCACGTCGAGCGCCGGCAAAACGATCTGGTCTGCGGATCGAAAACCATCGATATGCCGATCAAGACAATTCCCAGCAAGATCTTCGTGGGCATGGATGGATTCACGTATCTCGCATTCACCGTGAGTCAGTGGACAATGAGCGCGCCCGCATGTAAGCCGGGCGAACTGCTGACCGCTAATGATGTCGATTTTTCTCGCGAAAATAAGCTATGGCTCTGGCAAATTCACGCGGACGGCACCTATCGCAGCACAATCGTTGAAGAATCAAAGACTGCGCGACCGTTTTCGGTCGCAACCGATGTAGCAAGTCCAACGGGAGCTCTCATTCCGGATGGCTTGGGCGGCGAGCTTCTCTCGGTGCGCTGGGATCGCATGGATGGCACACAGAAACTCCACAACTCACCAGACGAACTCTTGTACCGCATCGATGCCGGCGGCAATGTCATTTACAAATTCCCACTGCCGCAATACGACGGCAAGCTGCAGGACGACATGGTGTTGGGCGAAAATAATTCCGGTTTCCTGACGCGCGGCAGCGTTCTGGTCGCATTCAGCACCGAAACCGGCAAAGAGCTATGGCACTGGGATTCCAATACGCCGGAAATATCCGTTTTCGCGGCTCTCGCGGACGGAAGCTGCGCCGTCAAAGTTGGCGATTCGGTGCTGGCCGTTGGGGAAGGGCAGGAACCGAGACTGATTGCTCACGGAGATGTCATGATCAACTGGCAAGGCCAGTTGTTTGTCAAACACAAGAACTAGCTGCCGGCCTTACAGATCCAGGCCACCTCAGCTGCGAGTCTGGCCCACAAGATGGCTACGCTCCCGGCAGTGTTTTCTTGGCTGCGTTTCTTTGCGCTGCGACTTGGACGATGAGGAAGACGATCCAGGCGACGAAGAAGACCCAATCCCAGCCTCCGATGGTATAGACGCCTGCCAAACCAAGAATCCACAAAATGAAGAAGACAACTACCGGTATCCAGAGCACGATGACCTCCCACAACTAATCGTTTGGAAGCCGTGAATCGTGCTCATTGTTGTCCCTGGCGATCCTTGCAGGCCAAAGGCTGTGGCGACGCTCGGCTGTGTCCTTCTGGAATGCGCGCGAGATGACATCTTTTCTTGGACCGCCTTACACTTAACTCTAGAGATGAAAATCGCATTAGGGCAGATGAATCCCACGATTGGGGATTTCTGCGGCAACTCGGCCAAAATTCTTGACGGCATCCACACAGCGCGGGAGCGGGGAGCGGAGCTGGTTCTCTTTCCTGAGCTGGCGGTGAGCGGATATCCGCCGCGGGACTTGGTCGAGAAGCCGGATTTTGTTCGCGAAAGCCGCGAGACTGTGGAGAAGATTGCACGCGCAAGCGCCGGCATTGCGGTGATCTGCGGGTTGGTCACGCCGGCGGCTGAGGCAACGGGAAAGTCCGTGATGAACTCAGCGGCGCTGCTGCGCGACGGCAAGATCGAGTTTCTGCAGTCGAAGATGCTCTTGCCGACCTACGACGTCTTTGACGAGCAGCGCTACTTCGCCGCCGCGCGGCAGCAGCAGCTTCATTCCCTAAATGGAACTCGGCTCGGGCTCACGATTTGCGAAGACGCCTGGAACGACAAGCAATTCTGGCCCAAGCGCCTGTACAGCATCGATCCCGTAGAAGAGTTGGTGAAGGCAGGCGGCAATCTGTTGGTCAACATTTCGGCTTCACCGTTTACGATCGGCAAAATCGAATTGCGGCGCAAGATGTTCCAGGCGATCGCGACACGCTTTCGCGTGCCGGTGGTGCTGTGCAACCAGGTTGGCGGCAACGACAACCTGATCTTCGATGGATCGAGTTTGGCGATTGGTCCCGATGGACGCGTGCTCGCGCAGGCGAAGTCGTTCGCTGAAGATTTGGTGCTCGTCGATCTCGACGCGCAAACCGGCGACGTGCACGAGCAGCCCGAGGGCAGGGAAGCGTCCGTTTACGGTGCCCTGGTGCTGGGCACGCGCGACTACGTGCGCAAATGCGGATTCCAGAGTGTGGTGATCGGGCTGAGCGGCGGCATCGACTCGGCGCTGACGGCGGTGATCGCTGTGGACGCGCTGGGAAAAGAAAACGTGACCGGCGTGCTGATGCCAGGTCCGTATTCCTCGCGCGGCAGCCTCGACGATGCCGAGCAGCTCGCGAAAACGCTCGGCATCCGCTGTGAGATTCTTCCGATCACGCCGGTGTTCGAGGACTTGCGAAAGTCGCTGACGCCTTTATTCGGCAACCTGCCGCAGGACTTCACCGAAGAAAATCTGCAATCGCGCTTGCGCGGGACCACGCTGATGGCGCTGGCCAATAAATTCCGCAGCTTGGTGTTGACCACCGGGAACAAATCAGAGATGGCAGTTGGCTACTGCACGCTGTACGGCGACATGTGCGGCGCGCTGGCCGTGATCGGCGACGTGCCTAAGACGATGGTCTATCGCCTGAGCGAGTACCGAAATGGAATTTCTGCGGTGATTCCGCGGTCCACCATCGAGAAGCCACCCTCGGCCGAGCTGCGTCCGAATCAGACAGATCAAGACACGCTGCCTCCTTACGAAGTCCTGGACGCGATCATGGACGATTACGTGGAACGCTACAAAACCGCCGAGCAAATCGCCGAGGAGCGCGGTTACGAGCGTAAGTTTGTCGAGTCGGTGATCTGCATGATCGAGCGCAACGAGTACAAGCGACAGCAGGCGGCGCCGGTGTTGAAAGTATCGCAGAAGTCGTTTGGTCCCGGCCGCCGCTTTCCCATCGCGGCCAAGTATGATGCTGAATGCTGAACGCAAAATTCCCGTTCTGGTCCTAAAGGAGAAGCATTGAAGACGAAGAGCGTCGCCCTGATCGCATTCTTCCTGCTGTTTTGTTTATCCGTGTGGTCGCAAACCGCTGCACGTCATTCGCGTACTGCCGCGACCAAGTCGCACGCAGAAGAGGCGCCTGCCGCCAAAGAACCCAGCGCGGAGACGCTGAACAGCTTCATGCATCACATGTTCGGCTACGATCCCAATGCGAAATGGAAGATCGAGAGTGAGAAGCCGGTCGAAGGCATTCCGGGGCTCACGGAAGTGATCATTGCGTTTGGCGATCCGGTGCAGCAGCGCACGCCGTTTTACGTGACCAGCGACACGCATCATGCGCTGATTGGCCAGATTATTCCGTTCGGCGCCGATCCGTTCGAGCCGGCGCGTACTAAGCTAGCGGCGAATGCGAAAGGACCGGAGAAGGGAAATCCTAACGCGCCGGTTGAGATCGTTGAGTTCAGCGACTTCGAGTGTCCGCACTGCAAGCGCGCGGTGCCGACGATAGACAAGCTCATCACCGAGTCACCGAATGCTCGGTTCGTCTTTGAGCAGTTTCCGCTTTCGCAAATTCATCATTGGGCCGATCGCGCGGCCGATTATGCGGACTGCATTGGCCGCAAGAACACAGACCAGTTCTGGAAATTCGAGCACGAGGTGTTCGATCAGCAAGAACAGATTACCGACGACAATGCTGCGACCAAGCTGAGCGCGATCGCGCAAGACGTCGGCGCCGATCCCAGCGCGACCGCCACCTGCGCCGACTCGCCCGAAACGAAGGCGCGCGTGAATCAGCAATATGAACTGGGAGTTTCGCTGGGCGTGAACGCAACGCCGACCTTATTCATCAATGGCCGCAAGATCGAGAACGTGAACGGCACGCCGTACGAGATCCTGAAACAGATGGTCGCGTTTGAGGCGCAGGAAGCGCAGAAGAAATAGAAGTAACTGGCAGATTGCTTCTTCTGCTGTGGAAACACTAAACCCAAAAGCAAGAGCGAACACGGAGATCACGGAGAGAACGGAGGCACACAGAGAGATTCATGTTGATTCCTCCGTGTTCCTCCGTGACCTCCGTGTTCGCTCTTGGTTTTGGTTTCCGCCTTTGCAATTTCCGTGTGTTACCTTGAATTTTCATGTCGGCCCCTGATTCATCTTTTGTGCGCGCTTGCCGGCGGCTTCCGGTGGAGATTACGCCGGTGTGGCTGATGCGGCAGGCGGGACGGTATTTGCCGGAGTACCGCAAAGTTCGCAGCGAACATTCCATTCTGGAAATCTGCCGAAATCCGGAGATCGCCGCCGAGGTGACCGTCACCGCCGCGGAACGCCTGGGCGTGGATGCCGCGATCATCTTTGCCGACCTGCTGCTGCCGCTTGAAGCCATGGGGCTGGAGTTTGGGTTCCATGAAGGCGAAGGTCCGAAGGTGCCGCGTCCGGTTCGCGACGCGAATGCGATTGCGCAATTGAAGACCGACCGCGCGGGAGAGCTCGGGTACGTGAGCGACGCGATCGAGATCGTCGCGCGCCATTTTGGGAATCGGCTGCCTGTGATTGGATTCTGCGGCGCGCCGTTTACGCTGGCAAGCTACATGATCGAAGGCGGCAGCTCGCGCAATTATCTCGAAACCAAGAAGCTGATGCACCGCGATCCCGAAGGATGGGACGAGCTGATGCGCCGTATCGTGCGCGTGCTTTCGCAATATGTAGCCGATCAAGTTGCCGCCGGGGCCGATGCAATCCAGGTATTCGATAGCTGGGTCGGATGCCTCTCGCCTGGGGACTACACGCGCCGAGTGCTGCCGCACACCAAAACGCTGATTGCGGAATTGAAAGCATCGGGCGCGCCGGTGATCTATTTTGGAACCGATACCGCTACGCTGCTGCCGGCGATCAAGCAGACGCGCGCGGAGGTAGTCGGCGTCGATTGGCGCGTACCGATCGAGCAGGCGTTCAAGGCTCTTGGAAACGGTTTTGCCGTTCAGGGAAACCTCGATCCCGCTGTATTGTTTGCGCCCGAGCGCGAAGTGCGCAAGCAAGTCCGCGAGCTGCTCGATACTGTCGCGGGTCGGCCGGGATATATTTTCAATCTCGGGCATGGCGTTCTGCCGGAGACGCCGGTGGAGAATGTGCTCGCGCTGGTGGACGAGGTGCACGCGCATCGCGCGAAAAGACGAAGTGGCTCGGCGGCATCCGAGACCGTCGCGTTCTGAATTTCGTTGTCGTCGCTCAATCGATCGATGTCCCAGCCGCAGAAACCCGACGCTGTCCTCCTCCTGGCCCACGGCACGCCGGAGCGCATCGACGAGATTCCTGAATACCTGCGCAATGTTACCGGCGGCCGGCCGATTCCCGATTCAGTCATTGCGGAAGTCAAGCATCGTTATTCCCAAATTGGGCATTCGCCGCTGACGGAGATCACCTTGCGGCAGGCGGAACTGCTTTCCGCATCGCTGGGTGTTCCGGTGTATGTCGCCATGCGTAATTGGAAACCGTATATCGCAGAGACGATCGAGCGCATGCGCCGCGATGGCGTGCAGCAGTTTGTTGCGCTTTGTCTTGCTCCCCAGAATTCGCGCACGAGCGTCGGACTTTATCGGCAGGCCACCTTGTGCAAGTCAGAGGGAATGAATGTGCGGTTTGTGGAGTCATGGCACGATCATCCACTGCTGATAGAAGCTTTCGCCGAACGGCTTGCCGCTGCGTTGGCACAGCACGCCGGCGCCGCGGTCCTGTTCACCGCCCACAGTGTGCCCTCGCGGACGATTGAAGCCGGCGATCCCTACGAACGCCAAGCGCGCGAGACGGCCGCGCTCGTCGCCCGCAAACTCGGGCTGGGTGATTCCGATTGGTTCTTCGCCTTCCAAAGCCAAGGCATGTCCGGCGGACCTTGGCTCGGTCCGACCGTGGAAGAAACTCTTTCGCGCATTCGCGAGACGAGGAAGACGCGAGTGGTGGTCCAGCCGGTTGGCTTCGTTTGCGACCACGTGGAAGTGCTGTACGACATCGATATTGCATTTCGAAAAGTCGCCGCTGACTTGGGTCTGGAGCTTTTTCGAACCGAGTCGTTGAACGATTCGCCGAGATTTATTTCGGCGCTGGCGGACGTTGTGAGGAGCAAACTAGCAATGAGCGGGGACAGCGAGCCTGTCATTCTGAGCAGCCGACCTCGCTCAAGGTGAGGTCATGAACCAGTGAACAGTTCGCTCACCGTGGAGCCCCTGAACCGGAGCCGGTGCCAGCGCCGAAGGCGCGGCATTCTTTTAGCCCAGCCCGTGAGGGCTGGGTGAGGTGCACCGAAACATCCCGAGCGCCGGAGGCGCGGCACTCATCGTTGTACGTTCCCAGTGCCGCCCCTCCGGGGCTCTGGACCCTGTATCCGCCACCCAGGCCTCACGGCCTGGGCTAAAAGAATTCCGGCCTACGGCCTCTTTAACTGCGAAATCCCACCTGTGTGCCACCAGACGGAATTTGTTCATTCTGCGCGTCCGCCGCGGCGGACGCGCAGAATCTCCGCGAATATTTCAGACTCAAATGCGGTATCCGGTTCCTCGATAAAGATCGCGGCGGAAAAGCCAGGGGAAGGTGCTTAAGTCTGAAATATCCGCCGAGATCCCTTCGGCAAGCTCAGGGCAGATCCTTCGTCCGCCTCAGGCGGACTCAGGATGACACCCTTTAGGCGCATCTATCCTCTGCACGAATCATCCAGCCTCAGCTTGATTTCGCTAGTTGCTAATTGCTAATCGCTAATTGCTTAGAATGGTCCGTGGTTCGCGTAGCTATCATCGGCGGCGGCATCTCTGGGCTGACGACTGCGTTTTATCTGGAGCAGGAGCGGCGGCGTGGGGCTCCGATCGAGTACACGCTTTATGAAGCCGAGCCGCGCTTCGGTGGCGTGATTCGCACCGAGAAGGTCGACGGCTGTCTTATCGAAGCGGGACCGGATTCATTTCTCACCTCTAAATCCTGGGCGAAAGAGCTGTGCGATGATCTGCGTCTGACGCAGCAGTTGATTGGTTCGAACGACTCCGAGCGCAGAACGTATATCCTCGTCGGCGGGAAACTGCTGCCGATCCCTCCCGGCATGCAGATGATGGTCCCCAGTAATCTCTGGGCAGCAGTGCGGTCGCCGCTGTTCTCGAAGCGCACCAAGCTGGCTATGTTGGGCGAATACTTTGCCTCGCCCGAAACTCTGCCGCCGGACGAGGATGAGAGCGTTGCTAATTTTGTCCAGCGGCATTTTCGGGGTGAGGTGGTCGAGCGATTGGTCGATCCGCTGCTTACCGGCGTGTATGGCGCCGACGCTTCTATGCTGAGCGTGCGCTCGACGCTTCCGCAGATGGTTGAATCCGAGGCGAAATACGGCAGCCTGGTTCGCGGCGCTCTGATCGCACGCAAAAAGCAAAATCGAAAATCGGGAAAGCAACCGCTGTTCACCACTATGCGCGATGGCATGCAGCGGATTCCTGACGTAATCGTTCGCCAGGTGCCGCGCGAACGCCTGCGCTGTTCGGCGCCGGTCACGAGCCTGCGCAGAAGCGACGCGGCGTGGCATGTAATTTCTCCGGTCGCCGGCGACGAATACGATCAGGTCGTGCTCGCGCTGCCGGCGTATGCATGCGCCAAGTTGATGGAGGAGATTCCCGACAGTGCGCCAGCTCGTGAGCTGCTGAACGAGATTCCCTATTCGTCTGCTCTCACGCTGAGCCTCGCGTATAAGGCAAACGAAATTGTTCTGCCGGCGGGTTTCGGATTCCTCGTGCCGCGAAGCGAAGGCCGCCGCATGATCGCCTGCACGTTTGTGAACAACAAATTCGCGTATCGCGCTCCGGAAGGGACTGGGCTGCTGCGCGTCTTCATGGGTGGGGTGCACGATCCTGAGGTCCTCGCGCTGAGCGACACCGAGGCTATCGAACTTGCTCGCCGGGAGTTGCGCGAGATTCTCGGCATTGCAGCCGAGCCGCAGTTCGCGCGCGTCTTTCGCTGGCCGCGAGCCATGCCGCAATATGAGGTTGGGCATCCGCTGCGCGTGGCACGACTCGAGATGCGGATGCAACGATTCCCAGGGCTGCAACTGAGCGGCAATGCGTATCACGGGATCGGCGTGCCCGACTGCGTGCGCATCGGTCGCTCTGCCGCCGATGCCGTCATGCGCCGCATGCGCGCGCAGCACGCTCCGGCATTGTAGAGGTCACAACGCCGAGGCCTGCTTCGTTGTCAGATTGGTTAGCAGCTTGCGTGCGTTGATCGCGCCTTCGGGCGTGTCTTCATGCTTGAGAAAGGCATAGACCTCCCGCTGCTGAGCCGCATTGCGCAGGCGTTGTTCGACCTCGGCGATCTCGTGGTCGCTGTAATCGGACTTCCGCAAACGGTAATAAGTAAAGTCAGCGGTAAAAACCTCGGGCACCGCCAGTTCATCGCTTTCCGCAATGCAGAGCGCGACGTTCTGCTCGCGCATGAGTTCGTAGATCGGGTCCTGGAACCAGCTTGGATTGCGGAATTCGATTGCGCTGGGTGCGTCTTTAGGCAAGGTGCGGAGAAATTTTCTCAGCTTCTCCGGATCAGCTTTAAAGTTCGGCGGCAACTGAAACAGAACTGGTCCCAATTTATGCGCGTGCAGCAGCGGCTGCAGCGAAGCGAAGAACGCGTCCACATCCTGTTCAACGTCGTTGAGTCGCTTGATGTGCGTAATGCGTTGGTGCGCTTTGGTGACGAACGTGAAATCTTCCGGCGTTACCGCAGCCCAATTCTGCAGTGTCTTTACCGCTGGACGTGCGCGGTACGTGTAGTTCACTTCGACACAGTTGAGCTGGGTGGAGTAGTAGTCGAGGAATTTGGACGAGGGCGTCTTCGGCGGGTAAAACTCGGGCTTCCATGAAGCATACGCCCAGCCCGACGTTCCGATGTGTACCTTGTGCATGGCTGATATTCAACACGAACTGCTGAGCGTTCGGCAAAGGCGAAAACCTTTTCACCACGGAGTCACGGAGACCACGGGAGGAGAACAAAGAGCTCTACTTTCTTGCAACTTGTCGGCGTGAGCGGGATTGATTTGAAGCTGTCGTTCGCTTTGGCTTTTCTCCGTGCTCTCCGTGACTCCGTGGTGAACTTGCAGTTTTCTGACTTTCGCCGGGCGTTGCCGGGAGATGCTGCTTGAGCGTGAGTACCGGTTCGAAGATGTCGCCCATCTTGGCCACGCGCGCGAGCGCCTGGTTGGAGTCGAAGACCAGCAAGTTCGGATCTTTCTTCTTCAAGCATTTTTCGACTTCTTCCCATGTGACTGGAGTGGAAACGGTTGGCCGCTCCTTGGCGCGCAGCGAGTACACATTCACCGTGGTCTTGTGGACATCGTTTTGGCTCCAATCGACGAAGACCTTGCCTACGCGCAGCGTCTTCTTCATATCCGAGACGATCAAGTCCGGATGCTCTTCTTCCAGCAAGCGAGCGAGCGCATGCGCGAATTCTTTCGTTTGATCGTAGGTGACGGGCGTATTCAGCGGCACGTAGATCTGCAGTCCCTTGGAGCCGGAAGTTTTCGCGAAAGATTTGAGCTTGAGCCGATCGAAGATCGCTTTCAGCCAGAATCCCACCTGTGAGCAGAGCACGATGTCGGCCGGCGGTCCAGGATCGAGATCGAAGACCATCATTGTGGGCTGCTCGATATTCTCCGCTCGCGAGAGTGAGGTATGCAGCTCAAGGTCAGCGAGGTTGGCGGCCCAGACCAAAGTGGGAATGTCCTGCGCGAGGCAGAACTGGATGTAGTCGTTGCGTCCGGAGCTCCAGACCGGCGCAGTCTTCACCCAGTCCGGACGATGCTTCGGGCAGCTCTTCTCGTAGAAGTACATCCCGTCCACACCTTCGGGATAGCGCTTGAGCGTGAGCGGACGGCCTTCCAGATGTGGCAGCAGCACGGGCGCTATGCGCACGAAGTAGTCGATCACCTGCGCTTTGGTGAAGCCCACCGCTGGATACAGGACTTTATCCAAATTCGAAAGCTTCAGCTTGCGTCCTTCGATCTCGATGATGGTGTCGGTCTTGGGCATTTGAGCTATCAGCCTTCAGCTGTCAGCTTTCAGCTAACCCCCACCCAGCAGGAACTCTCGATCAGATGCGGCTCTGCTGGAAGCTGGTAGCTGGCGGCTGGAAGCTTCGCTCCATTTTCCTTCATTTTTCCGCAACATGACGCGCGCATTGCACCATCTAAGGTAAGGCCGTGCCAGAACAGGATAAAGCGTTGCCGGTAAGTTCTTCGCGTCCGCCGCAATTTACGGCGGAGCAGGAGCAGCTCTTTCGCGAGGTGCTGGAGATCTTCAACGCCAGCGGTATTCCTTATGTTGTCTCCGGCGCATT
Organism: Terriglobales bacterium; assembly: GCA_035716645.1. Taxonomy (GTDB): domain Bacteria; phylum Acidobacteriota; class Terriglobia; order Terriglobales; family Acidobacteriaceae; genus Gp1-AA112. Next base: position 44,729 of record DASTJH010000079.1, on the reverse strand, counting down.
TGCATTACATGAGCATACGGGCATTTGGCGCGACACCAAGGATCTCGATCTCTTTCTGCCGGACAAAGAAGTGCCGGCTACTCTCGATTTGCTCACGCGACATGGTTTTCGCACCGAGATTTGCGATCCCGTGTGGCTCTGCAAGGTGCATCGCGGCGACTACTTTGTCGATCTGATCTCCGGCATGAGCAATGCCACGATTCGCGTCGATCGCTCCTGGATAGAGCGCGCCGGCTTCTCGCAAGTACTCGGCGTGCCGGTGCGAATTCTCGCGGCTGAAGAGCTGGTTGCGTCGAAGATCTTCGTGACTCGCCGCGAACGATTCGACGGCGCCGATATTGCTCATATTATTTATAGAGCAGGCCGTCAGATGAATTGGAAGAGAGTTTTGGACCTGGTAGGCGAGCATTGGGAAATGCTGCTCTGGTCTTTGATGCTCTTCCATTATGTTTATCCGGATTCGCAGGTAGTTCCGAAATGGGTTTGGAGCGACCTTCTCGGAAAATTCATCTCATCCTTGGATAACCCTCCGAACAGTAAGCATTTCCGCGGCAGCTTGATCGACGACAAGATGTTCGCCATCGACGTTCGCGAGTGGAACTTACCCGATCTGCTGCAGGAATTTCGGAATCGAGTGGAAGCGGGCGCTGAGCAGGCGAAGAAACCGGCTGCCTGAGGATATTTCGTGATTTCGCGATTTTGTGATCTGGCGATTTAAATCACGAAATCACCAGATCGCGAAATCACGAAATCCGCACTGCCGGTTGATTCTTGCTGTTGTATCCCCCGACCACATCGCGCGCTTCTCTCGCATCTCACCAGTCGGAGGGGTTCCCATGGCCAAAACAGCAGCAGACATCCTGGTCGAACGGCTCATCGAGTGGGGCGTGGACACGATTTTCGGTATTCCCGGAGATGGCATCAACGGGATTATGGAGGCGCTGCGCGAGCGCCAGGAACAGATTCGCTTCGTGCAGGTCCGGCACGAAGAAGGAGCGGCCTTTGCCGCCGTCGCTTACGCAAAAACCACCGGACGGCTTGGCGTGTGTCTCGCGACTTCGGGTCCGGGTGGCATTCATCTTCTTAATGGTCTCTATGACGCCAAGCTGGACTCGCAGCCGGTACTCGCGATTACCGGCCTGGCCTTTCACGATCTGATCAATACGCACACGCAGCAGGACGTAGAACTCGATAAGTTGTTCATGGATGTTTGCGTGTACGACAACCGCATCATGGGCCCGGCGCACGTGCTCGGATGTGTGGACCTCGCTTGCCGGACGGCGCTGGCGTACCGCGGCGTCTCGCACCTCACAATTCCGAGCGACGTGCAGGAACAAACGCACGAAGAGCGGTCGAAGCGCAACATCAAGCATCACTCTGGAGACGTGTTCGCGAAGAGCTCTCGTCTGCCCAATCAAGCCGACCTGCAGGAAGCGGCTGACCTCCTGAATAAGGGCAAGAAGGTCGCAATCTTGGCCGGCGCCGGTGCGCTGAACGCGACCGACGAACTCGAAGAAGCTGCCGAATTGCTGGCGGCGCCAATTGTGAAACCGCTGCTCGGGAAAGCCTGCGTGCCTGACGATAGTCCGTTCACCACCGGCGGCATCGGCCTGCTGGGTACCAAACCTTCCGAAGAAGCGATGGATACTTGCGAAACGCTGCTGATCGTCGGTTCCAGTTTTCCGTACATCCAGTTTTATCCCAAACCGGGACAGGCGAAAGCCGTTCAGATCGAACTTGATCCTCGGCGCGTCGGATTGCGCTACAACGTGGATGTTGGTCTAGTCGGCGATAGCGCGAAAACTCTCGCCGAACTGAACAAGCTGCTCACGCGCAAGTCCGATCGCAGCTTCCTCAAAAAGGCCCAAAGTGGGATGAAGGATTGGAACAAGCTCATGCATGAGCGTGGATCGATCATGGACAAGCCCATGCGTCCGCAGGTAATCGCGCAGGAACTGGGCAAGCGCATTCCGTCCAACGCGATCGTCGTGAGCGACAGCGGCACGATCACCACCTGGTGGGCGCGCCATATTCCGGCCAAGCGCGGACAAATTCACACGTGTTCCGGCAATCTGGCGACGATGGCCTGCGGACTGCCGTACGCGGTAGGAGCGCAGATCGCGCATCCCGATCGTCCGGTGTTTGCGTTCGTCGGCGATGGTGGATTCGCGATGCTGATGATGGAATTCATCACCGCGGTGAAGTACCAACTGCCGATTCGCGTCTGCGTGATCAAGAACAACGTGCTCGGCCAGATCAAGTGGGAGCAGATGGTCTTCCTAGGCAATCCTGAATATGGAGTCGAGCTGCAGCCCATCGACTTTGCCGCTTACGCGCGCGCCTGCGGCGGAGCCGGATTCACGATTGAAGATCCGAAGCGCTGCGGCGACATTCTCGACGAAGCGCTCGAAGTGGACGGACCAGTGCTGATCGAAGCTGTCGTCGATCCGTTGACGGCGCCTATGCCCGGCAAGATTAAGGCATCACAGGCGCTGCACTTCGCGGAATCGTTAGCTCGTGGTGAGCCAAATCGCGGCAAGATCGCGTGGGAGAACATGATCGAAGACCGCGTGCGCGAGATGGTGTAAGAACACTCTATATGCGTTCTGGGGATGCAGCCCTCCGCGAGGGGCTGTGTCCCTAACCTCACCTTATTTTCTGCTCTCGTCTTACCTCTTGTATCCTATCTTACTTCTGTGGTTAGATAAGCCGATGAGCAAATCTGTAGCCCAGATCAGCACAAAAGGCCAAATCGTGATCCCGGTAGAACTCCGCGAGGAGATGGGACTAGAGCCGGGCACAGAAGTTGTTGTCGAACGCCAAGGAAACGCCATCGTTTTGCATCCTGTGACAAAGGCCTTTATTCACGGCCTGCGCGGATCCACGAAAGGAGCGGGGGCGGTGCGCAACCGGGAGCATCGCCGCGATCGATGACTTCTCTTGTCCTCGATGCGAGCGCGGTTTTGCGATTTCTCGATAATGAGGCCGGAGCGGAACTCATCGAAAATTTACTGAATCGTGCACGGGCGCGGGAAGTCGTTCTACATATTTCGGCTGTGAACTGGGGCGAAATAATCTATGCGATCGCGCGTGCTCACGGAAGCAGTGCGGCCCGGCAGGCAGACGCCAATCTCGCAGCTCTGCCGGTCACGGTTGCTGCTTGTACCGCGCGGGAAGCTGCGGCTGCCGGTCTCTTGAAAGAAAAATACAAAATTCCCTATGCTGACGCCTTCGCTGCGGTTTTGGCCATCCAGCTTGGCGCTGCGCTCGTGACTGCCGATTTCGACTTCAAATCGATTCCAGGCGACGACCTGAAAGTTCAATTCTTACCCGCGAAGCCATAGATTCGCTCAAGTATTGTCAGTGGCTTAGCATTGCTAAGCGATCCTTGCGCAATCTGGCCACCACACCCACGTTCCGATCCGCGACTTCGCTGATGCGGTACTCGACCGACGTGCCCACCACCTCTGCCGCTTCCGATGGCGTGAGCTTGTACTCGTCCATGAGCCAGCTTGTCATGTACTCACTGGCTTCGCGAAAGGCGTCATCGAGCGAGCCCGCGAGCGACATCGTCTGAAAATATTGATCGGTCTCGACCTGCGGAGCGCTTAGCTCGTGCTTTTTTAGCAGTTCCACTTTGAACTCGACGTCCATCGAGGTTTCGAGCGCATTGCCATTGAGTTCGCCATCGCCTTGCAAAGCGTGTCCGTCGCCGACGTAGAGCAGAGCGCCGGCAATGTTTACTGGTAAGTAAACCGAAGCGCCCTGGCCGATCTCGTTGTAGTCCATATTGCCTCCGAAACGACCGGAATCGCCGGCGACGATTGGCTGTCCGAATGTGCCCGGAGCTGTGGCGATGCAGCCCAGCATCGGCTTTACCGGAATCGCGAAAGTTTTCATGTGGTCGCCGGGCTTTTCTGGCATGGCTAGACCGCGCTCGCGGTCTAGCTTCCAACGTACGCCGTCGGATTCATACTTCATCTTGCGGGCAAGGTCGTCGGTCACGGCACGCGAGACCAGCGCATCGTCGCTGCCGGCCCAATCCCGATTTAACCGCAGCCGTACGAGCGTGACCTTCAGCGCGTCTCCGGGCAGCGCGCCGTCGATGTAGAACGGTCCCGTTTCGGGATTGCCTCCAAGCACGCGGCGAACGCCTTTTTCGTCGCGTCCGCCGGCATCGACCGTAGTCGTGTGAACCGTGTCGCCAGACTTGATGTGCAGTACCGGCTCGACAAACGGCGAGAAGGCGCGTTGGAACTTTGTCGGCACAAACTCATGGTGCTCCGGCGGACCAGTCGGTACAGGCGGAACGCGGACTGCCGTCCAGGTGATCGGAACGCGGTCCTCGGGCTTCGCATCGAAGATTCGCGCCGTGCCGCTCATCTTGTCGCCCGACAAGGCGCCCTCATATTCGCCGGTGGTGTCCTTATCCTCAATCACGGAAAAGTGGACGCTATTTCCCTCGATCGTTCCGGCAATCTTACGGTGATCGTCCTGGCCAAAATGTCCGGACAGCTTGCCGCCGTCGGCTTGCAGCGTGAGCACCTGCTGCATCGGCGTGCCCAAAAGATCGCTCGTCACGAGCCACTCGCCGGATAGCGAGTTGTTGGATTGAGCAAGCGCGCATGAGGCAAGAAGCGAGAAAAGACAACCAGCGAGAAATCGCACAAGGTTCAATCTCCTTATCGTGGGACCAAGTTGAATGTCAGAGATGAAGTTAGACTGCGCCTTTTTCGACTGGTGAGCAATCCAGAACTGCGCGAATAGTGTCTAATGACCCTGTTCGAGTTTCCGCACATAGTGCGCGCGCTATCGTTAGGATTGCGGACGGAAGTCACTGGCATGCTGAGGTTGCGATGTGGAAAAGGATTCCCTTATTAGCTTCAGTCCTGCTGATGCTGGCGAATCTTGGCCAAGCTCAAGCGCCCGAGCCGATTCCCGCGCCGGACGATATATTGTTTCAATTCCAAACCCAGAGCGGCCAGACACGGTTCCATCTTGGCGAGACAATCCCGGTCACATTCACCTTCAGTTCCAGTTCTCAGGGTCAGTATGTCTTCACCGATTGCGGTGCTTGGCATCGGCCGATGAACATCTCCTGCTCACCTGCCACAGATATTCCGATACGATCTCTCGCGCATCCTGAATTCAACGAGTTCGAACGCATGCTCAGTCCGTGCCTTGGCCCTGGCTGGAGCGACGGGTACTACGGTTGTGCTGAACCTATTCCTTTGGGCGTCACTCCAGTCCGCTTTCCGGCCCCGCTTAGCCGTTATGTTCGGTTCAGTGCGCCGGGCCGATACGCCTGCGTAGCAACATCGACGCAAGTTGGCAAAATCGCAGGCGGGAACTCCGGCCCGCCGTTGATGACCAAATCGGAACCGCTGACATTTGAGATTGTGGACGATCCTAACTGGTCGCACGCCGCTGCCGAAGCTTACGATCAAACCTATGCGAAGTTCTGTCGTACCGATGATCTGAAAGAGGCGCAACAACAGCGATGCTTCGATATTGCCGATCGCATCGCCAACCTCGACACCATAGAATCGCTGGCCACCGAAATCAAGTATTTCGACGGTAAGCAACATTCATGGGATAACGGATTTTGGACGGCAATTCTCGCTACATCCTATCCAACCGATGGTTTGCGTTTGCTGAGCGAACGGATGCAGGCTGCGGATTTCCAAGTCTCCGCCGAAACCGTCAAATTGCTCGCCATTTGGGACTTGAAGGCGCAAACTCCTGACGCGTTCAGCGGCGCTGCGCCGGCGCTCTATCACGAGCAGGCGGTTGCGGTTCTGCGGAGGTACGTGCGCTTATTCGGAAGGAGTTTGCGGAGGAAGAAAGCCGACAATCTCGGTTTCAGCGCCAATACTTACCACGAAATCGCAAATCAACAGCAGTGTGGCTCGGAACCGCTCATTTCCCAAGAGGAGCAAGAACAAACGTTATCCGCAGCAGGCCTGACGTGGGACTTCTCACGTAATGGTGTCGATGCCATAGGCGATCCTGACCGTCACCCATAACTTTCGTAATGGTTTCCTGCGCCGTTGATGCTGCTACACTCCAGCGGCTAAGGAGTTCGCCATGCAAGTCCTGGCTGATACTGACCTGATCGTGTTTCTCGCCACGGTAGGCCGCATTCTGCTGGTCGGCCCGCTGCATATTCAGCGAAATAACCGTCCGATCCCGGCGCGCTTCGATATCGAGCAGCTTGATCCGGGATCTCTAACTCCGGAACAGCAGAGGTACTTGCAGAAGTTCGACGAGAAATTCGCTGCCCTGAACTACATGCCTACGGTGACCTACCGCGCCGCTAACTACGGTCAGAACTTGATCCGCAGCTATGCGAATCCGCTGGAACCAGTGCGCGCGATTGTGATGATCGTGGAGGTGACCACCAAGGTCGGCAGCACCGTTACTAAAACGCAGAGCTGCACGATGGAGTTCTTCACCTACTTCACCGATGGACGCTTGCTGACGACGCGCAATATGCGCTTGAGGTCGCTGATGAACGAGCCACCGTGGCGCATCATGCAGGAATGCCCACGGATCAACGATCCAGGCGAGCTGCGCCGCAGGCATATGGCGCGCGTAACGAAGATCGATTCCGTTCCTCTGCCTGCCGCCTCGGATTTTGCGAGCGTAAGCAAAGAGTTCCAATCTGGGCATGAGCGCTACTCGCAGCATCAGGTGCAGACCGGCATCTATCGGCTGCATCCTTCGGGAGCGTTCTACGTACTCACGAACAAGGTGGGTTGGCGCGGCATCCGCAATTTCCTGAATCCATTCGCGCAGAGGTTTTCGCCCTGGCGATTTGTTCCGGCAGCACTGGCCGGCATCTCGCTCCCGGCGTTTGCTTCAGTGATGGCAGCGCCGCTGGCCGCCCAGCACGCACAAGCCATGGGATTGGCTCCGGAACTGGCGTCTTCCCTGATGATGCTCTCGGCCTACGGACTCGCTGGAGCGATCGTTGGCTACCTGCTCGAGAAGAACACTTTCCTGTGGAGCTTTCTGCTCACCTATTTAGGGGTAGGCGCGGTGATCGGATTTCACGTGAGTCCGCTGCCTTACAGCACGATTGCAGGAATCATCGGGCACTACGCCGCGTTGGTTGCGAAGAGCGGTCGACTGATCCTGCAGCCGAAAAAGCCTGCTCTGGCTTCGAGCTGAAAATCTTTCTTCATGCCTTGCGCAGAGCCGCTCCAATTGACGGTGAGTGCAGCGCAGGCTGATTCTGGCTGAGCCACTTGTCCAGATCTGGCGTTGGAAGACCGGCGCCCGAAAGCAGATAGAGCACAGCGCAAAGCGCGGTGGCTGCGATCGTGACGAGCACTGTGTACCACGCAGCTTCGGCAAGGCCATGCGGCGTGGGCGCCGTACTCGCGGAGGCGACATGCGCGACTTCCAGAATCACCGGGGCAAGAATGAAGTCGGCGACCGAGCGCACGAGTTCGACCAGCGCAAAAGTCCGTCCCACCATCTTCGACGGCAACGCGAACCCCGCCAGCCATAAGGCGGGCGCGACGGTTCCTCCGGCGCCAAGTCCCATCAATCCGGCGGCGGACATCACCACGGCTTGTGAGTGCGGACCGCCCATTTGCATCAGCACCACTCCGGCAGCGACGAGGCACAGCATCCCTGCAAGAATCAGCACGGGTAAGTATCGAGTGCGGATCAGCGCTCCGAGCAGGACTGCGCTGATGATCGCGCCTGCCACTTGCGGCCAGAATGCCAGACCTGCAGCTAGTGGCGTCTGATGCTGCACCTGCAGCGCGAAACGCAGCGCCAATTCCAGAAAGGTGATGAACGCTCCCCCTCCGATCATCGCGATGATCGTTCCCGTAATGGGAAATGTATTCCACATCGGCTTGACCGGCGAGAGAGGTTCCTCCTTGTGATACTGCGTCAGGATTAGCGCGACGAAACACACGAATCCAATGCCCAGGGGAATCGTGAAGCGAAAGGAAGCAAAGCCGTTCCCAACCAGCGCTCCGGCAGCATAGAACGAAAGGAAAGTTGCGCCGAGTCCGAACGCGATCGCGTGCGAGTCGAATTTCATGCTGCGATTCTGCGGCTCCTGGTCGGGCAGCGAGAGCACGGCCAAAAGAAACACCAGAACGCCGATGCCGGCGAGTCCGCCATAGAACCAACGCCAAACGTGAGCCATCGCAACGGCTCCGCCAACTAGTGGTCCAGCGGTGGTCGCGCCAAAAAAGCCGATGTTTACAGCGGCCGAGGTGATCGGCATTTTGCCAGCCGGAAAGCGGCGAATCACCGGAGGCAGCGCTACAACGAGCATCAGACCGGTTGCGAACCCTTGCAGAATGCTGCCGCTGCCGAAGGCGATCGCGCCACCGGCAGTTGCCGCCAACAGCGATCCGACAATGAAAATCGACTCGCAGATCAGAAACAATTGGCGCTGAGGAAAGCGGTTGATCACATCGCCGCCGAGCAGTGCGCCAAACGCGTAGCCCGCAGTCGCGAGGCCGTTGATGATTTCGAGTCCGGTGGAATCGATGCTCGCGTCTGCGCCGATCTGCTTGCTGAAGAGCGCGAATGCTGTGGTTACTACAATGAACGGCGCGAGCGCGAAGATCGCGACTGTCAGCATCGCGCCGTAACGGCCATTGAAGGGGCGTGGGATCATCGTGCAGACCCAGAAACCCGTTCCGAGGTCATTGATTGGATGTGAATTCGCGCAGACGCGAAAAGGCCGGCATGGCTGCCGGCCTTCTTCGTGAAAATCTAGCCCAACTATCCGTTTATCCCTTCTTGGGAGCGATTGCGTCCTTCGCGGCCTTGGCCACGCGGAACTTCACTACGGTCTTGGCCTTGATCTTGATCGGCTCGCCGGTCTGGGGATTGCGGCCCATGCGCGCTTTGCGCTCGGCCTTCACCAGGCGTCCGAGGCCGGGGATCACGAATACACCGTTCTTCTTGGTCTCTTTGATCGCGGTGTCAGCCAGATGCTGTAGGAAGGCTGCCGCTTGCTTGTTGTTGAGCTCCATCTTCTCGGCCATGCTGCGGACGAGAGCTGTCTTGGTCATACCTGCTGCCATGAATCCTCCTTAGCGGGATTGAATCGGGAATTGAGAGTGCGAGTCGATTGCTATCTTATCGCACAGTCGGCGGAGATGAAAAGCGTTTTCCCCTGTATTCATGCGGGTTTTTGCATCGTCCGTGAAAATACCATGCGATGAGCCGCGCCACTTGTCAAGCGAAAAAGCGCGATTTTTGCGGTTTTTCTGTGATTAACGCGGGAAAAATCGCATCCGCACTCCGTTTTGCGCGCTGCCAGTGATGCGCACTCTCGATATTTGTCATCCCTCGCGCCGCGTAGATGCAGCTCAGGGTTTAGAGATTTTGATTGGCGGCGCGGGGGACCTGCTGTTCCTTCGCCGCCGCAAGAAACAGATCCCCCGGCCCGCATAAATTTTCTGTGGTGCCGGCTACCGTGGGGCGGGCCGAGGGATGACAATTCTTGAAGACGAATTCAGATCCTAGTGAGCAGCCGCGCTTCGTTCGCGCTACTTCGTCACCGTAGCGGCTCGCGCTGCCGGAGCCGGATGACCTTGCTGCTGCTGCGGATGCGGACGGCTCTCGTCATACTGCGCGGGCGGCACATCGCTGCCCAGCTTCACATTTTCCGGCGCCGGAGGCTTGGGTGCCTGGCTGCGCTTGTTTGTCATCTGGGCGCCGCCGCCGGCAGGAGTCTTTACGTTGTCGCCCATCTCCTCCGTGAGTGCCGCGTTCGGTACAGGTTTGCCGCCATTATTGCAAGCCGCCGTAAAGCTCATCAGGATCGCTACCGCTGCGAGCGCAACCAACTTCTTCATTCGCGCAGTTTCCTTTCTCGTCGTGAATTTAAGCAATCCACTATAGCGCAAAGGAAAGTCAGAAGTCAGAATGCAGAAGTCAGAAGTCAGAAGTGAAGGGGCGTTCTTTTGAAGTTCACTTCTGCCTTGACCCGATCTGACTTCTGACTTTCTTCACTTCCAATCTTTCGTCAGACCGCTCCAGTAATCGAATGACTTCTGCGAATCGTCTTGCTCCGATTTGGCATAAAGCATGACGTACGTTAATGCGCGCATGCGTCCAAAGGTTCGCCGGTCGGGAGTGGAGGGAATGGAGTCGCGCCACGTTCCCGTGTTGATGTAGAAGCGGTCGCCGGTTTCGTCGCTTTTGATCAGGCAGACCTTTGGTAAATGAGTGTGCCCGGCGAGCACGAGGCGGATTTTGTTTTCCTGGATCAGTTGCTCGCGCATGGCGAAGAGTTCCGGATTATCGGTGTCGCCGCCCATCATGAAGTGGGAAATTTTGCGTGCGGCTTCGCGGGCCGGGCGATTCCGCCATCCACCCAGTTCGAGCAGCCCGCGCGCGAGGTCCAGTTCTGCCGGCGCCCACGGTTTAGCCCGGCGCGCAAGCCAGTAGCGAAAAAACTTATTGTCGTGAATTTCGGACAGCAATTCCTGCATGACCGGCACGAGCTTCTCCCATGCTTGTTCGGCATCGAAGTCGCCGCTGGAGGTATCGAGCATGTAGTCGAGCAGCGCCGATTGCGGACGGACATCGTCAAACTGGAGCAAACGCAGATAGAGCGCGGCGAGAACGGGATCGGCAAGGATCTGGTCATCGCCATATTTGTGGCGAAAGAGATACGGCAGGCGCACGGCAACATCGATCGTAATGAAGTCGCCAAAATTCGCCGCCGAGTATCCGGCAGGATCTACTTCGAGCGGAATCGGCTCCTGAGTTTTCGAGAGATCGAGGGCGAAATTATTGTTGTCGTATTCATGTCCGTGGCGGACGAGCACGTCCGGATCGTCATACAGCGAATAGTGCGGAAACGGATCGCTGCCCTCCATTCCCAGGAGCTCGCGGATTTTACGGCGCACAGAAGGCAAGTTCGCGACGCGATCGTGATTACCGCTCAGAACCGTGATCTTCGTTTTGCACGGGAACTCAGTTTCTATCCACTGCTGCGACTTTTCTTCGTATTTTTGGTAATTGCCTTGCGAGAGCAGGCGAAAGATCTCCAGAGTTTCCGCCACGGCCGGCTCGGCTGCGGTAGCTTCCAAAATTCCGACGATCTTCTGTTCCAATTCGGGAGAGGTCTTTTCTAGTGAAACGTAAGGACGCAGCTCATCGCGGAACCAAAGCACGGTGCGGCTGAAGTCAAAGAGATCGCCGGCGATGATCAGCTCGAACTCTCGCGAGCGCCGTCTTCGCGCCTCATCGGCCATATGCGCAATGAAAGAGCGATAAGCTTTCGGCTCCAGATTGCGGCGAAAGACGATCTCGCGTCCATCGCCACGGATCACGTCCGAAGCTTCTTCCTCAAAGTGCAGATCGGAGATGACGGCTAGCATGGAAAGTCAGGTTACAGGGAACAGGTCACAGGGGCAGCCTACAAGTGGTTCTCGCGCATTCTGTAACCTGTCCCCTGTTCCCTGTAACCTCTTCATGGTTTCACATCCTGCTTCGCCTGCAGCTCTTCGGAGCGTCTCAGTTCGCGGTCGGCATCGTCAATTCTGCCCATGCCGCGATAGGCTTCGCCCATCAAATGATGTGAGATGTAATTTTGTGGGTCCATGCGCAGCGCTTTTTCAAGATAGGTGGCGGCGGAGATGTAGTCCTTCTTCTTGATCAGCACCTTGCCCATCAGTATGTAAGGTGCCGTCGCGGTGGCATCGAGCAGAATCGATCGCTCCAGCGCTCGCTGTGCGTCGTCATACTTGCCCAGCCGCGAGTAGGAGTCGCCCAGGCGGTCGTAGCTGCCGGCGTATCCGGGATTGAGCTTGGCTTCCTGTTCAAACTCGTCGATCGCTTTCTGGACGTTGGATTTGTAGAGGTAAAACTCGCCCAAAAGAAAATGTACAAGAGGCAGACGTGGATCCAACGTGGCCGCCTGCTGTGCGTTCTGCTCGGCTATCGGATCGTATCCCTGTCGCAGCAACATGCGCGCGAGGAAGAGGTGCGCGGCGGCCGAGTCCGGCGGCACGCCATACATTTGCGCAAAGGCTTGGCGCGCTCCATCGTAGTCCTGCGTATGCATGTAGCAGAGGCCGAGGACGTAATTGGCATCGACATTCGCGCTTCCAATCCAGGATTGCACCTGTTTCAAAAGAGGAATAGCTTCCGCCGGACGTCCAAGCTGATAAAGGCTAAGCCCGCGTAACTGCACCGACTCGCGGTCGTTGGGATCTTCCGCGACAGCTTTGGCAAAGGCCTCCTGTGCCTGCGCGAAATCCCCTTTCCGATAGTAGGCAACTCCCAGTTCGTGCTTTATGCCTTTGGCCTGAGGCTGCGACTCATGGAGTTGATTCAGTTGCGCGATAGCTTCATCCAGCTTGCCTTGGTCTACCAGCCGCGTTGCTTCGGCCAGATCGATTGCGGGCGCAGCAGGCTGCGTCGTTGCAGGAGTTGGCGTTGAATGGGAATCCTGAGCGGCGGAAAAACTGGTAAAGATCGTCCAGCAAAGAGCAATGGAAAGAAGCGCGCGCATTACAGCTCCATTAAAACATTTGTAGTCGTAGAATTCATTCGTCCAATCCCATGATCCGAACACGTCAGCGTTTGCTTGCTCGCGCAGTTCTTTTCTTTATGGCTATTTCCGCTTTCTCTCAATCAACACCGCGTCCCCGTGCCCGCGAAGCGGGGGTTCGCATCGGCGTACTGTCGCCGGGCCCGCTCAACTCAATCACTGATGTCACCGGCGTGCTGGTAGGACAAACCACGATCGTTCGCGGCGACAATATTCGCACCGGTGTGACGGCGATCCTGCCGCACGCGGGCAACATGTTTCAGGAGAAAGTGCCGGGAGCGGTCTTCATCGGAAACGCCTTCGGCAAGCTGGCTGGATCGACGCAGGTGAATGAACTCGGCGAAATCGAGACGCCGATCCTTCTCACTTGCACCTTGTGCGTACCTCGTGCCGCCGACGCTCTGCTCGACTACATGCTGGCCTTGCCCGGCAATGAGAACGTGAGATCGGTAAATCCGTTGGTCGGTGAAACCAATGACGGATATCTGAACGACATTCGCCAGCGTCCGATCTCGGCGCAAGACGTGATCGCCGCGATTCGCAATGCCAAAGGCGGAGCGATCGACGAGGGCTCCGTTGGCGCGGGGACGGGTACCGTTGCGTTCGGTTTCAAAGGCGGCATCGGCACCGCGTCGCGCAAGCTGCCGGCTTCACTCGGTGGATACACCGTGGGCGTGCTGGTGCAGACGAACTTTGGCGGCGTGCTCACGATTGCCGGCGCTCCCGTAGGACAGGAACTCGGACGCTACTACCTGCGCAATCAAATAGCCGGCAGACCGACGCGAGGACCGAAGCCAGATCCGCACAGTAAATCCGCCGACGGCTCCTGCATGATCGTGGTCGCCACCGACGCGCCGATCGAGAGCCGCAACCTGAAGCGGCTGGCCGCGCGTGCCATTATGGGACTGGCGCGCACCGGATCTTCGGGCAGCAATGGCAGCGGGGACTTTGTGATCGCCTTCTCCGCCGCGCCCGAGCTGCGCGTGCGTCCACAGGATTCCGACAAGGTGCGGCAGGTTCCTCAGCTCGGCAATGAAGCGATGTCGCCATTGTTTGAAGCCAGCATCGAAGCCACAGAGGAGGCGATTATCAACTCCTTATTCAAGGCAACGACCATGACTGGAGAAGGCCACGCCGTCGAAGCTTTGCCGCTCGACAAGACTCTCGAGATCCTGCGTAAGCATCAGTTGATCAGTAGTCCCCAATGAGCAGTGTTCAGGAACAGACCGGCAGCGAACGAACGGAGCTCGCGCGCCAATCCGCGGTTCGCATCGTGGAAACGTTGCGCGCGCGCGGACACTCCGCGTACTTCGCCGGAGGCTGCGTGCGCGATCTTCTGCTTGGCGTTGCGCCGCAGGATTTTGATGTGGCCACTTCGGCGCATCCGCAACAGGTGATGGATTTTTTTCCCGAGACGCTGCCAGTCGGCGCGCAATTTGGTGTGGTGCTCGTGGTCGCGCGACCTCCGGACGGCAAACCGATTTATGTGGAAGTAGCGACTTATCGCAGCGACGTTGGCTACAGCGATGGGCGGCATCCCGACGCAGTCCGTTATTCGAACAGCGCACAGGAGGACGTGCAGCGCCGCGATTTCACGATCAACGGATTGCTTCTCGATCCCATCACGAATCAGGTTCTCGATTATGTTGGCGGACGCGCCGATCTCGAACGCAAGCTGATTCGCAGCATCGGCGATCCGCGAGTCCGATTCGCCGAAGATAAGCTGCGCATGATGCGCGCCGTTCGCTTTGCCGCGCGGCTCGGCTACCAGATCGAACCGGCCACGCTGGCGGCGATCCGCGTTCTTGCGAGCGAGATTCATCAGGTAAGCCGCGAACGCATTCGCGATGAACTCGACAAGATGCTGACCGAGGGACACGCGAAGCGTTGCTTTGAATTGCTTGATGCGACCGGGTTGCTGGTCGAAGTCCTGCCCGAAATCGCCGCCATGAAAGGAGTCGAGCAGCCGCCTGAATACCACCCCGAAGGCGACGTGTGGACCCACACGCTGCTGCTGCTCGAGGGCCTGGAAAAAGGCTGTTCGAAATCGCTGGCCTGGGGAGTGTTGCTGCACGATGTGGGCAAGCCCCCGACGTTTCGAGTTGCGCCCGATCGCATCCGCTTCGATCGCCATGCCGAAGTGGGTACGCGCATGGCTGAGGCGATTTGCCGGCGGCTGCGGTTTTCGGGAGAAGAAACCGAACAGGTTGCTGCACTGGTCGCCAATCACATGCGCTTCGGCGACGTTAAGAAGATGAAGGAATCTACGCTGAAGCGTTTCCTTCGCTTGCCGCATTTCGAGGAGCACCTCGAATTGCACAGGCTCGACTGCTCCGCCAGCCATCGCGATCTATCGCTTTATGAGTTCACCCGAGAGAAGCTGGAGAAGACGCCGGAGGCAGAGATTCGTCCTGCTCCGCTGATCACAGGCCGCGACTTGATTGCGGAAGGCTGGAAACCCGGGCCGATCTTCAAAACCGTGCTTCAGGCCGTGGAAGACGCCCAGCTCGAAGGCAGTCTCCACACGCGCGAAGAAGCGCTGTCATTCGTGAAGACCAACTTCGGAGATCATTAACATCTAGTCCCAGAAAGTGCCCCGGGATATTCGAAGACTTAGGGGGCAAGCTCCAAAAAAGACGAGAAGATACCTTCCCCTGGATGTAACAATTTGCGACTCTTCGCGATCTCGGTTCTCGCAGGACTTCGTGGCCCTCGCAAAATGAATAGCTTAACCAAGTTTCGCTGTTCAGACTTTGGCCGTTCAAGTGCTAATGTATAAGCCTTAGCATTGAGACCAACCGGGGTGAGGTGCGGTCTCGTTTCGCGGGTTCGTGGAAGAACTCATCACTGCAGCCGAACGGGGCAAACAACCTGAAGCGACTATTTATGAGGAAGGCTCTGAAGGCGTGCGCATGATGAGCGTTCATCGCGCGAAAGGGCTTGAATTTCCCATTGTGATCTTGGCAGACATCACTTGCGCTATTGCCCACGATGATCCAGATCGCTTTCTGGATGGCGAGCGCGGGCTGTGTGCAGTACGACTCTCAGGATGGTTACCGCAAGACGTGATAGATCATGCGGCTGAGGAACACTCTCGTGACGAAGCCGAAGGAATTCGTGTTGCCTACGTAGCCGCAACTCGTGCGCGTGATGTTCTAGTTGTCCCTGCCATCGGGGAAGACGCAACGGGTGTCGGTCCCGCGATAGCAGCATCATGGTGGGTGGCTCCGCTGTACTCCGCGCTGTATCCCCCGGAGGAGAAGCGCCATTCACCAGCGCGTGCAGGCATGTGTCCCGCTTTCGGGTTGGACAGCGTGCTGAATCGTCCAAATGGCGAACCCCCATTGGAATACACCGTCAGACCCGGTGCTCACGGTTTTGGCTCCGGTTCCACTGCTTATAACGTGGTGTGGTGGGGCCCGACAACTCTTGAGCTGGGAAAACCACCTTCGTTCAGCATCCGCCAGCAAGAACTGCTCGAAAGGGGCGACGATCAGCTCGTACAGCACCACTTGACCGAGTACCAAGCTTGGCGTAATGTGCGCCAAAAATTACTTGAGCACGGCTCGATGCCAAGCATTAGGTTTCAAACCGTAACCGACAGTGCTAAGAGAGAATTGGCGTTAGACGTTAAAACAGAGGTTGTCGAGATGGCGAAGAAGACCAGACCGTATGGACCACGCTTTGGCAGCTTGGTTCACGCGACCCTCGCAGCGGTACCGCTCGGCAGCAACGCACCAGATGTAGCAGCCGTTGCCAACCTTCAAGGTCGTATCTTCGGCGCTACTCGAGAAGAAATAGCAGCGGCGATCGAAGTCGCCGTAGCTGTGCTACGCCATCCCCTGATGCAGCGGGCCCGAGCGGCAGTCGCGATAGGCCGATGCTACCGTGAGTTACCTCTCAGCTTGCGGATGGATGACGGAACCTTGGTGGAAGGAATCGCCGACGTAGTTTTCTTCGACGGTGAGAAATGGACGGTGATCGACTTCAAGACAGACCAAGACTTGGCATCTGGTCTGCAGCGATATCGACGTCAGGTTGCGATCTATGCAACTGCAGTCAGTAAGGTGAATGAAGCTCAGTGCGAAGCTTTCCTCTTCTGTGTGTAAGCTCCAACGCTGCTCCCCCTTGCTCGTGCGCGTGCTGTTTGCGTGCTGTTAACGCGATTAAGAATGCTTTCTGTGGACTTGCATGTCATCTGTCGCTCTGTAGGTTGTTGAAACTACGTTTTGTTGTGGATTCGATTCCTTCCGCGCTCACCAAAATTTCCGAAATGTTCTACCTCTACGTGCTTCAAAGCGAAAGCACCGGCAGCTTCTACAGCTGAACTCGCGTAATTCGGGTCGAGTTCAAACTGTGGCTTACAATTCGCGGATCGCGGTCACGGGATTCCGAAGCATCGCTCGATGTGCCGGAAAGTAGCACGCCAGCAAAGACATTGCTCCCAGGAGCATGACGACGGAAGCCATGGTTAATGGATCATCGGCGCCGATTCCGTACAACAGGTGGGCGATGAAACGTGTCAGTCCCAACGCAAACGCTAATCCCAGCGCCAGCCCAATGCCTGTGAGCCAGAATCCCTGCAATAGCACCAGTCTCAGCACATCGACGCGGGAAGCGCCCAGAGCCATTCGCACTCCGATCTCGTGGGTCCGCATTTGGGTTCGATAGGTCACGAGACCGTAGATCCCGGTTACTGCAAGAACCAGCCCGATCAGCGCGAACATTCCCGCCAGGGCGCTCTGTATGACGGCGAAACTGCTCGCCATCTGGGTACTCTCCCGCATGGAACGCACATCGAAAACCGGCAGCCGCGAATTAACCTCATGAATGGCCTGCTCCACCGCCGGCTCCAAGTCGACCGGATTCCCCTCGCTTTTCACTTGCACCATTGTCTCGTACCCCGGGTGCTGGAAAAAGCTCATATAGACCATAGGCTCCGGCGACTCGTTCACGAAAGTGTGGCTCGAATTCCTCGCAACGCCGACAACCGTGAAAAGGCTGCCCCCCACCCTTAGTCTCTTTCCCAGCGGATCCTGTCCTCGCCAGTAGCGCCCCGCAGCGGTCTGATCCACGATGATGACCCCCGGAGCCTTTTCATCGTCCCCCAGCGTAAACTCGCGTCCTTCCAAAATGGGTATATGAAGGGATTCGAAATACCGCGGGCCTACCTCGGCATTCTGCACCAGCAAAGATTCATGGGGGTGCGGCACATGCCCTTCCGGATACGCATCGTTCCTCTTTTGGATCAGGGTCATCGGAATCCAGTCCGTAAGAGATGCAACCTCCACGCCGGGCAATGCCGACACCCGATCAAGTATTTTGTGACGGATCACCTGTGCCTCGTCGTTGCTGTAGCCGGCAATATTCAGCCCCACGGACGCAGTCAGAACCTGGTCCTGCTCAAAGCCGGGGTTCGCTGCGGCGAGATTCCGCAGCGTCCGCAGAAATAGCCCGGAGCACAAGAGCAGCGGAAGTGAAAGCGCGATTTGCGCCACCACCAGCCCGCTGAGCAATTTCCGGTTGCGTGAGCCGCCGGAGATACTTGCAGACTCTGCCTTCAGTACCTCAATGGCCGGCGCATGAGACGAGCGCCAGGCGGGGAGCGCGCCGCAGAGCATGGCGGCCAACAGGGAAAACACCGCAATCCCGATCACCACGTTGCGGTCCATGCTCCCGTTGAGTATCAGGGGAATCGCGTTCGCCGGAAAGAACCATGCGAATGTCTTCGAAGTCCACGATGTCAGCACCAGGGCCACGGCTCCTGCGACGATGGAAAGCACCACGCCCTCGAGCACCATCGGCCGCACCAGTTGCATGCGATTGGCCCCCAGCGACTGCCGGATCGCAAGCTCGCGCCGCCGGGATACAAACCGCACCAGCGTGAGCGTCGCCACGTTCGCGCAGGTCAGCAACAGGACCACAGCGGCGAAGGCCAGCAGAATGGGCAGCGTCGCCGCGATATATCCGTTGGCGCCGAATGGCGAACGCCACATAGGATCGAGCGTGATCCGGTTATCGCCGAGATGCTGGTCGGGATACGCGACCGCAATATGGTGCATCTGGGTGTCGAGATCCTGGGCTGCCTGGCCACGGCTCACGCCCGGCCGCAATCTTCCGATTACGATTAGCCAGTCCGAATCGCGATGGGTCATCCGCCAAACATCCGTCCCGAGCGGATCGAGCGTTGCCCACAGATCGTCACGCAGTCCGGGCGCTGCTCCGACAAACCCTTCCGGCGCCACACCGATCACCGTCACAGGATGCCGGGCGACCTCGATCGACTTACCCACAATTGCCGGGTCTTTGGCATAACGTGTCTTCCAGAGTGAGTAGCCCAGCACGACGTTGGGAATTGCGCGGGACTCCTCTTCCGGCAGAAAGAAACGCCCCAGCACCGGCTTGATGCCGAGCACATCGAAATAGTTCGCCGATACGTTCGCAATATAGACACGCTCTGGCTGCGCACCGCCAGTCAGCGCGATCCAATCGTTATGATAGGCAAGTATTCCGGCGAAGGTGTGGTTCTGCTCGCGCAGATCGCGATAATCGAGATACGAGAAGGGCGGAGTCGGAGAAAAGTTCCGTTCTCCCCGCTGCAGGCTAACAAGATCGCCCGTGTCCCGCGCGCCAGGAATCGGACGCAACATTGTTCCGTCGATCCAACTGAATACGGTGCTGTTGGCGCAGATAGCTACTGCCAGCATCGCCGTCGCAGTGATCGCAAAGCCGGGGTTCTTACGCAGCTGCCGCAAGGCATAACGAAGGTCCCGGCCTAGTTGTTCAAACCAGCCTCCGCCCCACATCTGGCGCGTCACATCCTGTACCAGAGCAATGTTTCCAAACTCCCGGGTTGCCGCTTGTCGGGCCGTCTCTTCTGTCTCGCCTCGCGCCACTCGATCTGCAATTGCCATCTGCAGATGGGCATCGATCTCTTCCTTCAATTCGCGATTGCGTCTCTGAAAACCGAAGCTGGGAAACCACTTCATGACGCACTCTCCTCCGGCTTGACGTACATTATCGACCCAATCGCTTCGACAATCTGCTGCCATCGGTTCAGATCGGAGGCCAACTGCTTTTTCCCCTTGGCTGTGATTCGGTAGAATCGGGCTTTTTGCTTACTCTCTGACTGCTTCCATTCAGACTGCACCCAGCGCTGGCGCTCCAATCGATGGAGAGCCGGATACAGTGATCCGGTCTCCACCTGAAGCACATCTCCGGATCGCAAACGTAAAGCCTGGACGATGCCATACCCATGCTGCGGTCCCCATTGCAGCGTCTGAAGAATGAGCATGTCGAGTGTTCCCTGCAGCAGCTCAATCCGGTTTTTATACTGGTCTTTCTCGTTCATGGATGTAGACACTCTACTCCCAATGGAGGTAGATCGTCTACTTCGTTTTTACTAGCACAGCGAGCAGCCTTGCCCACTCAACAGATTTAAAAATACGTCAGTTCTCAGAAGGAAAATTGGTGACTCTGCATTTGGCGCTAAATCGCCAAAGCACTCACCGAGCCTGGATTGCTATTGGGAAGTTGGCATAGCGGTTTTTGACGATGAGCCGAAATCGTTGATTCACGCTCACAAACCTCATTCCGTGGCGTTCTGTTCCATGGCGTTCTGTTATGGTGTCGAAACGGAGGTGGGGTATGAAAGCTCCCTTAGCAAGCTGGTCGGAAGCTGTTTACTGCCTCATGCGGCTGGTGTTGGGCTTTACCTACTCGTGTCATGGTGCGCAGAAGTTGTTCGGCGTGCTCGGAGGCCATGCGAGTCTCGGTCAGCCCCGGGATCTAATCGGCGGCATCATCGAGTTTGTTGGCGGGGTGCTGATCGCCGTGGGATTGCAGGCGGGATGGGCAGCATTCATTGCGAGCGGGGAAATGGCCGTAGCCTACTTCACGGTCCATGCTCGCCAAGGGTTTTTCCCAATTGTGAACAAAGGTGAATTAGCCGTAGTTTACTGCTTTATCTTTCTCTTTATTTCTTCTCGCGGATCGGGGCTCTATAGCGTCGATGGATTGCTGTTTGGTCGTTCATCGGTGAGTACGGTCAGTCCAGCAGCTCCGTAAGGTCAGAACCACCTGCGGTAGCGGGTGGTGATTTGTGGGGTTGCTGTTGGTCTTGCCGGCAGCAATTCGGCGACACCAACACCAGCGTCAACTGCAAGAACAAGAGCAACAGCAACTGCGCCACCCGCTACCGCAGGTGGTTCTGACTGAACACCAACCTCAACGGCAACACCAACGTCAGCAGCGCCACCCGCTACCGCAGTTGGTTATGCTTACCCAATTCTCTTGCGTCGCTAGCTCCACGCGGCTCGGAATCGGTTCTGAGCGGGTGCGTCGGAGGCTTCTTTCATTTCGGCTCGGGTAGAGACACGGCGTTGTTTACTTCCACGTTGTGATAGGCGACGATTTCCCAGGCTCCGCCTCTGCGCACCATTACCTGCAACAGTCGCGTGCGGAGGCGTTTTTTCTTGTCCACAGTGTCGCTGCGGGCGGAGGGCAGCTTGGCTCCCGTGACTGCAGTGAGCACTTCCACCACCGCTACGTCCGGGTCGGCGAATTGAAGCGAAACGATGTCTTGCTGGAGAGTACTTCCGCGAAAAATGGTCTTAAAGATATGGTCGTGCTCCTTTGCAAATGCATCGTGCCCCGTGTAAAAGGCTCCCAGGATGTTGGTAAAAGTGCCCCCCGGTGCGAAATGAGCCGAGTAAGCTACTGCGTCTCCCTTGTCCCATGCCGCCACTTCGCCGTTGACGATATTACGGATTGCCGCCTCATCTGCATGATCTTGAGCAAGCACGGGGAGCGCGGGACACCAAATAATTGAGCAAAGCACGCCAGCGAGGATCATGACTCGCTTAGTCATATTCATTTCCCCTCCACTACCATCATCTGGCAATGACCATAGGTAACGCGCCATCCTAGCGTTGGTGATGATACAGGGATTTTCACTCAGAACGGGTTGTGGGTTAAAAATGGGGACAGCCTCTCAGGCTGTCCGCGATTTTTGCGTGTTCCCGCACAGTGTTGCTTAAAGAGTCTGAACCACCTGCGGTAGCGGGTGGTGATTTTGCTGTTGCGGTTGGTTTTGGTGTTGCGGTTGATCAGGCCGGGGGAAGGATAAGAGCCGAATGTCCTAACGGCAACTGCAACACCAACATCAACATCAACAACGCCACCCGCTACCGCAGGTGGTTCCGCAACAGCAACGGCAACACCAAAAGCACTACTTTCTACCCCGTGAGCAAAAAGCCGAAGGGCGGTTAACGAAATGAGTCCTGCTCCGGAATCGCGTCCTCAAGGAAAGACTCACAACGCGCGATGATCGGTTGCGAGGGGCAGCGTTTCTAGACCTCGTAGCACCAACCCTTTTCGCCAGCGCAAGCTTTCGCGGCGAGTGATCAGTACGAGCTTGGGTAGTCGCCGTAGCAAGGTTGTGAAGGCGACCTGTGCTTCGAGACGTGCCAGAGGTGCTCCTAAGCAGTAATGCGGCCCGTGGCCGAATGCCAGATGCCGATTCGGTTCGCGATCAGCTTTGAAGACATGTGCGTCCTCAAACTGCTCGGAATCTCGATTTGCCGATCCCAATCCTGCGAACACGAGCTCGCCTCTAGGTATCACTGTGTTCTCGAATCTGATGTCTTCACGTGCCCAGCGTTCCGTCGCTAATTCAACAGGGCTGTAATAACGAAGCATTTCTTCGACTGCCGGTTTCATCAGCGAACCGTTGGTGCGGAGCTTCTCCACCTCGGTTGGATTTTCAATCAGCGCTAGTGTTCCATTCGCGATAAGGTTGACAGTTGTCTCGTGCCCTGCGATCAAGAGAAGGAAAATCATTGCGACCAGTTCGTCTTCGCTGAGCCTGTCGCCGGCTTCTTCAGCTGCGACCAGAGCACTCAAAAGGTCTGCGCTCGTGTGCTCGCGTCGCGCGCGAATTTGTTTCCGGATGTAGCGGAGAAAAGCGACTACAGCGGGTAGCGCAAACATCATTTCTGGACCAGCGGTCGGACTCAGGGAAACGACCTTGGCCGACCAGCCGTGAAATCTGTGACGATCTTCAGCAGGGACTCCGATCAGCTCTGCGATTATCGTGGTCGGCAATGGCAAGGCATATTCGGCAATCAGGTCGAACTGTCTGCGCGTTAGTGCGAGTCTTAATAATTCATCTGTCAATTCCTCGATGCGCTGCCGTAAGGCTTCGACCACGGCAGGTGTAAATGCCTTCTGCACGAGACCACGCAGGCGAGTATGGTCGGGTGGATCGGAATCGAGCATGTTCTTCGTCAGCGGTCGAAAAATGCCCGGCATCCACGCTTGTTTCCCAGCAGGCAACGTCTGTCTGTTCTTTGTGAACCTCGGGTCCTTCATCGCTGCCAAGACATCCTTGTAGCAAGTGATCAGCCAGGCGAATTTTCGCTTCCCAATTTGCACATGAGTAACAGGTGCTTCTCTGCGCAGCCGGGCATAGGTAGGATACGGATTGCTCCGGAATTGCTCGGAGGTCAGATCAACCGTGATGGGCATTTTTCAATTCTATGGGGGAAAAATGGGGACAGGCTGAGAGCCTGTCGGAGAAAAACTTTTGTTGTTGCCGTTGATCTTGCCCAGTAAGCTGTTACAGCAACACTAACTGCAACACTAACTGCAACACCAACGGCAACTGCGCCAACCGCTACCGCAGGTGGTTCTGCTTGGCCAATTCGGCAATGGGAATCATGTTGCCCATTGAACGTCATGACATTGGGCGGCCCGCACTCGTTCAACGAGTTGATGCACGATACCCGCAGTCTCTGGCGGCGCGAGCATAATGGGTTGGTCTGCAGCGCCGCGATCCGGATGGCAAAGCGCGCTCAGGAAGTGTGCTGCGCGCCCGTGCTCGCGCAGGATTAGTCCTTTACCCCGTAGGTCTCGCCTTTGGAGTGAAGGACCTAAGTCCCTGCGGCATGTCTCCCTTGAGACACCTCTACCCGGTTACGTCATTAATCGACAGTGATTCGTGTTGCGGCGATGGTTCCTGTGACTTCTACACCTGTGGGCGCCCCGTTGCTATCGAAAGTTTTGAACGTGAAAGTACCGGTGTATGTCTTCCCGTCGCGAGATAGAGTGTTTGTCTCGTCTAAGGTGAAGGTGCCGCTAGCGGTCGGGGGAGCGCTGCCGGGAGTGAACAGCCATCCGATGTGGTGCAGGCGTACCGTTCGTGCCGCGACTTGCTTCCACACGCCAAAGCAGATGTTGCCGGTATCCGGCGGCAGCCAGGCATTTTCGAACTCCGTTCCATCAATGTGCCACTGATCGAGCGTCTCATTGAAGACGCTGCCTCCGGCTGTGTAGACGACGTGCCAGAGGCCCACGATGGAACTGCCGAAATCGGGAGCGAAGCCTCCGTCCTGATCGTCTCCGGCATGGGCCTGCGCTGGGACCGCAATCGCGTTCTTCGATCCGGCGCCGGCCAGGCCACAGGCGGCGTTAGCGCGAGTTGAACCGAAAAGTAAAAGTGCAAGCGAGAGAAGCGCCAAAGAGCTGCCGGACATTCTGGTCGTTGAGCCCGATTTCCGCAGCACTCGCTTCACTGTTTTCATGAGCGTGTTCATAGTTTCTCCTTGTTTTTGTCTCGCGATCGGCGAGCGAACGAGCCGGAGTCTCTATGATCAGGCGTCTCGGTAGCAATGCCTGCGAGGCGATTTATTTCTCCCCACGCAATCCCTTCTGTACCAAATATTTGCCGTCATTTATCCCTTGTGCTGCCAGCAATGCTAGACTCGGTTTCGGCGCGGCTGGAGTCTCGGAGTGACGATCTCATCAACCGAAAGTACGGTTCGATTTGGTTTATTTGAGCTCGATTTGCGCACTCGCCAGCTGACCAGGAATGGCGCGAAGGTACGGCTAGCGCAGCAGCCGATTCAAGTTTTATGCTTGCTCCTCGAGAATCCTGGCGAGGTGGTAACCCGCGACGAATTCAGGCGACGCCTTTGGCCCTCCGACGTCTTTGTTGATTTTGACCACGGCCTGAATAAGTCCATTCAGAAACTTCGCGACGCACTCCGCGACTCCGCATCCTCTCCCCGCTACATCGAAACCGTTCCGCGTATCGGCTACCGCTTCATTGCACCACTGAATGCGGCGATAGCAGTCGTTGAGCCGGCGTCACAACCAGAAGCCACACAGCAGGAGAATCGTCCTGCCTCGCCTGAGGTTGCAAACCGCCAACGGCGACGATTCTGGCGGGCTGCCTTTGCCATCGGGGCTTGCTTGCTCTTGGCGTTTGGCGCTATTGCGATGTATCGATCACGACAGCCCTCGGAAGTCCGGTATACGCAGATAACCGATTTCACCGATTCCGCGGTCGAGCCGGTGATATCGCCCGATGGACGGATGTTGGCATTTATCCGCGGCGGTCGTGGCTTTCTTACTCCCGACCAAATTTACGTGAAGATGTTGCCGAACGGAGAAGCGAGGAAGGTAACCGACGACTCGCGGCCGAAATATGGGCCGGCATTCTCGCCCGATGGCTCGCAGATTGCGTACACCGTGCTCGACCGTTCGGGTTTTTCTACGTATGAAGTCTCAGCGTTGGGAGGTGAACCTCATCTTCTGTTTGAGAACGCCGCCGGACTGACGTGGTTGGACGCGCAGCATCTGCTCTTTTCACTGATTCGACCCGGTGAGGGAATCCACTTGGGAGTAGTTACCGCGACAGTCTCGCGGGGGGGCCGGCGCGAGATTTATTTTCCTGCACACAAACGAGGTATGGCCCACTACTCCATTGCCTCTCCGGATCGCCGCTGGGCGTTGATCGTTGAGATGAATGGCAACGGCGCCTGGGCGCAATGTCGATTGGTTGGTTTGGAAGGACAGGTCTCCCCGGGGTTGATCGGACCTGCGGGCGCTTGCACTTCGGCAGGATGGTCGCCGGACGGCAGATGGATGTACTTCACCGCTCTTGTCGAAGGACAAAGCCACATTTGGCGGCAGCGTTTTCCCGAAGGAGAGCCGGACCAAATAACCTTTGGGCCGCTGGAAGAAAGCGGTTTGGCAATGGAGCCCGATGGGCGGGCACTCATCACTTCCGTTGGCGCCCATGAGAGCGCCGTCTGGATTCACGACGGCAGCAATGAGAGGTCGCTCTCTTCGGAGGGAGAAGTAATTAGCGGATTCTCAGATCCGGCTTTCAGTCCCGATGGCAGTGCCCTCTACTACCTCTTACGGCGGGGAGAAGGGCAGAGCGCAGAGTTATGGTGCACAGTTACGTCTTCTTCAAAGAGCGAGTCCTTGTTCCCCGGAGTTTCCGTGAGCGCCTTCGATGTTTCACCAGACGGGAAACAGGTGGTGTACACAACGCCAAGCCTTGACGGATCTACGCAACTGTGGATAGCAGCACTCGATCGACGCTCAGCCCCAGCGAAACTCCAAGTGTCTGGCGCGCACCGGCCCCATTTTGGTCAGCATGGTCGCATCCTCTTCCAGTCTGCCGAGGGTGACGCCAACTACCTGGAACAAGTCGATGCGGACGGATCGCACCGCACCAAAGTGCTCCCGTACCCGATTGTGGATTTTCAGAGCCTTTCGCCTGATCGGCGCTGGCTTGTCGCTGTGGTTCCCAACGATACAGAAAAGAAACTTCCGTCAGTTATGGCAATTTCCCTTGACGGCGGCGCCTCTCACCGTCTTTGTCAGGGCTACTGCGATCCCAAATGGTCGACAGACGGAGCATTTCTCGTCATTGCGGTGGAGGATCAATCGGACACCAGCCCGGGCCGAAGCTTGGCCATTCCAGTGGGTCCTGACGAAAGCTTCGCCAACTTTCCGCCCAGTGGGATTGCGCCCGCAGCCGAAGCGAGTGAAGTGACAGGCGCACGATCAATTGAACGCGCACCGCTGATTCCCGGGAAAAATCCAGACCACTACGCCTGGGTAAACACTACTGCCCACCGAAACTTGTATCGAGTGACGCTACCCTGATCCACCTATCATCCACGCCGCTTCGTAGCATGGCAGCACGAGGTTCTGCCATTGCGGCTACGGCCTACAATAAGCGCGAACGCTCTAAGTTCTACTGGGGCGATGACGAAGCTGCCGCTCCTGTCCACGCCTGGTTCAATGGTGGGCGCGAAACCGCCGAACGCATTCGGCCTTTACGACATGACCAGGGAACGTTTGGCAATGGATCGAGGACTGTTGCGACAACAGCTACGCTGGCATTCCCACCGACGGGCGCGCGAACAGATCCCTTCGAGCGACCCCAAGGCGAAGGACGGATCAAGGCGATTGCCTCAGAGTTGATCGCGGCGGCTCGTGGATGTTTCCGGCATGGCTGCTGCGGCCGGTCACCCGAGAACGCAATCCTGCCAACTACCGGAATGACATCATGGGTTTCCGCGTCGCTCGAACGCTTCCGTGAAGCTTCCATGGGAATTCCGACTTCTAGTGATCTGACTGTTGAGTTGGTTAATTTTTGCGATCAACAGCAACATCGACGTCAACTGCAACACCAACGTCAACTGCGCCACCCGCTACCGCAGGTGGTTCTGTCCCGCGACATTACTCGCTGCGTAGAACCGCCGCTGGTTGTACGCGCGAGGCGCGCCATGCGGGTAGCAGGCACGCCGTAGTCGCAACCGCGAATAGGAGCCCGATGACAGCGCCGAAGACCGCAGGGTCGAGCGGTTTGGTGGCGTATAAGCTGGAGGGGATCAATTGCGCGGCGGCGATGGCGAGGAGCGCGCCTGCGACAGCCCCGACCACTGCGGGAGCGAGACCATCGAGCAGCATCATACGCACTACATGTTCTCGCTGCGCCCCAAGTGCCAGCCGGATTCCGATCTCTGTGCGGCGCTGCGTCGCCAAATAGGCGAGCACGCCGAATAGACCCACAGCAGCGAGCAACAAAGATATGCCCGCGAAGATCGACAGCAACGTCGCTTCGAAATTTGCGTCGACCGAGGATTGATTGATGATCTGATTCATCGTGAGCACGTCGGAGACGGCGAGGTCGCGATCCATCTGCTGGATGATCTTCTGAATGGGAAGTGCGAGGCTCTCGGGATCGCGCGCGGCGCGTACGACGAGCGCCGCGTCGCCACGCGTGCCGGCATCGATGGGGAAATACATCATCGGTGCCGGTGGCTGGGCCAGATCGAATAGCGTGTCACCCACGACGCCCACGATTTCATAACTCTGCTTGCCAAAGGCTTCATTCGTCTCCTTGTTAAGGGCGACCAGGTGCTTGCCGATCGGGTCCTCATTGGGAAGATACTGCCGCGCGAACTCAGCGCTGACGATGACTTCATGGGCGCCTTCGAGACGCTGATCGGAACCGAAGGTGCGCCCGCGGCGGAACGGGATGCTTATCGATGCAAAATAGCCGGGATCGGCCCAGCGGACGATCGCCAGTAGCGATTGCCCTTGCGGCATGGGCGGATGCTCGGCGATAGCCACGTTGCCGTCGCCGACCCATCCTTCGCCGGGAACCGCGCGCACCAGGCCGGCCGCGTTCACGCTCGGCAATGCACGCACGCGCGCGAGCAGATCGTCGAAGAATGCTATCCGCTGCGGCGGCTTGCTGTATTGCACTTTCGGCAGAGTGAAATGCATGGTGAGGATGTTGTCGGTCGCGCAGCCGAGGTTGTTCGTCCGCAGCTGCATGTAGCTCTTGAGCAGCAAACCGGCGCTGACGAGCAGAACCACGGTGAACGCAACCTCGGCGCCGACGAGCGCTTTGCGTACCCGGGTACGTGAAGAGCCGGAGGTGGAAGCCCGCGACGATTCTTGCAGCCCCGCGAGCAGGTTCTCGGATCGGCTTGCCAGCACCGGGATGAGTCCGGCGAGCAGAGCGCAAATCAATATGAGTCCCGCGACGGTTACGACCACGACTGCGTCAATGTGGATCGACTTCACGCGCGCCATGTCGCTTTGCTTGGTCACGAACCATCGCAGAGCGGCGTACGCAAGCGCGATGCCTGCTGCTCCTCCTATAGAAAAAAGTACGAATGTCTCGATGAGTTGCTCACGAATTAGTCGGAAACGACCGCCACCGAGCGCTGTCCGAATGGCAATTTCGCGTCGTCGTGCCGCGGAGCGGGCGGTCAGCAGGTTGGCGATATTGAGGCACACGATCAGCAGCATGCAACCGGTCGCGGCCAGCAGCATATACAACGCAGACTTCACGTCGCGCACCAGGTAATCGATGAGCGGCCACATCCCCGCACCGCTGCTGAGGAGCGGAAGGTCGAGATGGGCGTCGTGGATATGACGCACGATCGCCGAGACTTCCTGTGTGGCCTGCTCACGAGTCACGCCGGGCTTCATCCTCCCAATCACGATGAACCCATGATTCGCGATGCTGGCCATCTGCTCGGGTGTCCGCTCGTGGTACGCAGGAAGGAAGATCTGCACCTTCTTATCGGGAAAATCGAACCAACGCGGCATCACGCCAATGACGGTGTAAGCTTTGGCGTCAAGATTGATTTTGCGGCCGATGACGGAAACGTCGCCGCCGAACCGGCGGTTCCAAAGCGCCCAACTGAGGATGACAGTACCGTTGGCGGAAGGCTGGTCGTCCTCCGGCGTGAAGGAGCGTCCGATGCTCGGTTGGACGCCAAGCGTCTGAAACAAGTCCCAGGAACAGACTGTTGCGTGAACGTTTTCGGGCAGCACACCTCCCTCGGAGAGGTTGTACTGCGGCCAGGGTGTATAAAGCGCGAGATGAGAGAACAATCGGCTGTCGCGTTTCCATGCGCCGTAAACGCCCGGGGCGACGACGTTGTTCGGAAACGTGTCGCTGCTTTCGTACAGCCGAACGAGTTGCTCTGGGTGATCGAACGGCAGAGGTTTCAGCAGAACCGACCAGACGACGGTGAACAGAGAGATCGTCGCACCCATGCCAACGGCGATGATCAGCATCGCCACCGCTGAAAATCCCGGCTGCCGTGCGAGCGTACGGATGGTGATTTTGCAATCGCGGAGAAGAGCCTCGATCCGGTTCCAACTCCAGACCTCGCGAGTGTGCTCGCTAATCACACTGGGATTGCCGAAGGCGCGCAACGCGGCATAGCGGGCCTCTTCTGGAGCGATGCCGTGTTCCTTCTGCTCTTCTTCTTCCAGTTGAAGGTCCGATTGCAGCTCCCGTTCCACATCGGCATCGCGTTTCCCGATCGCCACCATTTCATCTCAGCTCTCCTCGGCGGCGGGCCACATCACCCGCGCCACAGCTTCTGCCATCTGCTTCCATTGCGATTCTTCGACGACAAGCTGTTTTCTTCCCTTATCCGTGAGCCGGTAGTACTTGAATTCTCGATTCCGATCCGGGGCCATCTCCCATTTCGAAGTGACCCATCCCCTTTTCTCCAGCCGGTGCAGCGCGGGATAAAGCGAGCCGTGCTGCATCTGGAGAAAATCATTCGTGGTCCGCTGAATATGCTTGCCGATCTGGTGGCCATGAGCAGGACCATAAAGAAGCGTTCGCAAGATCAGCATGTCAAGAGTGCCTTGCAGGAGGTTCGCGCGTTCCGGTATCTGTTTGGCCATGGAAGACATTCGACTATCAGTTGGAAGCAATGGTAGACACTCGATACTCAGCAGTCAATAGGTGACTTGAAAAATCTATGGGTGGTAGGGAAATTTCGAATACGACACCTGCCACTTAGGCACCCAGCCAAGTCGCCCGCATTACCGCACACGGCCGTGAATGGTCGGCTAGTCGAAACGGGATTTTCTGTTGGCTAGTTCGGAGAAGCCCGTCACTCGGAGCAGCTCAGGGGGTGAGTTGGCGATTATGCGACGGTTGAGAGGCGCCGAAGTACTACAAAATTCTACTATTCGGTTCGCAATGTCCGCATCGGGTCAAGGCGCGAAGCATACCAGGCCGGGGCGAGGCAGGCCGCAATAGCCACGAGCAACAGCAGTCCAGCCACGGCGCCAAATACCACGGGATCGAGCGGCTCTGTTTCATAGAGCATGCTGTGGATGAGGCGCACTACGGCGGCGCTCACTGGCAAGCCGACCAAGAGGCCCAGCAGAGCTGGCTTGAGGCCGTCCAACAGCAAGTGACTTAGCAAGGCATTGCGTTGCGCGCCGAGTGCCAGGCGGATGCCAAATTCAACCAGCCGTTGGGCCACCAGATACGCCAGCACACCATAAAGCCCTGCGGCGGCGAGAACCAGCGCGATGATGGCGAAGGCCGAAACCAGAACCGAATTGAATTCCGAGTCGATCGTGCTCTTGCCGATTGCCTCTCGCAAAGTCATCACGTTCGAAACAGGTAAGTCTGGGTCGAGTTGGGCGACAATCTTCTGGACCGGAACTGCCATGGAGTCCGCGTCATGGGAGCTTCGCACCACAATGGTGCAAAAGCTGTAGCCATTCCCGTAGATCGGCCAGTACAGCGTGGGATTCGGCGGTTGAGCCACATTCCATCGCACATCCCCGACCACGCCAATGACTGTCCATACGCCGCTTTCATCGATCGTCTTGAGATGCTTGCCGATGGGGTCTTCCCCGGGAAAATACTGCTGCGCAGCCCCGCGGCTGATCAGCACAACGTTCGCCCGCTTCTCTCGTTCATTCTCGTTGAAGGTGCGTCCTCCGAGAATGGGAAGTCCGATTGCCGAAAAATATCCGGGATCCGCGCCGCGCAGCATGAAATCCAGTCCCTGGCCCTTCGGCAGGGGTGGATGCTCCACGATGCTCATTAGATAGTCGCCGTTCCATCCTTCGCCGGGCGCCGCGCTCACCAGGCCGGCGGACGAGACCCCGGGCAGAGCGCGAACTCTTGCGATGAGTTGCTCGAAAAACGCAATCTTCTGTTCGTCCTGCTTGTAACGAGCACCCGGCAATCTCAACTGCAGGGTAAGAACGTTGTCGACCGGCACGCCGAGATCGGAGGAGCGCAGATGCTCGAAGCTCTTGAGCAGGAGTCCTGCCCCGACCAGTAGCACAACTGTCAGTCCTACTTCCGCGGATAGCAGAATGCGCCGCAGCACCGCGCGAGACCTGCCGCCGCTATGCGAGCGAGAACCTTCCTGCAATCCGGCCAGTATATTGCCCCGGCCCGCGCTGTGAGCGGAGATCAGCCCGGAAAAGAGGGTGCAGAGGAAGATCACAGCCAAGGTAAAAGCCGCAGCCATGCCGTCGAAATGAATAGCCTCTACACGATTCATGTCATGGCGCGCATGAACCAGCCACGCGAGCGCGGCCCAAGCCAGCAAAAGGCCGAGTGCGCCGCCTGACGCTGAGAGCAGCAGGCTTTCCATCAGCTGCTCGCGTATGAGGCGCATGCGCCCGCCCCCCAGCGCGGCGCGAATCGCAAACTCCTTGTTGCGCGATGCTGCACGCGCGACCAGAAGGCCCGCGATATTCATGCAGGCGATGAGCAGTACACATCCGGTTGCGCCCAGTAGCGCATAAAGCGGCGTTTTGTAATTGTGTACGGCATCGTCGAGCATCGTTCTGCCGATGGCTCCGGGATGTACGGCGGGTTCCGGATGAGCCAACTTGATCTGCTTCTGCAACGCGTCCACGCGCGCAGCAAGCGTGGCGAGCGAAACACCCGGAGCGAGCCGCGCTACGGCCAGGAACTCGTGATCTCCATAAGTGTGAAGGAGATAAGCCGGCGCCTCATGTCTCACCGGTGTCCAAATCTGGTCGGCACCGCCCCCAAATGCTCCGGAATAGACGAACGTAGAAGGCAAAACGCCGATAATCGTGTAGGGCTTGGCATTAAGCCAGATCGTCTTCCCAATGATGGCCGGGTCAGACGCATACCGGCGCTTCCAAAAATTCGCAGTTATCACGGCCGTGGCCTGCGCGCCTGGCCTGTCGTCGTCCGGTGTGAAGGATCGTCCCTTCACCGGCCGCACGCCGAGCAGCGAAAAGAAATTGTCGGTGCACCATGCCGCTTCTACTACTTCCGGCAGCTTTCCACCTTCGCCGGAAACGTTGTATGCCTGAAACGGGGAGACAAGGGCCATTGGTGCCAGGGACTGAGTTGACCTCTGCCACTCCCAGAAGCTGCCCGCATCCACAGGAAGCCAGGGCGAAGCGTGCGGTTGACTGTTATCCGCCTCATAGATCAATGCCAGCCGTCCTGGGTCGCTATACGGAAGCGGCTTGAGCAATACGCTGCGGACAACCGTAAACAAAGCAACGTTAGCTCCGATGCCCAGCGCCATGACCAGAACTGCAACAAGCGTGAATCCGGGCGTGCGCCACAGGGTGCGCAGGCCATAACGCAGATCCCGCGCGATGGCTTCGATCCAGTTCCATGACCATACGGCGCGGGTTTGTTCGAGGATGAGAGTTGGGTTACCAAATGCGCGCATGGCCGCATAGCGCGCTTCTTTTGGCGACAGGCCGCGGTCGCGTTGCTCTTCTTCTTCCAACTCCAGGTCAGAGCGCAGTTCCCGCTCGAGATCGGCATCCCTTTTCTTGATCTGCCACCATTTCATCTCAGCTCTCCTCGGCGGCGGGCCACATCACCCGCGCCACAGCTTCCGCCATCTGCTTCCATGGAAGACATTCGACTATCAATTGCACAGATGGTAGACACTCGACCGTCGGGAAGTCAAGCCGTGAACTTAGAGTCCGTGGCTTGGAACGGAAGCGACATCCAGGGCGGCCCAGCCGCAAGTTCTGAGTAAGTCGCTAACGTTGTGGCTGCTGTTGACATTCGACACCAAGAGAGCATACTGTCTTGTCGAGCGCCTACACCAATGGCACAGGAATCATCCCGACTCGATCTTCTCCAGGGCACACTCGATTTGCTAATTTTGCGTGCGCTCCGTTCCGGCGCGATGCACGGATGGGCAGTCTCTGAGCGCATTCAGCAGATTTCACAGGATGTCTTGCGGGTCAACCAGGGTTCTCTTTATCCCGCGCTTCATCGGCTTGAGCACCGTGGTTGGATCAAAGCCGAGTGGGGTATTTCGGAGCTGGGCCGGCGAGCGCGCTTCTACTCACTCACTGCCTCTGGCCGCAAACAGCTCGAAATCGAGGCGGTGAACTGGAGCAAGCTTACCGATGCCATTGCGCGGGTGTTAAGGATGGCGTGAATATGCAGTGGAAGGATTACAGCCTGCGACTGCGTGCCTTGCTTTTCCGTCGCCGTATGGATGAAGAGCTGCAGGAAGAACTGCAGTTTCACATCGACATGCAAGCAAATAAAAATCAGCGCAACGAATCAGACACGGTCGAAGCAACGCGCCAGGCAAGATTGCAATTTGGCAGCGTCGTACGCGCAACCGAAGAATGCCGCGAAGAGCGCGGTATATCTTTCCTCGAGATCGCGGGAAGGGATCTGCGCTTCGCCCTCCGCATGCTGCGCAAATCTCCGGGATTCGCGGCGGTCGCTATTCTTACTCTTGCGCTCGGAATCGGCGCTAACACCGCCATCTTCTCCGTCATCCATTCCGTGCTGCTCAGCAATCTTCCCGTCACGGACCCACAGCAGCTCGTCTTTCTGACAAATCCCGATGAGCAAGGTTTAGAGATCGGCTTTGGCGATGGCGACCGCGATTTCGTTACCTATCCCGAATTTCAGCAATTGGAACAGAACAATCAGGTGTTTTCCGGCTTGCTCGCCGCCTCTAATTTCACCTCGCGCATCCCTGTCGAACTGGCCGATCCTGCTGCGAGCAGCGCTCCCGCGCATGTCAGCCTGATCAGCGGTTCCTATTTCTCTGTGCTCGGCGTGACTCCCATTCTCGGCCGCGCGTTCGGACCTGAAGTGGATAAGCTTCGCGACGCGAATCCGATTGCCGTGATCAGCTACGCGTTTTGGCAAAATCGCTTCGGCGGCGGGCGCGACGTGATCGGCCGCACAATTCGCATCCTGAATACTTCCTACGAAGTCATCGGAGTCACTCCGCCGCCATTTCACGGCGAGACCGTGGGCGCCAATCCTGACATCTGGGTGCCGCTCACGATGCAGAACGAAATTTTTCCTGGGCAGGATTACCTCTCACAAGAGCCGAATCCATTCCGCAAGACGGAGTGGTTGCAAGTAATCGGCCGGCTGAAGCCCGGAGTCACTTTGGCCCAGGCCAAAGCCAGTATCGAAGTCGAGTTCCACCAGATGATGGAAGCGCAAACCAGCGGGATGTCGGCGGAAAAGAAAAAGCAATTCCTGAATCAGCACCTTCCCGTCACGCCTGGGAGCCACGGCGCCTCTACCCTGCGCGCGGATTTTGGCAAGCCGCTGCTGATCCTGATGGTGATCGTGGGGCTGATTCTTCTGATCGCCTGCGCGAACATCGCCAACATTCTTCTGGCCCGCTCCGCTGCGCGCCAGAAGGAAATTTCCATTCGCGTCGCTTTGGGCGCGAGCGGGTCGCGCGTCTTTCGTCAGGTGCTCACCGAAAGCATTTTGCTCGCTGCCATCGGGGGAGCCGTTGGCCTGCTACTGGCCCAATGGGCCGATGCGGCTCTGCTGCGCATGGTCTCAACCACGTCCAATCAGGTTTGCCTCGACGTGCATGCCAACGCGGCCGTTCTCGCCTTCACCTTTGGCGTCTCATTGCTGACGGGAATTGTCTTTGGGCTCACTCCCGCCTTTCGGGCGGCGCGCGTGGATCTAAAGGCTACGACTCGCGGTACAGCAGGCACCACTGCTCGCCCGGGCGGAGTGCCCACGGGTAAGATTATTGTCGTCGCGCAGGTCTCACTCTCGCTGCTGCTTCTCGTGCTGGCCGGGCTTTTCGTGCGCAGCTTTCGTAATTTGTCACAGACGCAGCTCGGCTATGACCGCGACCATTTGCTGGAATTCTTTGTGGACCCGCTCTCTTACGGTTATCGCGCTACCGAGATCCCCGCACTCGACCAGAGCATTCTGCTGAGAATTGATGCCATACCCGGAGTTGCCGGCGCGACTCTCATCGATAATCCCTTGGTGAGCGGCCGCGATTCCAGTTCACCCGTCACCATCGAAGGGCGGAAGCCATTGCCCGGCGACAATGCGGATGTCCGCTGGGACATGGTCGGCGCCAATTTCTTCTCAACCACTGGAATTCCCATTCTCCAAGGCCGCGACATCGCCGAAGGCGACAGCGGCAATGGACAGCGCGTTGGCGTGATCAACGAGACCATGGCCCGCAAATTCTTTCCGCACTCCAACCCAATTGGTCAGCGAGTGTTTGTCCACACCACAGCGGGCCAAGCTCCCTTTATCATCGTCGGGATAGTTCACGACTCGAAACAGCACAGCGCGAAAGAGATGCCATTTCCGCGCTTTTACGTTCCCTATTTCAACCCTATCGGCAACGACTGGACACTGGGGGCTGCGATCCTCGTTCGCACGGTTGGCGATCCTTCCTCATTCTCGTCCGCGATTCGCAGTGCGGTAAAGCAAGCGGCCCCTAATCTACCTACGGTCGCCACCATGGAGACCATGGACCAGCGTCTCTCGGATTCGCTGGTCACCGATCGCATGATCGCCGAGCTCTCCGGCGCATTCGGCATTCTGGCCGTTGTCCTGGTTTGCATCGGGCTCTATGGAGTGATGGCCTACGCCACGTCACGCCGAACCAATGAAATTGGCGTCCGCATCGCGCTGGGTGCGCAGCGCAGCGGCATCTTGTGGCTAGTTCTTCGCGAATCGCTGCTGCTCGTGCTGATGGGAGCCGCCATTGGAGTGCCGCTGGTTTTCGCCGCCGGCAAGTGGATTTCCAGCCTGCTCTTCGGCTTGCAACCAGCCGATCCCCTCGCGCTGGTCTCGGCGATCGCGCTGATGTTCGTCATCGGCGTGCTCGCCAGCTACATCCCGGCCCGCCGCGCCACCCGCATCAATCCCACGGTCGCCCTGCGGCAGGAGTAGCTTGCGAATTTTTGCAGCCCCCGAGAATCAGCGCGCTTGGATCGCTTAGTCGACCACAAAACGAAAGGCGCGGCGAAGGAGCCGCCGCGCCTATTGACATAGCCGGGAGAGGGTTTCACGCAATCGTTTCGCGACTACTGCGATCCGGCGTTCCAGGGCGGTGACCATCCTCGTCACCGCCGACGCAATGATCGCGCGCGATCATCCGTGTTCTCTGGCGCGCCGGTCGCGATTCATGACGTCACCGTTTCTCAGTGCTCGTCATTCTGGTCGTCGCCATCGTTGTCGTTGCTGTTCTTCACCTGTGGCGTGATGGTGCCGAACAATCCGTGTTCGAGTTTCTCTAGCCCCGCAGTGAAGAACAGAGTATTCGCGGCGCCGTTAGTGGCAGTGCCGCCGCCAAAGGAGATTCCCCAAAGTCCGGTGATGGACAGCGCGCCATGGCTGCCATGCAGAAAACCGACGAACTCGCCCGTGGCGGGATCAAACGCGGCGATGCGTCCGCTGCCAAGGTTGCCGACTAACAGACGGTTGCTAAGCTCCCCAAAGTCAGACGGCGCCATCGCGATACCCCATGGCGCGTTGAAGGCGGCTTCCCCGGACTTGAGGCGCATGAGCAAATTTCCGCCGGCATCAAAGATGTCGACGGCGCCCAATCCGCGCCCGAATGCAGGCGGCGTTGCGCCATTGGCATAAGTCACGACCAGATTGCCGCCGACCGCCTGAATATTGAATGCGACGAGTCCTGCTGGAATCGCAGCATCAACGAATCCTCCCGGCACCGTCGTGGGTTGGAAGCTGGAGTCAAAAACGTCAATCGCGCCAGTCTTATGATTCGCAGCGTACAGCAATGTCGCGCCGTTGAAGGTTGCGGAGGTTAGACCCGTGTAGATCGCTCGCGAAGAGTTGTCAACGGCGATGACCGCAGTGGGCCCGTCTGCCGGCACCCACCCGGAGATTGTTCCGTCGAGTGTGGCAAAGATAAAGAATGGGGCGCCGGCTGGAGAGCCGATTATGAAGTTGCTCGGGTTACCGTTGAAGATGATGCCCGTCGGAGTGCTTTTCGCGGCGGAAGAACCGGGCGGCGTCGGAACCTTGATCCTCAGCGCCTGCTTGGCGCCTTGTGCGTTGTAAAGCGTCGAGACGCCCGTGCCTTCGTCATTCGCCCACCATGGGGTCGCAGGACCGCGAGTCAGGCCGAACGGATTCACCAGGTCGGAGTCGGTGGTAGCTGCGAGGCCGGGAAGATCGGAGACAAGGTTGGTCTGCTGGTAGTGCGCCCCGTCTTTAGCCAAAAGGAACGGTGCGCAGAGCGTAACGGCGAGCAAGGCAAGTAAGAAACGCATGGTGCGGGTGCGGAGCAAATACATCGATTCCTCCTAATTGATCCAGAAGTGGAATGTCGTGGACGCTGTTGCAGCGATGCATCAGCAATAGTCATCAGCAGGCAACACACTGCGGCCTTAAAGAATGCCTGCCGAAGCCCGCCGATTTGTCAGCGCCATGTCATAAAGTTGTCAAAACCCTGCATCGGCAAATGGCTGCCGTAAGAGCGTGGCGATGAGATTTCCTCGACGCGATTTTGGAATAGTGTGGCCGAGGTCAGGAACAAGCAGAATTCCCTGCTAACAGGGAATTTCCAGGGAATTTTTCATCGCGAATCGCGGAAGTCCGCAATTGATATGGGGTCGGCTCAAAGAGCAGGGCTTTGTCCTAGGCGCTCGCGTGGGCCGCAGGCCCATTGCCCTGATTCAGTGCTTCATAAAGTTTTCAGATATGCGATCAGATCATCCATCTGCTCAGAATCAAGCTTCTCCTTAAAAGGCGGCATGGTGCCCTGGCCCTCGATTATGACCTGGCGAACGTGTTCCTCCGAGTGACCAGAACCTTCGCGCAGCTCTCCATACAGAGATGGGCCTACTTTCGTTTCGCCTTTGTGAACACTGTGGCAAACCGAGCAGCTCTTGCGAAAGATGACCGATCCACTCTTGGGTGAGCCGTTGCGGACAGTGTTTGGGGATTTTTGGCAGAGAATGGCGGCCGCTCCGAACCAACAAAATGCCAGTCCCGCGCAGCAGGCATATCGAGGGCGACGCGTCATGAAGTTTTCTCCGATGATGCCGCTAGAGAGGCGGCGTCAACCGGCAGCTTGCGTACTCGTTTACCGCTCGCTGCAAAGATTGCGTTGAGTACGGCAGGAGCGAGAGGCGGAACCGCAGTTTCACCCATGCCGCCAATTTCTTCGCCGCTATCGGCAATGTAGACCTCAATGTCAGGCGCCTCAGGAATGCGCAGCACTTGATACCCATCAAAATTACTTTGCTCAACAGCTCCGTCCTGAACCGTGATTTCGCCGCTCAGCACCGGTGTGAGTCCGAAGTTCACGCCGCTTTCCGTCATCGCCCTGACTCCATCTGGATTCACGGCCGTGCCGCAATCAACAGCGCTCACAACCCGATGAATCCTCACCTCTCCGTCGGGTGAAACCGACACCTCAGCCACATGGGCGATATAACTGCCAAACGATGGGCAACAGGCGATACCCCGCCCATGGCCTTTGGGCAGCGGAGCACCCCATCCAGATTTCTCAGCCGCTAACTGCAGTACATTGCGAAAGCGGCGCGTCTGAACCGGCGGATCGTCGGGCCACATAATCCACGGCAACTTGCGGTCTTCCCGCAGCAGGCCCATGCGGAATCGAAGCGGGTCGACGTCCGCAGAATGAGCTAACTCATCCATGAAGCATTCCGTGGCCAATGCATTGAAGGAATGTTCCACCGACCTCCACCACGCTCGGGGAACCCCCGACTGCACTGGAACATAATCTACGTAGAGATTTGCCGGCGAATAGGGAACAACATCCGCGCCACCCACTTCCTGCGTAGCCAGATGCTTGGGCGTGAGCTTGTCTGCGCTATCGAACACCGCGCGGATGGGAGTGGAAACAATGCGGTGCGACCACGCGAGAATTCCTCCACTCGGATCCAAAGCACCGCTCAGGCGATGGTAGGAGTGCTGCAGATAAAAATCGTGCTGCATATCATCCTCGCGCGTCCAGAGGAGCTGCACGGGTGCCTGCATCTGTTTGGCTACCAGCCAGGCCTCTGCGGAATAATCCCATTGGTAGCGCCGGCCGAATGATCCACCGCAAAGCATCATGTGCACCGTGACTCGTTCAGGCGGCAGGCCGGAAAGCGCCGCAATTTCCTGTTGCACGATGTTCCCAATTTGGGTCGGCGACCAAACCTCAATTTCATTCTCGCGGACGTGCACTGTCGTGTTCATGGGCTCCATGGTTGCGTGTGCCTGAAAAGGGAACTCGTAAGTTACCTCAATCTTCCGCGTAGCCGAAGCGAGGGCACTCAATGCGCTACCCTGATTGACGACCACGAACTGAGGTTCTGCCGAAGCGCCGTCTATCAACGCTTTTCGGAGGTTGTCAGTGTCTTCTCCTGCGTGCGGCCCTTTATCCCATGAGATCTTGAGCGCTTTTCTGCCCTGCATCGCCGACCAGGTTGAATCAGCAACCACAGCAATGCCTCCGGCAACATTCGCGTTCACGTTTAGCTTGGGAAGAAAGCTGATTGCGGGAACCGGAAAAACCGCGCGCACTCCCGGCACAGCGCGGGCCTGTGCGGCATCAAAGCTTTCGGCCTTCCCGCCAAACTGAGGACAGCGGGCTATGACGGCGTAGAGCATTCCCGGCACCCTCACGTCAATTCCGAAGATGCCGCTGCCCGTAGTCTTCGCCGGAGTATCAACTCGGGGTATGGGCTTGCCGATGTATCGAAAGTCTTTCGCCGTTTTCAGCGGGATATTCGCTGCGTCTGGAACCGGGAGAGATGCGGCCACGCTGACCAGTTCGCCATAATTGAGCTTGCGTCCGCTGGGCTTGTGTACGACCGTGCTTTCTCTGGCTATGCACTCGCTGTTCGACACTTTCCATTTGCTGGCAGCTGCCGAGATCAACAGCTCGCGCGCTTGTGCGCCGGCTCGGCGCATGTAGTCCCAGGCAGAGGCTGTGCCGCCACTTCCTCCCGTGTGGAGGTTCTTGTAGATTCCCGGAATCACCGGGGCCTGCTCCACCGTGATCTTTGACCAATCTGCTTCAAGCTCGTCGGCGAGCATCATGGCGCCCACTGTGCGCGGTCCCTGGCCCATTTCCGGCACTTCGGTGAGCAGACGAATGGTGTTGTCAGCATCGATGGTGATCCAGGCGTTTGCCTTGACGGTTTGTTGACCGGATAGACGCTGGGAACTAAATCCCGGCAGGTAAAAACCAAGGACTAGAGCGGCTCCGCTGAGGCCGGCGCTCTTCAGAAACTCGCGTCGATCCAACTTTGTAGTCTTCATAGTTCTCATGAATGGACCTTCTGCAGAAGCGCCGAATCGACCGGCAATCTGCGTATGCGAACTCCGGTTGCGGCAAAAATGGCGTTGGCCACCGCCGGCGCGACCAGCATTGCGCCCAGTTCTCCGACACCGGATGGCGGTTCCAAACTGGGAACAATATGGACGTCAACTTCCGGCGATTCATGGATGCGCAGCACTTGGTAATCGTGAAAATTGCTTTGTTCGACAGCGCTGTCCTTAATGGTGATCTCACCTGTAAGCACAGCAGTAAGAGCAAAATTGATGGCGCCCTCGGTCATGGCGCGCACGCCGTCAGGGCTGACAGCCAGGCCGCAATCGACGACGCTCGTAACTCGAATCACGTGAACGGTGCCGTCGTCATCAACGGAAACGTCTGCGATCTGTGCGTTACAAGTATCTCCGGCAAAACATGCAATCCCGCGTCCCTGGCGGCTCGGCAAAGATTGTCCCCACCCCGCGGCCTTGCCCGCGATTTGCAGCACGTTGCGAACGCGGGCAGAGTTGGGTGAATCGTTAGCAAGCAGGTCCAGACGAAATTGCAGCGGATCGCGTCCGATCAGGTGGGCCAATTCGTCAAGGAAAGACTCCTTCGCGAATGGCGTGTAGGAGGAAGCCACCGATCGCCACCATGAGCGCGGAACCGGCGACATGACTGGCGCATAATCCAGCCGGAAATTCGCAATGTCATACGGGACAACGTCTGCTCCATACCATTCCAGCGCCGCCACGGTAGCAGGGTTCTTCAATGCTTCGGGCGATTCGTCGT
The DNA here is from genome assembly GCA_035716645.1 of Terriglobales bacterium. Taxonomy (GTDB): domain Bacteria; phylum Acidobacteriota; class Terriglobia; order Terriglobales; family Acidobacteriaceae; genus Gp1-AA112. The sequence continues at coordinate 3,236 of DASTJH010000079.1, read as the reverse complement.
ACCCGCTATAAACGTTGGTCTCAGCGATAGGAGTTGTGACTACGCGAGTGGACCAGGCTAGGGGCTTGTCCTCAGAACCCAACGCTGCAGAAAGATACTGAAAGTTATACGGACGATAAAAATCGTGCTGCATGTCATCTTCGCGCGTCCACAGCAGTTGGACAGGGGCTTTGAAATTCTTCGCAACCTGCCACGCTTCAGCGGCGTAGTCCCATTGATAGCGCCGGCCAAACGAGCCGCCCGAAAGAGTCATGTGCACAATCACTTGCTCGGAAGGAAGTCCGGCGAGTTGCGCGATCTCCTGCTGCACTTCATCCGCAAACTGGGTCGGCGACCACACTTCGATTTGCTTTTCCCGCACTTGGACCGTAGTGTTCATCGGCTCCATAGTTGCGTGCGCCTGGAATGGCGACTCGTAACTCGCTTCCAGCTTCCTGGTCGCTGTTGATAAAACCTCCAGAGCATTGCCACGGTCCACGGCAACATAGGTTGCTTCGCCTCTAGTTGCGCGTTCCAGTGATTGGCGCAAGGTTCTGCTGTCCGCTTCGCGAGATCCCTTCTTCCAGATAAATTTCAGCTGCTTCCGGGCTGCCATTGCTCGCCAATTCGAATCGGCAACAACTGCCACTCCACCTGCGGTGTTTAACTTTCGTGGAAGCGGTGGCACGGCAAAAATTGCTTTCACACCGGGAATTTGCTTTGCGGCTGAAGCGTCGAAGGCTTGCAGCGACCCGCCAAAGTGAGGACATCGTGCAATAACGGCGTAGAGCATTCCTGGAAGCCGCACATCGAAGCCGAACTTCGCCGTGCCATCCACTTTGCTCGGGACGTCGGTCCTCGGAACCGAGGTACCGACCACGTGGAAGTCCCGGAAAGGCTTGAGAGCCACATTATTAAGTCCCAGAAGAGGTAGTTTCGCGGCTTTGCTTGCCAGCTCTCCATAACGGAGGCGACGCTGAGTTCCAACATGCACCACGGAACCATTCTCGGCACGGCAATCGCTTCTGTTTGCGCTCCATTCCTGGGCAGCGGCCGTGACAAGCATTTCGCGGGCTTGCGCGCCTGCGCGCCGCATCTGGTCAAAAGAGTTCACTACACCGCCGCTTCCTCCAGTGCGGAGCCCTTTGTAGATCGAAGGCAACGTCGGAGCCTGTTCGACACGAATCTTGCTCCAATCTGCCTCGAGTTCTTCGGCGATCATCATGGGAATGTATGTGCGCGAGCCCTGCCCCAGTTCAGGCTTTTCGCAAAGAACTGTGATCCGGTCGTCAGGAGCTATCACTAGCCAGGCATTCGGTCGGAATTCTTGATTCAAAATTGGCGATGAAACTTGACCCGCGCTGCCCGGCAGATAGAACCCAAGTATGAGCGCGCCCGCTAGTTCTGCGCTTGCTTTGATGAATTGGCGTCGGTCAATGGGAGCACACGGGCTCACACCGTTCGCTCCCGTGCGGCACGTTGAATGGCGCGTCGAATTCGCTGGTACGTACCGCAGCGGCAGATGTTGCCGGCCATACCAGCATTGATTTCATCGACGCTGGGATGTGGCTTACTACGCAGCAGCGAAACAGCCTGCATGATTTGTCCCGACTGGCAATAGCCGCACTGCGGCACCTGTTCGGCGATCCAGGCCCGCTGCACAGGATGCAGCCCGCCTTCTCCCAGTCCCTCGATGGTCACGATTTTCTTTGAGCCGATGGATTTCATCGGTGTCTGGCAAGAACGAACCGCCTTCCCATCGAGGTGAACGGTGCAAGCACCGCACAATCCCAAGCCGCAGCCGTACTTCGTTCCCGTAAGACCCAGAGAATCGCGCAATACCCAAAGCAGCGGGGTTTCGGGTTCCACATCTACGTCCCGCGATTTGCCATTGATAACCAGCGTGAATTGCGACACCTGGCAGCTCCTTTCTGGTGAACATACGGTCACAGGCCCAAAGCAACAACAAAACTGTGAGGAATGGTTGAACAGAGGTGATGAATCGTAAGCGCGGATTGTGGAATGTGTGTGCGCGAATGATTTTGAATATCATTCCTCTGAACGGCCATGAGTTCACAGCACCGGATTTCGACAAGCGCTTGGGCGGCGATCTGCCTGGGATGGGCCGTTGTAGTGATTCTCTTCGCTGCGCAGTGGTATGCGTACGACGTAAGCCACGGGATGGGTGAGCCGTTTGCGTTCTATCTCGCCTGGTCGGGATTTATGTGGGTGGTACTTACGCCAACAGCGTTGTGGCTGGGCTGGAAGTTCCCCATTACGTTTGCGAACTGGCGAACTCGCCTACCGCTGCACCTCGCGGCGAGTGTGGCGCTCACCGGCGTTCAAATTTCCCTGGAAGCATATTTCGGCTGGCTGCTGCATCACGAGTCGCTTTCGCCTGGCGGCGCTTTGCGACATTACTTCAAATTCTTCGAGCAGATTAGTTTGTCCACCTATTGGCTGCTCCTGGCCGGTGTCCTCTTTTACAAGGCGCGAGAAGATGCGCGTGAGGGCAAGCTGAGAGCGGCAAAGCTGGAGACTCAACTATCGGAGGCACGTTTAGAAGCCCTGCGCCGTCAGCTGCATCCACACTTCTTGTTCAATACACTTCAAGCGGCCATTACGTTTGTGCACGAAGACGGTGAACGCGCCGAAGATATCCTGCTGCGGCTGAGCGAGCTGTTACGAGTTACTCTGGAAAACTCTGGTGCGCACGAGATCCCGCTGGCACGCGAACTTGAGATTCTGTCTTTGTACACCGGAATTCAGGCCTCCCGTTTTGGTGACCGGCTCAGGTTCGAAGTCTCAGTGAGCTCCGACGTGCTCTCTTGTGCAGTGCCTCCCATGATCTTGCAGCCGCTGGTAGAAAACGCAGTGACGCACGGGATTGGACGGCACAAGGGAAAGGACACGGTCACTATTCGTGGTTTCCGCCAGGATTCCTCTCTTCGCCTTGAAATCCAAAACTGCAGCAGCCAACTCGAGGACTCGGCCGCTGACCTCGCCAAACGCGGCATCGGACTGGCGATGACACAGCAACGTCTCGAAGAGCTCTACGGTAAAGATCGCGCTTTTCTCCACGTGACACAACTCGCGCCTCAAGGAGTATGCGCGGGGATTTGCATTCCGTTGCGCTTAAACGGGAGCGAAGCCAAAATACCTGCAACCCAAGCAGCCAGCTCATGATTCGCGCGCTGATCGTCGATGATGAGCCTCCAGCGCGTCGAAGTATTCGGCGTTTTCTCGACAACGATGCG